>CAYLYH010000014.1:0-54050 GCA_964388155.1 uncultured bacterium | reverse complement strand
TAAGGTGTAGCTTAATTGTTCTTCTTCGGGAACCTCAACACCAAAATACACTTTTCTCTCTTTCCCTGTATTATTTGTGAACTTTACGTAGTTGGCGTCATCCATCCGATCAGTAAATTGATTTGGAGTAAATGGCGTATTCGTAATGGTGATGGTTCCAGGTTGACTTGCACGCACCCAATAGCCTTTACCTGGAATTATACGTTCTGATTCAAAAAAACCATTCTCATACCCGTAAAAACATCCCGGTAAAAGAATATTGTCCGAGTCAGTAATATTTTCAAGAATACAATCACGAGATGTTCCCGAAATCAAATTCCAGCCCTCTTCTATAATTAATTCAATATCAAGCGCATCATCACCCAGAACCAATTCTGCTCCGTCCCCGTAAAATTTCAACCAATAACCATCACCACGTATCAAATTATTTGCGCTTATATAACTACCGTTTTCATAGACTGTGCATGTATTTGGAACCGCATTTGAATAAACATCAAGATAGAATGATGATTCAACTTCTCTTGGTAACCCCACGATATTCCAATTTGCATTGTATGTAACCATACTTCCATTATTAGGATAATAAAACGCCCCTATATCCGATGTTGATTCATCAGGATCAAGGGGAGAATCAGGGTCGCCTGCATCTTTTAATTGTGATTCATAGCTTAAATGGTAGTTTGCATTATTAACATCAAGAAATTGAGGTTCAACAAAAAGAGCATTTTCTCCCGTTTCACCATCACCGGAATCATTGTAAAAATTATTATAATCAATTTCACGGATAATCAATTGAGATATCCCTAATATTTGAATGCCGGTATTTATTTGGTCTGAATAAAAACAGTTATTCCGAACATCTATGCTAAGAGGTATGACGCCACCATTAGATGATCGAACCATTACTCCAATACTGTTATCAATGAATGTGTTGTTGATAATATCGACTGTTCTATAGTTTTGTCCATTACTAGTAACATATATACCAATGTCATTTGCTTCAACTATATTATGATGGAAATTAATATCGCTATTATAATTGTTAGGATTTCTACCAAAATCGATTAGAGAGTTTTTAAAATGACAATTAGAAACTGTTGTTGATAGAAGCGGATAGTCTGTTAAATCAAATTTAGAATTATCAAAATAGCAGTTATCAAAGACAATGTTAGCACCGATATAATCCTGACTTACATTGAAAACCTGGATATTGTCAATAAATGATAAATTTCCAAAACTGGAAGATATCATATGTATCGTATTATCGTATGTTAATGCTGTTTCGGTGTGTCTGAAGATGCAATAATTTAGTTGGTGGTCATCGTGGCTGGAAAGTAGGTCAACGTACTCAAACACTAAACCACCCCAATTCCCTGGAGAGGGTGAAGAAAGGATTGAACTAAATTCTATAGGATTGGAATTATTACCCACTGCAACTAAATGACTCCCTGGTTTAAATATAAAGTACGGTCCGCTACCATCAGAAAAGGTGCCGATGTTAATTGTTGTACCTGGATTTATTGTAAGTGTAACTCCTTCTTCAACGATTATATGCTTACTTACAGTTTGAACATTGGACCAAACTTGATCAGAATTAATAACATCAATTGCATCATTTATGACAATATCAACGGTGGTTGTTAAATCATCATTCCATGAAATATTATTTATACTAACCCCGGAATACATTCCATTACGTAGGTCGCTGGATGGGTGAGTTGATGAATTTAAATTTTCTCCACTCCCATTTTCATCATTTTGAAAATAGGGAAAGGGATCTCTCGACATATTTTGATTATTGTCATTGTCATTGTCTGCACGGATTAATTTTACAGCATCAAACAATGTATTCGCTTCAAGAGTATTCCATATTAATAAACCGCCCAGATTTTCATTTGGGTCATTTTCATCCTGATAGTCAAATGTAGGATTATTTGGTGTCCAGAAATCAAATGATTCTCTTAATCTGTTTTCCAAAATAAACGATTCATCGGTACCTTCAATTGAAATTTGATAATAGATTGGGTTATTATAACTGTAGGTAATATTAAGATCATTTACATTATTTTCAATAATAATGGGGGTTATCCAACCCCAATTAATACGATAAAACGGTGAAAAACCGGCGGGACAGCTACCTTCATTTGGACCATTATTGCTCCCCGATGCCATTACTTCCCATTTGCCCGGGTGATAATCTCCAAAATATTCATCTTTTGCACCAAGAAGATGGCCGAACTCATGAGCGTGTACGCCGATGTGTTCAAAACCTGTAATATTTCTTTCGGAAGCAATATAGTTATTTTGAAACGTATTTGGCCATAAAATACCGCTTCCTCTATCACCTGCAATAACAAATACCAGTTTTTCATATTGAGATAAATCAATGTCCATTGACGAAGCTTTGGTAATAACATCATTTACAAATATTTCCCTTAATTCAAAATCAAGATGATCGCCGTAGTAAAATTCTTTAGGTTCATCTAATACCACCCATTCCGGTAGTCCACCAACATCACGGTTAACTATAGAGTTGCCATTATCAGCATCGGTGGCTCCCCGACCGTAAATATCAAGATTGCCGCAAGACTGCTGATTATAATAATCACGGAAACTGCCGAAGAGTTCATGGCTTTCCGGGTGAGGAGTTAATGTTTCATCACCTTCGGGGTCGTGCACTCCGGTCCAATAATCTGTAGAAAACATGAGGTTGTCAAAATGAGATTTGCTATATGGATTAGGGTAGATTGGATTATTAACTTCAATAGGATGACGTTCATTGGGTGTAAAATCAACTAAAACCACTCCTAGTTTAATCGGATCTTCTCGGGTTTCTCTTCTTTGTTGATACCAGATAGCATTTTGCTCCAATTGTTGATTGAAGATCTCAATTTGAGCTTCAATCTCAGCTTTACGGCTTTCAGACCGGTCTAATTGATATGCTGATGCTAGGGGTACATCAATACCAACTTTATAACTTGACGGAGTAAACTCACCACTACTATCTAATTGAGCATAATAATAGAATTTACCACTTCCTTTTACGATTCGGTATCCATCATCGGTCTCCATCCAATGTTCAAATTCATCACCCCAAAGCTTGGCAATAAAGGTTGTGCCCTCCGGTTGTGTCCATTCAATTGCACCTGTACCAATATAATCTGCGTATAAACCGTTTATGATCATGATACAGATAGTTGTTAGTAGAATTATGATTCTCATGGAGTTTCTACTTTGGTTTTTATTTGATTAGTAACATTTTTTTTACTTCTCGAAATTCATTCGTTTGGATTTCATAAAAATATATCCCTGACCCAATGTTATTTCCCCTGTTATCTGTACCACTCCACTGAACAGAGTAATTTCCACTCGTTGAATGAAATCTTTCAAATCTACTAATTTCTCTACCAAGAATATCAAAAATTATTATTGATATTTCAGATTGTACAGGAAGAATATACTTTATTGCTGTCGAATTATTAAAGGGGTTTGGATAATTCTGTTTTAATAAATATCCCTTTGGTAATCTATTTTCAACATTAACACTTACAGAATCTGTATTTACTTCTCCAAGATTGCCGTTCCGGCTGATCTGTTGGGCGAAAATGCCGTTCATGGGTTCATCAGAACCAATATCAATTATACCGTAGGATATATCTTTAACAAATATACTATGTTGTCGCGGAAAGTATGAAAACATAACATCACTACTCTCCCATAATATTTCTCCCATTGGACCAAGTTTCTGTGCATAAACTGCGTTTTGTGATTCATCACGATTATCAAGAAAAAGAAATATCATACTGTTATTATCACTTTCAATTGTCCCTGCACCTATTCTATACGAAACAGAAACAAGACTAGGTGATATACCGCCACTTTCAAATATGAAATCACCATTAGGACGGATCATTTGTAAATATGTTTGAATATCATTTTGCAGATTGACCACCTCTGTCCAATACAAAACAACAATTGAATCATTCTTGATAATAACATCAGTAATTTTAGAATATGACCCAACACTATCAGATAATACCATTCCTTCTTCGCCCCATAAAAATTCACCATCAACTGAAATTCTATTTGCAATAATTCTGTTATAATATGGTGATAGCCATTTGCTCACTCCTAAAATTGCTCCCCCGTTATTATCGGAAATTATATTAGAATATCCATTTAGTGATGAAACAGTCCAAATTGTATCACCCAGTGCATTTAGTCTTTGAAATTGTGCTTCTCCATCAACTCCATATTGTAAGATCACACCACTATCTCTATCACTGACCATTAATAATCTATGCCCCCAAATATTATAATCAAACAATATTCCATTCTCACCCCACAAACGTTCTCCGCTATTAGAAATACGCTGGATTCGTAATGATGAGGAATCGGTGGAAACGCCATATTCTGTATGCGTGGTAAACAAAACGACAACACCGTCAGCATTATCGGATACGGCAGAAATAATTCTATGGCCTCTGCCGTCATCAAGACTTACTTTTACACCTTCGTCACCCCATAATTTAGTCCCGGCACTATCTATCCGTTGTGTCCTCAATCTGCCTTTATATAATATTGTAAATTCTATTGTGTCTCGAGGGATTAAATCATCCCAGCCAACAATCACACCTCCGCTGCTGTCCTCTACAAGAGCAACATTTCCTGTCTGAAAGTTCCCGATATCACCAATAAACAAAGGCGGTTCCCATTGTTTCTTACCGCATTTATTCACATATTGTAAATATAGATCACTATATTCATAGTCAAAACTTTCCCAACTGATGTAAACACCGCCTTTTCCATCGCTGACCGCCAAAGGAGAAAGTCCCCAGGTTGACACCTGTAAATTCTCCGCAGGATTAGTACTCCAATATACCGAATCGCATTGGGCAAAAAGCTGCAATGGTAGAAAAAACAGGAGGAATATGAAAAGTGTTTGTTTCATTTTAGATTAACAACTGTGATGGCTCAACATATCCGACGGAATACTGCTCTTTTAAGCGATTGGCGAAAGAGAGTGAGACCTTATCGCCGCTCAATACTTCCTGTAATTTATTTGAGGTTGGTTTTGGTTTTACCATGTGTACCTTATTTCAGTAACACAAGTTTTTTAGTATTCACAAAGTTATTAGTTTTCAGCTGATACAAATACATCCCTGATGCAACCGGCTTTCCGTAGGTGTCTGTGCCGTTCCAAACAACAAAATGATATCCAGGCTCAATGTTCTCATTTATTAGGGTTTTAACTAACCGACCGGTGAGGTCATACACGTGTAGAGACGTGATTAATCGCGTCTCTACATTGTTTTGAGGTATCGAAAATGAAATGGTCGTGGTTGGATTAAACGGATTAGGGTAGTTCTGTTTGAGAGCGAACTCTGTCGGAAGATTTTTTGAGTTTGTCTTTCGGATGGTGAATGATTCAATTGGGTGTTCTACTACAATCTTACCGGTTCGATTGAGCTTCACTCTGCCGATGTCTCCGTATTCTTCATCTCCGTTAATGCGTTTTGGAGCGTTAGAGGTAATCTCCCATTCTCCGTTGTCGTTCAGAATGCCGTATTCCACGGTGAGTGGGTAGTCGGTGTTTCTTACTTCGATTGTTCCCACATCTTCTGTATAGGTTTTCCCGTCTGCAAATCGTGTGTCCATGAAGTTCTGTTCCATTACTTCATCCGGAGGTAATGGCGGTAATGTATAGCTGAGCTGGTCTTCTTCAGGAACGTCAATCCCAAAATACACTTTTCTCTCATTCCCTGAGGGATTTGTGAATTTGATATAATTAACGTTATCCATTCGATTAACAAATTCATTAGTTGATTGTTGATCATTCGTGATGAATATGATACCGTTATTATTAGCACGTACCCAGTAGCCTTTACCCGGCACCATACTTTCAGAAGGAAGAAAGCCGTTATCATAACCAAAGAAACAATTAGGGACAAGAATCTCATTTGGATCATCAATGTATTCAATGGGTGTTTCTGTCGATATCCCGGATATTAGATTCCAGCCGGAGGATATATCTATAACCAATTCAGAAATCTCATCACCGATAATAATGGTATTGCCTGCTTCATTAAAGCAAAGCCAGTAGCCTTCACCATTTACTAAATTATCTGCGTTATAATAAGAACCATTGTGTCCGGTGCAGGTCCCCTCAATAGCGGACGGAAATATATCAAGATAGTATGCAGGAGGTGGAACTTCTCCCGGTAAGCCGACGATATTCCAGTTGGTGATATTGTTAACCAAATTTCCGTTTTCAGTGTAAAACTCATAGTTTGCAGTGATTGTTGCATCTTCATTTGTAAATATTACACCGGTCGCAAGTTCATCAATATTTTCTATTAACACATTTACACCTGACCAGTGTGTGAATTCATATATTTCTCCTTCATCATTATCAAAGTATTGTTCTGTAAGGATAGAATAGTACGGGGGCATTAAATATTCGATATTTCCACCTTGGTTCAAGAAAACTGGGTAAGTACCATCAGGTGTCAATTCACATAAAGGGGAAAATTCATCCGGTTGAATCCAAGGTCTGTCCGGTTCTTCCCTGTACGCATACCACGGGTCATGAAATTCTAACTCAACCGGATGGGTTGACTCAATCGTAACAGAAAATTGAGTTGTGAAGTATGCTGTATGAAATTGTTGCCCCTCCATAAATATGTGATTCATTTTTAATAAATAATCTTCACGATTGTCATTCCACATAATGTTTCTGAATTCGTCGTTTTCTCCTAAATTGGGTGTTGTTGTGGTTGCACTATAAAGATTACCAACTTCAACATCAACAGGAACCATATCATATGAGTTTATGAAGGGATACTCAAACGTAGAAGTCTCTGTATTGTCTAAGGTCAAAAACCCACCCAAATTTTCATTATTTACTAAATTCCGATTCGTGAGAAAAACGGAATTTGGGTGTAAAGCCATCCAAAAATTATTATTTAAAAAACTAACACTTGAATTATAACCATTATTGCAATTGTGGACATTATAAATACTAACAACTTTTCCGTCACATTCCCTTACAACTGGACCGCCAGAGTTTCCATCAGTAGCATCAACTGCAATATTTAGTATCGTTCCGAATAATGAATCGAATAGACCGGTACTAGTCTGCTGAACATGATTAAATTCAATTCCTTCCCAATTAAAATCATCATCAGGAGGTGTATCATCCATACCATAACCCGTAATTCGAAACATATCATTCTCATTAAATTCGTTCACTCTTTCCAATTCATAGAATGTTCCTTGTGCTTCTATGGGTTGTAAACCTGTATTGCTGTTATTTTCCACATTAAAAACCAACCAATCATCAATTTCTCCGGTCCATTCAAAAGAATAATAGTCGCCAACAATATATTGGTCTTCAACCCCTGGGTGTTGAATTGTACCGTCAGGAAGTGAAAAAGGAACATTAAATTCAACTATTTCATCATCCATTGAAAAATCCGGCCAAAGACAGTGCCCCGCTGATATTAACAAACCATTTTCGGTAATCCCTGCTGTGCAAACAAATGGGACTAAACGTCCTATTGCAAAGTCTTCTGAACGAATCCGATCATCGTCACCACAGAGACTTCTTTCCATTGTAGTATCCGCTGTTACATAATCTTCAGACAAGTTATGCCCTATGAACAATGAATCTAGATTGATAAAAACATCTGTATCAAACTTATAGACATATAACTCAATTAATAGTAAACTACCATTGAAAAATATTGACGTGTTTCTCCATTCAGATAGTGTTTGGGAATTATGTATTTGTTTAATGCTATCTTGAATTGAACGGATGATTACATAACTATTATTTCCTAGATTGGACTCACCAAAATATAATCGTAAATAGGGTGCATCCATTTCACCAACCTCAATAGAAAAGACCAAGAAGAATTCTTGTTCACTGGTTGGATCGCCATTAAAAACCCCTGATTCAATATTCAAATCAACAAAATGATAAGGTTGTGCCGTAGCAAAACTCAGTATAACCAAGCAAAATATCATAGTTCTTATTTTATTCATAAGGATTTCTTTTTTTCTTTTTTTGATTATTAATGAGTTTTCTTTCACTTGCATTTCGATAACCCCTGGCTGCGTATGCTTGAGCTCCGGCATTGACCCCTCCGACAGAAATAATCATATTATCTTTGAAATCCATGCCATAACAAATATTTTGAAATGGCAATTCGTTCATAACGGTATTATCTTGTACCCATTCAACTCCGTTATAATGAAGGAATTTTGAACGGGAAAAAAATATGCTAATATCATTATGAGATTGAACTTCTATCCCCTCAGTCCCTAAATACTGTGATTCACCCTCTAATAAAACTGTTGAATCACCAGTTATGAAATTATATTTCCAAATTCCCGCGGAAGTAGAAAAATAGGCGATGTCTCCGAATACATCCAAACCATCATCATAAAGGGCTCCCATATTTCCTTCAGTAGGAGTTACACCAATATTATTGTAAAGGGTGTCAATCTGTCCGTTTTCAATTGTTAATATGATTGAATGTAATTCTGAATCTACAATTCCCTTCCCGATTGCAAATACGTGTTCTCCATCTACAGAACCGGAAATACGTTCTATATCGATTGGCGTATCATTGGTAGGAGAATCTAAAGCAGTAAACGTTTCCCCGTCATAATGAATAATATATCCATATGAACCACCAAAATACATATTCTCTGAGGAACTACCCCATATTGATATTAACCATCCGGCTCCAGTGGGATATCCGTCATCGTTCGGTGTAAACACATGCCACTCATTTCCATCAAAATGCATAGGTAAAGAGGATGTCATCCATATATCATCATGCGCAAATGCAAATACAGTTATTTTTTCAGCTCCACTAATTACATCAAAAAAATTCCATTCTTCACCATCCCAATGTGCATTTCTTACAAAATAAGGCGGATCTATGGCTATTGTCCCCACTGCCCAGATATCATTTTCATCCACGATAGCTACATCAAGTAAAAAACTCATTTGAGAACCGAACGTATCAATTTCCCATGTAAATTCGTGGCTTGTTGTGTCTGAATAAGCAGATTCCAAGGTGAGAGTTATTGTATCTTCTAATGCTGTATCTATACTATCAATCCCTATGATTTCTACCGAAAATGTCTCCGGCTGTTGAGGGATATATCGTAACGTAAATTCATTCAGCGGCAGGAAATAATCATTCTCTTCTACTTCAAATATAGTGGGACTGTCATTAATTATGACTTCGTTTAAATCTATTGTCAACGTATCTCCGATATGCACAGAATACGACTGGTCAACACCGTTCGGAGCAACATTGCAGATAAAGTGTATCGTTGTATCCTGTGATACACTTACCGGTAAATCAATATTCGTAATACAGGATGCCGTCAAACAAAGTGTCCCGTTCATCATATTGGCTGTTTTTGTCTTGGCGTGAACCTGCCTTTTATTGTTTCCGGTGTAACGTGCGGTTAAACCACTGGTGTTCCCGCCGTCCAGTAAAGTCATTTTTCCCGTTCGTACACTCTCACCACCCGACAAACGATAGATATAGACACCAGCTGGAGAGGACTTTCCGGCTTTATTCGCGCCGCCCCATGTTAATTCATATTCACCGGGGAAGCTTAGATTAGCTGATTGTATTTCTCTCCCTAAAATATCAAATATCTTAAAGGTTCCCTTGTTCGAGATGTACGCACGTAAACGGGTTGCCGGATTAAATGGATTCGGATAGTTTTGGCTAATGGATATTTCATTCGGTAGTATCACCGATGGTGACAATGTGAGAGAAATTATTTCAATTGTATAACATAATTGTCCTTCAAAGCCACACGAAGATACTTCACCATTGATGGTTTGTCCGGTTTCTGTCGTAAAGTACACATCAAAATCATTACACTCAGCGAAAACACCAATCCCGCCTAATGGACTGGTAGAAAGGGCTAATATATCTCCACTAATGGTGTGGGTTGAATCCTGAGAAAAAAGAATGGAGAAAGATAGCCATATCAATATCGAAGCAAAGTGCCTGCCCGCCACATGATAATATTTTAAACGGTGGTCATGCCTACTTTCCATTCCCTGATGTTTTATCGGGGGATAACTACAAAAG
This sequence comes from uncultured bacterium, assembly GCA_964388155.1. GTDB lineage: Bacteria > Fidelibacterota > Marinisomatia > Marinisomatales > JACNKV01 > JACNKV01. The sequence continues at coordinate 43,920 of CAYLYH010000014.1, read as the reverse complement.
TCTCTTTGCTTATTAAGCAACATAGTTTGCCCTTGAATAGCGTATCCTATTTCAACAGCACAAGTTTTTTCGTTTTCACTATGTTAACGGTTTTCAGCTGATACAAATACATCCCTGATGCCACTGGTTGACCATGTGCATCTGTGCCATTCCAAATGATGTGGTGAGTACCTGCAGGTGTTCTACCACTCACCAATTCCTTCACTTCCCTTCCTCTTAAATCATAGACTGTTAATTGTACTTCACTGTTAACTGGTAACTGATAACGGATTACGGTTTCAGGATTGAACGGATTCGGGAAGTTCTGTTTGAGAGCGAACTCTGTCGGAACACCCATTGTTTTATTGAGAAAGAACTGTGTATTATCACCATTAAACTGTACAAACCCATCCCCAGATAAAATGGTTTCATTTCCAATATTATCAGATAAAGTCCATCGTTCATTATTGGCGATATGGTATTCTATATTTAGATTTTCTGTTGGATTCATAACTTCAATCACAGCATCATTCTCAGAATATTTCCAGCCTCCTTGGAACCGGACATCAAATGCACCCATGGGTGGTTTAGGAGGAAGACGATAGCTTTGCTTTTGTTCTTCAGTGAGCTCAAATCCAAAATATAGGGGCTTCCCATTGATGTGTAACCAACCCGCGTTTTTTGGTTCACTCCATGAGGATTCTACAGTTTTCCCTGAATAATTATCAGAAATTGTAATGGTTCCCGTTCCGGTAGATAAAATCCAATATCCATACCCTGGTGAAAAACTTTCTGTGTTTTCATATCCCTCCGGAGAAAACCCATAAACGGTATTCGGAACGATCAATCCACCGGGATCAAAAACAGATGTAACCGGAACAGTTGCGGTTACTCCCGAAATCAAGTTCCAACCCTTGATAAGGGATATATTCACTTCGTCAAATGTCAATCCGGTAATATCACCCCCACGATTCTCGGCGAATCGAAGCCAATAGCCAAGCCCCGGTTCAACGTACTCACTTTGGATATATGTGTTTGCTTGGTATGCAAACAGTGTTCCCGTGAGCGGATCAGGGAAAACAGATATATAGTGCGTATCCTCCATAATCAGAGGTGTTCCTACCAAATTCCATCCTTCGGAGTAATCCAGATTCATCGTTTGCTGTTCTAAATTTGGATAAGAGATTACGTTCACAAATGTGTATTGATTACCAAACAGAGAAGGATTAGAAATTCCGCCGCTGTCAGGGGAAAATGACCCGTAAGAATAGTCTGCTTCAAGTCCAATCTCCGTTTGGGTTTCGGTGTCCCAATACATGAGATTGATCGCGTTTCCTTCTACAAATCCTGATGTTACTGTCCCGGATGATGCACATTCATTTATATGTTCAAACACCGGAATCACAATCGTAGAGTTTCCATCTCCGATAAGAGAGGCTCCTGCGAGTATCTGTCCTTCCATACCTGAGCATTCACCATCATCGGGAATTCCGTTAAAGTCTAACACACCGATTTCATCTCCAATGTCTCCAGGTTCCGGTGCAGGTGGCGGTGTAACAAGTAGGTAATGAATTTTACCCAATCCGGTTTCCAAATAGTTTTCTAACTCCCCATTAAGAATGTCAGAATAATAATCACCCGGTAGAGTCATGATTGGAGCCGGAATATTGAAATTAACTTCATCCGTGGACGTCCCATCTTCAACAGTAATTATTGTTGCCACATTGAAAGTTTCAGCATCTGGATAAAAGTACACCCGGTTCAACAATCTCTCCCCGCCAATTGTTTCAGAAGATGCCTGAAAACACGCAACAATATAATCTCCGGCAGGAAGATTCGCCCAATATCTTCCATCACTCCAAATCTCAGCTCTTACCCAATGATAGCTATTCGACACCGGGATAAACTCAATATACGTATAATCCGTAAACGTTGAGACACTCTCACCACTATCCTCATAATGTACGTAACCGGATATTTTTCCTGTCCCGGGTAACACATCCAAATTGATATTATGTGTTGTATTGTTTTCGATTGTCAGTGAACTAAAATACCCTTCATATTCTTCGACATTCACAAAAATAGTCGCTTCGCCTTCCGGAATATTTTCTATTGAATAAAATCCATTCTCATCGCTATCTAATTGGTAAATTGTCGGGGCATTCATCGAATCGGCGGGCAAACTGTAAATTGTCATGTCAGCGTCAGAGATATCTCTGCCCAAAGCATTGTCCATAATAAACCCATTGACTGAACCACCAAAGGAAAATGGCTCTAAGAATATATCGATGTTTTGATTATTTTGAGCAGTTACCGTGAATTCAGCAGGAGCAAAACCTAATGCATTTGCAACAAAAACTTCTCCCTCTGCGTAAAACATGTAATTTCCATCTTCATCGGTTACCGAAACAATATCCCAATATCCTTGGTTCTGCGTATCAACCCAACGGCTGATTGTGGTCCCGGGAATCCCCAGATTTTCATGTAAATCATCTAAAATCCGCCCCGTACATTCAACGCCAACATTTTCTTCAGGAGAAAGCTGAAAACCTACACTGATATCCTCCAAAACCAAGAAATTATAATCGACAAATATCGTATGATTCTCTGCTACAATAAATAATCTATACTCGCCATTTTCCAGCTCAGAGAAAGAGAATATACCATTTTCATCTGTATATTGTTCTACGTACGTAATTAACGAATCATTAGATGCAGACCATTTTACCAGCGCAACTCTTGCTTCACCAACGGGGAATCCACTGTTTCCGTCCGTAATAGTACCATCAAACTCTGCTGAGAAGATTGTTCCAATCATTAAGAAAGACCAAAATATGATTCTGTTGAAAAACAGATGAGAGGCTGGTTTTAATTGATTTCTCTTGATAGTTTTTCTCCGGTTATCTTTGTTTATTGGCATTATCAGGCTCCTGGATTTAAATCGTCACCAAGGATTTACCAATCGTTGCGGTCAAATTAAGAATACTTGGATAGCTGACATCCAATTTTTCAGCCAATCTCCGTTTGTTTTGACCGTATTCTTTATACAAATAGTTCAAGACTTCCTGTTCGTATTTTTGGTTAACTGCTTTCCATGAAGACGTTTTATTCTTTCGGATGAAACGACGAATCTCCTCAGGAACTTTATTGCCCTTAACCGAACTTACCCGTTCTAGGACTGAAAATAAAGATCGTTCGGCAATTCCCAATTCCACTGCAGCTCGGCGTTTTGAACCGGCACGTAAAATTGCTTCTTCTAAAAGAGCGTTTTGGAAAACCATCCGAATCTCTTTCAACGATTTATCAATTGTGTATGAATAGATATTTCGTTTTTTAGTTTTTGCCTGGTATCTGTATTCTTTATGTGTCTCGATAAAATCGAAATATCCTCGGATGGCTAACAAAATATCACCGGCACTTGGAAAATGATGTTGAAGGAGTTCAATTGAAGATTGATATCCTTTTTTAAAGAAAAATTCCGCAGAATCAAATTCATCATTTTTCTCGTTGCACACTCCAAGATAATAACAAAGTCCCGGCAGTCTGTGATACACACCATTTTCTGTTGCAATATCTAAGGATCTTTGAAAGTAACCTATTGCTTTTGCGATATTTTCCGAATGAAAATGTACATAACCCATATTTGCTAACGCAACACTCTTAACATAATGATTGTCACTTAGCGTAATTACATCGGATAAATTTTGTAAAGATTCGTGTGAATTCCCTCGATGAAATTCGAGCATGCCAATATCATGCATGATGGCTACAACAATATGGAGAGAACCATGGGTGTTGGCATAATCCATTCCCAAACGATAAAATTCCATCGCTCGATCATAGTCTTTCATTCTCCGACAAGCATTCCCTAAAGATTTATAATGGTAAGCCACCATATGATGTTGAGATACCTTCTTAAAATAGGTCAGTGAATTTAAAAGGTCATCCACAACACCTTTGTCATTCTGTCTCATCCTATTTTCGAAAAGACGATAACCGGCATTCCTCTGCAGGTATTCAGACTGAGAATAGGACATAACTTTTTCAAGTAAAATTGATGATAAATCCACATTGCCGGTTAGGGTTAACATGATGGCCATTTCAATCGTAATGAATGCTCTGGATTCATCAACCTCTCGGCGATCGGACAATAAAGAAAAAGCATATCCCAACAACTTTGTAGCTTTTAACAGGTCCCCTCTTGACTTATGGTACCGTGCCAAACCCGCGTAGAGGACAGCACGTTTACGCGGTGAATGATTTTCCTGTAAAAGAAGCTCCAATTGCTCTTTTGTGTTTGGGAGCGGAGCGTGCTTCACTCTGGACAAATGTGCGATAAACTCTATCCAGTGATAATCTGATTCAATAAGAACATCAGATATCCGGATGTCCGGGGTTCCATTGCATTCAAATAATTTTGGTACGTTTAACATAATTTTCCTCGTTATTCTATTCTACAATGTATAACATCAATTGCTTTTCTGCAAGTAATACTTATTATTATGCATACATTGTGTACATTGTTTCATGTTTTGATTACAGTAATTTAACGTGCGATGATTTATTGATTGATTAAAGTAATAGAACCTTCTCCATTTGATCGAACCCAGTAGGCGTTCCCGGGAATAAGTTCATTTGAATTGACAAATCCATTATCATAATAAAAGAGTGTATTGGGAACAATAATGTTCTCAGTGTCAACGATTTCATCGATATAAAGTGTCTCAGATATTCCACAAATTAAATTCCAACCTTCTGAGAGGTTGAGTGTGACGCTTTCGATGATTCCCCCAGATATGTTTTCCCATCCCTGATCAGGAAAACGTAACCAATATCCTCTGCCTTCTACTAAACTTTCTTCTTGAGAGTATCCATCATTTTCAAAAGTATATAACGTATTTTCGCTAGACGACGGAAAGACTTCAGAACAGGATGCATCGGCAACTGTTACCGGCAATCCAACTAAATTCCAACCTTGCTGAACAGAAACACCAATCATCGTTACATTGTTCTCTGTTAAGTATGTACCATTTCTGTAAATATTCCCACGGTACGTCGACCATTGGACATCCACCAAACTCGGTGTTTTCATATCTATTGCAAATAATCCACTATTTGTACCAATAAATATTTCAATGTCATCATCTTCGTCTAATTTTGCTACACACGGAGACCCTGTGATACTTACTCCCACATTAATTGGAAAAGACTGGACAAGTGTTCCGTCCATGTGAAAAGCAAATATGTTGCTGCCCGCCGCAGATATTACTTCCAAAATTCCGTCTCCATCAAGATCTGAGAACACCGACGAAGAGAGAACATTTCCGCCAAGGTTTCTCGGCCATCCGGGAAGCATATTCCCATTTTCATCTACACCATATAGATAATCATCATCAGACCCAAAAAAGACCCCATAGTGACCTCCGTACAAACTGGTAATACCGACAGATGTATTAATGTTTCCTCCGGTTTGAATCTCAAAGCGAAGAGTTCCGTCATCGTTTATTGCATAAAGTGAGTTATCTCGATTCCCTGAAAAAATAATATGTGTATGACCATACTCATCCGGAGCCGGGAGTTGAAGAACAGATGGTGCTGTCTTAAATTTATCATTCGCATGGAATGGAAATCCATCTATGGTAACTCCATTGTGATCAATTAATATTATATCTCCGCCTTCGGTGGTACAAATAATGTCGTCAAACCCGTTATTAGCAATATCCGCTAAAGCCACTCCTCGCAACATACGTTCATTTATTTCCAAAGGAAATCCTGGTACATTTGTACCATCATGGTTTAATGCAAATATTTTACCGAAGGGTGTATAGCCACAAAATACGATTTCAAGCTCTTCGTCATCATCTAAATTTCCAAGTGCGGGGGAACCCATCAGATATTGCCCGGCATAAAAATCTAGTTCTATATTACCAAACGCATCTAAAATACTTAAGTACCCGGTTTTTGATGTAACCACTATTTCCATATTCCCATCGTTATCAATATCTCCAACAGATGGTGAACCCCATATTTGGTCTCCAAGATTAACCGGCCAGTTCGAAAATTCTTCACCGGAGCTGTTCAACAAATGGACATTCCCCTGATAATCCGCCGAAATAATTTCTTTGTCCCCATCGTTATCAATATCTACCACAATCGGAGTTGATACAACTTGCTGACCAAAATCAATCGGGAAATTCAGTTGATTTAATGATAATTCAATTGAGAAAGTGTAGTCCCGTTCGTAGGGAAGCCCGGCATTTGTGGATGCGGTTAAACTCAGATTAAATGTATAGTCACCTAACGGAGCTTCTTGAGAGAAGAAAACAACAAACGGATTCTCCATATTTGTGGCAGATTCGTCAGTGTCAATCGATGAAATTTCTGCATAATTATTGATAATTGAGACATATTCGTTTGTAGAATTTAATGTCAATTGAACGTCCGAAGCAGCCGGCCATGGAATCCTATTTCGGATACTTACGACTATATTTGCAGTTTCTCCGGGATTAATAACATTGTCTCCATCTCCGGAGATTTCGACACTCTGTGTGTTCTCAAGAATAAGATTAGGCACATTTAAATCTTCCGGTTCAATTCCCATAATTGCAGCTTGACCGCTTGAGAAATTATATCCGCCTGCATTCAAGTTACTGAGTAGAAAGTATCCATCTGCAGAGCCACCCCATCCCCAGTTACAATGATAGTAATCTCCTTGGTAGCCGTCAATATTCCACGCATGCCCCCCACTATTGTCATATCCGCGGTAAACCAGAGGTCTCCCATTGTCTAATTCCGTGCGCATCATTGTATCCCATTGACTGTCAGAGTAGGAATCCTTTTCCTCAAAATGGATACTGCTTTGGTAAAGAAAATGTTCTTCTAACGCTGTCATTGCACAGGGATATCCCCATCCAACCCATGCACCGGAGCCATCCGCTCCATACCCCATATCTATAGCAACACCGCAATGATATAGTAACAATTGTGATGCCGGAGTTGCCGGAGAGCTTGGCATATTTTCAAAATCATAAAATGTATTTTCAAAATCGGCGTAAAGGTAGCCATAATCCGAATGTGTGTACCCATGGGAACCGGCACCTATCGCAGGATAAGACCAATAATGCATTACCTGCGCCATAGAAACAGCAACACATCCGACTAAAGCATGGCCACCGGGACCTTGAGGATCTTCAGGGCATAGAACGTTCCATGGTGTTGGCTGATTAAAACGTGCAGATATCAGAATCGGAACATTTCTTGAATCACGTGTCGGTTGAAAATTATCAGCACTATATTTCTCCCATAATAATCGGATTTCTTCAGTTGGTGTGACATCGTCTTGGATAGATTGATAGATTTCTCTGCGATAGTTTGATTCCATCGCCTGATACTGGACAGGCAAATTTAACGGCTCATACGTCCCTTCAAAACTATAACCTAAAATTGGGGGAGCCTTGTCATCTGCTGATATTATTACAAAACCATTCGGGAGCATCCTCATAACAAAAATAACGACATCTCCTTTTTCGATTAGTGGAATTATTTCAGTGCTTTCTATTTCATCGATATGAAAATTACTTCGCTCAATAAATAGATTCAACGAAATATTACCGGCAACTTCTTCTGAAATTGGACTTCCAATAATCCGTGTAAAACTGAATAATACCAGAAAAAAGGGAAGAGTTATTGTTGCGTATATTTTTTTCATTGTTTTATCTATTGTATTATGGTGATGGTTCCAATTCCATTTGAACGAAGCCAATAGGCTTTCCCGGGAGCCAAGACTTGAGAAGCCTGGTATCCGCCGTTGGTATAGTTGTAAAGTGTTCCACTTATGATCAAATTATCAGGATCCAAAATATTATTAATATTCACCGGAAACGAAATGCCGGAAATCAAGTTCCAATGTTCATTCAATTGAACGGAGTTTTCATTAATAATCAGCCCTGAGATATTTGTAATGCCTGTGTCACCGAAACGAAGCCAATATCCCTGCCCAGCAGTAAGGTCATCACTGGGGATATATGCACTTTCATATGCATAAAGTGTTCCCTCTATTGCTTCCGGAAAAACATTCATGTGATATTGATTGTCGATACTCAAAGGTAATCCCACAAGGTTCCAACCCGAATCCTGTGTGATTTCGATTGCCATTGTCTCAGAATTTTCTACCACTGTCAGTGTAAAAGTCAACTCTGTACTATACTGAACATAATTATCCACGTTCGATATTAGTTCTAAACTAAAGCCAATTTCTCCTTCCTGAACCGTGTCATAAAACAGTAGAACAAATGGCTCTTCGGCATTGAGTGAAGCACCCCCGGGACTTATCGATCCAAAACCAGCTTGGTTATTTTGAATCAATACATTTCCACCATCATATGTTAGTGTTCCTGTGATATTTACTGCATCACCCCAAGTTTCATTATTATGAATGATTATCCTCAATTCCACATTATCTCCTGGATGAATCTCACTCCCGGATCCGCCGATGATCGAAATATCACTTTCCACAAATTCCAACTGTGGAAACAACCCCGCTTCGATTGCCATGTGTGCGTCCACTCGTCCGTGGCCTAACCGTCCCTGCAAATAGGACTCTTGATTAACCTGATAGATAACCGGATCTGCGGTTTCTAATATCATTGTTTCCAATTGAATATTCGTCATGCTTGGATAGGCAGATTTTAATAACCCAACACAACTGGCAGCAATTGGCGTTGCCATGGAGGATCCATCCCAATTTGTGTAATTATTACCGATAACTGTACTTCGAATATTTTCTCCGGGTGAAGATAAATCTATGGATTCGTGATACGTTGCCCAATGGTTCCATTGATTTCCGGTTCCAAGCGGCGCAACTGAAATCACATTTTCATAGCTAGATGGATAGTGTGTAGCATATTCTTCCCCATACGGATAAGAATCTTGTCCGTTTCCTCCTGCAGCAAAAATAACCGCATTGTAGGTATTGTGGGCTACATTGATATTAGCTTGTTCGTAACTACTGTATCCACCGCCGCCCCAGCTGTTGTTTATAATCGCAAACGTTCCGGCATAATATCCGGCTTTAGCAGCATAAAGTATACCGGCGTACCCTTCGGTGATATAGGGTCCATCGGTTTGATTCTCTCTTGAAACTTTTACGGACATAATTGAGCAATTAAACGCCGCAGATGCAATTCCGTTGTTGTTGTCTGTGCTTGCCGCCAACAGCCCTGCGACATGGGTTCCGTGCGCCCAAGTTCCATAGCTAGAAACACCCGATTTAGGAACGGGATTGTTATCGTCCGTGCCACTCCACCCGGATAAATCCCAACCAATTAGATCATCCACAAACGTCGTGGAATTATTATCCCAATCATCGTCGTCAATGCCGTTCAAATCTCCCGGATCCAGCACCCATTCTCCCCCGACATATTCAATTGTATGCCCGTCACCATCTGCATCCTCGTTCAGATTTTGCCATAGGTTATTTCTCAGGTCAACATGGTCCCAGTCAACACCCGTATCAACGGATGCTAACAATACACTTTCACTCCCCGGAATTTCACCACCGGAAATATTCCAATTGTCCCAGGCGTCATTTGCATTGATTTGCGTCAAAAACCATTGTTGATAATAATACGGATCATTGGGAGTATATGTTGGTGTTCGTATTGGCTCCAACTCTGTAGACAACACCGAACTCAATGCATTTATTTCGTTGAGAATATCGTCTCTTTTATTTTGAAGTTTTTTTGGTATGTTAACCCTGTATATTCTATTTAAAAATATATCCCCGTCAAAATCCATATTTGTTGCAAATGGAATCCATGGTTCGGCATCAAGACCATTGTATGTCTTAAAATATAAATCTAATTCCGTATTGCTAAGAGATACTCCGGAAGAATTCCGGTCTATTCGCATCACCTCAACCTCCGGTTTCAAGCAAAACAAGATCGCATCTGTACGATGAATCGATTTGCCCATTAATACCATCATCATTACTACGACTAGGACTATTATTTTATTCAAACTCATCTGTTGCCTATTTATTTCCTAATGTATATTAGTATTATTATTTCCAATTCTCTCGTGACATAAGTCACATCAATATCAATCAGGAACTTTACCGCCCTCTATTCTTCAATTAAAACCAGCTGTTTAAGGGATATTTCCTTATTAATACAGCGTTAAGTTTACAAAATATAATTGAGTATATTATTGTAAATGGAAAAATAAATAGGCAATTCAACTGTTTTATTAGGAGACCTATAATTTTCTTTTTTACTTCAGAGGTTAAGATATAAAACAACAAGTAATCATATATCCAAACCATCAGAGTTTAGTATTGAATAAAAATAATTCACTCATTCTTCACATCTGAGAATATCTGTCCGTAATCTCAATTAGTTTTGAGCGTATTCCAGGCTCTGTCATCGAATGTCCCGCATCAGGGATAACGTGAAATGCTGCTTCCGGCCAAGCATGATGTAATTCCCAGGCAGAGATCATTGGGCACACAACATCATACCGTCCCTGCACAATTACCGTCGGTATATGTCGTATTTTTTCTATATTTTTCAGAAGTTGATCTTCCGGGTCAAACCATCCGTGATTTACAAAATAATGACACTCGATTCTGGAAAATGCCTCCGCAAAGCTATCTTCTCCGAATCGATCAATCAAATGTTCATTTGGAAATAATTTACTTGTACTTCCTTCCCAAATACTCCAGGCTCGAGCGGCATCTAATCTGGTTTGCCTGTCTTCACTTGTCAACCGCGCGTAAAATGCCTGCAACAAATCTCCGCGTTCCTCTCTTGGAATTGGCTTGAGATAATGCTCCCACGCATCGGGATAAATATAGCTGGCGCCATCTTGGTAAAACCATTGCAATTCTTTCGTACGGAGCATAAATATCCCTCGTAAAATCAATCCTAAGACTCGCTCAGGATGTGACTCTGAGTATGCCAGTGATAAGGTACTCCCCCAACTTCCGCCAAACACAACCCATTTTTCAATGTTCAAATACTCTCTGATACTTTCAATATCGCTGACCAAGTCCCAGGTCGTATTCTCCCGCAGTTCGGCAAAAGGTGTACTTTGCCCGCAGCCACGCTGGTCGAACAAAATAATTCTCCATTTATCAGGATTAAAATACTGCCGATAAATTGGTTCGATGCCTCCGCCGGGCCCCCCGTGCAAAAACACGACAGGCTTCCCATCAGGATTACCGGCTTCTTCCACATGAATTGTATGCAATTCAGATACATTTAGAAAATATTCGTTAAATGGTTTAATAGGCGGATAAAGTTCTTTCATAAATGTATTCCGTTTTTATTCAAAATATTCGTGCTATAGATTAGGGTTTTTTATTTATTCTAATCAATGTTATTTCATACGAAAGAACCCTCCAAACGGAGGGTTCTTTCTAAGACTGCGGAAAGGGGATGTTTTTATTAAACAGCTCCTTGATCCAGCATGGAATCAGCAACTTTGATAAATCCGGCAACATTTGCACCTTTTACATAGTTGATGAATTCACCTTCAGTTCCATATTGTACACAAGATTCATGAATGCTCTTCATAATACCTTGAAGTCTTCCATCCACTTCTTCTCGCGTCCAACTTAACCGCATACTGTTTTGGCTCATCTCTAAACCGGAAACTGCAACACCACCGGCATTTGCAGCTTTTCCGGGACCATAAAGAATTTTGTTCTTTATGTAAACATCAATCGCTTCCGGAGATGACGGCATATTCGCACCTTCAGAAAGACAGACACATCCGTTATCAACCAGCATTTGAGCTTCTTCACCATTCACTTCATTCTGTGTTGCTGATGGAAGCGCAACATCACATTTGACTTCCCAGGGGCGTTTACCTTCATGATATTCCGCACCGTATTTGCCAGCATATTCTTTGATTCTGCCACGTTTGACATTTTTCAAATCCATGACAAAAGCCAATTTTTCACGATCAATTCCTTCCGGATCGTAAATGTACCCGGATGAATCGGACAATGTTACAGGTTTCCCGCCAAGATCTAAGACCTTTTCAACGGAATACTGAGCAACATTCCCTGAACCGGAAATAGCAACAGTTTTACCTTCAAAACTTTCGCCGCGGGTTTTTAACATCTCTGCAGCAAAATAAACGTTTCCGTAACCGGTTGCTTCAGGACGAATCAAGCTACCGCCCCAATTCAGACCTTTACCGGTAAGTGTACCTGTAAATTCATTGCGGAGGCGCTTGTACTGACCAAACATGAACCCAATCTCACGTCCGCCAACACCGATATCGCCCGCAGGGACATCCGTATCCGGACCAATGTGACGCTGGAGTTCTGTCATAAATGACTGGCAAAAACTCATGACTTCATTATCTGACTTACCTTTTGGGTCGAAATCTGATCCACCTTTTCCACCACCCATTGGCAGAGTTGTTAGGCTGTTTTTAAAGACCTGTTCAAAACCAAGAAATTTTAAAATTCCAAGATTTACCGACGGATGAAAACGCAACCCACCTTTGTAAGGACCAATTGCAGAATTAAATTCTACCCGGAAGCCCCTATTCACTTCGACCCCACCGCGGTCATTCCGCCATGGGATTCGAAACATAATGACACGTTCCGGTTCGACTATCCGTTCAAGGATTTTTGCATGCATATAATGCGGATGATCCTGAAGAAAATCCCAAAGGGATTCAACGACTTCCTCTACGGCTTGATGAAATTCATGTTCGCCTTTGTTCTTGGCTTTCACTGCATCCATAAAGGATTCAACTGAACTGTACATAAGAAGTAATCTCCTATTTTGTTGTAATGAAATAAATATGTCTAAAATAGACGGCGAAAATTACACTTACAAATAAATGTAAACCCAAGTAATTTGAAGCAAATATTACGATATATTTGGGGTAAAAAAGTGTTCATGTGATAATGTGTTCAAGTGTGCCTGCCTGCCCGCACGAAGTTATACGCAGGCGGGCAAGCCCGCCGGGGGGAAACAGGAAGTGTTGGGGAATTATTGTGAAAGTTGAAAATGATTCCCCGACCCGTCCATTCGCTCCAACCTTTTACCCCGAATAAAACTCGGGATTTCCACTCTGCTCAACATTTTCCATTTAACATTTTCCATTTAACATATATAATGGTAATTTTGCCACGCATTTTTTAGCCTTATTAATAGATTTGGCGGAGTAGCTCAGCTGGTTAGAGCAGCGGAATCATAATCCGCGTGTCGGGGGTTCAAGTCCCTCCTCCGCTACTCATCTACGCTTCGCTACGATGAGCAAGCCACTTCGTCGTAACGGTAAATATCAATGTATCTAATTTTTTAAGGGGATTATATGTGGTATGTCTACATCATAAAGTCTGAGGAAAGTTTGATCTACACTGGCATGACCGCGAATATTCAAAAACGATTGGTTCAACATAATAAAAAATATTCTATTTATACAAAACGTGGATCAAATTGGAAATTGATTTATTCAGAATCTTTTTCTACATCAGCTGAAGCACGAATTAGAGAAAAATATTTTAAAAACACTGCTGGGAAAGAGTGGCTCAAACGCAGAGGAATCACCTAAGCTTCGAGCTTGTCACTCGTAACGCAGTGAAGAGTGATCCCTCCTCCGCTACACGAGCATAAAAACTTTTATCTTTTATTCAGTAACTTTTTGACGTGGTTAACCCGTGAGAAAAAGATTGCTTCAAAAATTGGATTTATTCTTGTCGTACTCTCGTTAATAATATCAAATGCGTGGAATGTAAACCCCTGTCCATCTTTCTTGTTCTTTGTATCTACATGAAACGTAACAGGATGAAGCATTCTAAGAAGATTCATGATGCTTTTTTGACTTTTCGTCCCCTTCTTTGGGAAAATGTTTCCATCTTTAGTGATGTTTCGTATGTGCTGGAGTAAAACCAGTTTTTCTTTAAAAATAGGTTTTGACCAACTCACAATCCCATGGGAGAAGTAAAATTTACTGTTTTTCGACATGAGTGGATGAGGTTTTGCTTCTCTAATGGTCTCTAAGAGTTTTAAGAAATAGTTTTTTCCTCCGATTGATTTCGCACATTCGGAAAATTGTTTATGTAAGTTTTCCCTTGGGTAAAGGTCTAAAGGATTTAATTCTTTCAAGAAATCTCCATTTTATTTACTGAAATAAGAGGTTGAATTTAAAACCAACAATTAAGGTAATGGATAAATTTTCTTGTTCAAATAACAATTATATCTGGAGTCTCAGCTCCGATATTCTTAACTTCCGGTGTTAAATTATTTCTCCAACCATCAACTAACTCAAGGATCATACATGATTACGTTTAGTAAACAACAATTAAAAGTTCCGGAAATGAGTAAACCGGTGTACTTGGTAACCGGCGGGATGTCAAAATTTGGGCGTTCCATTCCGGAAAAACGTACCGAAGAACTCGTCATAGATTCCTTCCAAGAAGCAGCCGAGTTTATCGGAAAAACTCCTGCTGAACTAAAACGGTATATCCACTCATGCTATTACGGACATTTTGCCGATCATTTCGGCGATCAGCTTTTAGGTGAGTCCGTTATCCACGACAGACTTGGGCTGGATCCGCTTGGAAATGTCGGAATCAAAACCGGAGGTGCCACCGGAGGCTCAACAATGTGGGAAGCTTTCAAAACCATCGCATCAGGATATTCAGATTGCGTCCTCGCCATGGGATGGGAACGCATGGACGAAGTCCCGACCGATGAAGGAAATCACTATATCGCTTCGGCAGCAGATAAGGATTGGGAAACTCCTCTCGGTCATATTTACACAGGATATTACGCGGTCATGGCGCAAAAATACTGGCAGGTTTTCGGCAAGGAGGAAGAGTCCTTCCGAAAGACCATGGCTGAAATTGCCGTCAAAAACCGCGGGTATGCACGCATGAATCCGCATGCTCAAGGCCCCATGAACATTACGGTTGAAGATGTTTTAAACTCTCCAACTGTTGCCTATCCGCTAAGAGCATTAGATTGCTGCCTAATGAGTGTTGGGGCTTCATGCGCTATTTTAGCTGATGAAAAAACCGCTTACGAATTAACGGATAACCCGTTACTGGTTTATGTCGCTGCAGGAAGTCATACACTCCGCGTGGCAGACCGCAGGGATATGGATATCCCGCTCCTACCGAATGAGACACCAGAACAGTACAAAGACCTTGGAGAACGCTTCCCGGGTGGAGACAGATACCCGGGATTCACAGGATTTCTTGCTGCAAGAATGGCGGCATACTACGCCTATCGTATGGCCGGAGTTGTCGATCCTAATATTGATCTGGACTTGGTTGAACTTCATGATGCCTTCACGATCAGTGATATACAATCCTACGAAGATGTTGGTATACGACCTTATGGAGAAGGTCGAACTTACGTCGAAAGCGGCGATTGCTATCATACAAATCCGCTCACAGGAAAACCTGGGAATCTCCCGGCAAACTTATCAGGTGGTTTAATCGGGAATATGCACGCTGTGGGTGCAACCGGAATTATGCAAACCATTGAAGTCGCTCAGCATATTTGGAATCGCTGGGCAGAAATGCACGGTGACGATAATAAATGGGAAGCGTTTGGTCGTGAAAAACCGGAAGACTGGACGGACTTGCAGGTCAAAGGAGCCAAGCGCGGGATGGCAATCAGTCATGCCGGTGTGGGTTCCCATGTGACATCAACTATCCTTGTTCATCCCGATCATCAATTGGAAAGGAGTCAATCATGAGTACCGAAACTCGCGGAAAAGTACGTGTCGAAAATGGCAAGTATCGTTTAAAAGGGCAATTTCATTATGCGTTTCCGAATGATCCGATTCGCAATGAAGATGGTGACTTAATGGGTGTGACCAATCCAAGGGATGTTACGCACATTCATATGTATGGCGGTGAAGCACCATTTTTCGAAAATCTGAGTAAAGGAAAACTTCTCGGAACAAAATGTGAGAATCCAGACTGTGATGCACATGGTTCTGTTTTTGTCCCTTTTCGCATTCATTGCCCGGATTGTCTCGATAAAAACACCATCGTGGATATGACCGAAACTGCGAAAAAAGGAGCATCAGTACACACATTTATGATAACAGAACGAACCGGAGCTTTTAACACACTAGAAAAACCAATTCGTTTTGTTAATGTAGAATTTGAAGGTGTACCGACGATCCTTATGGGTTATCTACCGGTTGGTGAGCCAAAAATGGGAATGAAAGTTATTCCGATATTTCAAACGACAAATCCCACTTACACCATCCTGGATCTTGCCTGGGTCCCACAGGGTACACAGGCATCCGAACTGCCTGAGGGATTTACTTTCGGGTAAAATGCTTAAGGGATGTTGCACTTTTTGCGGCATCCCTTTCTCAACGGAATTAAGGCTTCAGCCTTTTATTAATCGTGATTAATATGTCAGACGTTGTCCTTAAAACTCTGAAGGGTAAAATCCGAACGTTGTTCCAAAATTAAAAAAGTTTAAATCCATGAAAAGACACCAACCACTTCATCTCTATTTTGATAATACATATTATTTTCTTACTGCAAGATGCTATAAGAATACAAAACCCCTAATACATCCAGAGAGAGTTGAGCAATTCGCTCTCTTTCTAAAGGAAACGTATTTACAGTACAATTATAATATTATTGCTTGGGTTATCCTTCCAAATCATTACCATTTACTTTTTAGATCTAAATTAGGGAATGATCTGAAAATCATTAACCAAATAATCCATGGGTGAACATCACGACAATGGAACATAGAAGATAGAACCTCGAGACGTAAAATCTGGACAAATTATTGGGATTACTGTCCGCGGAACAAAAAAGATTTTTTCACTCACTTTAATTATATCCATCACAATCCGGTTAAACATAATGTAGCTGACACCATGGAAAGTTGTAAATATTCAAGCTACAACTGGTATCTCAAACGAAAAGGTGCTGAATGGATAGCAGACTGTTTCAGTGAATATCCCGTTATTGATTTTTCACCAAAGTATTCAATATCGAAGAAAAATTCATCAACGATAAAACCATATTCCATCAATTTATTTGGTGAATTAAACAATGCTCGATAAAACCCAAATTGGAATTAAGGCTTTAGACTTTTATGCAACCTGATATATGTTAATCAATCTCTTTAAAACCCTAAAGGGTAAATTCCATTTCTTGGATTTAAGGCTTCAGCCTTTTATAAATCGTGATTAATATGTCAGACGCTGTCCTTAAAACCCTAGAAGACCCGCCCGCCGGTTTTTTGGAGGGTTAAATCCATGTCTTATTACGACTACCAAAAATCAAATCGATATTTTGCACAAATACCTGACGATGTAAAAGATATTGCAATTGAAGAGTTAAAAACTCTGGGCGGAGATAATATTAGTCCGACTTTTCGTGGACTATATTTCACCGCTACACAAAAGGCTCTTTATACAATAAATTATCATTCCACGCTCATCAACCGAATTCTGGCTCCTATTATTTCATTTAGCTGTCATTCAGAAAATGAACTTTACGAAAAGGCATTAAAAATATTCTGGGATGATTTTATCGGACCCAATAATACATTTGCTATTTTTTCCTCGGTTTCACATAGTAATATCAAACATTCAAAGTTTGCTGCTTTACGTTTAAAAGATGCCGTTGCTGATCACTTTACAAACCAACGAGGGGTTCGTCCCTCCATTGATACAAAAGAACCCGATTTGTGGATCAATCTTTTCATTCATCGCAACAAGGCTACGATCAGTGCAGATACATCAGGCGGTTCATTGCACCGGCGCGGATATCGCCGCAGAAGCGTCCAGGCTCCAATGATAGAAACCCTCGCGGCAGCCATCATAAAACATACCGGATGGAACGGAGAAAAACCATTATACGACCCCCTCTGCGGCTCGGGGACTCTCCTTTGTGAAGCGTATCTCCATGCGACGAAAACTCCACCAGGGGTTCTTCGCCGTAAATTTGGGTTTGAAATGTTGCCCGACTATTGTGAATCCATCTGGGAAGAAGTAAAATATACCGGTGACGGAAACAAAATAGTGATCGCCAAAGGATTAATTTCAGGAAGTGACATCTCAATCAGGACTGTAAAAAATGCGACGTATAACACTTCGATGCTAAACGCCGATGAGAATATCACTATCGAACAACATGACATTTTTTCCCTGGAAGAAATTAAAGACAGTATTATTGTCACAAATCCACCTTATGGAATACGCATTGGTAGAGATGGAAATATCGAGGAGTTTTATAAAAATCTGGGCGATTTCTTAAAACAGAAATGCACCGGATCAACTGCCTTCATTTATTTCGGTGAACGGAAGTACTTGAAGAATATCGGACTTAGGCCAAACTGGAAAAAACCAATTGCTAACGGTGGACTTGACGGCCGTTTGGCAAAGTTTGAACTATATTAATTTTGGAAATAGATTTCCAATTTATTTAATAAATCTTTTGGCGGTCTGACCGGTTTATCCTCTTTGGTTGTAAAAACGTGGATTGTATATCCTTTGGCCAACACATCTTTTTCATCTATTTTGGTAATCGTATACTCAATTTTCAGTTTGAGTTTAGGAAGTTCACGGATAACTGTTTCAACGATTAACTCATCGTCAAACTTAGCACCGGATAAATAATCACAATGACTTGTAATTACCGGCAGATAGTACCCGGAGGCTTCAATCGTACTAACATCAATCCCAGTTTTACGCAACAATTCTGTCCGCGCCGCTTCAAAATATTCGTAGTACCGATTATAATAGACGATTCCCATTTGGTCTACGTCTTTGTAATATACATGAGTATTATATTCGAAACGAATCATGCTCCCTCTAAAAATACGCCCAGTCGATCATATTTTTCAATCCGACGTTCTAAAAACGCTTCTCGTGGAACATCCTTTAAAACCTCCAGTTCTTCAACAAGAATCTCTTTCAATATATCAGCTGCCGTGTCATAGTCCCGATGAGCGCCTCCCAAAGGTTCTTGAATTATCCGATCGCAAATGCCCATTTTTCTTAAATCTTCAGGGATAACTTGTAATGCTTCGGCCGCATCCGGTGCTTTGGATGAATCGTGCCACAGGATGGATGCACAACCTTCCGGAGAAATGACGGAATACCACGTATTTTCGAGCATAAGCATTTTATCTGAGACACCTATGCCAAGCGCACCTCCGCTGGCTCCTTCTCCAATCACAACTGAAATCACAGGAGTTTTTAGCCTCGACATTTCAAGTAAGTTCTTTGCAATGGCTTCTCCCTGCCCTCTCTCTTCAGCACCAATCCCGGGATAAGCTCCGGGTGTATCGATAAGTGAGATTACAGGAACATGAAATTTTTCGGCAAGTTTCATCACACGCAATGCTTTTCGGTAACCTTCCGGTCGCATCATGCCAAAGTTTCTGTGCAAGTTTTCTTTCGTGTTCCGTCCCTTTTGTTGACCGATATACATCACGGGACGACCATCGATGCTCCCCATCCCTGCAATAATAGCAGTATCATCTGCAAAATGTCTGTCACCATGTAGCTCAAGAAAATCCGGTGACCAACGTTGGATGTAATCCAAGCAATATGGTCTGTTTGGATGTCTTGCCAATTGAACTCTTTGCCAACGACTTAATTTGTTAACAATCTTTTTGATGACATTTTCACGTTTATCCTCAAGACGTTTAACTTCTTCAGATGATTCAGATTCACGTTCATCATTGACACGAAGTGCGATTAGTTTTTCATCAAGCTCTTTAATGGGCTTTTCAAATTCGAGATAATATTGACTCATTTAACCTAATACCGTTTTCAAGATGATTTCTAAATCCATGGTGAACCCTTGATGTTGTGCATAATAATGATTTAATAAATAACGATCCTCTGTTGTAAGTTGTCCGGCACGTATTTGATCTAATCCTGTCAGCCCCGGAGAGCAAATGAGGTTTGGATCCGACTGACTATCTTCAATCAGCACCGGACCTACCATACTGATGTTTCCTGCGATAACATTCCAAAGCAGTGGAAGTATTCGAAAAAACCGGTTTTGCATATTTAACGTCCTACCGGTGATTTTCTGACCCTCCTTACCCCAATAGGTGCGACGTTTTGATCCTTTCATAATTGCCAAAAAGACAATAACAGGCATAAGAAGGACCATAAGAAGGATCGAAGCAATTACGTCAAAAAATCGCTTTGTAAATTTATGGAATTTATGAAAAAGAGCATACTCAATATTTACAAAAGAAAAATCACCAATATCTTCTACTAATGACTTACTTAGCAGTACATCTTCATGACGCGGGACCATCCTATAAGTGAGGTGCAAATCTTTTGTTGTGTTCATGATGTGAATAATATCTTCATAACTCATTGCCTCACTGGAGAATATAAGTTCTCTAATTCCATGTGTACTCACTAAACTTTCAATTTCTCCAATGCGCCCAAGAAAAGGTACAGGAAGATCATCTAAGTCATTTTGTAAATCAATATCACAAAATCCTACAATTTCTATATCAATATCAATGCGGCGTAATATATTTTTTGCAATGGTTATACCGTTATTATTTGCACCAATGATAAGTGCATTTCGTCGAAACAAGTAATTTTGTTTTTGGCGCACCTTTGGTATTTTGTTTCTGGAAGCTAAATAATGCGCAATCAACCGCCAACCCGGAATCAAAAAAGTGATAAAAAAGGCTCCCAAAATAATCACGAGTCTTGAAAATGCATATTGTTTGAAAAAATATGTAAACGCCACAGCGATAAAAAACCCTGCAATTGAAGATATAATCGCTCTTGAATATGATAAAATGTACCGTGTGTAGAGTTGAAAGACCATTCCTACGGCTAACCAAAATACAACGTATATTAGCGGGATCAAGCCTTTACTCACGATGACGGGTTCAAAATCTGTAAACCGAATCGGGATCGCAATAAAAAAAGCTGTGAGGACGGAAACTGTATCCAATCCAACAGATATAATTTGTGCACGCCATCCCATAATCTGCGACAGAATCCGTCTGATTTTCACTCCTAACCGAACGGCAAATCTGGTGATGAACTTGCTGTGGAAATGTTTGTCATAAAATAAGATCATTGCATGATGAAACGCATTTTTACTGTTATAAGGCGCCGACTTTACCGATTCTCCTTTATAATGTATAATTTGTGTTTTTGAGACGTAATGGACTTCAAACCCTTTCTTTTTCACTCTGTAACACAAATCAAGGTCTTCACCGAACATAAAAAATTGTTCATCGAATCCACCCAATTTGCGGTAAAGTTCACTTCGTATAAACATGCACGAACCGCTGATGGCGTCAACTCGATGTGTTTCATCAGAATTCAAAAATGTTAAATTATATCGGCTCGCCCACCGGGAGTTCGGAAATATTTTTGCCAGACCCAGTAATTTTGGAAGTGCGACTCCAAGCGTTGGAAAAGACCGTTTAGCCGCCTGTTGCAACGTCCCGTCAGAATTCAGAATTTTAGGACCAATTAAACCGATGTGAGCTTGCTCTTTCATATATTCCACAAACACAGACAACGTATTCTCTTGGACAATTGTATCAGGATTAAGAATAAGAAAATAATCACCATTTGCTTTTATTGATGCTTGGTTTACTGCTTTTCCAAACCCCGGATTATCATGATTCTCAATAATGATTACGTCCGGGAATTTTTCTTTTACTGCAGCTACTGATCCATCGAAGGAATGATTATCTACGACGATAATTTCAAAATTGCCCTGATAATCAGAGTGTAGCAAGGAGTCAATGCATTGAAGCAAATATTGCTTTACATTATAACTGACGATTAAAACAGATATTGATAGAGAATTCAAAAAAGGATCTATCCTAAATTATTTGCCACAAAACACACAAAAGACTATTATAAAGGGATTTATGGTAAAAACACAATTTTTATTTGATAAATTAATTTTGTTCTTTGTTTTCTTTATCATTAATAATATCCGTGTTTATCCGTGGCTGATGAATTAATCAAGCTATTTTATCATTCTAAATATTTTCCAGAATCGAAGCCGCCAAACCATAAATATCGCCTCGTACATAATATGTTTGGACATTTTGGATTCTCCAATTGTCCGATCAATAAATATAATCGGTAATTCGGCAATATTGAATTTTTTTATCCACGATCGAAAATTCATCTCAATTTGGAATGAATATCCGTTGGATCGGACATCGTTTAAGTCAATAGCAGAAAGCGTATCTCGTTTCCATGCTTTAAATCCGGCAGTAGCGTCCTTGATAGACATCCCGGTAATAATGCGTGTATATAGATTGGCTCCATAACTAAGAATGAGTCGGCGAATCGGCCAATTAACAACGCTTACACCGTTACAGTAACGGCTGCCAATTACAAGGTCATTTTTATCCAAAAGAGCTACCATTTTGGGGACATCATTCGGATCGTGTGAAAGATCAGCATCCATTTGGACAATCGCTTCGTAATCACGCTCAAGTGCCCATTTGAATCCGTGACAGTAGGCTGTGCCAAGTCCCAATTTCCCGGATCGGGATTCAAGGTGGAGATTCGGGTAATCCATTTGCAGATTACGAATGATGTCTGCGGTTCCATCAGGAGAATTATCGTCGATAATTAACAAATGGTATGATGGATCAATTGAAAATAGTTTCTCCACCAAACGATGGATATTTTTACTTTCGTTATAAGTTGGTGAGATAATCAGCGTTTTCATAAGGTCATTTTTTTATGTATTTCTTCTAAACTTCTTCTCAACGGATAGGGCTCAATCCCTGCATGTTTTATCATTTCAATGGAGAACCCGCCTTTTAATGGACGTGGTGCCGGCTGGTTAAGTTCTTGTGTTCTGCATGGTGAAATTAACGCTTTGTTCAACTTAAAAACTTCTGCGATCTCTTTCGCAAACTCCAGCCGATGCATATACTCCGCTCCACCATAATTCCATACACCCGAAAAATCTTTTTCAATCATCTCTATCAATGCAGAAGCTAAGGCGACTGTCCATGTTGGATTGTTCCACTGATCGTTTACCACGCGAATCGGGATGTCATTTCGTAGAGAATCTACAACCCATTTGACAAAACTTGCCTGTGTATTTTCGGTGTAATTAAACACGACATTTGTCCGCACAATTAGCCATGGATTCCCGGAATCCTTTACAATGTTTTCTGCAAGAAGTTTTGATCTCCCGTATTCATTAATCGGGTTTGTCCTATCGTCTTCTGAGTAAGGACCGGAATTTCCGTCAAAAACATAATCTGTGGAAATGAATACAAATTTTCCGTCAAAATGTTTCAACAGGTGTTTGGTTCCGTCGACATTGATGTTATTTGCTTTCTCAGGGTTTAACTCACATCCATCCACATCCGTCATAGCGGCCAAATGCAAAATAATGTCCGGCTGAAACTTCTTTACGATTTTCCGAACAGATATTTCATCGGTAATATCCATCTTTTCAAAAGGTGATTTACCATCCTTGGGCAAAACAAAATCAGTAAGCAGGATGTCATAACTGCCGATAAACAGCTTAGAGACAGCAGAACCTAACTGTCCGCTTGCGCCGGTGATGAGAATATTTTTCATGATATTGTTTATTCTACAGCGAATGTTTTCGCAATTAAATCAAGTTGTTTAAGGTATACCGTCTTCTCTTTCTGCGGATAATGCACGATCATATTTATCTGATACGTTCTGTCAGTGACACCGTCATAAAACAGATACGAAACAAACGGACCGCCAAGTGCGTCTTCAATCGATTCCCAAATACCGACAGCTTTCCAGCCTGACCAATGATTGAAGTTTGTCTCTGTCATTGAATATTTATAGGAATTAAAACGAATCGATTTGTAGAAAGATTCAGGATACTGCCATAACTTTTCTGTAGCGGCTAAAGAATCATACACCGTCAAACCATCCTCCCACTGCACAGACAGCCACTGATACGGCATTTCTCTCCCCAGCCACACAAAATTTGAATCCGGTATTTCTTTTATTATCTCCCATCCCCAGGGGATATTAATACTCCAACTGTATTCCGATGAAAATCGTTTTTCAATTTTCTTTTGTCGAGTGTTCCCAAACAGGTATTTTTTTTGTCGAGATTCATATTTTTCATCAAAGGTTTTTCGAATCCATTTGGATTTATCTGTTATCTCTTTATCGAAATCGCTTAATGACGCAGCACTGATAATCATAAACAGTTGGTTTCCGGCGAATTGATTCCTTGTGAAGATAATATGCTGATCTCCGGTAAGTGTTTCGGTAAATTTTTCTTCCCCCAGCAACAGATGTACCAGTTTTGTTCCCGGATTTGTTAAATCATCCCCGATAGAGCCAATGACTAAATTTGTTTGTCGTTGAAGTTTTGTAAATCCTTCAGGGTTTGCAAATTTGAGTTCATACACAGGTTCAGGCTGTGGTGTATACACCGTATCGGTGAAGATAGCTCTCAGCACAGAGCCAATCATCAGTTTTGATTCCGGAGCGGTGATAACAATAATCTCATTATCCCCTCCAATCGATTCACGTTTTGTGTCGCAACCACCTACCAGCAATATTGTCAGTATGAACCACACTAAGTTTTTCATGAGCATCCTTGTAATATTTCTTTGTATAACCAAGTGGAAATTAGGACTTTAGTCTGAATAATTCATCCAATGATATTGTATAGTGAAAAAAAAGGGATCCGCTAAGATCCCTCTTTTCAAACCATATTTAAGTCGAGTTTATTTTATCAACACCAATTTTTTCGTCGCTGTGTACGTCGATGTTTCAATAGCGTAAAAGTATACTCCGGTCGGCATCAGATTCCCGTGAGCGTCTGTACTGTTCCATGTTACTTCATATCTGCCAGGTTCTCTGTACCCACTCACCAGTGTTTTGATTCGTTGTCCGGTCAGTGCATAGATATTAATCTGAACTGTACCGGAGGTTGCTATATCATACCCGATGGTTGTTACAGGATTAAACGGATTCGGATAGTTTTGGTGGAGAGCAAAATTTTCAGGAAGCGTAACATCATCTACGGCTAAACCGGGGATAACGGTAACAATCACTTCATCGGTACCGGATTCACCTTCGACATCGGTTACGGTTAATGTAAAGCTAAACGATGTTTCTTCTTCGACGGTCGGGGATGTAAACGTGGCTGCCATTGTATTAGCATTTGATATCTCAATTGCCCCATCTACGCTTTCCCAAAGAACAGACGCAATGTCACTGTCCACATCATCTGCAGAACCGGTTAACACCACTTCAACCAATTGTCCGACATCAAAATCCTCTCCGGCATTGACAATCGGGGCATCATTCACAGGCAGAACAGTAATCCACACCGTGGCTTCTTCGGAATATAGCTCACCATCGTAGGCAACAACATTGAATGAATCTTCTCCAAAATAGTTTTCATTCGGTGTATAGACTAATCCTTCCAGCGTACCGTGTTCCGGTTCGGAAATAATGATAATTTCTACATCATCACCATCCGGATCTTCGACGATAAATTCAATCGTTAATGGTGTATCTTCATTTGTTTCAAAACTTTCACCCCAGTTACCATAATCGTTATCCCAAGGTGGTACCGGAGGGCTATTTAAATGTGTGACCGTGATAACCACTTCATCCGGGTCTGAATCTAATGCTCCGTCATTTACGATTAACGAAAATGTGTAGGGAGTATCTTCATCTACGGCAGGAGCTGTAAATGTAGGTTCGGCAACTGTAGCATCAGAAAGGCTGATACCTTCAGGAGACGTCCAAAGGTAGGTTAACTCATCACCATTTGAATCATAAGAGCCTAATCCACTTAAAGTTACAACAGCGCCACCTTCCACAGTTTGATCGTTCCCAGCAAAGGCTGTCGGGGCTACGTTATCAACAGGTAGTTCAAAATTATAGACAACATCAATATCGTTGTATCCATCCATTGGAGCACCGTTGTTATTATACCACCCATCAAATACAACAGGATAAATAATAACAAGATTGTCCGACATATCCCATAGTTTCATCAAAAATGTTTCACCGCCATTCATTCCCTCATCGATATCTTCGGTTGAAGGGTCATCTCCATAGATGGAAAGATTAATATAAGCAATTCCATCGTTCATTGTGAGCGGTGTTGCTCCTGCGCAATTTCCATCTTCATCGAATACGGCAATCCAATCATCGGATGTTGCATTTTCTCCACTTACAGTTGCCTGTCCCCAAAACACACCGGAATACGGTGTGGGGGCTGCTAATCCATCAAATGGATTTGTAACCGGGACTGTTGCTGTTACAAACAGTTTGAGTGTGTTAAATGCAGGGTTGGTCAACGTGTGTGTCGTTGTAGCGTTCATATCGACGTTAATCATTGCTCCGCCGAAAGCATCCTGAAGCACAAAAGTACCATAAGATGCCCACGCGGAATTATCCCACGTTAATACTATTGTGTTCCCTTCCGGGTACTGAAGCTGTATATTAAATTCCACTTCGCTTTCTGTACTGGCAACAATCTGTGTATAATATCGGTCTCCACCCCAGCCAATTGCCGCATCGAATGATGGTGGAGGAGGTGCCGGAGGAGCATATTGGTCTATGCCAACATCATATCCATCCGTCGCGGACGGCGACATTCCTACCGTCATCGTATAATCAGATCCATCTCCTGAGGCGACAAACGAAACGGAAAAGTCCGCATCTGCCCACAGCAGGGATGTTAATGCGAATACCGCAATCACAAAACCCTTTGTTTTTTTAAACTTTTTCATTGTCATTCTCCTGATAATTATTTTATGATTATAAGGGCAGTGGGAAGTTGCCTTCCCACTGCCTTGGTTTTTTTTGTGATTATTTCAACAAGACCATTTTACGGATCTGAGTAAAGTCATCCGCTTTCAGGACATAGAAATACATCCCTGCGCTGACCGGCTGACCCATTTCATTGGTCGCATTCCATTTCACTGTTCTGTATCCGGCATTTTGAACATCGTTCACCAATGTCCTCACCTG
Source organism: uncultured bacterium (assembly GCA_964388155.1). Classification (GTDB taxonomy): domain Bacteria; phylum Fidelibacterota; class Marinisomatia; order Marinisomatales; family JACNKV01; genus JACNKV01. Next base: position 16,959 of record CAYLYH010000014.1, on the reverse strand, counting down.
ACGACCCATGATATCATAAATCACCATGGAGACATGTGCGTCATCCGGGAGATTATATTGAATGGTCGTTACAGGGTTGAACGGATTCGGATAGTTCGGTGAAAGAGCATACGTCTCAGGAAGCTGTTTGAAAGTCAAACTTACTTTCGTGAGATTCATCGATCCTGTGAACGTTATATTCACCGGTTCAGATTCAAGTTCACCAATCCTGAAAATCAGCGATTCGCCAAAATTAGCACCATCAACTATATCTGTGCTGACATCATTCCCATAAACGGCACCTGTTCTTAACAGGCCGCCTTCAAGGATTTCCATCTCACCAATCAGAATACCGCTTGATGCATAAACATTCACTTTATTGCCAATCTTGTAATCGACATGATCGAATGTGGCTTCACCGTTGACAAACATGAACTGGTTTGTTTTCACAATGTTCGGATTGATATTTTGAGCAAATGTCTTCGCCAAACGACCGGAAGGTGTCGGATATGTAAATCCGGCGACATCATTATTCACTTTCACCCAGTAACCTGAACCATTGTCCAGTGACGTGAGTGTGTTCATGAAGTCGGGTCCGTTCGGATCAAAGAAGACAGCACCATAAGCATTATATCCGGTGACATAAACAAGATTTCCGTCTGAGATAATATCTGCAAACGCTTCACTTGGCGTCATGCTTCCTTGCGGAGTGTATGCAATCAAGTTCCATCCTGAGCTAAGATCAAAGGAGGAACCAACAAGGCTTACACCATTTTGAGCTACAGAAGCTGATGTATTGGATTTTACCCAGTATCCCAAATTCGCATCAACAGAGGTCAATGTATTCAAGAATGGAAGACCGTTAGGGTCAAAGAAGGTAGCTCCACCTTCACCAAACCCGGTTACGTACTCTAGATTTCCATCAGCGATTAGGTCAGCAAACACCGTAGCCGGAGCATTATTCTCAATATTCACATCGAAGGATACAAGGTTCCAGTTAGCGGCCAGACTTATTTCATCTGTCAATTCAAGAACAGACAAAAAGTCATAAACAACCGTCGGGTCATTGTATGGAGGAATCGGAGCACCGTTATTATTGAACCATCCGTCAAAGGCAACACCATAATCTATGTAGGCATTTTCAGATGCATCAAAGAGAGTAAGCGTGAATGCTTCACCAGCATTCATTCCTTCATCGATGTCTGAGGTAGCCGGATCATCACCATAAATCGGTAAATTGATGTATGCAATTCCGGCATCCAAAGTGAGTTGAATTGAACCCGCGCAATTTCCGTCGGCATCAAATGCAGCAACCCAATCTTCTTCTACTGCAGAAAGACCGTCGATATTAGCTTGTCCCTGGAACACACCGGAGAACGGCGTTTCTGTAAACTCAAATCCTTCAGGTACATCTCCCGGCTCAATTTCTGGAGTAACTGCTGTGACCCAAAGCTTCAGAGTTGTATAAGCATTATTATCTAATACCAGACTAGATTCTTCGGTCATATCTACATCAACTCCCAATGCACCATCAAAGGCATCTGTGAGTCTAAAGAGTCCCAATTCAGCCAGACCTGTGTTGTCCCATTCCAACGTGATGAGGTTATCAGATGCATATTGTAGCTGAATCGTGTACATCTTTTCTACATCACAATCAGTCGCCAGTATTTGTTTAAAGTAGCGATCACCTTCCCAACCTAGTGCAGCGTCAAATGACGGTGGTGGCGGCGGTGGTGGCGCATACTGGTCAATCCCTGCATCATATCCGTCTGTAGCATACGATGCAAACCCAAACGTCAGGTCATAGGTGATGCCATTCCCGGTGACATCAATGGTTCGTGCAAATTCACACGGACCGGGTTCTGCCGTTACGGTAATGTAGTCTTCTTTTGTTTCCGTTGCGGAGGTTCCGCCAAGATCCATAATTATGAAGGTAACCGTGTAAGAACCCATCATTTCGTAAACGTGTGTCGGGTTCTGTTCATTACTGGTTTCTCCGTCCCCAAATTCCCAATACCATGCAACAACCGGTGAACCAAACTCCGTCGATTCATCTGTAAAGTTCACAGACAATGGAGAGGCTCCTTCGGTTACATCAGCGGAGAAATCTGCGATGAGTGGTGCATCCACGATAACTTCTACCGTAGCCGGCTCAGAAATCCCGGATGAGTACACAGCTTTTACACCATAGACATATGTTCCATTTGGAACATTATCATTGACATAAGTTGTGTCAGAAATATCTTCAGCAATAAGATTATTGTTCCGATACACATTGTAGCCAAGAAATTCCCGATTTCTTTCCGTCCAGTTATATTCTGTTGTTTCGGTTACTAACGGTAAATCCTGATAATTTTCAGGTAGTTCACCTTTTACGGCATCATGCGGTTCGGCATAAGCAGAATGAGTAATCGAATTCACCATACCGCTTGTATTGAATGTTACACTTTCTTCTGTGGCAAACTCACCGCCTGTGGCAATCAAATCACCATTCACAAGAACATTGTAATATCCTTCACCGTATGCACAGCAAATTCCATCACCGTATGCATCATAAATCGTGAATGTGTAAGTACCACCTTCCAAGACGAGAGGCCATTCATAAAGCATGTCGGCTTCCGTTAGACTTCCGGTTTCAATGCCATCGATGTAGGTTCCATCCTCACTGACGATATCCCAGCTTGTTTCACTTGGCCAACCGTCGGTAAATATCTGAACCAGTACATCCGCGTCTCCACCACCGGCGACCGGTGAACTCCATGCAAGATGGACATCGTTGTAATTGAGTACTTCAGCCGTCAAGTTTAATGGCGGATCTGCATGTTCCTGCATTGTCATATCCAGAACATTCATTGCATCCTGGCTTACGTTGGTTTCGGCAAATACATCTTCGTAGGCATCATGTTCAGCTAAGAGCTCATATGTTCCTTCTATGATTCCTAAGAATTCATAATGACCACTGCCATCGGTTACGTCTGACATTTCCATATTAAAAAACGTAATCGTAGCTCCTGAAATCGGAATTCCGGTGCCGTATTCAGCAACAGTTCCGGATAGCCCTGCCATCAGGCAATTCATGTCAAAGTTAATCCCGGAGGTCTCTGCTCCTTCTTCAACCACGACTGTTCCAATCACAGCATCTTCATATCCGTACAATGAAGCCATTGCTTCGTATGTCCCCGGATAAACAGCAAAAGAATAACTTCCGTTATCATTTGGTGTTGTTGTGTAAGGACCAATCGTAATGATAACATCACTCATGTTTCCGGTGCTGTAAGGTGTGTTTTCAAGTGAGACATTTCCTGATACCGATCCAAAGTCCATCGACCCAACCACCAAAGTAACGGGGATGGTAACATCTCCCACTTCCGGAGTTGGAGCAAAGGTAATATCTGCAATCAATGTCGTACCCGGTAGGATATCTGTTCCGTCAAATGTTGCGACAACGGTTCCGCTGGCTCCGGCATCAAGGACACCAGAATTGGGTTCTATCGTCAACCACGTATCCGGTCTGCCGGGGATGGCAAATCCGGTGGCTTCTAACCCACCCGGGAATGCTCCGACCAGAGAGGCTGCACCGGTTTCTAAATCAACGGTGACAAGTTCTCCGCCAAGGGCAACATCATAAGCAGCCCAATATAAGGTGTTGGTTGCATGGTCAAATGATGCATCCTGAGCGTAACTGAAATCGAATCCTACCGACCCGATGACTGTCCACTCTCCGGTAACCTTATCGATCATACCAAAAGTGTCTGCATCTAAGTCAAATCCATAGAGAATGCCGTCATTGCTACACGCCATGGTAATCATATTTCCTTGCGTTGTTGCAATCTGATTATAGGCACCGGTTTCGAGATCGATTGTATACAGTTCTCCGCCAAAGGCGACGCCGTACATGGTTTCAGTCGTCCAGTCGTATGCCATTCCCATGACATCCGCTGTACTTCCGATGGTTGTATACTCACCGGTTTCCATATCAATTGTAATCAGAGTACCACCATAGATGACTCCGTACCAAACATCATCCACCCAATCAGCTGTGGCAATAAAGTTAGATGCCTCTGAACCAAATGGAGTCACACTACCTGGGTTTTCCAGGTAGAAACTGATAGGTCCGGCAGGAATAGATCCAGTGGGATCATAAGCATTATACGCGTATGATTCTGTATCCCTGTCAAGTAGAACCGTATGTTGATCCAACGGTGGATTCAACGGTGCTTCAGGAGCAAGTCCTGAAGAGCGATAACTCTTCGGAATGTTTAGGTTTAACGCATCCCTTAATTCTGAAACTAGGGGTAAGTCTGTATCAAACTCTTCGCGGTCCTGAGTTGCAATGCTTCCACGCCATTCTAATAGTCCATTACCATTATTGGAAATCGTAATCGGTTCCGTATGAATTTCATTCGGATCAATCACAACGCTTAACGATTGTGGATCAATATCCATAGTAGGTGCTGTCAATGCAAAATCAAGGGTCGTGGTCATATCAGGGATTACCTCAACCTCTGTCACATTTACATTGTAACCTTCAGCATTACAAACCGCATCGTACGTAAATGCTACTACATTATTAATAGTATAATATCCGTCAGAATTTGTTGTTCCGGTCAACCCACTTACGGTAACAACTGCACCGAAGATAGGTGCTCCGGAAGCAGATTCAGTTACAACCCCGTCTAATGAGCCGAACTGCTGTTCGTAAACTCGGACATCGTCAATATACCATCCGGGATATTGAACAGAACCATCAGTCCCGAAATGCCATCTGAAGTAGACTATTTGCCCGGCATACGCAGAGAGATCAAATTCTGTATTTACCCATCCGCCTGAGTTGTCGGTGAAACATGGTTCGCCTGGAATACCAGCATTCCCGGTTGAAGCAGCATCTTCAGGATATCCACCGATTGGGTCGAGAATTTCCCAACTGTTTCCGCCATTCGTAGAAATTTTTACATTCCCACCATCCCAGTAATTTTCAATATCATAATAATGCCAAAATTCCAGCATATAGCCACTATTCGCAATAAGGATTTCTTCAGTAGTCTCTAATGTATAGTTGGCATTGTTATCATAGTCGCCACTAAGGTTCGTTCCCCAAAGGTTCACACCGGAATATGCACCGGAAGGTCCTGCTGAGGGTGATCCCCAACCCCATCCGGTATTGGCGATAAGTCCTCCGTCATTTTCTTCAAAATCATTCCAATAATTGACCGGGAATGTGTACACTTCCATCGCAAAATCAAGTGTAACCGTTTCATCTTCAACAATCGTAACATCTTCTGCTGTTTGAGTGAAATATCCATCGATTGAGACTGTGACATCGTAGGTTCCTTCAAATACCTCATCAAAGAGATAAGCACCTGCATCGTCCGTTAACGTACTGTAATCTGTGCCATTAATGACAATACTCACACCCGCCATCGGGGCAGAATCTTCCGCATCTGTCACGGTACCGGCAAGCGTTCCTGTTCCGGCAGGTATCAATACAAAGTCCACAACCGTAGTAGAATCTTGCACAACGTCAACATCCGCAACTGTTGAACTTACATACCCAAATTTTGCAGCAGTTACATCGTAGGTTTCCGGAAAAATGTCAAAAGAATAACTTCCGTTACCGGATGTCGTCGCATAAACTTCATCATTCACAATGATTGATGTATTACCAACAGGGCTACCAACATCATCAGTTACGGTACCATTTACTGTACCGAAGATTAATGATTCAACCGTGAAATTTACGCTTTCATCGGTCGTAAACTCTCCACCGGTTCCTAACAACTCTCCATTTAAGTATAGTTCGTAATATCCTTCACCATATGCACAGCAAATTCCATCACCATAAGCGTCAAAGATTGTCCACGTATACTCCCCCACGAAGACTTGAACTTCCCACTCGTAAAGCGTTTCGGGATCAGCAATCACCCCTTCATCTGTGGCGACGATATTCCCATCTGTATCTGCAAGTTGCCATGTGGTTTCACCAGGATATTGATCTGTAAATACCACTACATCCAGCATCTGGAAGTTCGGATCAAAATAGATATTGACATCAACTGTATTTGTTGGATCGGATTCACCGCCGTCGTAAAAAGCGGTAACGTAGTATTCATAATCACCGTTTGCTAATCCAAGGTCTTCATAAGATTCGGTATAAGAATCTCCTAGCCATTCACCGTTTCGGTACACTTTGTAGTGCTGAAAATCACGGGTATGAATTGAGCGTGTATGATCAACGATGCCAAGCCCGCCTTTTTCAAACGGACCGTCATGCTTCACATTGTTTAAGATGGTTGTTCCCGGCATAACATCATCCGGAATGGATGCCAACGTCAAACTCCGTCCATCCAGTGCTAAGTGACCCTGAATGTTCCAGTTGTAGTTCAGCCCGTAAGCCGTTGCCATAGATTCCCAGGCAACTCCATCCATACTGAGCATGTCTCCGTAACCTGCTTCCGCGGGTCCCCCATCAGTTCCTGCAGGATATTCCCCACCGGCGTGCGTGAGTTCATATCCAATCCATAGTTCTTGTGTAGCATCAATTTCTACTGCGCTTGACAACGTAATCTCGTTCCAAGATTCAGGAATATAATCCGTAACAGCTTGTTCATGAACTAATGTCCCGGCATCTGCGCCGTACCATACTTTTATGGTGAATTCAGCCGTAGCACTTCTAGGGAAAAACTTGACTAAATCAAGAAACATTCCGTCATAAGGTGTTAATTGAAATGGCTCCCAACGTGCAGCCACATAGAAGGTTCCTCCATCGGTAAGACCAATCCCGTCATTATTTTCACCACTGTCGTAGTTTAACCACGCATTATTCGGATCAATCGGTTCATCCCATTCCAGAGATACATCAACCTGGTTACTGACACTTGCGGAAAGATTGACCGGAGCATAAAGTGGTTCAATAACTGCGTGAATGTAATTATCGCGAACCATTGTATCGGTAAATCCATTCTCATCTTCAACCGTAAGTGAGACGGTATATTGCCCTTCGTTCTCAAATATATGTGCCGGGTTTTGTTCTGTGCTTGTACCACCGTCGCCAAAATCCCATGCCCAAGAAACAATACTAAAACCTGCATCCGTTATGGAAAGGTCACTAAAGTTCACCGTTAACGGCGGAGGTCCTGAGGTTACATCCGCACTAAAATCTGCAGTGGCTCCCTCAAATGGATTAACCGTAATAAAATCAGTTTTCGTCTCAGTGGATGTAAATCCAACAACATCAGACACTGTTAACGATACGGAATAAGAACCTTCTGTTTCATAAACATATACCGGATTTTGTTCTGTGCTCGTCCCACCGTCGCCAAAATCCCATGCCCAAGAGATAAGATCACCTGAACCCGGAACGGTTGCGTCCGAAAAGTTCACGGTCATTCCCGGGAAACCGGTGGTGACATCTGAAGTAAAATCTGCATTAGGAGCGGAAACTCCACTGGGAGTTACCCATAATTTCAAAGAAGTATATGCAGGGTTATCCAGGATTAAAGAAGTCTGCTGAGTCATATCAACGTCAACGCCCAATGCTCCATCGAAGGCATCAGTCAAACGGAATGAACCAAGCATATCCCAGTCCGTGTTATCCCAAGTGATGGTAATCAGGTTATCAGATGCATATTGAAGTGACACGCCATAAATATGCTCTGTCAGATCATCAATGGATCCGTTTAAAATTTGTGTAAAATAACGTTCACTATTCAAAGGCCATGTCAACGCCGCATCAAAAGATGGTGGTGGTGGTGCCGGAGGAGCATACTGATCCGTTCCTTCATCATAGCCATCTGTTGCATTCGGAGAGAAACCAAATCCAAGATTGTACCCAAAATCCGGACCTTCTACGAACATTGATAATGCAATATTCGGGTCACCAATCGGAATGTCGGAGACCAAAATAAAATCAGTGGCAGTTTTTGTATCAGTGCCGGTGGCATCGGTTACGGTAAGTGAAACCGTATAAGAGCCATTTTCTGCATAGTCATGTGCCGGGTTTTGATCTGTGCTGGTTGATCCATCGCCAAATTCCCAAGCCCATGCGGTTATTTCATATCCGGTGGTCGGATAGGAAAGGTCGGTTAACTGTACAGTTAACGGTGCCGTACCAAACGTAGGATTCGCGGAGAAATCTGCAGTAAGATCTACAGGATCATTCACGACAATATATGCATCTTTTACTTCAGAATCCGCGAGTCCGTTATCATCGATTACTGTAAGCGAAACCGTATATTCGCCGGCAACCTGATATGTATAGGTCGGACTTGCATCTGTACTGGTTCCGCCGTCTCCAAAATCCCACGCAATAGATACAATCCCCTCATCTCCTTCTGTTGACGTATTGGTAAAGCTCACAGCCAATGGGGTAAATCCACTCAAAGGGTCACCGGTAAAATCAGCGGTAGGTCCCTGTAAAGGAGGTGTGGCAGTTATAAAAAGTTTTAAGGTGTTAAATGCCGGGTTTGTTAATTCTATACTTGTTTGTTCAAGCATATTTACATTAATCATTGCCCCGCCAAACGCATCTTGAAGCACGAAGCTTCCTAGAGCTGCCCAGCCAGCGTTATCCCAGCTAAGAGTAATAATGTTTTCTTCAGGGTATTGAAGTTGGATATCAAACTCAACTGTTTCGGTGGTTGTTGCAACAATTTGCGTGTAATAACGGTCTCCGCCCCAACCTATTGCGGCATCAAATGCAGGGGGTGGCGGTGCCGGAGGTGCATATAAATCAATACCTTCATCATATCCGTCTGTCGCCGTTGGTGACATCCCAACATTTAAATCATAGTTACCTGAACCGCCTGCTGCATTTAATGTAACAGCAAAATCTTGTCCAAATGTAAAGGTACTTAGTGCAACGATTGCTGCTAAAAATACCATCTGTTTTTTTAAGAATGAATTCATCATTTTTCTCCTTTTTCTGTTTGTATCGTAATCAAGTCTTTAAACTCTGAGACAATTATCAAAAAACTATCCATCATAATCGCCTTAAATGCCACTATGACAGAAGGGGATTTTACACCCTGCCGATTAATTATCCCATAAAAAATTGTATCTACTATGTATTCCATGTATTTCTTTCGTAATTCTACTCAATATTTCAGCCGGAATCAAGCTCACTCTTATTGCGTGTGCGCCGAATCACATTTTCTGCCAGAGAAAATCTTTTTTCCTGATTTGGCGTCAGACAATGTAACACTCCCCTGTAAAATAGAGCAAGGATTATTTATCATTTTACATATATTCTGTATATTTATGCATACTTTGACTTAGTGTTAGCGTCTGCCAGCGAACTTGTACGCCTTAGCGAGCAGATAGATGTTTACGTGTAAGTGTTCATGGTTTTTATCGTGGTTTTTTATTCCATTCCTTTCGATATATGTGTACTTCGTCTTAAATTTAAATATGACATTTGAGATAATCTAAAGTAAATAATACAATTAACTAAAGAAATACCAATGAAATCACACATGATATTGCTGACCTTCTCACTCCTTTTATTCAATTTACTTACGGCTACTGAAGACCATACAGAATACTTTGAAGACGAAGGTCCTTTCGAATCTGTCCATGAAGTCACAGAAATGTGTTTGGATTGTCACGATGATGCCGCGTTCTCATTTATGCAAAATGTTCATTGGACATGGGGGTCTGATCCGACAACTATCCCAGGCAAATCAGGTGAACACGTCCTTGGAAAGAAAACTGTCCTGAATAATTTTTGTATTGGACTAAAAGGAAATGAAGCGCGATGTACCAGCTGCCATGCGGGCTATGGCTGGAAAGATGACTCTTTTGATTTTTCCGATCCAATGAACATAGACTGTCTTGTTTGTCATGACCATACAGGGACGTATAAAAAATTCCCGACGGCGGCCGGTTACCCTGCCATGGAACGAAAGGAGTTCCCATCAAAAAGCGGAAAGTATTTCGAAGCTGTTGACCTTGAAGCTGTTGCAAGTTCTGTAGGTGGCACTCCAACGCGTAAGGCGTGCGGAAGCTGCCACTTTTACGGCGGGGGAGGAAACAACGTTAAACACGGCGATCTAGAAAGCGCACTAGTGGATCCTTCTGAAGAATTAGATGTTCACATGGGTGGTGAAGATTTTACATGTGTGGAGTGCCATGAATCTACCGATCATTCCATTACCGGAAATGCGTTATCTGTTTCTTCACACCGTGGGACATTATCCTGCACAAATTGCCATGATGAAGATCCGCATGATAAATATGCCGTCTTCTATAATCAGCACGCGAAAACAATTGCCTGTCAAACTTGCCATATCCCTGAGTTTGCTCGTGAAAATCCAACAAAACTTTATTGGGACTGGTCCCAAGCCGGTGAGTCCAGACCTCATGAAGAAGATCAATATGGGATGCCGACCTACCATAAGAAAAAGGGTGCTTTTGTCTGGGGAAAAAATGTAGTCCCTGAATATACCTGGTATAACGGAACATCAGAACATATGGTGGTCGGAGACAAAATCAATTTGGATTCATCCAATAGAATCACAGCTCCTATTGGAAGCATAGAGGATGAAACCGCTCTCATCTATCCGTTCAAAATTCATCGCGGCAAACAAATCGCTGATAAAAAGAATTTGTATTTACTTCCTACACATCTGTTTGGTGGTGGATATTGGAAACATTTCGACTGGGATAAATCTGTTTCCGTCGGTGCGGCTAATTACGGATTAGATTACAGTGGTAAATACACATTTGTAGAAACCGAAATGTGGTGGAAAATCAATCACATGGTGGCACCAAAAGACGAAGCTCTCGGATGCAAAGATTGCCACAGCAAAATTAAAGAAACCAGATTTGACTGGAAGACGTTGGGATATACTGATGGAGATCCTCGATACAACCGTGGGACTTCACGTTTCCCACGTGTGAAATAAATTTACCTCACAAATTAATTTTATTTTTTCTATCAAACATACCTTTAGAAGGTGATGATTAAACAAATTTGAATATAGCCAAAAACACAAACTTAAAACGATACACCTACCTTCTAAAGGTGGGGATTCAACTTCCAAACTCATCTATCCATTATCACTTCTACGCCATCAGTCGCAGGATTTAATATCATACCCATAATTATCTGACACTAATGCAACATGATCTAAATAATTTTTGAAATCAATTCCAAAGTTCTCAAGTTTCATTTTTTCTTTGTTGAAAACGAACTCTTCCCCTTTTGCACCAATCAATGCTCTTCTTTCTGCTTGTTTAGCTCTTTGTTCTGGAGTCATTGGTTTTACAGTTCTATTTGCGTTGTTGGTTCCAACTGACGGAATTAAACTCATCAAAAACATCAACATTGAAACATAAAGATTTAAAGTCGAAGCTTCAATATAACCATCCTCGTTAGGAGCTAGTTTATAAATAATTTGTGAATTTTCGGGATTCGTCTTTATAATCTGCAACCATTCTAAACCTCCAATCTTTTTGTTTGATGAATAAGTCTGAAATCCAAAGTCAATTAATTTCTCAAACTTATCAGTTAATTCTTTATCTGATAAAATTGATTCAGAAAGTGTTTTTCCTAAATATATCAATCTGTCTTTATCAGTTGATTTTCCTCTCGAAGAAGCCCTACCAAAGTAAAAACCTACATCAATACATTTCCTAGTCTCATCAATTACAAAACTTATTTGGGCTGAATATTGCTTGTTATCTGCTCCTTTAAATATTCCTGACCAAACTCTGTTTAGTCTTGTACCATTAAACTTTATTGGATTACCAGAAGAGGCACCTGAGGTAAAAACACCAAAATCACTATTGTATTGATTTTTATAATCCTCTGCGATTGATTTTAATTTCTGTTTGAAATTTCTAAAATCTAATCGTTCTTGTTCAGTAGAATTAGTTGACATTGAATTGTCAGAATAATCCCGAGAACTCAAATCGGTTATTAAGTTAAAATCTGATTTTGTTATTATTTTCATATCTAAATCAATGTTTCTCGGAGTTGCTCTCTAATTGCACACAACGTAGGTATATACGCCATATATCGTTTATATCTTCCATATGTTTAAGTTATCAATTTGGCTCACAATTTTATCAATTCCCTTTTTTTTAATATGTGTAAATATATCTGTGGTCTGTTTCGCCTTTGCAACCCCTTGCTTCGAGCGCTCAACCTTTTAGCAAGGGGTTTGTTTCTCTATTTGCTTATTTAAGTAATACCAGTTTCATAGTTTCTAAATAATCATCCGACTTCAACTGACAAAAGTACATCCCTGATGGTATTGGTTGACCGTTGTCGTTTGCCCCATTCCACAATACTCTGTGAGTTCCAGCCTGTATATTTTCATTAATTAACTCTTTTACAACTCTACCCATAACATCATAAATCGTCAATGTAATATTAGTTTCTTTCGGAATATCAAATACAATTGTTGTATAAGGATTGAAAGGATTTGGATAATTTGCATGTAATGCAAATACTTTAGGTAAAGAGTTTGTTTCCTTAGAAATTGCTCCCGGTAATAAACGATAAGTATAAACTTCATTTGAAAATGGACATGTACGCCCCTCAGTATCTTCTTGTCTTACTCGGTAATTTACTCGTTGATGATGACCGGTACTTGGTTTTACTTTTTGTACTCTTATGGTAATAGACTCCTCTTCCTCATCAATCCTTGAAATAACATAATCAGTGTCAATCCATGGTCCCATATTCGAATTTGCGATTAGATTTCCATCTGTATCTAAATCAATGTAATATCTCCAAACTTGATTTTGCAGATAGTTGTCTATACAACAAACATCCCAAGATAAAACAGGGTGATCTCCAACATCACCGGAGATATTTAATGTCCATAATTGTGTCTGATCAAAAGAATATGCTCCTATGTCTGACTGTGTTCCATCTGGGTCTGGAGGTAAGTTAGGATCACCTGTATCGATACACGGACTTGTACATAGAAGAGTGTAATCATTATTTAACGGATCTAGAAACAATGGATCATCAAAAATATCATTTTCACCTGTAATACCATTGTTATAAGGATTACGAAACGACCAAAAATCATTAAATCCAATGGAGTAATCTAAGTTAGGGAAATCTTCAATAGATATAGCATAATAATCAACTGGATATTCTTGAGTGTTGCTTGATAGTATATTATTCTTAATAACTAAATTAACATCACTCTCAATATTATCAGTTCTGCTAACCAACAACAACTGTTCTTCTATGTTTTCTGCCTCTCCAATAATGGAATTGTTGTAAATATTTACAGTATAAGGTGAGGGTGGAAAGCCAAAATCACCTAAATTAATTTTAATTCGATCACTAGAATCGAGGTTAAATAAATTTTTTGAAATTGTTAAACCTCCATTATTTAGATTACCGCTGAACATAAGCATCTCTAATGATGTTCCATTAAAATAATTATTGGAAATATGAACATTATTGCTGTTGTGTATTGAAATCATAGCGGAGTTCATTATATTACCAGTTATAATGAGTTCACTATACCAAGCTTCAATCATGATTGAAGAATTCAATTCACAGTTTTTTACGATTAGTTTACAACTCGACAAACCAGTATCCTCAAAACCATATGGCGAAATATTAGTATTAATACAATTTGAATTATTAAAACTTACTTGATCTAAGTAAATTTTATCAACCGGTTCTCCTGTATAGCTTCCAAGCTCATAATCATAATCTAAATTAATTCCAGATGTATTTGTTATAGCAGCATTTTCAATTGCTATTTGACCCATTTGAGTCATGTTAAAAGGTCTACAATTATTCTGTTCATAACCATCAAAATATATATTTGTAGTCTCACCATTAATGGAACCAATCTTTAAAAAACCATTATTAGTAAAAGTAAAATTATCAACAAATTCAATATTAGCGCCGGCAGGAATAATGAATTCATCATCAACCTCCATCACAAATTCTCTCGATTGAGTATTTACCGGATTCTCTAAGTCATAATGTGCTGTTACGGTTGCATCTCCAGTTAAAAACACAACATCCGTTTCACGTGATGTGGTTGATGTGGATCCATTATCGTCGAAAAATATATCTTCTCCTTCCCAATGAGTAAATTCATATATCCCTTCGGTATCTGCATAATATTGAGGTGCTTTAATAGAATAGATTGGATCTGAATCAAAAAATAATGTGTTTCTATCTAAGAAGACTTCATATGTATCTTCAAACTCCACCCAATCTTCCCCAGTTTGGTTCCCTTGGTCATTCACATACCAAGGATCCTTTATTTTAATGGCTGGTGATGAGTTATTAGAAACTTCGTATTGGTCTTCAAAATACGCGCTTATACCAATATCAATATGATTTTCGTTAATTATAAGATTAGACCAATCTAATCGACACTCCATAGCTTCTTCATTCCACATAATATGCTTTTTATTCTGGAGATATTCGTCAAGAGTTGATACAGTAACTGTGTCTCCGACAAGTACTTCCACTTCAGTACCCGAAGCTACGGTCTCTATATTACCCTCAGAGTCTTTTATACTCAACTCACCTCTGAGATTACTCGAAGGGTCACCATAATGTCTATTCGCCAATACAACACGATCTGCTGATAACGGACACGATAGAATGACCAATATAACGGGTAACCATTTATATACTTTTCTCAGCTTCATAAGAAACTCCTTTTTTCTTTGTTCTCTTTCTTATGACACCCTATATTTTAGTACTGATAAAGGTGTCATAGCGTTATTTACTTATCTCTTTGACAAGTCTTTTTCGGTTCTGTCCCGGTAACACTTGGGCTCCAATCCGTTGTTACCGGGACGCTTATACATTACCCTGGACCATCGGGTAAATTCTTTTTATTCATGATACCATCTTACCACTAACCCCATCCATTCCGGTGTAAGATAGCCTACAACAACACCAAAATCACCATCATAATATGACTTTCGGTTTGGAGTTGGCATCCATTCATCATAAAGCTCACTGTTTACGTAATAAGAGACTCCATTATAGTGAACTAGGTAAAATGCCCCACAGGAAAAGAAAATATCATTGGGATGATTGATATGAATATCTTCCACCCAATGACCTCCCAATTGAGTAATAGAATCAGGGATGATTATTGAAGTGCTGTCGATAAAATTATACTTCCATAGCCCTGCCGCAGTAGAAGCATACAAAGTATCTCCAAACACACCTATTCCTTCAACAAAGCCATAATCACCATCTTCAGGCCAAATGTGACCCTCTGTGTAGTATAGTGTATCCCATTCACCACCATTGTATTCCATAATTATACTTCGTCCAGGAGCATGGTCATCATGACCTCTTGCAAACAAGTGTTCACCATCCGGGGTCCCATCAATATCGGTTAGAGGAACATCAATTCCATTCCCAACATTCGTAAACTCATTTCCATCATAATGAACGATCCCTTTATTTCCAACAAAATAGAGGTTATTAGAAGATGGTCCCCATATGTCTTTAGTGACACTAACATCCAACCCTAACCCCATATTTGGTAAATGATATAAAGTCCATTCATTCCCATCCCAATGAAATGGACAGCAATCAGCTGTAACCCAAATATCATCATCGGCAAAGTATTTTATGCTTCTAATCCAAATCTGTGGGTATTGTGTTACGCTGAATATTTCATAGTCTTGCCCATCCCATGTTGCAAAGTTGCAACTTTCTTGATATCCACCGGTGTCAGGATCAGGATATATAACTCCACCGACCAATAGACTTGTTTCATTGACTACATCTAAACTCAAAATCATGGAGTTCCAAAGACCAACCGTATCAACCTCATAGGTAAAGGTATGAGAGGTCGTATCCCAATAAATCGATTCCGTCTGTATAGTGATCGTATCCCTCAAAGATGTATTTGTACTGTCTATTGCAATCACATCTACTGATAATACTTCTGTTTCAAAAGGAATATATTGAAGTGTGTATGGATCAGGATATGTGAAATGATCATTTGGCTCTATTTCATATATTGTGGGAGTGTCATTATAAATGATGTCTCCCAAATCAATGGTCAGTCTCTCTCGGATATGAACCACATGATCCTGATCGGGTCCATAGGGTTGAATATTACATAAAAGGTGAAGGGTCGTATCCTCGGATACGGTTATCGGTAAGACAATATCTGTTATACAGGAAGAAGTTATGTATAATGTTCCGGTGGTCATTCGTCTGCTCTTACCTAATGCTCCACTTTGAGAACGTCCATAATAACGAGTGGTTAATCCACTGGTTGCTCCACCATCCAATAAGGTCATTTTTCCTGTCTTAGAATGATTTTGATCCGTAACCCGATATAAATAGATTCCAGCGGATGAGCCTTTTCCATCTTGATTAGCTCCACCCCAGGTTAACTCATACTCTCCCGGATGATCTAATGAGACCGATTGAATCTCTCTTCCCAGAATATCAAAGATCTGGAACGTTGCTTTATTAGGTGTAAATACCCTTAAACGTGTTTCAGGATTAAAGGGGTTCGGATAGTTTTGACTTAAGGTTAGTTTTGATGGAAGGATATATTCAGGATCGGTGTTTAAATCAGTGATATTGATCTGAAAACAGAGTTCTCCTTCATCTCCACTGTATGTTTCTCCTAAGTATGTTTCTCCGTCTTCTGATGTAATAGATACATTAATGTCTGAGCATTCCTCGATACCATACATTACATTTGATCCGGTTAGATCATAGAGCATTCCTTGTATTGTGAATGTGAAGTCCTGTGAGAATAGGATTGTCCACATTAAGTATGCAATGATTGTGTATGGTCTATACTTCATGTTATCTTAATAAAATGAGTTTCCTTGTTTCAACAAAATCATTCGCTTTAAACTGACAAAAGTACATCCCTGATGGCATGGGTTGATTGTTATTGTTTGTCCCGTTCCACACTATTCTATAAGTTCCTACTTGAATATTTTTATGGTTCTTCACAATAAACGATACTTTTTGTTGTGAAGGTTGTAGATATTAAGGAT
>CAYLYH010000013.1:0-56128 GCA_964388155.1 uncultured bacterium | reverse complement strand
TTATTATTCGGAACACAGATTGAACAGATAAAGAAAAATTTATTTTGCTTTTATCCGTGTTTATCCGTCTAATCTATGTCATCCGTGTGCTGTCTCAAGTCACCAATTGGTTCATAAAATCTCGGGTAGACATATCTTCGCAGTTAAAGATAATATCTTTTAATTCTGTGAGTTCTGCTGCAGAAAAACGTTCGCTGGAAAGCGAATTAAATTTATTCTCCAGATCATCGATCGTCATCGGTTCACGCGGGTCTCCTTTTGGGTACTCCATGTATTCCTCAAAAGATCTTCCATCGTTCGTCGTAACCACAACTTTAGACGGCTGTTTAGCCGGGAACATTTTTTCAAACTCAAGTGATGGTTCGCCTTTAATTTTGTCTATAACTTCAAAAATACGCGGATCGTTCATCTTTTCATCCGAAAATGATTCTGTCGTGATTTTTTTATCCACGATTGCAGCCGCCATACAGTACGGTAGTGAGTGATCAGCGGTTTCTCTGGATTCCGGGCGATACTTCGTCGGGTCGAACAAAATATCGTATGCCTGCGCAAATGCCGTCACCTTGACTTCTTTGATATCCGTGTAATTAAGGTCGTTATCTATCATCGCTTTGAGTGCACAAGAAATATGCGTGTGCGTAAGCGCTTCCGTCGGAAATGCCTTCATTCCACATTCCATTATTTTGTAATTCTCACCAAGATTACCAACCAGAGCATCCACATCCCACGCCCAGGATGAAACACCGTCCCGACCTTCCATATCTATCGGTTTTAATTCTTCGTCTTTGGCATTCCAGCCGATGAAGGCGTCCATAAATCCTTCTTTGCCTTCAAACACTTTCTCTGTGCCGCTAAACCCTTTTTGTGCCATCAACGCAGCAAATACACCACTTTGAACTGCCATCGGATCGACCGTGTTTTTCATCATCGTTAATTTTCCGGCGGTTGGACATCCAATGGTGTGATTATGACTGCCGTTAATCCCGATCGCATTCACCATTTCATCTATGGTAAGCCCAAGAATTTTTCCTGCAACGATCGGTGATACAAACTGCGTTAACGTGGCATGATGCCATTTCCGTTCACGGACACCGGGTTTGGCAAACAAGCAGAGCCGCTGCTCAAATTCATACGCCAAAACGATGGCAACAATCACGTCTTTCATGGATGCGTCCACTTTTTCGGCTGCACTTAACGCGGCGGGGATGATATCACTGGGATGGCTGGGATCTTCCTTCCAGTAGATGTCGTTAAAGTCCAGTGCACGAATCATCAGCGAATTGATGAGAGCTGTATTCACTGCCGGCATTTTATCACCAAATCCGATGACGGTGGATTCATCACTGCCACCCATTTCACGATAAATATCCAGGATGGCATTGACGTCTTTGGTGTCCATACTCCCGAAGGCACAGCCCATTGAGTCGTAAAGATAACGTTTAACCTCATGAATAACCTCTTTTGGAAGGTCTTCATATTTTAGATTTACGGCAAACTCAGCGATCTGCCTTGCAATTGATTTTTCCATATTTCTCCTAATTTACCACGAATTTAACGAATCAATCGAAAAAGAGATTTCTTTTTTTTATTCGTGTTTTTCGTTGTTAATCAAAGTTTTTCAATTATTGCATCTGCCATTTCTTGCGTTGAGGCAGCGCCTTTTTCCACGACATCCGGGCGTCCGGACATTTTAGCCATATCATAGGTTCTTACTTTTCCTTCGGCAACAACTTCAGACACAGCTTTTCTGATTATTTTGGCTATCTCCTGTTCATCAATAAAGTCCAGCATCATGCAGGCGGATTCTACCATGGCGATCGGGTTCACAATTGAAGTTTCATAGTCAGCATATTTTGGTGCAGAACCATGCGTTGGTTCAAAAACACCAATCCCTGTTTCAGGATTCACCTGTGCACTGCAGGCAAATCCCAGACCGCCGATCAACCCCGCAAATCCGTCAGACACGATATCACCGAACATATTTCCGGCAACGATAACGCCGTAATTTTCAGGGTTTTTCGTGAGCCACATCATTTGGGCATCAATATTGGTGTTCCAAAGTTCGATCTCCGAGTAGTCCGCTTTTTGAATCTGCTGTGCCATTTTGTACATCATCCCGGATGTTTCGCGAATCACATTCGGTTTTTCACATACCGTTACGGATTTATACCCATATTTTTCAGCATGTTCAAAAGCAGCGCGTAAAATACGTTCGGTTGCTTTTTTGGTGAAAATCCGTGTTGAAACGGAAATCTCATCTTTGGGCGTTTCTCCAAAATTCTTTTCAAACTTCGGATGAGTCATCAGTGAATCATACACATCTGCCGGAGGGTCACTCCACTCAACACCACCGTAAAGTCCTTCGGTGTTTTGGCGGAAGATAGCCACATCAACTTCGGGTTCTTCGACCGTGTCATTTGGTCCGCGGCGAATGAAATTAAGCGGATTCCCTTTGTAGGTTCGGCAGGGACGCAGACAAATATCCAACCCGAAATGTTGACGCAGACCGACGATCGGACTGGAATACACCAATCCTTTTTCTTGAAGTTCCGGCGACAATTCATTGAACGCTTCATCTTTAGGTTTGGATGTGATCGCACCGAACAGACCGATTTTGTGTTTTTCGATCAGGTCTAATGTCCGCTGAGGGAGAGGATTCCCTTCCGAACACCAGAATTCCCAGCCGATGTCACCTTCGACATATTCGGCTTCAAATCCGGCAGAATCCAATACACGGATGGTTTCTTCTAAAACGACTTTCCCGATACCGTCACCGGGCATTGCTACGATTGTTCTTTTCACTATTTTTCCTTTTTTTTAACAACGAAATAAACGAATTTAACGAAATGTATTTCTTAATTCTCAACAAGATTTAAAACTGACAGACGCTTAAATTGAAGAGGACAGACACTAAAATTTATAACATATCCGACCTCATAATCTGAAGCTTTTAAATAATTGATAAGTTGGGCATAATGATTTGGATGATTTTTTTCAACTGTTTTTAATTCTAAGATAATCTTTCCATTGACAACAATATCAGCAAAATATTCACCAACATTTTTCCCGCGAAAAAACACGTTTATTTTCTTTTGTTGTTCCACATTAAGTCCCACTGACCTTAGCACAATTACTAGTGCATTTTCATACACTTTTTCAAGAAACCCTACGCCCAATTCTTTTTGAACATCAATGCATACTTTGATTATTAAATCTGTAAGTTCTTTATGTAAAATCTTCATTTTTTTTCAACAACGGAATTAACGAAATAATCGTGCTATCTAAACCAAAGAGCTATATCACCCTCGTTTTATTCGTTTGTTTCGTTGTTAATGTTTTTCACAACCCATCTCTCCAGTCCGCCACTCAAAATAAGCTCCTGAGCTGCAATTCCAACCGGGGAAATTGCATACGTTTCCCCATTAGCTGAAAGCGTTGCCGAACGAAAATCGATGGTGGCTTCTATTCCCGTTTTAACGGTCAATTTATCTTCACCAAATTGAGATTTCAAATCGTTCACCAATTCAGGTGCTTCAATAACCAAAAACCCGTTATTGATGGCATTTCGTTTATAGGTTTCTGAGAACGAACCTGCTAATACGAGTTTTATTCCACGGTATTTGAGTGCAGTTGCGGCTTGTTCACGAGATGAACCACTACCAAAATTATACCCACCGACTACAAAATCGCCTTCTTTAACCATTTTGCCAAATTCAGAATCATAATTTTCCATTACGACTTCGGCTTGTTGCTTCGGTGTGAAATCGTCAATATAGGTGTATTTCCCTGGATAAATTCCGTCGGTATTCAAATTGTCTTGATGACAGAATATTAGTACACCTGTTAGTTTTTCAGGGAATCCATCCATAATCGAAACTGATGCAGTCTCAGTTGATTTTTTCGGATGAACAACCATTTCACCAATCGGTTGAGTGTCATCAAATTTTGATGGTGCAGAAATTTTACCGGCAATTGCTGATGCGGCAACCACAGCAGGAGAACCCAAATACGCCTTGGCTGATTTTGCGCCCATTCGTCCTTTAAAATTTCGATTGGTTGCAGAAATACCGACTTCATTTTCTTCAAGAAGTCCAACACCCAAACCAATACACATTCCACAACCCGGTGGAATTATAATTGCACCTGCATCCACCAACTTTTGCCAATCACCGCGTCGTTCACTTTCTGCTTGAACTTCACTTGATGCTGCCGCAACATAGAATTCCACACCATCAGCAACATTTTTGCCAGTAACTACTTCAGCTGCTTGTGCTAAATCCTCAACACGAGAATTCACACAAGACACCAAATATGCTTTGTTTATTTTCATTCCACTTGATTCTGCATCAGTAATGGTCATTGTGGTTTTTAGATTATCAGGACCCGCAATAAACGGTTGGATTGAACTCAAATCAATTGTGAAAGTTTTCGCGTAAAACGCATCATCATCTGCTTTGGGTAAATTATTCACCAATTCATCAATTCGTTGGTGATTCATTCTCAAATGAATTCCATCAGTCGTATCATCATCAGAAGGCACTCCTGCCAACCCACGATTAGCAACAAAATCTGCCCTTGCTCTGAGCCACTCTATTGTAATTGCATCAATCGGGAAAACACCAGCCAACGCTCCCCATTCAGTTGTCATATTTGCAATAGTAAGTCGTTGATCAATTGAAAATTGTTGTAATCCGTCACCCGCAAATTCTAATGCGTGGTTAAGTGCTTCGTCATTGTTGAAATGTCCGCAAATAGCCAAGATAACATCTTTTCCTGTAACGCCGGGTTTAAGTTTACCATTTAACTCAACTTTTGCTACGGGCGGAACTTGCCACCACGTGCGACCTGTTGCCCACAATGATGCTGCATCTGTTCGAACGACGGGTGTTCCAAGCACACCCAAACCACCATACATATTCGAATGACTGTCTGATGCAACCATCATACCGCCTGGGAAAGCATAGCCTTCTTCACACATAATTTGGTGACCAATACCACGACCTGCGGGATAAAAATCAACGCCCATTTCTTTGGCGAATGCTTCAATTCCTGCATATTTTTTCATATTGGTTTCAGATTTATCCTGTACATTATGGTCTAATGCATACACAGGTAATCGTGGGTCTGCCATTTTCGTCGCACCAATAGATTTAAATTTATTCATCACTGCACCGGTATTATCGTGTGTCATACAATGATCCGGTTTAATGGAAATAAAATCTCCACTTTTTACGATATGACCGTCTTCTAACCCAACTGCATAATTTTGGGCAATTCTTTCAACTAAATTCTGTTTCATATTTCCTTTCTCTTTAACAACGAAAACACCGAATAAACGAATAAAAACAGAGTTATTTGCAAGGTTTCCAAAACAAATAACTGATTTCTATTAATTTTTTCATTTCTTAACTTCATTCTTTCGTTGTTAATGTTTTTTTTACTTTTTCCAACTTATTTCGTCATTTCGTCCATTCGTTGTTAATTATTTAAACGGTTCGAAACTCACAAAATCTGCGTGATGCACAATGATAGATTCTGTAGTTCGTTTGCCTAAATTGCCTTCTTTTGAGTGTGTGCCAATAATATGTTGGATTTCTGGTGATAAATCAAATCGTGCTGCAACTGCTAATCCACTGAACGGATGTCGCACAAGTTTACCGTAGTTTGAAGTTGTCAATTTTCCATCGACTATCTCATATTCTAACAATTTACCAACATCAATTAAAATTGCACCTGAAATAAGCGTATCCATATCGATGGTAATTTCATCACCGAAATTCTCTTTCATTCGTTTGGCAATATCAACAGATAAATGCACACAGGTTCGTTTGTGATTCATAAACGACACATCACAATCTTCAATGAGCAATGAAAACGGGATTATTTCCAAATCTTCTGCAGTTAACACCGAATTCTCAATCGCCCACACCCACGCATTGAGTGTTTTTTGTTTAATTGTTTCATCTTTAATCCAATTAATTTCCGGCCAGATATTTAATACTTGTTCTTTCATTTTCTTTTCTCATATTTAAGCACTTACGGTGGTGATAACTTTATCAACATTGTTAAAAATATTTTCAACCCTTTGCTGCCAAAGTTCACCAAATAGTTTTTTATCATCCGCTGTGGCAATATCTTGCATGATCTTTTGCATCAAGGATTGTTGAAGCGGACTCCCGGGGATGATATTGGGACTATAATGAACTTCAACGGACTTTTCAGTATCTAATCTATTCAGTTTTATACTGGAGGTAATATCATCGTTGAAGGTCATTAATCCGTGGCGAACAAATTTACCGCCGACACCCTTAAACCCCGATGTCTCGGTGGCTCCGGTAATTTGTGTTATGACATTGGCAATAACACCGGCGACTCCTTCCTGTGTATCTTCCTTGAACGATACGGCAATTTCCCCGCGCTGTGGAATTTCACTCTTATATAACGTTTTCAATCCTTCGCGCACCATGAGGTAAGCCCCGGCTACGGTCGGACAACTATGCCCGGCGGATTTGACAATATCCAGGTAACTGAATTCAACAATACCGTTATCGACCGCGCCCAGAAAGTCTGCCAGTTTATCCTGAAGCTTTATCGTTTCTATATTATCGTAATATTTTGGATAGTGCATTGGTGTTTTCAATGTCCTCTCATTATTGAAGTTCCTAAAGAGGAACTAATTATCCTTTCAAAGGTTGTCAACCTTTGAAAGGCGTCATTGTATCGCTGAGTTTCCATTAATCTACATATTGAGTATCAACAACATTTAGATCTTGCAATACTTTCAATTGTTCCTCTAACGTGCTATACTTTGTAAGGTCCGATACATGAAGTTCTGACGGTACTTGTTTATTTACACGTTTTAATACACCGTCAATCAGATCATCCAACTGTGCCGGGTTCACATTATTGCTGACTATCGGAGTCCCTTTTTCTACTTTTCCATCTACAACTTTGTAATTAAACGCTGTAATCGAGATGGACCCGTCTACATTTATTTTTGATAGGATACGATACTCAAAATGGTACCCGGGATTTATTTTTGGGGTCATTCGATAGATTTTATAAAGTTTCTCACCTTTATCAAGGGACATCATTGCCCCACCAAAAGGTTTTCCTTGAGTGTCAACAGTCACGCTTCATCTCACCTTAAAAATCGAATCAATCACGGTTCCGTCCACCCATTTCACAACACTAACAACTTCATCGGTGAATTCGGGTTTGGCTGGCGGTCCGCCGATAAGTTCGTCGACTTCGGCTTTGATGCCTTCAATGGTGCGAATTGGTAAACCACTATCTTTTGTGGCATCAATCAAATCTTGCCGCAATGGGTTAATGGCGATACCGCGTTCGGTCACGATCACATCAATCAATTCACCGGGGCCGACCAAGGTCGTTACTTCATCGACGATCACAGGGATGCGATTTCTAAATGCCGGAATCGGTAATATCGTGCATTTACTGAACAAACAATTCTGCCATCCGCCAATGCCGTGGAGCATCTTTCCATCGGAGTGTGTCACCACATTTGCGTTGAAATTAACGTCCACTTCGGTGGCGCCCAAAACCACTACATCCAGCATGGATGCAAAATTCCCTTTCCCGTGCCAGTTGTAGCTGGTGAAGGGGGATGTGTCTTGGTGGCCGCTATTTTCCCGCATGGATCGCACGCCGTCCAAATCGAAAGTTTGACCATCCAAAATATAATCGGTGAGTCCTTCTTCTAACATTTCCACGAGATATTTATTTGAGCCACCACGGATAAATCGTGCCTTGATGTTGGCTTCTTTCATAAACTCTTTGAGGTAAATCGCAAATGCAAGTGAAGTTCCACCAGCACCTGCTTGGAAAGAAAATCCATCTTTCATAATTCCGGCTTCTTTTACAAATTTTGCAGTAAGTTCAGCAATAAAAAGTCTGTCAGGAGATTTTGTAAGTTTAGTCGTTCCAGAGATAATTTTCTCCGGTTCACCTACTTTATCCAATACCACGACATAATCCACGTTTTGTCCTTGGATTTGCCAAGGCACACACGGGAACGGTACCAAATTATCCGTCACAACAATGACTTTATCAGCATAGATGGAATCCACCAATCCAAACCCAATCAGACCACACGCCGAAGGTCCACGGTCTCCGGTTGCATTCCCGAACGGGTCTGCGGTCGGCGTTACGATCACGGCGATGTCAATATGGACTTCTCCATCCTGAACAGCTTGCCAACGCCCGCCGTGGCTGCGTAACACACCTGTTCCTCGCATGCCGCCCTGCGACGCATAATCGCCAAGTGGACCGTTCAGCGAACCTTCAATCCAATCAACGACCCCGTTTTTGATGTGTTCGATCACCGGTTTATGGCAAGGAAACGCCGCGGATGGGAACCACCGTAAACCTTTTACACCTTCATCAGCTGCGATGTCGAAGACCTGATTCATCACCAAATCACCGTTTCTGAAATGATGATGTGAAGAGATAGTCATCCCATCTTTGAGCCCGCATTTTTTCAACGCATCTTGCAGGGAATCAACCGTTTTATTTCCGTCTGCCGGATAATCGATACAGGATCGAATCGACGGAGCGGCTTTTTGCCCGGTCGGTTTATGTTTATTCACTCCCTTAAAAGGCGTTTGCTTTTTACCGTTAATTTCAGTCGGGACCATTCGTCCCGCTGTATTTTTTACTAATTCAAATTTATGTTCCATAATTTCTCCTTTTACAACGAAAACACCGAATTAACGAAAATAATATTTGTCTTTTCGCAATTGCATTATGAAAAAACGTTAAAGTTCCCCTTGCAATCTTTTTATCTCCATCCTTTCTTTTGCTTCAATCAAAAGTGAATGTAGTATTTTTTCTAATTTCTCTTTAGGTGGGAGTTCTGCCCAATATTCCGCCAACATTATTCCATCTTTGTGTAATTCCAAAAGTTCAACTTGCTCTTTGCTGGATTCAGCACATAAAATCAAACCAATGGGGTTATTTTCATCATCTTGTTTTTCATGCTTATCCAACCATTTAAGATATAGTTCCATTTGACCTTTATCACCAGCTTTGAATTTTCCAAGTTTTAACTCGATTGCGATCAATCGTTTTAGTTTTCTGTGAAAAAACAATAAGTCTAGATAAAAATCTTCGCCATCAATAATCATTCTTTTTTGTCGTTCAATGAATGAGAATCCGGCACCAAGTTCTAGAATGAATTTTTCAAGTTCTTTGATAATTGCTGATTCTAAGTCTTTTTCGAGATAGCCATCTTTCAACCCAAGAAAATCTAAAAAATACGGATTTTTGAACGTGTTTTGAATAATTTCATCATCGGATTGAGTTTGAACTTTTGCAATTTCATTCCGTTCATATACTTTTCGTTCGATTTGTTTGCGAGTCTGCCTGACACTTAACCGCTCCTCTGCGATTTTGGTCGCATAGAACATTCGTTTTTCTTCATTGGTTATTGGAATTAATTGAAGAAAATGTGTCCAACTCAATTGTGACATCAGTGATGACACAATTCGATAATCTTGAAATTGTTCTGCAAATTGCATCATTCTTCTTAAGTTTCGTTCTGTAAAACTCCTACCAAACCGCTCTACCAATTGTCGTGACAGTGATGCTACAACCTGTTTTCCATATTCGGCTCGTTTGTTTTTCAGAATGTGCTCATTGATCTTTTTTCCAATATGCCAATAGGTTATCGTCAGTACACTATTCACTTGAACGGCAACTTGCTTTTTACCCTTCACGATAATTTGTGCAATATCATTGAATAAAATTTTGTCTGGTTTAACTGAAATTAATTTATGTTCCAATTTTTATCCTCTTCAAGTATATCGCAAAATTAGCAGTTGTCATTCCAGTCTTTGTTCAGCATTCTGGTTGCGATGGCAAGGTTTACCGTATTTTGTGCTCTTTTTACAACCGGCGGATCAATCATTTTAGACCCAAGCGACACAACTCCAAGTCCTTTGGATTCGGCATCATCGAATGCCAATACAATTTTCTTGGCTTTTTCCACTTCAACTTCTGCCGGTGCAAATTCCTCATGTAACGGTAAAATCTGCCTCGGATGGATACAGCCTTTCCCATCGAAGCCAAGTGCTTTTGCTTCTCTAACGGATGCACGTAAACCGTGTTCATCGCCAACATCGCTGAACACGGTATCAATCGGCTGCAGTCCGGCAGCACGAGCAGCATTGACGATCATGCTCCGTGCAAAAAATGACTCCGTTCCTTCGTTGGTGCGTTTGGTTCCGATATCGGCAGTATAATCTTCCAACCCGATCGCAAGCGCAACATTGTTCGGAGAGGCTTCCGCTATTTCAAGTGCTTTCAAAATCCCGCGACCGCTCTCAATAATCGGCATGAGAAAGACCGGTGTCGTCCGTCCGCATTGCTTACTGATTTCAGTAATCTTTTCATCGACTGCAATCAATTGTTCGGCGCTTTCTACTTTTGGAATCAACACTAAATGTACGTTATGCGGAACGACAAATTCCAAATCTTTCAATCCCATTTTTCCCTGATTGATGCGCACCATGCGCTCTGCACCAAAGAAATCCAAGGTACGCAGAGCATTTCTTACGATGAATCGGGTATCCTCTTTTTCGGTGGGGGCTACGGCATCTTCCAAATCTAAGATTATTCCGTCAGGTTTGTGAATCCCTGCATTCAGCATGAGTTTCACTTGGTTTCCCGGTAAGTACAGTCGACTGCGGCGGAAGCAATCCCTGGAGGAAGAATACAGACTATGTTCCTTCATTTCCGGGAGCACCTCCGTTTTGAGATCCGGAAATGCTTTTTTTAGTGTGGCTTCAATCCTTGCAGAAACCAAAAACGGGAGTGCCCCAAAGTCCTCAAGCATTAATTCCCCAGAATCAATATCCAGTTGGTCGCAGATAGATTTAGCTTGGTGTTTAAGAGAATCTCCGAAAAGTGCATAGACACTACTTTGAACTGTAATTGTTAGCGGGTTTGTTGAGAGGGTATAATAAACGCGTAGGTCAGAACGGGGTTTATCTCCGCTGGGACCAGACATATATTTGGTTATCATTTTCTTAATCCGGTAATAGTTGTTAAAAGAATGGCTGGAAATTTATTCAACCCATGAAATCAGTTGCAATCAATATCGGAGTTGAGAAAGATTTTGATATTGATTCAATACGCCCGGATTTGCCAGAGCATCTTTATTTGTTACCCTTTCGTCATGTATAATTTTCTTAACGGCAATTTCGACTTTTTTTCCATTAATCGTATACGGGATATCGCTCACAGCCAGTATTTTTTCAGGGATGTGCCGGGGTGAACATTGTGTTTTGATCGCATCTTTGATTTTATCAATTAATAGATTAGAAAGTTGACTATTATCGTTGATTTTAACAAACAAGATGATTCTCTCATCACCTTTCCATTTTTGCCCAACAACAAGGCTGTCATCAATTTCAGGGATGGCTTCTACCACACGATAGATTTCTGCCGTTCCGATCCGAACACCTCCCGGATTTAATGTTGCGTCACTCCGTCCGTGCATTTTAATCCCGCCTACCTCAGTAATCGTGATATAATCTCCATGATGCCACACGCCGGAAAACGTTGAAAAATAGGCGTTTTTATAGGTGTTATCATCGGGGTCAGTCCAAAAAGAAACCGGCATAGACGGAAAGGCGCTTTTACATACCAGCTCACCGCTTTCTCCTTTCACGGATTCACCCCAATCATTGAACGCATCGATATTCATACCAAGCCCGGCGCATTGAATCTCACCACGATAAACCGGCAAGGTAGGATTCCCAAGAACAAAACAAGAAATAATATCGGTTCCTCCGGCAATGGAACTCAACATTATGTCTTTTTTAACATCACTGTACACATAATCGAAGCTTTCTTCGGAGAGAGGAGAACCGGTGGAAAGAATTGCTCTCAGTTTAGTCAAATTAAATTGATTTTGCGGTTTTATTTCTGCGGTTTCGCAGGAGGAAATGTACTTTGCACTTGTCCCAAACACCGTGATGCCAAGTTCTTCCGCCAGTTGCCATAAAACTCTCCCGTCCGGGTAAAAGGGAGAACCATCATAAAGTACGATAGTCGCTCCGACCGCCAGCGATGAGACAAGCCAGTTCCACATCATCCATCCGCAGGTTGTGAAATAGAAGATCGTATCCTCTCTGGTCAAATCCGTATGCAATCGAAGTTCTTTGAGATGTTGAATCAACGTTCCGCCGGCAGAGTGCACAATGGATTTTGGTCGTCCGGTTGTCCCTGATGAATACATAATATATAGCGGATGGTCAAAAGGAAGCTGCTCAAAACTAAGATGAGGAATGGATTTGAACTTGGTGAAGTCTTCCCATATAACAGAATTGGGTAAGCCGGTGATATTGGTTTTCTCTCCATACGGTGCAATTACCACACGCTGAATACTTGGCAGTTGACGCAGAATGCTCTTTAACTTTTCAACGGAATTAAAGTTTTTACCATTATATACATATCCGTATGCAGCAAATAATACTTTGGGCTTGATTTGAGAAAAGCGCTCTAATACTCCTCCGATGCCAAAATCCGGGGAACAGGAACTCCAAATAGCGCCAAGAGATGCTGTCGCAAGCATCGCGATGACGGTCTCAGGTATATTTGGCATAAATCCGACAACGCGATCTCCCTTTTTTACACCCTTGTTTTTTAATGCAGCTGCGGTTTTAGCAGCTTCATCATACAACTCCGCATAAGTAATCGTACGGTTTTTTCCGTTTTCTCCGCGGAAAATAATTGCCGAATGATTATCATTAAAGCGAAGGAGATTCTCCGCAAAATTTAATCGTGAACCTTCAAACCATTGTGCACCCGGCATTTTAGTATGATCATCTACAACCTTTGAGAAAAATTCACTTGAAATGATATCAAAGAAATTCCATGCAGCCTCCCAAAATTGCGGGATGTTCTCTACAGACCAGCGATGCAAATCGGTATAATTTGATAGTGATAAATCATATTGGATATTTACAAATTCCCTAAACTGAGTCATTTGGCTCAGTTTAGCGTAATCTGTATTTGGTTTCCAAAGAGGTTGATTCATTCTCAAAGTCTCATAAACGTGTAGCAAAATGTAAGAATAAAAGAGGGTTGAATCCTCGAAAGATTACAACCAAAATTGAGCGATTCTCATATGAAAATTGACCATAAGCATAAAATATTATGGGTTGAGCAAAAACAATATTTACAAATTTCATGACGGACAACTTCAGCACGTTGTTTTACTCCGATTTATCGTGGATCAATTTAATCATAATTTGATCATAATAATCCTTTGAAGGCTAATTGATAATCTATTACCTTCCCCCCTGATGAAAATGGATTGAAGGCTCGATTCGATAGAATTAAACCGTTTTTTACTGGGATAAAACGTTTTATCCCATTTAAGAATTAGAGACCACCGATGTCTCACACTTTTTTCCCCTCCTTCCTTTTATTCTCATCAATAAGCAAGACACAGAGACACTGATCGGCTTACACGCCGTGAATCGGTTATGGTCGCTTGTGTATAAGTTACTTGAGCAAACACTCAAGCATAAGTTAATATCTATACAAATTAAGAGATGAAGAATGAAAAAAGAAATATACATTAATGAGAGTATGGGAGAATCCAGGATTGCCATTCTCGAAGACGATAAGTTGGTGGAGGTCTATGTTGAGAAACAAGGCCAACACCGAATGGTGGGAAATATCTATAACGGCAAGGTTGAAAATGTCATCCCCGGGATGCAGGCAGCTTTTGTCGATATTGGTTATGATGTAAATGCGTTTCTACCGTTCTCCGAAATCCAAAACAATGATTACCTTTTGGAAGATGAGGAAGAAGAACTTAGCGGGAAACGAAACAACTCCAAACAACCCAAAGATTATGGTAACATCAGCGTAGACCTCCATACCGGACAAGACATTCTTGTTCAGGTGATTAAAGAACCTTTCGCAAGTAAAGGTCCACGCGTGACAACAGAAGTCGCTATCCCAGGCAGACTGCTTGTTTTAGTCCCGGGTGCAAATTATATCGGAATTTCTAAAAAGATCTGGGATAAGTACGAACGACGACGACTGAAAAAGATAGCCGCATCTTTGAGGAAAAAAGGGATGGGACTCATTATTCGCACTGTGGCAGAAAGAAAAAGCGAAGACACCATTCGAAATGATTACGAGATGATTATTAATCACTGGTCTCGTTTAGAAAAAAAAGCAAAACGCACTGAAACACCTACACTGCTTTATGAAGATCTTGAGACGGCGTCCAGTATTATTCGTGACCTCCTAACATCGGATGTCAATAAAATCATCATTGACTCGAAAAGTCTGTATCGAAAACTCCAAAATTATCTTGATGACGTTTCCCCAAACTTAACAAACCGCCTTGAGCGATATCGGATAAAGTCACCGATTTTTGAAAGCATGGGAATTGAGACAGAGATAGAAAAACTTATGCGTCCAAAAGCATGGTTAAAAAGTGGTGCATATCTGATTATTGAAAAAACCGAAGCAATGGTTGTGGTCGATGTAAATAGCGGACGGTTTATTGGGAAAAAACAGCATGAGGCCAATTCTCTTAAAATCAATCTTGAAGCCGCAAGAGAAGTTGCACGCCAACTTCGGCTACGCGATCTTTCCGGCTTGATTGTGATTGATTTCATCGATATGCGTGAAGAAGAGAATAAACGTAAAGTCTATTATGAGATTCGAAAAGAGCTGAAGAAAGATCGCGCGAAAGTGGCTGTTTCTCCTATATCAGATTTTGGATTACTCGAAATGACCCGTCAACGGATCCGATTAAGTCTTTTGGACTCTATGAGTGAAGAATGTCCAACCTGTCATGGTTCCGGACACATTATTTCAAAAGACACATTAATTACACGAATAGATCACTGGCTAAGACGGTATAAAACGAAGTATAAAAATCTAAGATTAAAACTACTTATTCACCCCGAAAATGCTGAATTTATTCGTAAACAGAAGAAAAAAATCTTACGTGGACTGATGTGGCAGAACTTCGTACATATTAAAATTGTATCAGATTCAAATATGGCGCTAGATGATTTTCATTTTATTACAGTAAAAGATAATAAAGATATTACTGATAAACTATATCTTGATAAACAACATTGATACGTGTAATTTTCCCGGCTATTCTGGAGGAATAAATGTACGTTATCGTAACTATTGCAGGAAAACAATACAAAGTCTCTGAAGGAGACACTATCCGCGTGGCCAGCCTCGATTCAAAAATTGGGGAGTCGGTTACGTTTAATCATGTCTTACTTACTGACGATGGTAAAAAGATCAAAGTGGGAACCCCTCTCGTTAAAAATGCCGCTGTAACCGCGACAATTGCGGAACATGGCCGAGCGCGAAAAATCTTAGTGTATAAGAAAAAAAAGCGTAAAGGATATCAGAGAAAAAACGGTCATCGTCAAGACTTTACAACGCTTGAAATAAAAAAAATTAAATTGACAGCACCAAAAAAGACGACAGCCAAAAAGACAACGGCTAAACCTAAAAAGGCTGCACCTAAAAAATCAGCAGGAGAGAAATAATATGGCACACAAGAAAGGTCAAGGAAGTTCCCGAAATGGGCGTGACTCTAATGCGAAACGACTTGGAGTGAAAGTGTCAGATGGACAAGCCATCTTTGCCGGGGGTATTATCCTAAAACAACGAGGGACAAAAGTTCATCCCGGAGAAAACGTAAAACGCAGTAATGATGATTCATTATTTGCTACGGCTGACGGCATTGTTAAATTTGGACGTAAAGGACGCGATCGAAAAATAGTTAGTGTTGTTTCAGCCTGAGATATATTTCTGCTAAACCTTGTTAAACCCCGTTGAGAAACGGGGTTTTTTTATTATTAGAGTCCACTCCGGAAAGGTGAAAATGCCATATTAAGAATATCATACGTTCATATATTGTTAAAGATAACACTTATCAATAGCGAAAATTGGCGTTAATTAACGGTTTTCGGGGTGAACTCAAGAATAATTTCAGCTCTTTTTTTCTTCACACATAAAATTTATCCAAGGATTATATACAATAATCTGGTAGCTTCCACCGAATCATAATTTAGGAACTTCAATAATTAGTGATAATTCTGAACTTCAGAAAAAATAATGACAACCTTTTTTTCCTTCGGGTGTCTAACCCTATGTAAACAGCCAATATTGTGGACAAAAAAATACGACAACTGATCCTTATGGCGCAGGATGGGAATACAGAAATGTTCCATGAACTGGTTGCCCTACACGACAAACGAATTATGATCCTTGCATACCAACTGACACAAAACACCCAAGATGCCGAAGACCTTTATCAAGATGTTTTTCTGAAAGTCTACCGGCACATCAAATCCTATAAATTCAAAAGCGATTTTTATACATGGATTTATCGGATTACCGTAAATACAGCATTGAATCAAAAACGGAAGTCCTCGTTGTTGCCAATATCCGATATCCCTGAATACGAAAATGATCCACCCATGGGATGGGTCTCCGACGTTGAGGATTCCCCGGTAAAAGATATAGCCCCCGATATAACAATGGCGGTAAACCAACTCTCTCCAAAACAAAAAACCGTTTTTGTATTAAAACATTTTCAAGGACAAAAAATTAAGGAGATTGCGGTTATTTTAGGATGCTCAGAAGGAACGATAAAAAGATACTTGTTCCGGGCAATGGAAAAATTACGAGCCTCATTAAAAGATGTTTATTATGACTGACCACCTACCAAAGAAACTCCAAGAACAAGCAATCCTCTATATTCTGGATGAGATGGATAAAACTCAGCGTAACCGTTTTGAAGCAGAAGTTAAACAAAATTTGCTCCTTCAAAATTACGTCGACGAAATTACATCCACGCTTACCCTTACACAGCCCATTGCAGATATAAAACCATCCCAAATATCTTTACAGGGGCAACAAAATATTTTAAGGAGACGAATCGCTCAGATCAATGACCAAGAGACATCTTCTCCATCATTTGTTGAAAATATTTATACCATAATTACTTCTATTAGCCGGTTTCGGCAACCTGTATGGGTTGTTATCACCTACGTTGTCATCGCATTTTTTGCAGGGAGTGTTTATTTTTCTCCAACCCAATTTTCTTCTGACAACACCACCTCGTTATCCTATCCGTCTACGATTCAAGAGCTCATTCAATCCGGTGCTATTAACACAGCTGACATTAACATTGGTCAAGATAATTCACCCATCCAATTTGCATTGCAATCGAGTAACAAGGTAAACATTAGCGGTACTGTCGAAGATGAATTGGTTCGGAATTTATTATTTTATCTCCTGCTTCATGATCGAAATCCGGGGAACCGATTAAAAGCGATTCGACTTATGGAGAAAATTGAACCGGTAAACGAAGCTATGATGGTCATGATCTCTTCTGCTTTATCTGATCCAAATCCCGGTATTCGGTTAAAATCGACTCAACTGCTTCAGCAGTTTGCACCAAACCCAACACTCATAGATGCGTGTCAAAAAATCTTATTAGAAGAAACCAACGAAGCCATTCGCATGGAGGCATTATCCATATTATCCTCTTCTCCTTCACCGGAGATTGCTTCAACTCTGCACGTCATCAGCCTCATGGATGAAAATGATCACATCCGCGAACAGGCAACACGCGTCCTTGCAGAGATGAAAGAAATGTACCCGCCACAACGAATTGAATCAACGCAATGAACCAAAAGAATCACCCAACTATGCATCGCATAAAACACAAACCTCAATTACAACTATACTGTTTTTTCCTATTTTTGATCGCGTCCAATTTACTTTTTGGACAAAAGATATTCGAAACATTTGATTTAGAACGAAAACATCGCTACACCGGAACCACACACTATGAATTCGACATCAATACGGCCAAACCGCTTCGGCTTGTCATTGATCACATACAAGGAGATATTTTCATCAACGGTACCAACAGTATGTCCATTACTATCGAAGAAAAAATCACCATACGATCCCGTTCACGAAATACTGCCGAAGAAAAGTTTGAGCAATATCGTGCGGGGGTTGTCCATCATCGCAACGGGAATACGGTAGAAGTAACAGGCGCAGGACAATGGCCGTCACGCATGAATTATTCGTACCAGTTATCAGTTCCATCAAATATCAGCATTCTTGCCCGTACCAGTGG
This sequence comes from uncultured bacterium, assembly GCA_964388155.1. Classification (GTDB taxonomy): domain Bacteria; phylum Fidelibacterota; class Marinisomatia; order Marinisomatales; family JACNKV01; genus JACNKV01. The sequence continues at coordinate 37,950 of CAYLYH010000013.1, read as the reverse complement.
CGGAGATATTGATGTCTCCGTCATTACCGGTGAAATGGATCTAAAAACCAGCGGCGGGGATATTGAACTGGAATACATTGAAGGAAAACTCACCGGAAAAACATCGGGCGGTGACATACAACTTGAGCATGGGGTCGGGAATATTTATCTCTCAACGTCCGGTGGAGACATTGATATCGATGATGCTGAAGGGAAGCTAAATCTTAATACGTCCGGAGGAAATATTGAAATCCAAAACACTCGCGGAAACGTCAACTCCACCACCAGTGGAGGAAACATCTATCTTAGGTCTATTTCCGGTAATCGGGTCGAGGGGCGAACATCCGGGGGAAATATCCATGCAAATGAAATTACGGGAAAACTTGTCATCGTAACTTCCGGCGGGGATTTAACAATGGAAGATATTCGGGGTTCTGTGAGGGGAAATACATCCGGTGGCGATATTGACATCGATAATGTAACCGGCAATATAGATGTAACAACCAGTGGCGGATCTATCCATGGAGAGCGAATTCAAAGCGGGATTTTTGCTAAGACATCTGCCGGAAATATTTACATTGAAAAATCTCAGTTAAGAATGGGTGAGGACTATTCCATTGATTTGAAGACATCCTCCGGGGACATTTATCTGTCAGTTCCTGACGGTATTTCTGCCACCATTGATGCGCTTATCCAAAACGGAGAAAACCATTACGCCATCGATTCGGAATTTCCGCTGAAGATCATCACGAAACACAATGATGTAGAAGCATACGGGACTATCGGAGATGGCGAACACTCCATCAAACTTCGAAATGCCTACGGCCACATCACGATTGAAAGGAACTAAACTCATGAAATTTCTAAAATACTGTCTCATTTTATTTCTTCCAATTTTTCTGATGTCAGCATCGGACTGGAATAAAACAGATCCGTTAACGCCATCCGATGAGATTCGTTTATTCAGCGATTATGCCATCGATACCAGCATGGTGGTCCATAACAATATCCGAATTGCCGGAGGAGACCTCACGGTAAACGGAACCGTGAAGGGACGAATTACGGTGTACGGCGGAGTTATTTACATTAATTCCACCGCTGTGATTGACGGAGAGATTATTGCAGTCGGAGGTGTGGTACACGAGGCTCCCGGTGCCGTAATCAACGGAAAAATTATCGAAGCAAATCTGAAAGAGGGCATTGTCTATCGTGAAAAAGAAAGTAGTCCCGAAATTGAAGGATCATCCGATTTTGACATTGATGAATACTCTACATGGTATCGGCAAAGTTGGATTCATCCGGAAGTGTTGCCCTTCACCTACAACCGGAATGAAGGTTTACTTTTGTCCTTTCCTACAACCTCCTGGGACAGAAACGGGAAATCCAGTTTACGGCTCAGTGTTACTGCCGGATGGCGGTTCTCCCACAAAACCTATGCCGGGCGGATTACCCTCGAACAATCTTTATTCCGAAACAAAAATATAATCCTTTTTGGAAGCGCATTTCGTGAAGCAAAAACCGATGACGACTGGCGAATGGCAGACTGGGAAAATTCTACGGCAAGCATTTTTGCAAAACAGGATTTCTACGACCGCTGGGATGAATCCGGTTACGAATACGGCGTTGGTGTCGATCTGCACTGGTTCAAAATAAAAACCTCACGAGTTGACCTTAGGCAAGAGGAAATCCCTGTTCATTCCTCTTTGTGGACATTGTTTCAAAAAGATCGTGAATTTCGCCCGAACACCATCGAAGAACGTTATGATAAAAAACTTTATCGTGCTATTCTGGCGTTTAAACCCTTAGAGTTTGATCAATTCGATTCAGGTTTTGCTTTCTACATGAAAGGAGAACAGAGCGTGGACAGCAGTTATTCACGTGTGATGGGTTTAGCAAAAGCACAGTTGCGAGTGTATGATGATTACGTCATCCGAACACGATTAATGGCAGGAACATCATTGGGAGACATCCCTGAATTCAGATATTTTGGTATCGGTGGATTGGGGTCCGTCCCCGCTCACCCGTATAAAGACCAAATCGGAGATCAATTTATCCAACTGAATCTGGAGATTATGCTGACTCCCGAATTTATGGATGACGATTTCACTTTCATCCTTTTTGCAGATGCCGGACATGCCTGGGACAGAAAAGAATATGGATTTGAGGATTCGGATCAGATTGTATCGAACGGGATTGCTTCTGCCGGCTTCGGAATTACATTTTCAGACGATGATGTAAGGCCACGGTTTAATTTTTCCCGACCTTTAGACGGACGCGATGTTTGGCAAACAACGATCAGACTTGACTTTAATTTCTAACTTGATTAATTCACCAGCCACCAAGGTCGCTAAGCTTCACAAAGGAAAAATGAAAAATTTCCTAACACTTTTCTCAGTATATATTTGTCACTCAAAATGGTTATAACTTTCATAATATTAATACTTTCGTTGGATTCGTATTATTCCCCGATAAACCGGGGTAAACTGTTGTGAATTATACAGGCTAAAGAAGTGGTACAGAATCTCAAAGAACACAGACAAAAAATAATGAAGGTTTAAGATATGAAGATCAAAGCTTTTCTCATCGGAGTTACAATCACTTCCGTATTAATGGCTCATGATGATGCAACAGAAATCCGTACGGATACATTTCATTATTCTGTTGAAAACCGGCAGTCATTCAAGGCGGAATTTTCTTATGGACTTGGTGAGTTAGTTCTTGAAGCAAATCCAAAAGGAAATGCTATTGATGGCACAATCACTTACGCCACGGATAAGATCATCCCAAACGTGCGTTATATCCGTCACGGAGCTAAAGGAGTCCTAACCGTGGACATGGAATCCATTGAAAAAGATGATGACGAGCACGGTATACAGTTTAACTTTGGATTTAATTTTAGAAAACAAATTAACACGTACAAAAATGATATAAAATTCCTTTTGCCGACCTTAGTACGCACCGACTTAGATATGGACTTCGGGCTGGGTTCTGCTCATCTGGATTTTACCGGCATCCGATTGACGAGCTTAGATATCGACTGTGGGCTGAGTGATGTTTTTATGACGGTGTCAGACCGAAATCCTGTTCGCTGTAAAAAAGTACAGTTGTCTAACGGTTTAGGCGATATAGACATTCAGCAACTTGGGAACCTCCGGGCGGAAAACATTGATATTGAAGTAGGATTGGGCTCGGCATCTATAGATTTTCGCGGTCACCAAATCTATGACATGAATGTAGATATTGAGATTGGTTTGGGAGCTATGGATATCATTCTACCGGAAAATACCAATATCCGAATTGAGATCTATGATAATTTTTTATCTTCCGTTGAAATCCGCGACCTGGTAAAAAAGGATGATACGCATTGGGTAAGTCCTGACTGGAAAGCCGGACGGGCGACCATTAGAATGTCCGTAGAAATCGGATTAGGATCGATCGATATTGATTTGAGGAATTAGTGAGCCACCCATCCATAAAGTGTTTTATGGACGGGTGAGTGAATGCATGATTGGAAGGGTCGTAAACTGAATCTTTTTAAACCTCCGTCTTAACCTAAATCATCAACCCGTCAACGCTAAAACATCTTTCACTAATTGTTCAATTCCGTCTGCGGCTTCGCTGATTTTACCGGCAAGCATATAGGCTGGAGTGGATACAATTTTCTTTTCTCTATCGACGATCGTTTTTGTCACAGGACAGGCGACATGATTCGCTCCCATCTCGTTGATATCATTTGCAGTTTGTTCATCGCTACCAATCGTTAAATCCACAGACTCACCTTGCTCCCCGATAATTTTCGCCAACATGGTCGGTGCAATACAAATCACTCCAATAGGTTTTTTCGCCAAATGGACTTCCATGACTAAACGATAAATATCCGGACTCACGGTGCAATCCGCACCTGTCATGGCATAATCGCAGAGATTTTTAGCAACTCCAAATCCGCCCGGAAAAATCAAGGCGTCGATATCGTTGGCTGTTATTTCGACAACATCTTTGATCTCACCGCGGGCGATACGTGCAGATTCGATCAGTACATTCCTACTCTCCCCGTCCATTTCTTCGCCGGTGGCATGATTAATCACATGTAGCTGGTCAATATTGGGTGCCATTAACACTATCTCTGCCCCGGTACGATCCAGCGCTAACATGGTGATGACAGATTCATGGATTTCTGCGCCGTCATAAACGCCGCATCCTGATAAAACAACTCCAACTTTTGGCATGATAACCTCCTAATTAACGTTCATTAATAAAATCAATATTTCGTTTTAATCCGTTAAATTTTGTTCTTTTTACCGCAGACCCTTTAAACAATTTACGAAAATTATCTTCACTCATGGAATTCCAATCTTCCTTTTTCCATGTTAGAATTTCATCACGCGACTTGAATCCCGGTTCTTTTGTTTGCGTTTGTGATTTATGATTCCATGGGCAAACCTCTTGACAAATATCACAGCCATATATCCAACCGTCAAATTTGTCTTGAAACTCTGCCGGCAACTCTCCTTTGTGTTCGATAGTCAGATAAGAAATGCACTTGTTTGAGTCTAAAATTCCATCCGCGAGCGCTTGTGTCGGGCAGGAATCTTCACACGCGGTGCATGTTCCACAGAGGTTTTGCTCAAACGGTGCATCCGATTCAAGTTCAATATCCAAAATGAGCTCTCCAAGAAATATCCAACTACCATGATCTTTTGTAATTAAGTTCGTGTGTTTGCCCTGCCAGCCCAGTCCGGCACGCTGCGCCCAGACTTTTTCCATCACCGGAGATGTATCGGTACACACAACGCCCTTTACCTGTGGTTCCCGAGATTTAATATATTCCAGCAGTGTGTATAATTTCTTTTTGATGATGTCATGATAATCATCACCGCGGGCATAGCGGCTGATTTTATAGACCTGCTCCGCTGATGATTGATCGTTATAATAATTCATCCCAACGGAAATAACGGTTTTTGCACCGGGAAAATATTTCAGGATGTCCCCACGTTCGTCTTGGCGTTTTTCCATCCAATGCATGGAGGCATGAAAATCCTGTTGAAACCACTGAAGCAAATTCTGTTTAGCTTCACTGTTTGATGCTGTGTCGGTAATACCGACTTTTTGGAACCCTAATTCAGCGACTTTAGACTTAATCTCTTTTTCAAGAGATCTATTTGGTTGAAAAATTATCAGTCCTCAGAACTCTCCTGGTAGTAATTATAAATGATGAGTCCTGCCCCGGCAATCAGAGCTAGTGATGCTAAGCCAAGATACCATGTGGAGAACAGATAATTTACAATGACGGTGATGAATTTCAACGCATAAATCACAATACCGATAACGAGAAGGATGATACCAAGTTGTTTGATGTTCATAGATTTTCCTTTTAACTAAATGAAGGTGTGCAAAAATTGCCCGGATTTCCTGTGTAAAAATACGATATCTTCATCAATAAATCAGAAGTTAATTCAAATAATTCAGGTAATGATTCCGTTGCTCAACAATCTTTAAGCCACGGGTAAAATTACTATTGCTTTAAAACCTTTCTCCTGCAGATTTTCAAGAATCAAATCTCCCTTGTGGCTGTTAATGATTCTGGAAACGATCGACAATCCTAATCCCGTTCCCGGTAAATGAGAATGGGATTCACAGCGGTAAAATCTTTTCGTCAATAATGAAATCGCCTCATTTCCTACACCCTTTCCCTCATCCGAAATGCTGATAAAAACCCGCTTTTCTTTTTCTGAAACACCAATAGTAATCGTGCCTTTATCCGGAGAAAATTTAATCACATTATCGAGAAGGTTAGATATCATGATGTTCATCCAATATGCATCCCCGATAACCGAAATTGAATGCAGGGCTGATGAATCGATCTTAATGTGTTTTTCCTCGGCATAGCCTCGATATCGTTCAATTTGTTCGTGGATGACATCATTCAACCACACGGGTTCTTTCTGAAAATGTATTTGTTGGGAATCTACCTTCGTTAGAATAGACAACATCTCAATAATGTTAGTTAATTTATTTAGTTCTTTATAAACATATTTTATATGGTCATGCGTATCTTTTTTTGTAGCTGAAGACGGTGTGGGTTGTGAGGCTTGCCACGGACCGGGAAGTGATCATGTATCAGCACCAACAACGGCAAATATTGATCGTGTTTATGAGTTTGATATTAACGATGGAAATGGGTTAATCCTTGCCGACGGTTCTTCCGATCATGTTGATCCGAATGGAGACCGTGTTAATAATCTTTGCGGTACCTGCCATAACCGTGGATTTAATGCGCCAATCGAAGCAAAAAGCGGATACATTAAACATCACGAAGTATGGGAAGAATCCCTTACATGGGATGGGCACGCAGGGATGTCTTGTTCCACTTGCCATGATCCGCATAAACGGGTGATCTGGGGCGGAGAAGGAATTAAGATGGATTGTACGACCTGTCATACCAATCATGAGGCCAATACCAATCACGCTGCATCAGCTTCTTGTACAGATTGTCATATGCCGTACGCCGGTAAATCTGCAGTCGCCCGCGGTGAAAGCGGTTATAAAGGTGATATTCACTCACACCTCTTCAAAATTACCGTCAATGAAGAATCTATGTTCACAGAAGACGGAACACTTGTACGCGACGATGAAACACGTTCAGCTTCCTTGGATTTAGGATTTGCCTGCCTGGGATGTCATAACGACGCTGCAGATGATGCCATACCGGACAAAACATTAGCAGAAGCAGTTGCGTCCGCTGCAAACATGCACGGAACTAATTCAACAGATCCAAACAATACTGTTCCGGCTGAATTCCACTTGGCTCAGAACTATCCAAACCCATTTAATCCAACCACAACTATCGACTTCTCTCTTAAGAAAGAATCTGAAGTACGTGTAGTTGTCTACGATCTGATCGGGAAACAGATAGCAACACTAGCGAACAGCACCATGGGTGCAGGGAATTATCAATTAAGATGGAACGGAACCACCGACAATGGACGTTCTGTCCCTGCCGGTGTTTACTTTACAGAGATGAGGACACCAGAATATCATAAAACCATAAAGATGGTATATTTAAAATAAGGAAGTACTTCCCTATTTCACATTAGAGATCTACGTTTCTCTCTTCGACAAAAGGCTGGAGGTCATCTGATCTCCGGCCTTTTATGTATCGTGCAGGGTTTTTATCCCATGCGTAAAAAATTAATCAAGGTTTCCTATGGGGAATATTTTATAACTTCTTAGCAGGCAACCAATAATACAGGAACTTTTACATTCAATGATGAAAACTGTTCATAAAATCACGTTTTTTCTGCTATTCGTGTTTCTTGTGTTCGCCATAATTACCATCCTCATAAAGGCCGGGAATTATTATGGTACACACATGCTTCACCGGCCACATCATCCTTTGCATAAATTATGGAAACCCGGTGGATTTGTCGGACACGGTTTCGGGATTATAGGAAGCGGAATGTTAATGTTGTTGTTTTCTTATTCCATTAGAAAAAGATTTAAATCCATTCGTAAATGGGGAAAGCTGCCAACATGGCTAAACTACCACATCTTCCTCGGCATTGCAGGTCCGGTTTTAATTACCTTTCACACAGCATTTAAATTTGGAGGTTTGGTCTCTATTTCTTACTGGTCCATGGTAGCGGTAGCATTAAGCGGATTTATCGGGCGCTATATCTATACAAAAATCCCTCACCACGTCAGCGGTAAAGAAATGAGTCTGCAGGATTTTGAAAAAGACCAAAAAGCATTAACAGATTTATTGGTTTCCGACTTTAAATTGAAACAGGAACATTTAATGTTAATTGAGAAACTTTCCGGGGTTGAAAAAATCCGCCAAAGAGGGATGTTCGGATTGCTTACACTCTTTATGATGGATACCTTTAGCTGGATAACCACCCGGCGGATTTTTTCAACAATCACCGAGATTACAGAAATCCCCCCCGATAAAATGAGAGTACTTCGAGCCTCTATTCGAAAACGCATAAACGTTGCCCGGCAAATTGCGTTTTGGTCTTCTGCTCATCAGTTATTCCATTATTGGCATATTGTTCATAAACCGTTTGCGTATACAATGATTGTCATTATGTTTATTCACATCGGGGTTGTAATCACCTTCGGATATACATGGATTTTTTAAGAACAAATATGGAATCATTACTTACCGGGGTCATTGGGTTGGTGATCCTTTTGTCTTTCTTGGTCCCGTATATCCTCAGAGAAAAGAAAAAAGAGCTGCGAACAAAAAAACGATTGGCTGAAACTCGTTCAAAGAAACAGGACAAACCCCTTTTGCAGCATCCGATTATTAACCGATCCTTGTGTATCGGGTGCGGAATTTGTGTAAGCTCGTGCCCGGAAGGTGACGTGCTGGGGCTGATTGAGGGAAAAGCGACAATCATACACGGAAGCCATTGCGTCGGACATAGCTTGTGTGCGGAAAATTGTCCGGTGGGCGGTATTGAAATCGGTTTGGGTGATATCAGTCAGCGGGAAGACATCCCGCAAATCAGCGAGTATTTTGAAACCAACATCCCGGGGATGTATATCGTGGGAGAATTAAGCGGAATGGCGCTGATTCGAAACGCAATATCTCATGGGGTAACCGCCATGAACCATATTCAGCAAACCGGGGTGGAAGATACAACCTCGGAATATGATGTTGTTATCGTGGGTGCCGGGCCTGCAGGACTATCCGCTGCCTTGCGTGCAAAGGAATTAGGATTGAAATATATGGTCTTGGATCAGGACAAACCGGGAGGAACGATTCTGCAATATCCGCGGAGAAAACTGGTGTTGGTTCAGCCCGTTGAACTGCCGTTGTTTGGTTCCTTAGAAAAAGGCGTGTACGCAAAAGAAGATTTATTGGAGATTTGGGAAGAGGTAATCTCCACTCAGAAAGTTCGTCTTCTGTCCGGGCATAAACTAACCGGGATTACCGGAAAGTTAGGGAATTTTACAGTTGAAACATCTTCCGGTCATGCATCCGCATCCAGAGTTGTGTTAGCATTAGGAAGAAGAGGGACACCAAGAAAACTTGGGATTCCCGGCGAAGATTTAAGTAAGGTTATGTATAAATTAATGGACGCAGAAACCTACAAAAACCGTAAATTATTGGTGATTGGCGGAGGAGACAGTGCTATCGAAGCCGCCTTAGGGCTGGCACATCAGAAAGGAAATGATGTAACAATTTCTTACCGAAAAGAAAATTTCTTCAGACTAAAGGCTAGAAATGAAACTCATTTAGAAAAAGCACTTACCAATAAATTATTACATGTTGTTTTTAATTCCAGCCCAATTGAAATAAAAGAAAAATCCGTCACGTTAAAAACTAATGATTCTGAAATATCTCTGGATAATGAATTTGTTTTTATTTTTGCCGGTGGTGAATTACCATTCCCATTATTGAACTCTATTGGAATTGAATTCGGGAAGAAAATTGAATCAAAAGCAGAGGAATCATCATGAACAATAAACGAAAAAAAATAAAACAACTTGAAGTGATGGTCGCCGATGTGATAGAAAACACACGGGAGACAACCACGTTGATTCTCTTTACCGGAAACGATTTGCTGGATTACAAGCCGGGGCATTTTTTAACGATTGATCCGCATCAGTTCGAGGCGTTGGAACGTTGGACAAACTATTTAGAAGACAAAAAAGGGAAGAGAGAAAAATCCCGGGCGTATTCATTATCCAGTGCACCGGATGAAAAATATCTGTCAATCACGGTAAAAGAAGAACGTTATACCCAAGGAAAGACCCTGTACCCACCGTTGTTATCTCCCATTTTGGCGAAAAGGACACCTAAAGGAACTCGCATGGTCATTACCGGATTTACCGGACCATATTCGTTAACCGATACCATACCGGAAACACTTGTGCATATTTGTGCGGGCAGTGGAATTGTGCCAAACTACAGCATCATAAAATATGTACTGCGAAATCATCCCGAAGTAAAACATCGGTTATTATACAGCAACCGCCGATGGGAAGACACCATTTTTGGACATGAACTTCTTCAACTCCAAAAAGATTTTCCCGGCCAACTGGAACTTATCTTCACGTTTACGCGAGGAGCCCCGCCAAAAATACCTGTCACGTATTACAACAAACGTGTAGATCAATCGATGATTCAAGAAATATTACCCAAAGGAGAGACATCCATATATGTCTGCGGACCCGGAAACTCAATTTATGAGAAAAGAGCCGCGAAAAGTGAAGGAAGAACACCTTCACCCAGATTCTTAGAATCAATCTTAGCAGAGTTAGACGCGATTGGTGTGGATAAGAAAAACATCAAAAATGAAAGCTATGGCTAATTTTAAACTAAAATATATTATCTGGATTACCATTACCGGTGGAATTGTATTTGGGCAATTTTCTCCTGGTGAATTATCAAAATATCACGCAGAACTTGAGGGAACAACCAATTGTGTGGAATGCCATGAGGTGGGGAATAAGGAAATTTCTGATGGATGTGTTCTTTGTCATCAACCCTTAAAATTACAAATAGATAACAAGAAGGGATATCACCAAGACAAAACCACCGGGTGCGGTGATTGTCATTCTGACCATAACGGACGGGCATTTGAACTGGTTTATTGGCCAAAAAATATCAGTGATTTTGACCACAATGAAACTGGAGTTGCTCTTACGGGAAAACATCGTGATTTAGAATGCAGTCAATGCCATACCAAAAAAAATATCGTCGGAAAAGACATCATCCAATGGGCGCAGGAAAATGATACGTTCCCTGTTTTAAATCGCACGTTTTTAGGCCTGTCAGAAGACTGCTCAACCTGCCATGAAGGAATTCATGACAAAGAAGTATCCAATACTTGTACCGATTGCCACAATACTATAGAGTGGAAAAAGGCTTCTGAGGAATTTGATCATCGCCAGGCAAGATTCCTTTTGACGGGTGCACATGAAAATGTTGCATGTGAAAAGTGCCATAAAACAATTCCGGACAGAACACCCAACGTCTGGCAACTCGTCGGGATGGCATTTCAAAACTGTACCGATTGCCACCAAGATCATCATAAGGGCAGTTACGGGAACACCTGTGAAACCTGTCATACGACGGTGGACTGGAAAAAGGATATCATACCATTCGATCACTCTAATACAAAATATCCGCTTGCCGGTAAACACGAACCGGTCGAATGTGCCCGATGCCACACACCAAACCTAAATGGCAAATTACCGAAATATGCAACATGTATGGACTGTCACGAAGACGAGCATTATCGTCAATTTATTCTTCGAAAAGACGACGGTGATTGCGGTGCATGCCATACCGTACAGGGATTCACCCCCACATCCTACACCATCACCATGCATCAAACCAGTCGATTCCCGATTGAAGGCGGACATTTAGCCATCCCGTGTATTTCCTGTCACAAACCGTTTGAACCCGTTAAAGGAGAATCCACTACCCGTTTCACATGGAAGCAGCTTACGTGCGGAAACTGTCATCCGGATATTCATCGCAATCAATTTCAAGAGCATTACCAAAATCAATGTGAGCAATGTCACACTGTACTTGACTTTTCTCACGTAATTTTTGACCATAATGCAACCGACTTTCCATTAGACGGACGACATCAAAATGTCTCTTGCAATAACTGTCATGATCAAATTCAAGATTCAGAAGGAACATTTATTCGATATAATCCAACATCACGTCAGTGTATCGACTGCCATACTTTAACCGGAGATTTCCGATGAAACGAGTTTTCATCCTCTGGACATTACTCAGCCTACTTTTTAGCAACCAGCAAGATGACTGGGACCTCCCGGGCTATGATTGTAGTGATTGCCACGGTTCTCAGGGGTGGACAATTTTGGATTTATCAGGATTTAGTCATCAATTTACGAATTTTCCGCTCGAGGGAAGCCACCAAGTCCAGCCATGTAACGCCTGTCATCTTGGCAATACAACAGAAGAAAAGCATCAATTTCAACGTGATGCATCGTGTACATCCTGTCATTTGGATGTTCACCTAACAAACCTTGGAGATGAATGCACGCAATGCCACGGAATAAATTCTTGGCAGGTAACTTCTCAAACCTTTGACCATAATTTGACGCAGTTTTCACTGTTGGGCGCTCATAGAACAGCGACGTGTCAGGCTTGCCATGCTGAAGGAAATATGACTCAATACAATCTTGCGCCAACGGACTGTTATTCCTGTCATCGAATTGATTATGACCAAGCCCAAGAGCCCTCCCATGTCTTAGCCGGTTTGGATACAGAGTGTGAAAACTGTCATTCGATTCAACATACTGAATGGCGTCCGTCCACATTCGATCATGATATAAATACAGATTATGTTTTGACCGGGGCACATCGTGAGGCTCAGTGTGCCGGATGTCATGTCGGTTCATTTACCGATACGAATGATGAATGCTGGTCTTGCCATCACGAAGAATTTGAATCCGCGGGGACAAGTATTTATCCAAACGCTCCTGTTCATACGGAGACTATTTACAGCTCTGATTGTACCCTTTGTCACACGGGGACAGACACATGGGCGGGGGGAGAATTGGACCATGCGTTAACGTCATTCCCTCTTACCGGTTTGCATGAAACCGCTGATTGCGCCCAATGTCATGGCGAAGGTGTGTATACGCTTCCGCTTACCTGTGAGGAATGCCATGTCCCGGGAGAACTGGCAACCACCAATTATGAAACATCCTCCTACGATCATGTTGCGCATAACATCAGCAGTCTGTGTGAAGACTGTCATACGACCACCGGCTGGGATCAAAATACTTTTGATCATATTAACGTCGCAGCTTCCTGTGAACAATGTCATCTGGCGGAATACCAAACCACATCCGACCCCGATCATTCAATTATTGGATATCCGACAACGGATTGTGAGTCTTGCCATAGCGTGACTGAATGGGAGCCTATTATTTTTAATCACGTGGTCAGCACATCATGCGTAACCTGCCACCAACTTGATTATCAGAATGCTGTTAACCCCGTTCACACTCAGGAAGAAGGCTATGGTGAAAACTGCGAACAATGCCATCTAGATACAGATACATGGTTAGGTGCTGAGTTCGATCACGCTCTTTCTGTCTTTCCTCTTACCGGTTTGCATGAAACCGCTGATTGCGCCCAATGTCATGGTGAAGGTGTGTATACGCTTCCGCTTACCTGTGAGGAATGCCATATCCCGGGAGAACTGGCAACCACCAATTATGAAGCATCCTCCTATGATCATGTTGCGCATAACATCAGCAGTCTGTGTGAAGAATGTCATACTACCACCGGCTGGGATCAAAATACTTTTGATCATATTAACGTCGCAACTTCCTGTGAACAGTGTCATTTGATCGAACATCAAACCTCTGAAAACCCGATACATACTAACGGAAATATCCGTACCGAATGTGAATCGTGTCACTCAAACGAAAATTGGACCATCGACAATTTTATACATTCAGCTGAACAGACAGACTTTCCGTTAGCCGGATTGCATATTCCAACGCTTTGCCAGGAGTGTCATTTAAATGAAGTCTATCAAGGGACGGAAAACACCTGCCAAAGTTCGAATTGCCATCTCAATGATTTTCAAACGGCAGACCCGGATCATCAACTGTACGGATATCCCGTGGATTATTGTTCCGACTGTCATAATGAAATAGGCTGGACCCCCGATATATATTCACACGGATTGGAATTCTTGTGTCAAAATTGTCATATCCCTGACTACGACAATACAGATAACCCGCCCCATGCAGAAAACACCGGATTTCCACTTACCTGTGATGACTGTCATGAAACGGTTGATACCTGGGAAGGAGCTGTCTATAATCATGACGGCGTTACGACCAATTGCATCAATTGCCATATGGCTGAATATGATGCAACAACCTCCCCAAATCACACAGACGTCGGATACAATACTGCATGTGAAGACTGTCATGCTTCTTTCACAGATTGGACGGATGCAACAGTTGACCATTCATTTTACCCGATTTCAGATGACCATCTGGAAACCACCTGCGCCGAATGCCATACACAACCTCAATATCAGCCGTCTTGCTGGGAATGCCACGAAACAGATTTTAACGACGAACATTCTGCGGGAGATAATATATCCTGCTGGGAATGTCACACTACATTTGACTGGGAAGACGTAAGTTTTGACCATACCGGCACCACCAGCGGATGTTTTGAGTGCCATGAGGAGGATTTTCAAGATGAGCATGACGCTTCATATCCCACGGACTGTGAATCCTGCCACACGACTGACAATTGGGAAGATGTGAATTTTTCGCATTCTTTTCCTATTGATCATGGTGAGGAGAATGAATCATGTGAAAATTGTCATCCCGGTGGAATCACAATTGAATTTACCTGCTTCAGCAGCGGATGTCATTCCGCATCAAATGAAACGAGCGACCATTGTGAAGATGGAGCTCAGGACTGCGAAAGCTGCAATGGATTCACGTATCCATATACAGGCGTGACATCGTTAGATTGTTATTCCTGTCACCCCAACGGAGATGAGGATGATTGCGGAGACGGAGATGATCGATTTGGGCGTGATCGTAAAAAAGATTTCATCAAACCTAAACCGTGGAAGAACAAGCTCTTTTGAGAATTTTACTCATGTTATTTCTCTTAATTTCTCCCAAATTCGGTCAACAAATTACCGACAATTCCTGTCTGTTATGTCATTCGCCGGATGGGTGGATTCCGTTGTCAATTTCTTCTTCATTTAATCATTCGCTCACCGCTTTTCCATTGGATGGAGAGCACGCCCATGCGGAGTGCATTCAATGCCACACCGGAAGTACCGTCGAGGAGCTACATGATTTTTCGAACGCACCCACCGAATGTGTTTCCTGTCATCTGGATATCCATTTTGGTTCATTCGATAACGATTGTCAGCGATGCCACTCTACCAAATCGTGGGAAATGGCAACATGGGGAGACGCTCATGAAACTACGCTGTTTTCGCTAACAGGCGCCCATGCGCAAATAAATTGCACAGAATGTCATGGTGCAAACTTTTCGTGGCTATCGGGGACATTGACCACCGAATGCAGTACATGTCACTTAAATGTCTATACGCTCAACCTCGTTCACACCGGAAATACAGACTGTCTATTATGTCATAATACCCGCGCATGGATACCGTCAGACATGTCCCATCACGATGCGATCTTTCCGATTTATTCCGGGAAACATCGAGGAGAATGGTCATCCTGCGAAACCTGCCATACCAACTCGGATGACTACACAGATTTTTCATGCGGATTAAACGGCGTTTGCCACGAACATCAAAAAAATGACATGGACGATGAACATTATGGAGATGTGTCCGGTTACATTTATGAGAGCCAATCTTGCTATAATTGTCATCCAAACGGGACAGAAGATGACTAAGAATATTAAATGTTCTTCCATTCTAACACTCTTTTTAATTAGCGGTCTTTACGCTCAATCGGGGAACCTTCTCAAAATAGAAGGTCATATCACCTATATCACGATGGATCAGGTCTATTGTGACATCGGCTCATCTAAAGAAGCGGAAGTCGGAGACACATTAACCGTATTACGAAGGAATGATGAAATTGGGTTGTTGGTCATAACAAATATTGCCCGAAAATCTTCTGTGACGCTTCCTTTGGTCCCTGCGAATCAATTTCAGCTTGGTGATAGAATTATCTTGGAAAAATTTATTCCCGATAAATCGGCACTAACACAATCCAAAGACATTCAATTATCAGAAAGAATACCGGAAAAATCGACAGCAAAAACACTCAAACTGTTTTCGCAGAATGCGACAATTTCACTCCGATATTCTTATAACAAGTTTTCGGAAAACACTTCTGACTCAAGAGGAATTGGGACCGTCCAATATCGGGCAGGATTGGCCTCCTTTTTCCATGCGAAAATATTGGTCTATGGACGCAGCAATTTGATGGACAGAGATTTCACACTTTATCAAGCCAGAGCAGAGATTCAAAGCGCATCAAAGAAACACCAACTGCAAGTGGGTCGTGTATTCCCGTCGGATATGCCCGGTGTTGGCGCCACGGACGGGCTCCTTTATTCATCAAAACTGAAACAAAATATTTCTGCCGGATTACTAGCCGGTTTCCAACCTGATTATAAAACACTGACGTGGAACCCCGATGTGAAAAAAATCGGTGTTTTTACAAAAAGACAATATCAATTCAAGAAAATGAAATTTCGATCCGTCGCCAGCCTCGTCGGGCAATACGCCGGCAAAGATATAGACAGGGAATTCAGTTACATAAAATTTACGGCTGATATTCGACGAAAACTGAATATATCTGTTTATCAAACATGGGATTTTTATCGCAAGCAATCCATATATCAACGGTCGAAACTTGAGCCCACATCCAATCAGATCTCTCTTCGGTTTAGACCATTTAAGCCAATTACAATCACGTCACGATACACCACAAGAAAACAAGTGCTGTATACAGCTTCGGGGCGTCTTCTACCCGATTCTCTGTTTATTGATGAACTTCGTACGGGTTGGTATAATTCTTTGCGTTTTTCTCATGATAAAATTGGGTCCATTATTACCGGTGTCAATCGACGGGGACAATCCGGGTCCAGGGATGCCTCCACTTATATTTTTTTAAATTACTTCTCAAAAAAAATTAAAAAACATTTTTCATTTCATGGCTCTTCAAGCTATATCCACAATCTTATTATTACCGGGCTTAGAAATCGGCTGGGCATGAATGTTTCTACAGGTAAATTTGGAACGTTTTATGCCGAGTATGAATTGTATACGTATGGATACGGAGATTTTTATAACGATTATTACCAAAACTCTCTCAAGGTAAATCATACCTGGTCACTCTGGGACAATTTACGTGGAACCATGACAATTGACTATTTAAAAGATAATGACTACGATGTTTTGGTGTTTTATTTAGGTCTGACATATCGGTTATAGATTTACTTTTCTAACGTTGTTAAACCTGTGACAACTTAGGCAAGTTGTTTTACGAGGTTTGTATTTCAAATTGCCGAAGTTGAGCAGTCTGCTGATCTTTCACAATTTTTCCGATTACCCTGCCATACCTGAATTGTTCACAGAAAAACGACGAATTTCTTTTGCAAAATTAATTACATGTATTAAATTCGCGCCGCTTCTTGATAGAATTAATACACAATTGGCCCGTTCGTCTAGTGGTTAGGACTCAGGGTTTTCATCTCTGCAACAGGAGTTCGATTCTCCTACGGGCTACAAAAAACCTCGCTTTTTGTGGGGTTTTTGTCATCTGTGAACCAATCTTATTTTCATTGTAATTTTTCTATGTAATAAATTAACAATCATAACCAATCTGATGAAAAAAGAAACAGTCTCAAACTCATACGATGTCATTATTCTTGGTGCCGGAATTAATGGGTGCGGCATCGCCCGCGAACTATCACTCCGCGGAAAAAAAGTACTTGTCATTGATAAGTCCACAATCGGGTGCGGAACGTCTTCGAAATCCTCACGATTAATTCACGGCGGATTACGGTATTTAGAAACTCTGCAATTTGGTCTGGTGCACGAAGCCCTGACAGACAGAGAAGAATTATTAAAACTGTTCCCGGAAATCGTTAAAATAAGACCCTTCTATTTTCCGATCTATAAAGGCTCTCCACGACCCGCCTGGATGGTTTGGATAGGGTTGAAATTTTATGACCTTCTTGTCGGAAAACGCACGAATCATACATCAGAGAGAATTCCCCGTAAACTGTTTTATGACCACGCTCCACACATGGTTCGGAAAAACCTGAAAGCCGTATTCCGCTACTTCGACGCAAAAACCAATGACATACTTCTTACACAACAGGTTGCCGAGAATGCGAAATCTCATGGTGCCGTTTTTATAGAAAATGCACATATTCAGAGTATCCGGCAAACATCTTTTGGGTGGAAGATTATCCTTGGAGAAAAATTGATGACTGCTCCTATTCTTGTGAATGCTGCCGGCCCCTGGATCGATGAAGTCAATGAACGGTATCGTTTACCGGCTCAGTATCATATCCGGAAAATCAGCGGGATTCATATTGTGATTGGCGGAACACTTACAGACGGATTGATGTTCATGCAGACCAAGGGGAAACGGATATTTTTTATTATCCCTGAACCGAACCATAATCGAACGATTATCGGTACAACTGAGCGTGAAGAAACAGTCCCGGTTGATGACGTGACTGTCTGTGAAGATGACATCACCTACCTAATCGAAAATATAAACCGCTATCTTGAGGATTCGTATAAAATCAACCGGGGTGATGTTCTTGATGCGTTTATCGGAGTCCGCCCATTAATTGCCCATAAAGATAATCCGACCAATCTCTCTCGTGAGTACCAGCTGGATCTACACACAGATAAAGAAACAAAACTATTACACGTATTTGGGGGGAAACTCACGACGTTCTTATCGCTGGCGAAAAAAGCCGCCGATCTATTATTTTAACAACGAAATTAACTAATTAAACGAAGAAGTTTATAACTTGAATTATTAAATCCGATTTATTATTTAGACAATGAGGTTGATTTTTCGTATAACTTCGTGACCTTAGCAGCTGCTAAATTATCTAGTAGTGTCCGGCGCAATATGGACAAAAAATCCTGCTGAATTCATGGACGAAAACAGTCCGTATCCGTCTATGATATTACTGTTCGGCAACAGATATTGATTCATTCCCATCGGGTCGCCCTGATAATAATCGTGGTAGGCTTGGTCCATCGCCTGTATCAACAATAAATGCGGACCGTAATAGTTGAACGACAGCCAACTGAAATCCAGCATCGGCTGACTGAGATTCCACAACAATGGATTTTGCCGGTATAATTCACCGGTCTCCGATATAAACATGGGTCCTTTGAATGCATTCGCAGAGAGCGAGGTATCTACGATTGCATTTTCGAAACTGTCATCTAAAGCCAGACTCATAAACCGAACCAATCCGGGCGCTGTTTCTGACTCCCACTGAACAGAGAAAAACGGCGGGGACATAAAACTGGCGGTGTAGCAATCATCTTCACGGTATACAACCGTGTCCATGGCAAGGATGGAAAAATCATTCATCATAAAAGCTTGCTGAATCAAGGGGGGCGTATTTTCAGTAAGGTGGAGATCGACAGAGTCCGTTACTACCGGATTTCCCTGACAGAACCAACCTTCGTTTTGAACGCTTTTCAGCGAAATATAATCCGGGACGGTGGTTTCTGCCATCACGTGGTATTCCTCATAATTCACGTTTAAATAGTAGGTTGTGTTTGGTGAAATAGTGTGAGAATATGTCATGCCCAAATACCGTCCTGGTTTACCTGGTACAGGCTGTAAATGAAATGAATCTGTCGCGGATGTGATCAGGATGTCTGCACTATCAATCCATTTCACACCGGTTTCGTGTGACGCAGTCACTTCAGCGGACAACGACACATAAAACGTATCTGTCACAGGAGATTCAGCGGTCAAATTTCCAAAAACCACCAGCTTTTCTTCATACTCTTCCTGCTCATCCACCGGCTCACAGGATGTGAAAATAAATATAGTGATGAGTATTTGCCACAGAGTCATTGTTATGTTTTCCGCGAAC
This sequence comes from uncultured bacterium, assembly GCA_964388155.1. GTDB lineage: Bacteria > Fidelibacterota > Marinisomatia > Marinisomatales > JACNKV01 > JACNKV01. Next base: position 18,356 of record CAYLYH010000013.1, on the reverse strand, counting down.
ATTCGCGTAATTAGCGGTTTATTAATATTAAAACTCAATGGAAACTCCTATGCTTGGAATAATGGGCAGTCCGTTTATCACCCTTAACTGCGGTTTCCCTTCATCTTCTTCGTCAATAATATCATCTCTGTCATCATCAATGCCATTAACTGTACTGCCAAACTGATACACATATCTGAAGACGTTTTTTTGCCAATACGCATTCACGATTTGCGCCGTGAATTCACCTTTTATTTTTCCTATTTTAAATCGTCGTACTGCTCCGATATCCAATCGATGATAATTTGGATATCTGGCGGAATTCCGCCCACCGGGAATCGTTCGGTAGTTTGGATACGGAGCATAAGGCATAGATTCGGTAAAATACCCAAGGATAGGCGTGTACGGCTGCCCGGTTTGGAGTGTCCATTTGGCGTTGATATTCCATTTGTTATTTAGCTGATAATTGGCAATTATATTAAAGGCATGCCGGCGATCCCAGTTGGTATAATATTCTTTTCCGTCAAATATTTTTCGGGCAATGGAGTACGAATAAGCGATCCACCCGTTCAATTTTCCGTATTCTTTCTGCAAAAAGATTTCAGCGCCGTAAGCATATCCGTCGCCTTCATCTACCAAATCATCTAACGTTTCATCGGATACGGTCTCATCTACCGAAGCACGATTATCAATAAACGTCAGCATATTGTTCATCGTTTTGTAATAGGCTTCGATTTGGATTTTGTACTGCGTACCGAAGTATTCTTCAATCCCGACAACATATTGAACTGCGGAAGCCGGCGTAACAGATGAATCTACCGCAAACCACGCATCTAAAATATTCGGGTTATAATCATCCTGGATCGTTTCCATAAACTGATGATAAAGCCCAACTGACACGTTAAGATAACGATCTTCAGTCAACAAATATTTCATTCCCAACCGCGGTTCTAAATACCACTTATCCGGGTGATTGCTGTAGTAGTTCAACCGAAGTCCCGGCTCAATCATAAATAAGGGTGAAAACCAGTGTTTCGTTTTCAAATATCCGGCGGCTTCAGTTGGAGATTGTCGCGTATCGAAAATCGTGCTGTCCATATAACCGGCACTGTACACAAATTTCAAATCTTTATATTCCGCTCCAAAACGCCATTCAGTTTCAGGGGAGAAAAACCACGTCCAGTCAGATCGAAATGTTAAATCGTTAATATAATCTTCTTCGTTAATTCCGGAAGTTCCGCCCAATCCAAAATAGATATCAAATCGGCTTTTTGCCAAAAGGAAATTCGACACTAACGTCTGACTAAACAATTTACGGTAATTCAAACTGACGGTATTATTCCCCCACCAGCCTTCCAAGCCAAACTCATCCCAGGATAGATCATCTCGCCCGGAATACCAGCTGACCGACACACGGTCCCGCTCTGTCAGGTCCTGAAATATATGTCCCTGTACATCATAAAAATAGTAGGGGAAATATAAGTCGGTGCCTTTAAATACTTGATCAAAATACGTTCTGCGACCGGAAATCAACCACGCCCCTTTTCCGACAGGACCTTCTAACGTTGTTTTGGCAGAAAGCAGTGATACAGAACTTTTTCCGCTAAATTTTTTCCGATTTCCTTCCCGGCTGCGTACATTCAACACAGCAGAAAGTCGTCCGCCGTATTCCGCATTGAAACCACCTTTTAAGAGGTCCGCTTCTTTCACGACATCCAGAATGAAATTAGAAAACAGTCCGCCGACATGAGACGGATTGTACACCGTAATCCCGTCTAATAAAATCAAGTTTTGGTCGGTATTCCCTCCACGAATAACCAGACCGGTGCTAAACTCCGATGAAGTTAATACTCCCGGAAGACTTTGTAAGGTGCGGAAGAGGTCTGCTTCAGCCATCTGCGGGATGCTGTTTAGCTGACGGACATCCAATGACGTTCGGCTGAGCTGAATGTTATCCCTGCGCTCAATTCGTTGAGCAGTTATATCCACGGCAGTTAATTCGATCGGGGTTGGCTTTAGCTCTATATTCAACGGATTGACTTGCTGTCCGATCATTGTTATGGATTCTAAATACGTTTTATACCCCAAATAAGACACCCCCAACAAGTACTTTCCGTCATAAACTGAATGAATGACAAAATATCCGTCTTTATCGGTAGAGGCTCCCTGCAACGTGTTTTTCAGGAAGACATTCGCCCCGATAAGGGATTCACCGGTTTCTTCATTTACGACGTACCCCGATATCGTATAACCTTCTTGAGCACTAAGAATCGTTAGTAAAAAATATAGAATCGAAAAAAAAGATTTCATGTGGTAATTGGTCACTGGTAAATTGGTGAGTGGTTAGTTATTGATTTACACCGCTGTCTTTTCCGGGACAACAAACCACGCAATCAAATAGGCAATAACGCCTCCTCCCCAAAATATTGACATCAAAAAGAGCAGGCGAACAATCACCGGATCAATGTCAAAATATTCTCCAAGCCCGGCACAAACACCGGCAATTTTCTTTTCTTTCGTATTTCGATACAATCGTTTCATGTTTTCCCTCTTTCTTAAGTTTTAAATAAGTACTGGAATTTTAAAAAATACTGCCTGGACGTCTGGGTCGGTATATCTTCGTATTCATCTTCGATCATCCCATGGGCAGAACCGATATAAAAAATCGTGAACGGACTAAGCTGATAACTTAGCAACGGCTGAACATCTATCGTTTGATAAAACCCATTGTACTGTGTAATAAGCCTGAATGAAAGCGCTTTATTCCACAGATAATTTAGCTTAACATTTGCAATCATCCCGTTATAATAATCACGATCTTCAGTAAGGTGAGATGCCCGTCGATACTTCAATCGCGTTCCAAAGCTCAGTTTGGACGTCGGTCTAAACTCACTCCATAAATGCGCAGATATCCCATTCCCGATTTTTAATGAATCCCGGATGATGGTCCTTCCATAGGATGTCCCGGCCCCGAAGCTGATCTTATCGCTAAAATGTGTGCTGATCGAACTTTCAAGATTCCATATATTTTCAAACAAAACTCCGCCATACCTGTCCCATCCGCCGTGACCAAACATTTCTAGATTTATCTGCCCTGCCAGTGACATATTGACCATCGCAAAATAGCCATGCCCTTTTTGCACGCCGGAGAAGTTCCACCGATTTTCACCACCGACAACGGCATGATATTGTTTGATCCATCTGTTTTGCGGATAGAACGCTGCATACATATTTCCGTGTAAACCGCGTGAATTATTCTTAGAAACGAATCCGTTATCAGCCCTGAAGGTTGGAGTCTTTTCGTTATAACGAATATCGAATCCCCAATTTCGGCCCTCTCTTGAAAAACTCCCGTAAAATGCTCGTCCGATAAAACGTTCACCGTCAAATTCAGCGGTGAGCCATTCGTTATCTAGTTCTTCATCTATCCCGTTCACATAGGCGGAATCATCAGGTTCAAGTGTATAGCTTGCAATTGCCTGAATATCGATGGCATAATTTTGCCCGAATCGCAATAAACCGTCCCCGCTGATAACGGTATTCCCGCCATTGCCAAATCGACGGTCTGTCATGGTGGCACCAAAATACGAATTGTTCTCCATTGAGCGTTTTACACGAAATATATTCGAAACACTTCTGCCGACGGAGGCATATCCGCTGGCTTCTTCAAACGGTAACACTAAAAGTGTGTTTTCATCCACAGCGCCTATATAGCCATACTTAGTGTTACCGCTCCGCCCGACAAATTTCCCTGCAGCGATAGGGTCGTTAATGGATCGTGTGTACACCACCTTTATCTTCGGTTTCCATGGTTTGTCTCCGGTGCTGTACAAATCACTTCCTTCGTTAAAAAACGGGCGTTTTTCCGGATATGACAGCGCAAACGGATTGTTTACATCAATGACTTCGGCATCGGCTTCAACCTGACTAAAATCAGGATTAATGGTCAGCTCCGCTGTTGCATCGGATGAAATTGGCAATCTGACACCTAAAGATATTTCACCAGTTGGGTTTTTGTTGACAAAGTGATCAGAATCCAGCGCACCTGTCTGAGATGCGACCATAGACGGCAGCCACTCAATCGGGCGTTTCGCATCTATTGAAGATAGCCCTGTAAGATAACCAAGCTGGCAAAGCATACATGGATTGTTCCGATCGACTGCCACCCAGGATATTTGCCGGCGCACATCACTCCGCGGATGGGTTCTGAAAAAAGATATCCGCCATTCCTGGGCATCTCCTTTCGGGAATCGTAAACTGCTGAACGGAATCGCCATTTCTACTTCATAACCGTTCTCCGTAATTTTTCCTGCGGATTCAAACTGAAGATCAAAATTAATATCTTCACCGCCGGCAGACAGGGTTTGGAAATCTCCTTGTATCCCGAATGGATTTGAGATCATAGAAAATGACTGTGAGGCATCACCGTAGGTATCCAGCGTAATCCCAACAAAGTCGTCCTGGAATATTTCATCTCTGTTTCTAAGGTTCGCACGGATGAGAGCAGGATCATCTTTGGCAATAAACGCTACATATATATTGTCTCTGTCATGCGTTATCTTTGCAATCGTTTCGACCGGCGGTTTTGTGTTTTCACCGGGGTGCACCTCCGAAAATCCTGTGGCAATTGCTGCTTCTTTCCATTCGCTGTCACTTATATCTCCGTCAATGATGACATCATTGATACTTTCTGTAATATGTATCGTTGGACGAAAATGCGGTTCGAACGGTTCCGTAGTATCTGCGATCAACAGAAGCGGAACAGTGAGTATTGTTTTAATAATTCGTTTCAATGGTTTCCCTGTCTCTTAATGCTATTTAGACAACTGGTCTTTCGAAAGGTTGTCATCTTTATTTATGAAATATGTCTTACGTAAAATAATCTGAGCAAAGAGTTTACAAAATTAATGAAATAGGATGTTTCGTATTATCTTCAAATATTCTTCCTAATAAATATCTGATTTCACATGTAAATTCCCGCTTAAATAAATACGTCTTATGCACGAAATGTCCATCGCAATAAACATCGTGGAAATTGTCTCCACTACTGTTCAGAAAAATAATGCCAAAATTGTGAATTCAATTGATCTTGATATTGGTAATCTTGCCGGAATTTTAATTGATTCGCTTACCTTCTGTTTTGATGCCGCCTGCAAAGGAACTGTCGCTGAAGGAGCTGTGCTGAATATCAATGAAATCAAAGCAATGGGGAAATGCCTTAACTGCAATAATGAGTCCCCGGTAGAAGCCTATTTTTCTGTCTGCCCAAAATGCAGCGGGACGGCGGTGGATGTTATCAAAGGGAAAGAACTGTCCATTAAAGCAATTAATGTGGATTAAAAAGTAGTAGAGTGTTAGCGTGTTAAAGTTTTAGCGTGTTCGAGCTTCAAATACAACACTTCTCGCTATTCACTGCTCACTACTCACTAAAATAAGGAAATGAACATGTGTGACACCTGCGGATGCGAACAACCACCCGAAGCGGTAACCTATCGAAAACCGGGAGACAATGCCCACGAACATACACACCACAATCATAACCATGAACATTCGCATGATTACGGTCATCATCACCATAAAAACAGAACGATTGCGGTGGAAATGGATGTCCTTGCTAAAAACAATTTGATTGCCGCTCAAAACCGCGGATATTTTGATGCGAAAAACATCCTTGCATTAAATTTTGTCAGCTCTCCCGGATCAGGGAAAACCACTTTATTGGAGCAGACAATCCAAAAACTCACACCGGAACATCAAATTGCGGTCATCGAAGGCGACCAGCAAACACTTCGTGATGCGGAAAGAATTGAAGCAACCGGCGCACCGGTCATCCAAGTCAATACCGGGAAGGGTTGCCATCTTGATGCCGACATGATCCATAAATCTCTCCATGAACTTTCTTTGCCAGACAATTCTATTCTATTTATTGAGAATGTTGGAAACCTGGTCTGTCCCGCATTGTTCGACTTGGGTGAAGCGATGAAAGTTGTGGTCATCAGCGTAACGGAAGGCGAAGACAAACCGCAGAAGTATCCGCACATGTTTGCGGCGGCCGATATCTGTGTCATCAATAAAACCGACCTCCTACCCTATGTGGATTTTGATGTTGAAAAATGTAAGCAGTATGCTTTAGAGGTAAATCATCACCTGAAATTCTTTGAGGTCTCTGCCACAAAAGGCGACGGACTAAACGATTGGATCTCATGGGTTAATGAGTTGGTGAGTTCTTGAATTTGTGAGTTTATGAGTTAAGCTGTCAAAAACTCCATAAATCCAATACTCCATAAATCCAAAATGCACCAGCGCAGATTAATTAAGGTCAACGGTATCGTTCAGGGTGTTGGATTTCGTCCTTTCGTGTACAACCTTGCTCTCAAACACAAACTTGTCGGATTTGTGTCCAATACGTCCGCCGGGGTGCATATCGAAGTTGAAGGATTCAAATCTACTCTGAATCATTTTTCAACGGAATTACGATCGGATCCACCGCCGTTAAGTGTTATTGCGGATATAAAAGAAATATCAATTCCGACACAAAATGACGCGGAATTTATCATTAAACCATCTGACGGTAATGAGTCTGTCTCTACGCTGATCTCACCCGATATGGCTGTTTGTGATGATTGCGTAAAAGAACTATTCGACCCGAATAATCGCCGGTATCGCTACCCGTTCATCAACTGTACAAATTGCGGTCCGCGATATACGATCATCGACAATATCCCGTATGACCGTCCGTTCACATCCATGCGTTATTTCAAACTCTGCCCGGATTGCCAATCAGAATACGAAGACCCAGCCGATCGGCGTTTTCACGCCCAACCGAATGCCTGTCCGGTTTGCGGTCCGCAGATAACACTCACTCTCAAAGATGGTAATATCGTAGAAACTGATGATCCGATCGTAGAAACCATCATAGCGTTAAAAAAAGGAAATGTTGTTGCGATAAAAGGTTTGGGCGGATTTCATCTTGCTGTTGATGCCAAAAACGAAAATGCAGTCAAAACCCTACGCCAACGTAAAGGTCGCGAAGAGAAACCTCTTGCCGTCATGGTCAGAGATTTACAAACGGCAGAACGTCTGTGTGAAATTTCAGAGGGTGAACGCAAACTGCTGACCTCCCAACAAAGTCCGATTGTTCTGCTAAAAAAACAAGCGAATTACGCGCTGGCTGAATCGGTTGCCCCAAATAATGACCGATTGGGTGTTATGCTTCCATACACCCCGCTGCATCATTTGTTGGTGGATGCGGAGCTGAAAACGCTGGTCATGACCAGCGCCAATTTCAGCGAGGAACCAATATGCATCGACAATGATGAGGCTGAGAAGTGGCTAAGTGCCATCGCGGATTATTATCTAACCCACAACAGGGATATTTACCTCCGCAGTGACGATTCGGTCATGATTCATCTTACAGGAGAACCCCGTCCGATCCGCCGCAGCCGAGGATTCGCTCCACAGCCGATTTTCGTCAAATCGAACGGACCGACGATTCTTGCCGCCGGTGGCGAACTAAAAAACACTGTTTGTCTTCTGAAGGAAGATAAAGCGTTTCTCAGTCAGCATATCGGGGATTTGGAGAATCTGGAAGCTTACGAGTTTTTCAAAATGACCATCCGCCACCTGGAACGTATCTTTGAAACGACACCGGAACTTATCGTCCATGATTTGCATCCGGGATATTTATCCACGCAATGGGCAAAAGAACAGAGAGAGATACCATTATTAGCCGTTCAGCACCATCATGCGCATATCGCCAGCTGCATGGCAGAACATGATTTGGATGAACCGGTGATCGGTCTTGCCTTGGACGGAACCGGATATGGTACAGATAATACAATTTGGGGTGGCGAAGTGTTGATTGCAGACTTTGCAGAATTTCAGCGTTTTGCTTATTTAGAACCGCTTCCACTTCCGGGCGGAGATGCCGCGATTAAAGCTCCGTGGAGAACGGCGGTGAGTTATTTGCTACATGCTTTTGATGGCGAAACCCCTGACCTTCAATTCCTTGAAAACCACGATGTGAGCACTGTCGTTGAGATGGTAAAGAAAAAAATCAATTCACCGCTTACCAGCAGCTGTGGACGACTTTTTGATGCAGTTGCGGCAATGTGCGGAGGCAGACAAACCATCCGCTATGAAGGGCAGGCAGCCATAGAATTCATGCAGTCCGCCGAGAATGCCGTCCACCGTCCTTATGATTATATCTTCGACCGCAAGGACGATTCATGGATCATCCGTATTGCTCCAATGATTCGCTCAATTGTCTGGTCACTGCGAAAAGGAGAAGATATGAGTCATATCAGTGCAGGATTTCATCTGACGCTCGCAACCTTATTTACCGAACTCGCTGAATTAGCTCGAGATGAAACCGGAATTGAAAAAGTAGTGCTGAGCGGCGGAGTGTTCCAAAATCAACGCTTATTTGAAGAAATCATTCCGCAGTTGGAACAAAAAGGATTACGGGTGTATACTCATACCAAAGTTCCGACCAATGACGGTGGAATTTCTTTAGGACAAGCATTAATTGGTAGAAAAAAGATAGAACACAGATGACACGGATTGGACGGATTCACACAGATATATTTTTATTTAATCTGTGTAAATCTGTTGTATCTGCGTCATCCGCGTTCATTAAACTAACAGGAACTAAAATATGTGTTTAGCTATACCCGGGAAAGTCATTGAAACCTACGATGAAAACGGAATAAAAATGGGAAAGATCGATTACAGCGGAACGATCAGCACTGCCTGTTTAGAGTATTTACCCGAAATTGAAGTTGGACAATTTACGCTTGTCCATGCCGGATTTGCCCTTTCCGTTTTAGATGAAGAAGAAGCCCAAAAGTCCTTGGATGCTTGGAAGGAGCTCGGCGAAATATTGGATAAAGAAGAGGAAAAAGCTTGAAGTATCTTGACGAATTTCGCGATCCGGTTTTGGCAAAAAAGGTTCTGGATGAAATTCACAACACCGTCACCAAACCATGGGTCATTATGGAGATTTGCGGCGGGCAAACGCATTCCATTATCCGAAATGGAATTGATCAAGTTCTGCCGAAAGAGATTGAGTTGGTGCACGGACCTGGCTGTCCTGTTTGTGTAACACCGCTGGAAATTATCGATAAAGCGCTAGCGATTGCTTCGCGACCGAATGTGATTTTTACCAGTTTCGGAGATATGCTTCGCGTCCCCGGGAGCAATAAAGATCTGTTTATGGTCAAGTCGGAAGGCGGAGATGTACGAACAGTCTATTCACCGTTAGAAGCTGTGCAGATTGCCAGAGATAATTCCGAAAAAGAAGTGGTGTTTTTTGCCGTCGGATTTGAAACCACCGCCCCGGGAAATGCAATGGCAATTCACGCGGCGGCTAAAGAAGGTCTGACAAACTTTAGTGAATTAGTCAGCCACGTACTGGTCCCACCAGCGATGGAAGCATTACTTTCTTCGCCTGACAACCGTGTTCAGGGATATTTGGCCGCCGGACACGTTTGCACCGTGATGGGCTGGGAAGAATACGAACCAATCGCTGTAAAATATCAGGTTCCGATTGTCCCCACCGGATTTGAACCGCTTGATGTTTTAGAAGGAATTTTACTTGTTGTTAAACAGCTGGAAGCCGGTCGTTTTGAGGTAGGAAATCAATACCTCCGTAGCGTGAAGCGTGACGGCAATCGCCCGGCGCAAACAATTGTGAACACGGTATTTGAAGTCACAAACAGAAAGTGGCGCGGGATTGGTGAAATCCCTGCCAGCGGGTTAACCGTTCGAAAAGCATTTGAATCCTATAATGCGGAGAAAAAATTTGCAGTGGAAAACATCACGACTGAAGAATCCGACCTCTGTATTAGCGGAGTCGTCTTGCAGGGACTGAAAAAACCGCATGAGTGTCCCGCATTCGGAAAAGAATGTACGCCTACGCATCCGCTGGGAGCAACGATGGTCTCAAGCGAAGGAGCCTGTGCAGCTTATTACAAATATCAGCGACTGGAATAAATCAAATAAAATGTCGATATTTTTTTAAACATTTGAGGTTACAATAGATGGAACTTGAAAACCTGTCCTGCCCGATGCCTATTATGGATCACGATACCGTCCAGTTGGCGCACGGAGCAGGCGGACGATTATCAGCTAATCTGATTGACAAAATATTCCTTCCGCGGTTCGGAAACGAAACTTTAAATAAACTGGAAGATCAAGCTACATTAGATTTTCCCGCAGGGAAACTTGCATTTTCCACGGACAGTTTTGTCGTTGACCCGATCTTTTTTCCGGGAGGGAATATCGGCGAATTAGCTGTTTACGGAACAGTCAACGATGTCGCGATGAGCGGCGCCACTCCGCTTTACATCAGTGCGGCTTTCATCCTTGAAGAAGGCCTACCGATGAAAGACCTCCACCGAATTGTGGTGTCTATGGAAATTGCAACAAAAAAAGCCGGTGTGCAAATTGTCACCGGAGACACCAAAGTCGTAAACAAAGGTAGCTGTGACAAGATTTTTATCAATACCACCGGGATTGGTATCCTCCCTGAAGATGTGAATATTTCAGCATCAAATTTACAGCCCGGTGATATGATTATCCTTTCCGGGACAGTCGCAGACCACGGTATGGCGATCATGACCAGCCGTGAGGGATTGTCATTTCAATCCCGTGTAAAAAGCGATACGGCACCGCTGAATGGAATTGTAAAAAATATTTTGGAGGTTACCAAAGATATTCGCGCAATGCGCGACCCGACCCGCGGCGGAGTAGCGACTACACTGAACGAGTTCGCCGATGCTTCCAACGTTGGCATTCAACTCTACGATAATATCCCGGTAAGCCCGGATGTGGAAGGGGCTTGTGAAATCCTTGGAATTGATCCCCTTTATGTCGCCAATGAAGGAAAAATGATTGTGGTTGTCCCTGCTTATATGGCTAAAGACGTGCTTAAGGCTGTTCAGAAAGACGAATTTGGGAAAGAAGCCGTCATCATTGGAGAAATTACGGAAGATCATCCTGGAATGGTCGTGATTAAGACTCCACTTGGGGTAAACCGCATCGTGGATATGCCGATTGGCGAACAGCTCCCGAGAATATGCTAGGGATGTGTTCAAGTATTAACGTGTTAATGTGTTAAGCAATTGGAATGAGTAATGAAATGAAAACATGGTATTTTGCGACTTTAACACTCTAACACACTAACACCTTAACACTCACGGACATCATGGAATTAAACATTTTAATTTGGACTGCCATCTCAATTGGGTTTGTTCATACATTAATCGGTCCTGACCATTACCTGCCGTTTATCATGATCAGCAAGGCACGGAAATGGACATTAGTACGAACTGTCTCGGTAACCGTTCTTTGCGGAGTTGGACATGTTCTTGGGTCGGTTGCTTTGGGCGTGATCGGCGTCGCCTTTGGTGTGGCTGTCGGGCTCCTCGAAGGAATTGAAGCCGTTCGCGGTGACTTTGCAAGTTGGCTCTTGATTGGTTTCGGATTTGCTTATGCCGCCTGGGGATTGCGAATCGGTCTCCGCGCTAAAGAACATCAGCACAGTCACAAACACGATCATGAACACAATCAGCACACGCATCACCATTTGGGCAGCCATGCTCATTTCCACGGAGATGTAAAAAAAGTCACACCGTGGGCATTGTTCATTATTTTCGTATTAGGTCCTTGCGAGCCGCTCATCCCGATTTTAATGTATCCGGCATCTCAAAACAGCTGGTTGGATCTGTTTTGGGTAAGTCTTGCCTTCGGTTTAACGACAATTATCACAATGACGACCATTGTTATCCTGTCTTACAAAACACTCATTCACCTTCGGCTTGGCTTCCTTGAGCGCTATATCCATGCTATCGCCGGATTCATTATCGCACTGTCAGGATTGTCTATTGCTGTTTTGGGGCTTTAGACGTTTTTCCATCAGTTTGTGTTTGATCGTTCCAAACAATGTATATCCATCTCTAACAATTTTATATTCGGATTTTAAGTAAAATGGAACTGCAACCTCACGCGCATATAATTTGATTTTTTCAGTATTATTGCGTTCGGCATAATCTTCTAGCTCCCTCAAAATCAATCTTCCAATTCCGTTTTGATTATATTCTTGTGATATGGCCATAAATCTGACTTGCATCACATCATTTTCTATTTTATATATACACCCTACACCAACCATCTCAGAGGACACCTCTGCCATGAGATGGAAGAATGCCGACTCATTATCATCTTTTTCACTTCCCTTTGGTTGCCCCCATGGTTTCCGAAGGACTTCCCATCTCAATCGGTAATAATTTAGAAAATCATTTTCAGTTTTTGGAGATCGTATAACAACATCTTCGATCTTTATCAGAGAAGAGGATACCATAACGGTGGCTTTCGCTTTTCGATTCCGCTTTCTATTACTTTCGCTAACCTGAACAACATCGCTTCTTCCCAAGCTCTACCGATGAGCTGCATTCCGACCGGTAACCCTTCAGAATCATATCCAACTGGAACTGACAGCGCTGGCAATCCGGTGAAATTTGCCATTGATGAAAACCGCATCAACTCCGTCAGCACTTCAAGATTAGATTCCCCGTTCGGCAAGGCATCATTTGGGATAGGCGGCGCTGTCCGGGCTGTTGCAGGGGTGATAATTACATCCACATCATTCAATACACGCTGAAATTCCTTCTTAGCCAAGGTTCGCACCCGCTGAGCTTTTATATAATCACGGCTGGTAAACGACCTCGCCATTGCTAAATTTATTCGCACATCCAACCCAAAATCTTTGCGGTGCTTATCATAGTGCGAATCCATCGCCATTGCCATTTCGGAAGATATCGTTATTGCATGGGCAATTCTAAAGGCATCCAAATTCGGTATTTCTATTTCAACTTTTTCAGCCCCCGCACTTTCTAACAATTTTATTGCATTTTCACAACGGCTCACAACTTCCGGGGATGCATCTTTGAACCACTCCGGATATACGCCGAATTTCATCCCCTTTAACTCATCCCAATTCATTCCGTAAAGATGTACCGGCGGTTGGCGCATAGACCAATAATCCTGTTTATCCGCTCCGGCAATAATCGAATATAAAATTGCCGTATCATCGATCGATGCCGCAATTGGACCGACATGAGCAACACTCCAGCACAGTGGTGCGGCACCATGTTCGCTGACACGTCCGAAGGTGGCTTTCAGTCCGACTACACCACACAGCGCAGCAGGGATACGGATAGACCCGCCGCCGTCTGCGCCAATCGCACCGGGACAGATTCCTGCGGCAACTGCAGCTGCAGAGCCACTGGACGATCCACCTGAGTAATGGTTCACGTTGTATGGATTTCGCACCGCTCCGTGATGGGGATTTAATCCGGTAACGCCAATTCCGATCTCATGCATATTCGTCTTACCGATTAGTAACGCGCCGGCTTCTCTTAACCGGGAAACAACGGTGGCATCATGTTTCGCCGGTTCAGTTCCAAGAAACTTTGTTCCGACCGTTGTCGGGAACGGCACCATATCAAGTTCATCTTTGACGGCAATGGAAACACCATCCAAAATACTGAGCGGTTTTCCGTCCTTGATACGCTCTGCAGACGATTTCGCTTGTGCCCTCACCTCTTCTTCGTCGAAAAACGTAAAGGCTTTCAACGGCGGTGATTCACCATTAGAAGAAACCATCGCTTTTATTGCCTGCTCAGCCACGGCAATCGGTGTTGTTTCTCCGCTTCGATAAGCACGGGCATAATCGGCGATTGTCGGAATTTCTCCATGGGAAGGGTTGTTCAGAAAATCATCAAGCTCACTGGAAGCAATCGGTTTTATTTCCTTTTGCCGACGGGTCGGAATATTAAACGGGTGAACGCTCGTAGGTTCTGCCACCTTCATTTTGCGGAGTTTTGGAATCCCCGCTGCTTTATATAACTCCGGCAGCAAAAGCCAGCGCGTCCATTTGCTTTCGGTTAAATTCGCGAACAGTTTTAAGATGGTTCCTGCAAGCCGGGGTGCCTTAACAGGCTGAAGATCGTATGCCATGATTTATTCCTGGTGGTTAGTGATTGGTGACTGGTAAATTGGTTAGTAGTAATTGGTTTCTATTTACTCGCGACTCACTGCTTTATTAGCTTGGAGAATGGAGCGTAAAGCATGAAGAAAAAACAAGATTAATCGTTTCTGTTAGAGTATTCAAGTGTTCGCAGGTACAAGTGTTTGTGTGCTTACTACTTCTGCCTACTGCCACAACTTTCTACTTTCTACACATTATTCACTTTTTCAGCTTTCCGATGTAAAGATAACAGTTAACCATTAAAGTCAGAAAGACCAGATCTGCTACTCCAAAGAGTGAGACGAAGAGAATATGCGGGATGTCTCCAACAAAGTAGTAAAAGAAGGCAATGGCAGAATAGGCCACTTTGTAAAGGGCGCCTACCAAAATCAGATCACGGTTTTTAATCAAATCTCCCCGGTAAATCAGCCAATAGGCGATTCCGATCACAAACAGGAATGCACCAATCAGAGAGATGTAGGCACTGAATTCAGGGAGTTTATGCGCAATGCCAAGGACACCAAACGCCGCCTTAAAGAAAAAAGTGAAGATGATACCCAGCACGATATCATACACGGCCGCCGTCAGAAATAATCCTCGATAAAATGATTCACGTTTCGGATTCATGATATTTCCTCCTATTTTGTGGAAAGAACAGGGGGTAATTTACGTCATATTCAAAAATAAAAAAGAAATATCCTTTTTTTGTTTCCACACCTGACAGCAGTATATTCCGACATGAATAGACAAACAAAATCTCGATTAATTTTCATTATTTTAACGTTTGCGATAACTATTCTCGTTGGTCAGGGCACGTTTCAAATCACCGGCAGAGTTACCGATCAGGAGACCGGCGATCCTTTGGTTGGTGTCAACGTTCTCTTAAAAGGAACCTTCATCGGTGCTGCAACAAACGGCAACGGGGAATTTATCATTACAAATCTTAATCCCAAAATTTATACGCTGGTGTTTTCAATGATCGGCTATAAAAAAATGACGGTGCCAATTTCCGTTTCCAAAAATTATCCTCATCTGGATATTAAATTACAACAAGATGTTTTATCTTCCCCTCAAGTGATTGTTACCGCTTCCCGCAAAGCACAGGATATTATGGAATCGTCGCTTTCCGTCGCGGTGATCGGCATGAGAAATATCCGTGAAAAATCCGCGGTGAGTTTAGCGAAAGTCCTGCCCTATGAAGCGGGAATTAATACTGTCAAAGGGCAGTTGAATATCCGCGGGGCATCGGGCTATACCATGGGTGCCGGAGAGCGTTCGCTTATTTTATTGGACGGTGTACCGCTTTTAGGAAGCGCAGCCGGGAACATCAGCTGGTCGGTGATCCCGACCTCCGAAATTGAACAAATTGAGATTATAAAATCCGGTGGATCTGCTCTGTACGGCTCCAGTGCTTTGGGTGGAGTGCTAAATATTATCACACGTAATGCTCCTGCAAAACCGGAAACAAAAATACGCGTAAAAACCGGTAAGTACAGCCAACCAAAATATGAGCAATGGCAATGGCGTGATAAACCAGGGACGTACCATACAACCGAAGTTACTCATGCTCAACCCTTTGGAAATCATAGCGGATGGCTGCGACTTCAACGCTCAAAGGATGACGGTTTTACGCAATTGGGATGGGATGAATCATGGAATATCACCGGAAAATGGAAGTGGAATTACAAATCACAATATACCGCTTCGTTATATGGAAATTATTATACCGATAAATCCGGGCTGGTGAATCAGTGGAAAAGCCCCGCCGACCCCTTTGAAGTTCCTGCCGGAGATGCAAAGGATTATGGCGTCGGAAGTAAACTTAATATCAACGGTTTTTTCAATTATATCTACTCCCCGAATATGGTGGTGAAAGTAAAAGGTGCTTTATATGATGTTCATTGGAAAAATCACGGGCGGACAAACCAAAATTATTCCGATGAACAAAAATGGTTCGGTGAAGTTCAGGTAAACACAAACCTGTTTCATTCGTTGAATATCACGGCGGGTTCGGTTCTGCAGCATGGCTCGATCGACGCAGAGATATTCGGAAATCACACCAGTTTATCGGCAGCACTTTATTTTCTGGCACAGCAGCGGATTCTTCCGCAACTGACCCTTTCAGCCGGCGGACGTTTTGAACGTTACAACGTAGATGACGATTTACTGGATCAAACCTTCGCCCCTCAGGTCGCCTTAAACTGGAAACCGCAGGAGTGGCTGGCATTTAGGACATCGGTAAGTCGTGGTTTTCGTGTACCGACCATTGCAGAGATGTTCTCTAAAGCGCAGATGGGTGTTTTTTATGTGGAGCCCAATCCTGATTTGGAGCCAGAATACAGCCTGTCACGTGAGATCGGTGCGACAGTTATGATCCCAGGCGGAAAATGGATTAGCCATATTGTTATTGACGGAGCTGTCTTTCATACCGACTATGATAATTTGATAGAACCTCACCCTGACAATACCGGGATTATTCATTTTGAAAATGTCACAAATGCCCGCATTGCCGGAGCTGAAATTGGCATAAAAAGCGGATTGTTTAATAATCATCTGATGGTAACCAGTACCTATACTTGGCTCGACCCGGTGGAAGTAAATGAAACCGGAGACGTCACGGACACCCTCTCTTACCGCTTTCGTCATACATGGGTGAATTCTGCTACTGCTTATTTTTTCGGATTCTCTACCGGGCTCGAATATCGCTATTCCAGTCGAATGGACAATGTACAGTTATTTGAAGAGAACCCTGAAATAGGAAGCGACAAACGGGTTCCAATCCATGTTTGGAATACCGGGTTTGGATATAAGCGCAAAGGATGGGAATTGTTATTTAGAGTTGAAAACATTTTACAATATTACTATACTGAGTTGGAACGAAATATGGGATCAGAGAGAACATTTTCAGTGGATGTTGTGAAAAGCTTTTAGTGCAAATTACAGATTTATTCCTGTTTTATTTTGAACAGATTTCTCCAGTTTTTTCGCAGGTTTCCATATTCTCTTTCACCAAGCATCACCAAACCAAGACCATAAGGAATCCATGACACCGCATAAAGGACAGATCCTATCCAAATCCAATCTGTGTTTCCTGTTTTAATGTACAGATACCCCGTCAGAAAAATTCCGGGGTAACCCAGAATAAGTCCGATGACAATTAAAACCACGCTTAGTTTTGAACGATTTGTACTCATAAAACGAAAGACAATTTATTGCACTTCACTCATAACTTACACCCTATCATATGGTTCAAAAAGTATTAAATTTGTGCAGTAATTATTATGAGCAAATAAAGATCTACCGCACAAAACGCAGGGCTTACCTTAAAAAAGCATCCTTCCAATCAAATAGATATCGTAACAGAAACAAAACCATGAAAAACACAAACCTACCAACACCGTTCACCGGAATTATTACACCCATGATTACTCCGCTCTCCGGTCAGGACAAGTTAGATATTACCGGACTCGAGCGGTTAATCGAACATATTCTTGCCGGTGGCGTTCACGGTTTATTTATTTTAGGTACGACCGGCGAAGCTCCAAGCCTGAGTCACCGTCTGCGCAGGGAACTCATCCAACACACATCCAAAATCGTTAACGAACGCATCCCGATTTTGGTCGGAATCACCGATACATCGTTTGTGGAATCTATCTCTATGGCGACATTTGCCGCCAGCCATGGTGCCAGCGCTGTGGTGTCGGCTCCACCGTATTACTTTCCGGCCGGACAACCTGAACTTTTGGAGTACGTTCAGCACCTTGCACGACAACTACCGCTACCTCTTTTCCTCTACAATATGCCTAGCCACACCAAATTGGTTTTTGAGCCGGAGACGGTACGAAAAGTGGCTGAACTTGAAAACATCATCGGATTAAAAGACAGTTCCGGAAACATGTTGTATTTTCATCAACTTCAGGAATTGTTTAAAAATCACAAAGATTTTTCACTTTTAGTCGGACCCGAAGAATTACTGGCGGAATCTCTATTTTTAGGCGGACATGGCGGTGTTAGCGGAGGAGCCAATATTTATCCGGAACTCTATGTGAACCTCTATAATGCGGCGAAGGAAAAAAATGTAGATATTGCTGCCCGGTATCACGAACAAATTATGAAAATCAGAACCACCATCTACAGCGTAGGACATTATTCCTCTAGTTTTTTAAAAGGCGTAAAATGCTCACTGTCATGTATGGGAATTTGCGATGATTTTATGGCAGAACCGTTTCGGCGATTTCGTGAACCCGAACGTATACAGATTAAAGAATATTTAGAGGAATTGAATTTGGTCTAACGTTAAGTATATGGTTTTGTGGCGGTTTTGAAACACAAATCTTTCAACTTGCAC
>CAYLYH010000012.1:0-58132 GCA_964388155.1 uncultured bacterium | reverse complement strand
CACTCATTTTTTCCATGCCGTAGAGGAAGAACGCTAATCCGCCAAACAGTCCCATTGCCAACACACCCCAATGGATAGTGTCTGTGCTACTACCACCGGCAATAAGCGGAGAGAGCATAAAGAGCATTACAGGTGTCAGACGTTTTTTCATATTTACTTTGTACGATTAGCGGTTAACGTGTTTTTGGCTTTACGTTCTTTGTACAATGGAATAAAGAGGGCTAAAAAAGCCAAAATCAACAAACCCAAACTCAATGGATTTGTAAAAAAGATAGTCCACGTTCCTTCGGCGAGTAATGCTTGTCTAAAATTCGTTTCAGCCATTTTTCCAAGGATCATAGCCAGCACCATTGGAGCAGTGGGAAAACCATTGCGTCGTAAAATCCAGCCCAAAATTCCAAACCCAAGACACACATACACATCGAACATAGTATTTTTAACGGCATAAGACCCGATAAAAGCAATGGCGATAATGACGGGAAGTAATATCGCTTTTGGCGCGGCGATGAGTTTGACCCAAATTTTTGTTCCCAAATAACCGATTAAGAGCATGAATCCAATCCCCAGCGGAAGGGAGGCAAATAAGGCATAAACCAACTGGGAATTTCGCGTGAACAGTTCAGGTCCAGGTGTTATATTATGCAACGTAAGGGCACCAATCATGACTGCCGTGGCAGCAGATCCGGGGATTCCCAACGTCAACAACGGGACCAGTGCTCCGCCTTCGCTTGCGCCGGCAGCGGCAGATGGAGCGGCAATTCCTTCTAATGAGCCTTTCCCAAACATATCAGGGTTTTTACTGGTGCGTTTTGCTTCGCCATACGCAACGAATGCGGCAATGGTTGCACCCGCACCGGGAACTGCCCCAACCAATGCGCCAATAGCTCCACCTTTGAAAATATTATTTCGGATTTCCCAAATTTCACTGAACTTCGGGAGCTTGCTTGAAAATGTTTTTACAGCTTTTTTGATTCCCGTATCTTTTTCAATATTCAGAAGGATTTCACCCAGTGCAAAAAGACCGATAAGAGCAGGGATAAAAGAAAATCCGTCAAAAAGTTCCGTCCTGCCGAAAGTGAATCTGGGGTGGGCGTTAATAATATCAAGCCCGACCGTCATAAATAAAAGTCCAAGTGCAGTGCTGAAAAATGCTTTGGTCCGATTTTTCGATTCCATAGATGCCACAATGGTCAGCCCAAAAACCGCTAATGAAAAGAATGCCGGCGGACCAAATTTTAATGCAATTTTCGAAATCGGGAAGGAGAAGAAAATCAGAATAAGCGAACCGGTAATTCCCCCCATAACATTGGCAAGTAAACTTGTGCCAAGGGCTCGCCCCGGTTTACCCTGTTGTGTAAGTTCGTATCCATCCATGGCAACCGCAACAGCAGCCGGTGTTCCCGGTGTATTGATGGCAATGGCTGTAATCGTTCCGCCGTAAGCACAGGATGTATAAATAGACACAAGAAACACAATAGCGACTAGTGGATCCATGCCAAACGTAAACGGAACCATAAGCGCCAAGCCTGTAGATGCGGATAAACCCGGCATAACACCGACAAAAATCCCAATGGTAATTCCAATCATGATGGCAGAACCGGGTTGCCACCACGCAATTGTTTCAGTGCCTAATAATGCTGAAAAACCGGATAATAGATTTGCTAATAATTCCATTAGAAAAACATCCCTGTAGGTAATGGAACTTGAAGTACTTTATAAAAAATGCCATACATGAATAAAATAACAAACGTTGTTGTTAATAAAATTGTTTTTATTTCTTTGTGTTTGAGTATCAACATTCCGGCAATAAGCATGAGTGCTGTTGCAAGTAAAAACCCTACAAATGAAATAATTATTACATACCCAAAAAGCAATGCTGTTAAGGTTAATACCAAACGAACTTTGCCTGACACGGGAGCTTTAAACGATAATTTCATTTGATACAAAATCATTGTTGAAACGATGGTCAATAAGAAAGCCCACACTTGGGGTACAGTGGCAGCTCCGACAGCTGTTCCCGCTCTTGGATCAGGAAAATATATACTTATATAATAAAAGGTAATCGCGATAGAAAGTCCAACGCCGGCAATGTAGGGAAGGTTAGACTTTTCAACCCCATTTTTCTTTGTATAAAAATAAATGAGTGAAGAAAGAATCCCTATTGTTACGATAAAGAAAATGACGGGCATTGGAGCAGACTTCGGCTCTTTCCCGACGGGAAACCCCGATTTAATTAAATACGATTTTGCCGATTCAGCATCGCGAAAAACCATGTCTCTAAATTCTTTACCTGAAATAAACACATTTTGAACGCCGATTGTTTTTGTGAACTGTGCCCATGCAGGATCGCTGCTGACTTGTTTTAATAAAATATTCAAATAGGATACAATTTCAGGATCCGTTCCTTTTTTTACGGCAAAACCTCTCCACATGACATCGGTTGTTAAGTCAATACCGAATTCTTTAAATGTGTGTGCATCCGGAAATGTTGGATGCCGTTCTTCGCTTGCGATGGCGGCGATATACAAATTTTCTCTTCGGCCAATAATATCTTCCGGATTTCCCACATATACATGGTTATGCTTTCCCATGACAGATGCAATCGCAGGACCACCTCCACCATACGGAATCCATTTTGCAGTGATTCCTGCCTTATCCCAAATTTTCACTCCCATGAGATGATCCAAAGATCCGCTTCCCGGACCACACCATTTTTGTTGTTTTGGATTAGATTTTGCATGTGCCAAAACCTGATCCATGGTTTTAATTTCTGAATGCTTATTGGTAATTATGGCTTCAGGGGAAATGGTTAAGCAAGCAAGATAGTCAAAATCCTCAAGACTAAAACCGATATCTGTTGTTTGGATAGGAGCAAGAAAAGCAGCGGGGAAGGCGAGGATTGAATATCCATCTGCTTTTTCATTATACACATTTGCCAAGGCCAAAAGTCCTGATCCGCCCGGTTTATTTACGACTACAAATGACTGATCAGACATTTGTCCTGCAATTTGAGCGAATTGCCTAGCCATGAGATCTACCGCACCACCCGGCTTCGTATGAACAATGATTTTGACGGGTTTTGTGGGATAATCAGCTGATAAAAAACTGAAAAAGAGAAAGCTGAAAAGGAGTGTTTTGAATTGGAAAATTTTCATTTAAATGCTGATTATTGGATTGATGAAAATACCTTTGCGAAAGCATGCAACTTTCGCAAAGATTATATTACCATGTAGTGTAGGGGTTTTTCAACAGCATCATATTGTAGTACTTAACCTGTCCGGTTACTTCTTCTCCCACAAAATCCGGTGTGTTAAACTGTTGCTCCTTGCTTTCCAACTCAACTTCTGCAACGACTAATCCATGGTTGACACCGTGAAACTCGTCAATTTCCCAAGTGAGTCCTTCGTGATCATATTTGTATCGTGTTTTTTCAATAAGCGGTTGGTCACAAAGTGACAGGAGGTGATCTGCATCTTCGACCGGAATTTCTGTCTCAAATTCGTACCGGCTCATTCCGCTTTTATCTCCCATTCCCTTGATGGTGAGAACACCTATTATTGATCCGTCTTTCTCTACGGTTCTGATACGAACAGCCCGTTCTTTCTCTGGTTGGAGATATCCTTGACGCATGGTAGTTCCGCTCATGCTTTCCGGTAATGACTTTATTAAATATTTTCTCTCTATTTCATTTCCCATAATAAATCCTGTTTTTAATTAGGTTAAAATATTTACGGTTTACGTTTCAGCTTGCCAACGGTTTATCTATCCACCCAAGAACGCGTTTGATTGCCTGTAGGTAGTTGATATTTTCATAACCTTCAAGGTGACAGTCTTTGAGTGTTTTAAGTACGTCTTCAATTTCTGTGGATTCAGAATTTATGGTAACGATTTCAGCTCCGTTGATTAAGACAAACCCGATTTCGCAGAGGGTTTCGTTGACCATATATCCGTAGCGTTCTTTTACCACGCTGACAGCCTGCAGATCAGGATGCTCTTTCACCATTGTCAGAAATTCGTCTGTGGTGTATTTAGTTTTATCAAAGTGTGGCATTTCAACTTGAAACGCGGGAAAGATATCACTTTTTAGAAAATCAACGGAAACCGGAAACTCTGTTTTTGTGAGCGGATTCCATTGTTCAAGTCCGTCTTTGGTTTGAACGTAGGTTTTGATATCCATTTTGCCATCGCGAATTTTCGTATTATTGATATCGTTGGCTCGAGACATGATATACGTCTCGGGAGAATGACGTACCCATAGTTTTTCCGGAATTGGAATGGATAATCGAGCCATCCGCTCTTCCGCTCCGTCAAAATCTTGCCCAAAGCTTCGAAATTCAAAACGAGGTTTTGATATTTCTCCGACCTTTAATCCTTTTTTACCCATGATATTACCTCCGTGATTTTGTTATAGACATATAATATGTCAAACACTGTACCATAAATTAAAACCATCGTTCTCTGACTGAAAAACATAAAACAGAAGAGATATATTCTGACTATAATACGCCAATATGACGAGGTCTCGCCATATTGGCGTTATGGAATATGAAAACATGTTACAGCTAATCACCAATCACTACTTCACCAATCCATATTTTTTCATTTTACTCCGCAGTGTTGTACGTGGGATACCGAGTTTCTTTGCTGCAGTATTTTGTCGCCATTTACTTTGTTCTAATGCGTCAACAATCATCGTTTTTTCTGATTTAGCGATGGCGGTGTTCAGTTCGGAGATTTCACTGTCTTTTGATGAAGAAGCCTGTTCTACAAATTGCGAAGGAAGAAGACTGGCGGTTAACGTATCTCCCTGAGTGAGAGCAATCATTTGGATGATGACATTTTCCAACTCGCGAACATTACCTGGCCAGGAATACTCCGTGAGTTTTTGTAATACAACTGGAGTTACGGTATGTCCCTTTCCGTGTTTTTCTAAAAAATATGCGGTTAATAAGGGGATGTCGGATTTTCGATTACGTAACGGTGGTACGTCAACGGTAATGACATTCAACCGATAAAACAAGTCATCACGAAAAATATTTTCTTCCATCATTTTTCGCAGGTCTACTTTGGTTGCTGCTACTAAACGAAAATCTACAGGGATGGTCTTTTTCCCGCCGATACGTTCAATTTCGCGTTCTTGAATGACCCGAAGCAGTTTGACCTGTAGTGGTTTTGGCAGGTCATCGATATCATCTAAAAAGAGGGTTCCGCCTTTAGCTCTTTCAAAGCGACCAATGTGCTGACGAGTAGCCCCGGTAAATGCACCTTTTTCATAGCCGAATAATTCACTTTCGAATAAAGATTCCGGTAACGCGGAACAGTTAATTTTTATTAGAGGTTTTTCGCGACGGTCACTTAATGTGTGAATCATATCAACGATGAGCTCTTTCCCTGTCCCACTTTCTCCTTCAATGAGGACGGTATGATCTCCCTGAGCGGCTAATTGAGTTCGATCCATTACTTTTAGAAATTTCGGAGAATTTCCGATAAGTTTTTGACGATCAATTAACTGTTCTCGCAAGGACATGTTTTCTACAATAATAGACTGAAGGTTTCGTAATTGATTTAATCGATGAAGGAGCTCATCTTGCGTGAATGGTTTGGTGAGATAATCGTGAGCACCCATTTTTAGTGCACCCACGGCAGATTCTACTGATCCGAAAGCGGTCATTAGGATGACTTTTGTTGTGGGGAGGGATTTTTGAACAAATTGCAAGATTTCTAACCCGTCTGATCCGGGAAGTCGGATATCAGTAAGGATTACGTCAAAAGTTTCTTTTTGAAGAATGCTGATGGCCGTATCTCCTCGATCGCAGGAATGGACCGCAAACTTTGCTTTTCGCAATGTTTTATCCAGCGATATCCTTAAGATTTTTTCGTCTTCTACTAGCAGTATTTTCATGGATTGATTCCCGGTAAACTGATGGTGAATTTAGTACCTTTTTCCTTTTCGGTTGACATGTCAATTTTCCCACCGAGACCTTGGACGATTTCACGAGTCACATACAGACCAAGCCCCGTGCCCTCTCCGACACTTTTTGTGGTAAAAAAGGGTTCAAAGATGAACGGTTCATCTCTAGAAGAGATTCCATGACCGTCATCTTTTATTTCAAGGATGATATCTTCTCCCACTAAGCCTGTGGAGCAGGTAACATGCCCGTTTTTTCCCACCGCATCCACCGCATTGATAATAAGGTTCATCGTAATTTCATCTAATAAATGCGGTCCGCACACAATATTGGGCAAGTTTTTTCCCAGTTCCAAATGGACGTGTACATTTTTTGATTTAATGGAGTAATCCAAAAGTTGAAGCGTGGTTTGTATAGCGTCATTAATGGAGATTTGCGATAAATCATCCCCTTTTTTTCTTGAAAAACCAAGAAGTTTACGAATGACTAACTCAATCTTTTTTAATGCTTCGTCAATCAAATTTAGATACTCATCTCTATCCTCGGCATTTTCGGGGTCGGATAAAATATTTGCAATGGCATGACGAATTCCGGTGAGGGGGTTGTTAATCTCATGGGCAACACCTGCAGCAAGCCGACCAATCGCAGCTAGTTTTTCTGCCTGAGATACATGGCGTTCAGACCGTCGCAACTCTGACTTTGAACGCAGAAGACGTTCCCTTAGGTCATTGATGTGTGCTGCAAGTCTCCCGATTTCATCTTGCCCTTCAAGCAGAGTGTCGGGTTTTGAATCCAAGTCAAAATTATCGACAGCTTTAGAAATAACATTCAAGCGAGATGTAAGACGTTTTGCGATTCCGTTAATAGCAATAAGCGTGACCGAAATAACGATAAGTCCGACAGAAAGAACCAGTATAAGTGCTTGCCGGACTTCCCGAAGAATCGGAGTTGCATCAAATCCAAGAACGAGTTTTCCCCATGATTTTGTGGAAATGCTGACATCGTCCATTACCTGAAGTGCCCACTCGTTACCATGGTAGAAAATTCTATTTCCCGGGAGTGGGGGATTTGTCCAATCAGGTTCTGCATTGAAGGCTAATACCGTCGATTCAACGGGATCAAGAAAATACGCATACAACGTTTTTAAAGAAGGATCAGATCGTAGATTTTTTAATGTGCGATCAAAGTAATCTTGGGGCAGTGGCTTACCGATTTCTTTTAATAGCATGCCGTCTAACAGTGGTATTGTTCCTATACGAACTTCTTTTTTTGCTATTTCAATATGTTTGGAAATGACCATGTTTTTCATTTCCCCAAACACTAAAAATGTTGATATTGTCATGACGCAAGTTAACAGAAGACTGAACATCGCCATGAGCTGACCACGGAATGTAATCGGTAGTTTTATCATGGGTGGTCTCTTAATGAATCAACGATATCACGAATAATATCATAGTCAGAGTCCGTTGCTTTTTGAAAACCATTCGACAGCTCTTCATCCCAATTTGACAACATCTCACGCGTGGCGTTGTCCTCAGTGTCGATTGCAAGAAAAGCATTCATAATCGATTGGCGTGTAAGACTATCGGTTAAGGCTGAAACAACTAACGGAATTGTAGGCCGGGGAGGAGCTGTATGAAATATTCGCAAACCGCTTTCAAGATAAGTCTGAGCCACCACGGCTTTAACAACTCCGGCATCATAGTCTCCTTTTAATACTTTTTCCGCAACGGTTGTATGATGAGAAACAAAGGTCATCTTTTTTAGTTTTTCGGGTGTAATATTTGTCTCTTGAAAAATAAGATGCGGCATCCATTGACCCGTCAGAGATTCTTTCGAAGGAAAGACAATCGATTTCCCCTTTAAATCTGTTAGTTGCCGGATTGAACTTGAATCCTGAGTGATGAACATCGACGTATACACCTTTTTGCCATTGTATGTCAGCGGTTTTAGTATCACTTCAAGGTTGTTTTCATCTTTCATAGTTACATAGATGAAACTCCCTAAGGATGCAATGGCGATCTCTCCGATTGCCAGCTGATGCACCGTTCCTTCGTAAGATTCGCTTAGCTTTAATTCAAAATGAAACGGAGTGTGATCGGATAGATAGTCCATGATAGGCTGATATCCCCGATAAATTTCTCTGGGGGTATATCGTGAAACCACACCAAAATATCGAACAGGTTTATTCGAAGAAATATACGGCTGCTGATAAATTGTATCTGATGTTGAAATGTCCAGTGCCCAATCAAATGATCTCCAAACACCGATTACCAGCAAGAATAATCCCAATAATGAAAGAGTTTTATTAAATATGGGCTTGAATTGGACGGCAGATTTCATAGATAGCGCGGATTAAGGCTGATTATTTGGTTTAGTTTTAGTCTTTTTATTTGTCATTTGCCACTGGATTGTTGGGTTAATGATGAAAAAAATCAAGAGGGAAGTAAGCACTCCCGGATAAAACGGTTCAAGGACAATTGGATATCCTTTTAAAAAGAATCGGGCAAGAAACCACCCCGCGGAAATCATCACCGGCAATACCAATAAAATGACAGCCGAAGAAGAGCGAATCGTTTTCTTTGTGAACGTTAACAGAAAGGGCAACAGCAGTCCCGGAATGATCAGTGAACCAATCGTGTACCAAAGCTTCACGACTGATTGAAGAGAGAATGCTAATATCATGGAGATAATTGCCATAACGACTAATCCCTGACGAGTTAAATATGTAGGGAGATCGCGGGCATGTGTCCCGGTTGATTTGCGAAATCGCCAGACGATATCCCTGCCATAGGTGACGGCACTAATTAAACCCAACGAATCAATCGTTGACATGATTGTTGATAAAATTCCCACAAGAAACAATCCGTAAAATAGTGGCGGGAGGAGTGTGTACCCAAGCTCCGGAAAGCTGAAAAGCGGTACGCTGTTTGGGATGAGTACTCTGGCATAAAGCCCGGCTGTGAGAGTGAGGAGATCGAAGAAAAACCAGAAACCGATGGAAATGATAATCCCTTTTTTAGCGGTCAACGGAGTTTTGGCTGCCGCACAGCGTTGATAGAATCCGGGGTCTACGAATGTCCACAATGCGATGAAAAACCAGACCATTATGTATTGGACAGAATGTCCGCCGGTAGGATTGAGATGCGACTCGGGGAGTTGGGATAAGAGAGAAAAAGGCGAACCGGTTTTTGTCCATGCAAATCCGATTAAAAGTATAAATCCTGTGAACATGAGGATAAACTGCAAAATATCAGTGCGGACAACGGCACCAAATCCACCGTACCAAATGTAAATTAGACTTACGCCGGTGGCAAAGATAAGTGCCCATCCAAAAGGGATTCCAAAAGAATATTGAAGCAAAATACCGATGCTGAGGATGTACGGAGCCGGGCTTGAAAGAAAGAGCAAATAAACACCACTGATTACACCGGGGATTTTACCGTACGTATGATGAAAATGATCAGGGATTGACAGGAAATTTTTAGCGCGGATTCTTGGTGCAATCCAGAATGCAAACAGTCCGGCAAAAAGATAGTACGGCAAGCCGAAAATCACCCAAGTTTGAATGCCGTACAGAAATGTATTCTCACCAACGCCAAGAATACCGCCGTACCATGTTGCCACCAGCGATGCAATAAACCCCGGAAGACTGAGTCTTCTGCCTGCAAGGATGAAATCCTCCTGACTTTTTCCGGCGTGTCTTGTGCGGAAAAATCCGACCAAAAAAATTGCGGCGATATAAAGTACCATCACCAACCAATCTAAAATATGAAGTGTCCCAATCATTTGTGAGAGCGAAAAACCCAGATGGGGCTGATTGTTTGTATAGAGAAGTGATTCTCAGTTGCCGTATTGCTGACCCCTTGAGTTGGTGTGGATAGAGGTTCTGTTTTAAGAGTGTATTTCAATCCTTTAGTGGTAAGGAGTACAGTTTGATTGACAGAAAATATCGATACGGTTTGCCCGGGAAAAGATGAGAACGTTTTTTCGTTGGCGATACAGGCAATCGTTGAATAATCTGTGATGATGTTCAAAGTTATTTTATCAACGAGCGCTGATTGGATGAGCATCGTGGCAAATCCATGGTCATCCCGCTCGCCCTGCGAACCTAATATAGTTGCTGATTCAATGTTTTGTTCAATACACCATTCAACGGCTTTTTCAAGGTCGGTGTTATTTTGTCTAGGATTCTGAACCCAAGTTGCATCAACGATTTCTGTAAGTTTTATAGAATCCATATCGCCGATGATAACATCAGGGTTTTTTCCATGAGCAAGCAGTTTATCCGCACTGCCATCCGCGCAGATGATCGTCCCTGCATTGTTTAGGGCGTTTAGCGGAATGTCGTGGATGGGAAAGCATCCGTTGGCTAAAATGACGATTGATTTTTTCATTGTGCTGACCAATTTTCTAAATATTTTTTCGAATATCCAGGGTTAACTTTAATTCGAAATTCAGACTTAACGCGACGGACAGTATGTACGTAATCTTTATCGTGAAAGTAATCTTTTAGTTTTCGTGATACAGGCAGAGCCATCGGCGCAGGAATCCACTGATATCGGACGTTTTTTTTCAGGTTGATTAGTTGTCCTTCGGCGCATGCCCAAGAAAGCTGATTGATAGACTTTCGATGGTTTTTCACCCAGTCGATACCGTAGAGCTCTCCTTGTCTTTTAGGGTCAATAAATAAAAATTGTCGTCCGTAGAATATTCCGGTGTGCAGATAATTTGGTACAAGAACGATGCCGTCAATCTTCAAACGTCTGGCCGTCCAATAAAATAATTCGAAGATCAATTCACTAATTCCAAGCCCCGGATGGTTTTGCCCCGGAAGCTGCGGTCTTTTCTTACTGAATGATTTTAACGGATGCTGGAGCATAAACCACTCCACCAACAGCAGTGTATACGATTCAGGTATATTCGGAAAGTCCATTGAAGTTTTTCGCATGGATAATTCCCCGGTCAAATGTGTTTCGCCATCAATGGTGTGTGTTAAAGATATCCGGTGGAGAAACGGATCGTCGGTGTTGACGCTGCAGTCCGGGTTTGAAAGCCCCGCCCGGTCCATTTGATGAAACACACCAAATTTATTTAAAACAAATTCAATTCCTTTTTGCGTAAACGTGCCTAAAAACCGGTCGGTTCCTTTATGAGTGGACAGGTCGTGGAAAATGTCTTCATATGAAATGATAGTTTCATTGTCTTCGGCGGATAATACGTATGGCGAGAGATGCTTAGCGATGTTTCGATATCTCCGCGGACGCGGTTTTAACAGGTCGTTTATGCTGGGAATCATAGTAAAAATTACGGAAGATAAGGGTAACATTTTTGATGTTAAATGGAAAAAATATTATTTGAAAATATTATGAAATATTTTTAATATAGGAAACGATATATACAGAAAACGTTTCCATTGGAAGACATAACAAAAACACAAAAAAAGAGAATTCTCAAGGGAAGTTCAGAGGCCATTCTGAAAAATGGTGTGCGGTCATTTACCGTTGAATCTTTATCAAGCCGATTAGGAATGAGTAAAAAAACTATTTATAAGTATTTTCCTACAAAAGAAGTGTTGGTAGAAAAGAGTGTTGAACTTTTTCTACACCTAATTGAGAGAAAATTCAAACGAATTATAAAGACTGAACCAAATCCGGCTTTACAGTTTGTGGCGGTTATGGAATTTATAATAGGACATGTTTCCAATATTTCCGTTGAAAAACTCGCAGATTTAAAATACAGATTCCCAAGTGTGTGGGAAAAAATGGAAATATTTAGGCTTGCACGGCGAGATGATTTTTATATGATTTTATTTGAGGCGCAAAATCAAGGTTATGTCAGAAAAGATGTAGATGTTCAGATTATCGCAACATTATATATGAATATTATTAATTCGACATTTCAACTGGAATTTTTTCTAAAAAACAATTTAGCACCTAAAGACACAATTCAGCATTTTTTAAAAATGGTAACCGGCGGACTTTTTACAAATGAAGGAACTGAGCTAACAAAACGAATGTTTGTCAAATGAATCTCCGGATACTAAAAAAACATTTATTGAGTAAACCTCTTTCTATAGAAGATTATCCGTTTGGACCCGAACCGATGGTTGTAAAAGTGATGAGCAAGATGTTCGCATTGGTTTCCATCGATGTGAACCCGTTGAAAATCACACTTAAATGCGACCCGAATGACGCACAAATCCAGAGGGCGATGTATAGCTCCATTAAACCCGGATATCACATGAATAAAGAACACTGGAATACCATTACACTGGATGAAAGCATCCCGGATGAAATTATAATTCAGATGATAGACGAATCGTTTCACTTAGTTATAAAGGGACTAAAAAAGAAAGATCGGGATTCCATTTTAGGAATGGATTAACCAATGACCAATTCCAAAGTAAACGAGTTGAAGAGTAGAAGGGAATAGGGAAGTATGGAAATAAGAGAACAAGTCACACCACTCAAATTCAAAAAATCAAATATCAAATGACAAATAAATCCCAATGACCAAAATCACAAACCACTCACCAATAATCAATAAAAAATCATGACACATAATTTCAGAAATTGGATTATAGAAAAAGTAACAACCTACCCGAAAAGAACAGTATTTATTTCCTTAGCGCTTACCGCATTTTTTGGCAGCGGATTGCAGTGGGTTTATTTTGATGACGACATGCTGAAAATGCTCCCTGAGGATATTGAGTCCCGCATCGTTTGGGATGAAGTCCAGGAAGATTTTGGTACCATTGATATGATGTTCGTCACCTTCGGGAAACGCGGAGAGTCCGCGATTAACAAAGATTTATTGGCAACCGCATGGGATTTGGCGAACGAGTTTGAAATGATCGATGATGTAGAAGAGGTGATTTCCATTGCCGGAACAAGCCGAATGGAAAATGAAGACGGATTTATGATGATTAGCGATTTGATGCCTCACCGTGATCTGACTCAAGAGGAAGTTGATGAGATTGCAGACTATTTGGGTCGAAATCCATCAATCAGAGATCGATTGCTTAGTAAACACGGTGATTTTGTCAATGTGATTTTACGTCCACCGCAAGTGACAGATTACTCCGGGTTGGCAAATAGTGTTAAAGCCATTGCAGACAGCATTCTAACGGATTATGAAATAAATTACGGGGGTTCGCCGTATGTAACCGGAATGCTCTCCGGATTAATTAGAGCAGATATGCTGGCGCTTATGCGGGTGGGATTGATTATCATGATTGTAATCCTTTTGGTGAATTTTCGTAATATTCCCGCCGTCGGGATGGTCTTGTCTCTCATTATTTTATCCTTAGTTGCCATGATGGGCTTTATGGGGTGGGTCGTCCATCTTACAGGATCACCAAAATTTTATATGACGTTACTGAACTCATCCATGCCGATCATATTACTTACGATCGCCAATCAGGACAGTATTCACATTGTCACTAAATTTTTACGCGAAGTCCGAAAACATCGTGATGTAGAAAAATCCGTAGAAATAACGATGCGTTCATTGATGCTGCCGGTGTTTTTAACCTCTATTACAACTGCCGTGGCTTTTTTAATGCTGACGACAGCACCAATCGGTCCGATGTTCGGTTATGGCATTACGATAGCTTTTGGAATTGTGTGGGCTTGGTTTTTATCCGTGACCTATTTACCGGCGATTATTTTCGTGAAAAAATGGGATATGAATTCCCGCGCCATGACTCATGCCAGCCTTTTTGAGCGGGTGGTAGACTGGTTTGCAAAGAGTGTTTTGAATCGCCCAAAGAAGGTGCTTGCCCTGGGATTGCTGATTGTCTTAGTAAGTGCTTTCGGAATTATGAAACTAAAGGTGGAAGTGAACATTACGTCGTTTTTCAAGCCAGGGAATCCAATCCGTCAAAGCATTGAATTTATCGACGCTGAAATGACTGGCACAATGAATATGGTGATTAAGACAGAGGGTGAAATCAAAGACCCTGAAACACTCGCACTTATTGAGGACGTCCAAACTCATGTTAAAAACTATCCCAAAGTCAACACAACGGTTTCTATTGTTGATGTCGTTAAGCAGATGCACCGTGTCATCGAAGACGATGATCCAACATTTGAGACGATTCCTGATACACGGGCAAAGGTGAATAATTTATTTACGATGTACTCGATGTCCGGTGACCCTGATGATTTTAGTTCGCTTGTGGATTATGAGTACAGTTCGGCCGTGACCACCGCGATGTTGCAGACCGTCCCGACTAGCGAAATTGTGAAGTTTATGGATTATGTAGAAGATTATGTTGAAAAGAATGTTTCCGAATCCGTAATAATGAAAATCACCGGTCTCATGGCAATTATGAACGATTTTACTCATTTATTGATTCAATCGTTTATCGTCAGCATGATAGCTTCTATTTTTGCCATTTTTGTGATCGCATGGATATTTTACCGGTCAATGAAATGGGGAATTCTTGCCGTAGTTCCTCTGTCCTCAGCTGTCGTGCTAAACTTTGGATTAATGGGGTATTTTGGAGTTGACTTGAGCCACATCACGGCGATTCTCAGTGCGATCATCATCGGTGTCGGTGTGGATTTTGCTATCCACTACATTGCCCAATTTCGTAATTATACCAAAGAAGGCGTAGCGGTTGAGAAGTTAAGCGGAGA
The DNA here is from genome assembly GCA_964388155.1 of uncultured bacterium. Lineage (GTDB taxonomy): Bacteria > Fidelibacterota > Marinisomatia > Marinisomatales > JACNKV01 > JACNKV01. The sequence goes on along the minus strand of CAYLYH010000012.1, from coordinate 43,578 downwards.
AGTAATGGATGATGTCGGCTATCCGATCATGCTGGATGCGACGGCGAATATGTCATTTGGTGCATTGATATTTTCTACGTTCCTTCCTTTGCAATTCATGGGCGGACTTATGGTTTTTGCGATGATATCCTGCTCAATTGGTACGCTGACGATTTTGGCATCATTGGTGGAGATATATAAGAAAAAATTGGTGAACAGCTAGCAGTTGGCAGTAGCAGTTTCAAGAATGTGATGAAGGAATCTTTATGATAAAATTAGAAAATGTATCTAAAACATTTAAACTTTCCCGTAAGCAGCGAAAAGAGATGGGTCCCAAGGTTGCCGGAAGACACCTGACCGCGGTTGACAATGTCAGTTTTGAATGTAAGCCGGGACGTGTATTCAGTTTAGTCGGCCCGAATGGAGCCGGGAAAACAACGATCCTCAGAATGATCGCTACCATGTTAAAACCCACACATGGTACAATTAACGTAAATGGATTTGATACAATATCTTTGCCAAAAAAAGTCAGAATGAATCTTGGGTTTATGTCTGACAACACTGCTCTCTACGACAGGTTGACCGTGGATGAGATCATCAAATATTACGCAGATTTGAACGATATCCCTTCTTATGATTTCAAAACCCGGAAAACACAATTATACGATTTGCTGGATATGAACGAATTTGCATCACGGCGAATTGCAAAATTAAGTTCAGGGATGAAACAAAAAGTTTCTATCGTCCGCACGATGATTCACAATCCCCCGGTTGTGGTTTTTGACGAACCTACGTCGGGGTTGGATGTGATGACATCCCGCGCAATCATCCAATTGATTCGAAACTGTCGGGATGAAGGGAAAACGGTTATTTTTTCCACGCACCGCATGGCGGAGGTTCAATCTCTCAGTGATGATTTGGCCATCATCCATAAAAGTAAACTCTATTTTAACGGAACGCTCAAAGAATTTGAGGCACAAATGAAATCCGATTATTTTGAAGATGAATTTATCAAATTGACAGGAGAAGCATCATGAAAAAAACATTTGTCATATTTCGGAAAGAACTCAAAGATATGCTGCGGGATCGCAAGACGATATTTTTCATGATTTTATTCCCGCTGATATTAATCCCTGCAATGATGATCTCCGTCCCAAAATTATTTTCAGATGCGGAGAAAAAAGAGCAAGAAAAACAACTGAATGTTGTGCTGATCGGTGCCGAGTACTCACAGGAATTAACCGCGCATTTTCAATCTGCTGAAAACATGATCATTTCCCTTGAGGCTGACACGACCGGGATGGAAAACCGATTATCAGAAGAGGTTATTGATGTAGCCATCGTGATTCCGGAGGACTTTCAGATTGACATAAATGCCATGACCCCCGCACAGATAGCAGTTTATCATCAATCTGCTGATGATATGGATGTCACCAAAAAGAAAATCCGGGCAATACTGAATGCCTACTCAGACAGTATAATTCAGGAACGGTTCGAATACTTAAACCTTGATAATGAAATTGTAAATCCATTGAACGTAACTTATGCTAATTTTGCTTCACCCCGTGAAATCATCGGTAAAATGGCCGGTGGATTTCTGCCCTACGTTTTTGTGTTATTTTGTTTCATGGGAGCCATGTATCCGGCACTGGATTTGGGCGCGGGAGAAAAAGAACGCGGGACGTTGGAAACCTTGTTAGTGTCACCGGCAAGTCGTATGGAAATCCTGATGGGAAAATTTGGGGTTATCACACTCTCCGGTTTGGCTTCCGCTGTTTTTGGATTGTTTGGAATCTTTGTAGGGGTAACACAAACCGGCTCAAATGAAGCATCAAAAATTATTGAAGTATTGTCAGGAATCATTCAACCGGAGACCATTGTTTTAGTACTGACATTAATTATCCCGATTGCCGTTCTGTTTTCCGCATTACTGCTGTCAATAAGTATTTATGCTAAAACATTCAAAGAGGCACAAAGTATTATCGGCCCGTTAAATATCCTGTTCTTTGTTCCCGTGATTGTTGGACTTGTCCCGGGAATTAAATTGGATGCAATTACTGCTTTAGTCCCGATTTTAAACATATCATTGGCAACAAAAGACGTCATAGCCGGGACCATCAATGGCTGGCTGCTTGCCGAAGTGTACGCTGTCATGTTTTTGCTGGCGTTCGTGAGTATTTTCTTTGCCGCAAAATGGTTTAACAAAGAACACGTAATTTTCAGAACTTGATAAAGAGGAAAAACATGAATAAAACAATCTTACCACTACTACTCCCAATTTTTCTATTTGCAAAAACAGGACTTGAAATTGCAGAGAAAGTCGATAATAGAAAGACACCAAAAGATATGACAGCAGATCTATCCATGGTGTTAACCAACAAAAAAGGAAAAACGCGGACATCAAAGATACATTCTGTTACGATTGACGGAGGAAAGAAGCAAATCATCTGGTTCTTGGCTCCCGCCGATGACAAAGGTGTCTCCTTCCTGAAAATTGAACATGACGATAAAGATGATGAAATGCGGATGTGGCTTCCGGCATTCAAAAAAATCCGGCGGATCTCTGCTAAGAAAAAAGGTGACTCGTTCATGGGATCTGATATGAGCTACGAAGATATGTCCAACCGTGAATTGTCAGACCACACCTATCAGCGTTTGGAGGATGAGAGAGTAGGTGATGCGGACTGCTTTGTGATTGAAGTCACTCCGAACTCTGAAGCAAAATCGAATTATAAAAAACATAAGACATGGATCGAAAAAGCACGGTTCATCCCGCTTAAGGAAGAATCTTACGATCGCAAGGGGAAGTTAAAAAAGACAAAAACATTTTCTTACGCCGATATAAAAGACTATGTAACGCCAACGGAGATTTATGTTGAAGATGTCCAAAAAAACCACAGTACCCGATTAGTCTTCGATAATATTAAATTAGATTCCGGTATAAATGACAAACTGTTTCATGAAAAGAGCCTGAAACGCATGCCCAGGAATTAGTATCAAATACGAAGGTTAAAATAATAATAAATGACAAATCTCAAATAAATCTCAATGTCGAAATTTCAACCGTGAGTATTTGGAATTTGAGTATTGGGGTTTTATTGGTGAAACCCTATTTTATGAGAACAGGAATCATTAAATGAAGAAACGCAAATTATCTAAGATCTCTATTGGTTTTCTGCTGTTTATTTTTCTAACCATCTTTGCAATATCTTTTGTCGTACAAGAGATGAATGCTTATCCAAAAGATGTGTGGAAGAATCTCAACAAAGCTAAATCCAATTACGGAGAATTGACGAAAGCGATTCGATATTTCCAAAAGGACGGCAGTCAAGAAAAGCTGGACGCGTTGTATTTTCTAATTGGGAATATGGACGGACACTGCTACGTTTCGTATGCCATTTATGATTCTACGGAAACGGAAGTTGAATTTGATGTGCTGGCGTATCCAGATTACGATACGATGGTCGCTGCCATGGATTCTTTAGAAGACGTTACCGGCGAACTCCACTATGGGCGAAAAGAAAAACGGAATGATCTGAAATGTATCACTGCCGATTATCTCATCGAAAATGTGGAGTTGGCTTATTCAGTTTGGAAACATAAACCCTGGGCACAGCACCTATCCTTTGATGAGTTTTGCGAATATATTTTACCCTATCGCGGGAGCAACGAACCGCTGGAGGAATGGCGAAAAGCATTGGTAAACCGTTACAAGGATTTCACATTTAATCATGATGACCCGATCTCAGTTTCAAGCACCATTAATCAGGATGTTAAATTGTGGTTTGGATTCGACCCGATTTTTTATCGCCATCCCACTGATCAGGGTTATGCAGAAATGCTGATAAATAAAAAAGGCCGCTGCGAGGACATGACCAATCTTGCCATTTACGCCATGCGCGCCAACGGACTTGCCGTCACCAGCGATTACACGCCGCACTGGGCGAACACCGGGAACAACCATGCTTGGAATGCCATTTTGAGCAAAAAAGGGGTGGTGATCCCGTTCATGGGCTGCGAAGCTGATCCCGGGGATTATTCCCTTGGGAACAAGATGGCGAAAGCTTACCGCAAGACTTTTTCGAAACAAAAAGAAAACCTTACATTTCGTCTTGGTAGAGATGAAGACGCTCCCCGCTGGCTTACCGGGAAAAACTATACAGATGTTACTTCCAACTACGTTCCGGTCAGTGATGTAACGCTTGTATTGGAACATGAAATCCCCAACGATATCCATTTTGCATATTTAGCGGTATTTAATTCCGGTGAGTGGAGAGCCACTCACTGGGGAGAAATTATTGAAGATTCAGTCACCTTTACCGATATGGGACGAGGGATTGCCTATCTGCCGATGTTCTATGTTGATGATGAATTGATCCCTGCCGGTTCTCCATTTATTTTGGATAAAAATGGAAATGTTGTTCGATTATCCGGAAACGGAGAAAAACAGACCGTGGAGCTGTTTTCAACAACGCGTAAAACCATGGTTTTGTCTACAGAGGGGAAACAGATCGTCCATCTTTTTAATGGGTCAGAATACGAATTGTTTTATTGGGATAATGAATGGAAAAAGACTGGAGAAAGGATAGCTGATGACGGTCCGCTGCTGTTTGATAATGTACCGGCCAATCGACTGTATTGGCTGGTAAAAAAAGACGCAAATAAAGACGAACGAATTTTCACTTATGAAAATTATAAACAAATTTGGTGGTAGTAGAGACTTGGCATGCTACGTCTCTACTTTTCCAAACAAAGATAAAGGATTAGTATGAAACAATCAAAAACATATCGCACTCTATTGCTTTTTTTACCAGTGGCAATTTCTGCGCAACTCAATTTCTCCGGTGATATTCACCCAAGTAAAATGTACCGGACTTTGAATCAGTCGGAAATATCGCTACCGTTTCGATTAACTAAATTGAACGCTGGTTTTACATTTGGGAGTTTGGATGTGATTATGAACACGGTGTTGGAATATCGCTGGTCAACCGGTGAAAGTTCAATTGATTTACGCGAGGCATATTTGGCGTGGTATCCTGATTGGGGAGAGGTGAAAATCGGAAAACAAATCCATGCCTGGGGCGCTGTTGATGGGAACAATCCCACCGATAATTTGAATCCGTATGACTACTATTTTATGTTTCTTCCAGGTGCTGATCGCAAAATCGGTACGGTTTCCGGTTCGATTAATACATATTGGAATAATTGGCAGCTGGAAGCGGTATTCATACCGAAGCATGAGCCAAACCGACTGCCGTTTGGTGAGGAGGATTTCCCGATTTCGATACCGTTTGAACCGGAAAGCTTTGAACCGGTAGAACGGGATTACGAATTAGGCATCAGACTTCAAACATCTATTTTGGAGAGAGATGTTTCTTTTTCATATTTCCACGGAAATGATAGAGGCTTTAGTCTGTTGGGAGTCGATTTAATATTTGGTGGACAAAACGGTAAGCCAATTGGACTCTATAGACATTTTGGCTTTCGTACAACAAATGTATTTGGAATGGACGTCGTTGGATTTGTCGGTGGATTCACATTCCGAAGTGAATTTGCTTACTTTCAGACGAAAGCTCATATGAATAATGCATGGTATATTCAATTACCTGCCGAATCGAAGTATATGCAGTATGTCTTTCAGATTGAATATTTAGATCCTTGGGATATCCAATGGAGCGGACAAATGATAGGAAGTTCAGTGATTAATACCGAAGGCTTGACTCCAAGCATGAACGATCCAATGACCCCAATGGAGTTAACCAAGGATAATTTCCAACCCGGAATGGGAACACCGTTTGCCATGTTCACTGATTTAGGAGCAATGCTTTCTGCAAACGCGACCTTATTTGATAACCGTTTAGAGATTAAAACTAACTCGTTTATTGACCTGAAAGAAGTGGGATTCATGTTTGGTGGACAGGTTATGTATTCTCCCATCGAAAATTTGAATTTAGAACTTGGGATCAGTCAATTCACCGGTGAAGATGGAAATAAACTGAAAGAGATGGAAGACTTTTCACATATCAGTCTTGGAGTGAAATACAGTTTTTAAGTTAGATTAATCGAACACAGATAACACGAATTTTACGGATTTACGCAGATTTAATTATTGATAACAGGAGGGAATTAATCCTTTAGGATTTTAGAAAACACTGGAATACTGTTAGAAAAAAGGCAGAACGAAAATCGTCCTGCCTTTTTTTGTGAGGAGGGTATGAGAAATTAGGTTATTGCTTTTTGCGGTGGTTTCACCCCGGAGATAATTCCGGCAGCCACTAAACACAGCACCCCGCAAATGATAAAGGCTAACGGGAAGTTCCCCATGTCGCCCAATTTTCCGCCGAGTATCGGACCAAATATTCCGCCGATTCCGTAGGCAAGAAAAACCCAGCCGTAATTCTGACCGACATATTTTGCACCGAACGTGTCTGCGGTAATCGTCGGGAAGAGAGCAAAATTCCCGCCGAAGTTAAAGCCGATGAGTGTTGCACCTAAAAAGAGCAGGGCGGGCGTTCCGGCCATCCATTGGAAGAGGATGACAAAGACTCCCTGAGTTGCCATCATCAACACGATGGAATTTTTGCGACCCAGTTTGTCGCTGATAGCTCCCCATGCAATACGACCGAATCCATTGGCCAAGGAGAAAAACACTGCCATCGCTGTCCCTGCGATTCCTGATGCAACAGCTTTTTCGATTCCGGCTGCCTGCAAAGCCTGCATCGGGAAAAGTTTCATAAGTCCGATACTCATGAGACCGGCACTGGCACCGAAAGCAAAGGTCAATAAAATCATATAATATTGCGGTGTTTTTAGCATTTGTCCGCTGTCAAAATGAACCTCGCCGTTTCCGGTAGGAGAATTGGCAGATGCTTCAGCCGGAGACCATCCTTCGGGCTTCCAGCCTTCAGGAGGGAAAACCATCCAAATACTGCCTAGAAGTACAGCAATAAAGAATACGACTCCGTAGATGGTAAAAGTATTACTAAGTCCAAGATCGGCGATCAAGCTTCCCCATGTGCCGGCCAGTTTCACCCACAGGGTTGCACCAAATCCAAACCCGGCTACCGCAAGACCGGTAATCAGTCCTTTTTTGTCAGGGAACCAGCGCATGCCGACCGCAATTGGGACCACGTAAGCAAGTCCGATTCCTGAGCCACCGATGATTCCGATAAAGATGAAAATAAGCCAGAAGTCTGTTCCGCCAAAAAGACCGGCAAGTAAGTATCCGAGTCCAAGGACGACCCCACCAGATATCGCGAGTTTCTGCGGACCGATTTTCGGCATCAGTCGTCCGGCGATGACCATCACAATGGCAAAGAGTGCTAATCCCGCCGCGAACACTGCCTGTGTTTCGGTTTTTGTCCAGCCGGCTTCAACCAGTGGTTTTGTGAATACTGACCAGGCGTAAATTGCGCCCAGACAGAGTTGAATAAGAATTGCGCCGACCACAACCAGCCAGCGATTGGAGAGAGTTCCTCCGTTAATCATGATGATAACCTCTTGAGTTTTAGGTTTGTTGGTGGATTAATAATGGTGAAAAAATCAGTTCCGTCGTCGTCATTTTTCGTGCAGTGATTTACTTTGTTGTTGTATGTTTAAAATTATAACCGGATTAGTATGTCCGAATTTAATCAATAAAACAAATTAGATTGAAAAGAAAAAGTGTGAAAAAATAAATAGTTGGGCTTGAGATTAAGGCTAAGGTTGAGGTCGGAGTGGAGAGCAGGTGAGAAACTCAATCACCATTCCACCAATAACTATTAACCCCCCTAAAAAACATTTGTGGGCAGGCAATTACCGCTCTACCAGAGGCCAAACACTATTTCGTATAACCGATGGATTCAAAAGGATTCACAAGGATAGTGGTAATATTTTTCAAGTGTCCTCCGATGCGCTTTAGATAACGTGCGTAAAGTGCTACTGCGGCAGTTTTTTTCTCAGAACCAAACTCCAACTCACCGGAAATAATTTTGTTAACAATAGAGTCTGAATGCCCTGAAACTTCTTCTTTATAAGTGATGAGCAGTGATTTTGCCACATCAGAATCCTGGGTATGAATTGCTTCAAGTGTTTTATCAAATCTGTCTAATATTTCATTCTCAACTTCATGAAGATCAACAGAAATATCTTCAGCAACAAGACGTTCCGGTTGGTTAATGGCTAAGTCAAGGATGTTCTTCGTGTAATCTCCCAGTCGCTCAATATCGACAACCATATTAACCAAAATTAACCCGTTAGCAAGATCAGACGTGTCCTGCGATACGGCGTAGTGTGTCAGGACTTTCCTTCGGACATCCCGGTGAAAGACGTTGATTTCCTTATCACGTTTTTTCAGAGCGATCAATGTGTTAATATTGCTACCTTCACGCAGATATTTTACCGCCTGCACAAACATCTCTCGGGAGAGCTGCAGCATTTCGTAAGATTCCTTCCAGGCTTGTTCAAGCAAACCTTCGGATTTCCAGAGATTTAAAATGTCGTGAAAAAGTGTCATGATTTACCTCACTATGAAAATTAAGAATAATGGGATTAAGAAGAAAACAATAATTATGTAGAGAATTGGAAAAATTCGATTACGGATTGCCAGTTCAGCGAACCATTCTGCCATTCGTGCCGGTGTATTGCGTATTTTAGGAATTGGCCAGATAAGCAATATCCCGAAAATGTTGAAAAGAAGATGAGAAAATGCCACCGCCAGCGGAGCATGCGTCCCGGCGACGAGACTGGCTAAAAGCGCCGTTACTGTCGTGCCGATATTTGCTCCCAATGTGTAGGGGAAAATCTGGCGGAGATTTAAAATCCCTGCCCCGGCTAAGGGAACGACTAAAGACGTTGTGATAGAGCTGCTCTGAACAAGAAAGGTGATGAGTGCACCGAAAACCATGGCGCGAATCCATGTTTTGAAAATGTGGGAATCGAAAAACGCCTCCAACTTGCTGATGACAAGGCTGCGGATCATCACGGTTAGATATTTGAGCGACAAAAAAAGTAATGTAAGCGCAGCGATGAGTAGTAGCCAATATGCGTCGATGATGTCCTGCTGTTTGAATAAATCTGAAATGAAATGTACGGCAGGTTTTGTAATGGTTTTTACAGGACTTTTGAATGTAATAGTCTCTGCACCGATAAAAAATCCGGTGAGCCAGTTGGCGGTTTTACTGATAAACCCGGTGTATAGCTGCAGCGGAAAGAGGACCAAAACAGCAATTACATTGAAAAAATCATGGATGATTGATGCGGAAAATGCCTGGCGGAATTCCTGTTTGCTGATGATATGACCAAGTGAAACAATCGTGTTTGTGATGCTGGTTCCAATGTTTGCGCCCATGATGTACGGTACGGCAGCGGCAACGGCAATGTGTGGATCATCTCCGAACGTTCCGGCAGCGACCATCCCAACGACGAGAGAGGTGGTGGTACTGGAACTTTGAATCAAACTGGTGGCAAGTATTCCGATAAATAGACCAATGAGCGGACCGGCAGAACTATTGATGAGCGTTTCGGCAAAGCCTTTTCCAAGTCCTTTGAAAGCAGAGCCAATCATCCCAATGCTGACTAAAAATGTGTACAAAATAAATAAAACAGCAAAAATTTTCAGAACATTCATCCAGTTCTGATAAACAGACGGTTGCGATTGAATCGGCAAGTTATTCATTTATCATCGTTTCGAAGGTAAGAGATTAAAGAGAAAAGAGGACTGGGGAAAAACAAAAAATATTAAAAAAATGAACTATATTGTTCTGATAAAAATCAGATGTATTACAAATTCATTTCGTACGAATCTGTCAACGAATAGATATGACTTTTCAAAACCCGATTAAAACGTTCAATATTTACGGTTGGTTTTCGAAGCATCCGTTTGCAGAAATATTTTTGCAATGCGGTACTGCTGGTTTTTGAATAGAGGATTAACGCATACTTCGAGAAATCTCGAATAATAAAATCGAATATTTGATCTAAAAGATCATGGTCTAAATCATCCATGTTGAATTTTTCGATGATGAGCTGTCCGTACACGACGAGCGTGAACAATTCACCTAAATTAAGCAGAAAATCGAAATCTTTGATTTGTTCTTTATTCGGTCGCGCAAAGAGCAAGAACTTCTTTAGCGTGGCTATCTGTTTTTTAACAATACGGATATTCGGCAAATCTACACTATTGTATGCTAGACAATAATCATGGAATTTTATCTTTCCCAAGCCTTTGGTTGCGCCTTGGTTAAACAGAAAATCGTCGTTGGACGGTTCATCTATGAGTGGAATTTCAGTGAAAGCTTTAGGACGGAAGAAATAATTTGCCATGAACTTGACAATTAGCGCCATATTTACATGGATGGTTCCTTCCAATTTCGGGAGAGCACGGATATCCCTGGCGGCCATCTCAAAAAACATATCCTTTTCAAATCCTTTAGCCGCGATGACATCCCAAAGCAGGTTGATTACCTCTTCGCCTTGCATAGTCACTTTCATTTTCACAGTCGGATTGTAGAGAAGATACCGCCGGTCTTTTGGAGAAGCAGCACGCATATAATCGGAGGCACGTAGCGCAAACAACTTCATGGCCGTCAACCGCGAATGGGCATCAACAAACAGCTGTTTGATATGTGTAAAATCGGTTACAGTGTGCTTGAATAAGTTTCTGTGAGCGGTGTGATTCAGCGCTTCGTAAAAAGCATGGGAGCACATTCCGATCGATGCCCAGCCCAAATTGTATTTACCGACGTTCACTGTATTAAGGGACATATCCCATGCATCACGACCTTTTGCTAAAATAGCTCCTTCACTGATCGGGTAGTCATTTAGATTAAATTCTGCTACATAGTTTTGGGAGTTGCATATATTTTGCACACATTCATATTTATCATGATTCGGATTTACAACAAAAAACACATAATCGTCCGTATTTTCCATTCGCCCGAACGTGGAAACCAGCGCTGCTTCATTCCCGTTCCCGATATAGTATTTGTCTCCTTCGGCAAGATACGTACCGTCCGATTGTGGTTTCAGCATCATGTCAGATGCGTAAATATCCGCACCATGCTCTTTTTCCGAAAGCCCGAAAGCGAAAATTTCTCCCTTATCCAGCAGATGAGCAGTTTTGTTTTTTACATAATCATTTTTGCTTATCCAAATCGGTCCCAGTCCAAGGACGGTGACTTGCCACGTGTACCAATATGCCAGTCCGTAAAATCCAAGAATCTCATTCAGGGCGACATTGCGATGTGTGTCCCAGCGGTAGTTTTCATTTCCGTAATCGCCGTGAGTAAGAAACGTCGCGAATAATTTTTCCTTTTTTACAAATTCCAAAAAGTCTGCGTACCATTCGCGTTCGTGATCATCCTCTTTGATTTTCCGTTTGCCTTTATTTTCAAACCACTGAACGGTTTTAAGTAATAGCTCTTTGGTGTGGGAATCAAATTGGTCGAATGTTTCTGTTTTTGGATTTAGTAGGCTCATGTTAGTTATTTGTTACCGGTGATTGGCGAATAATTCGGATTAAATAAATTCAGCCTCGGGTAAAGGAGGAACCAAAGGCTGAATTCGTTCATGTTGCCTTACGAAAAACCGATGATGTCTAATTTCGAAGCGGTTTTCCTTTCTTCAGCATAAAGCGTATTCTGTCTTGAGACAGAGGTTCGGCTGCCAGCGAAAGGAAGGTTTCTCGTTCGATATCCAATAGATATTGCTCGTCTACTTTTTTTGTAAGTCCGGCTTTATCACCGCCGGTCAAGACGTAAGCCAGTTTCTGTCCAATCTTTTCATCGTGGTCAGAAATAACACCTTTGGCTTTGAAGCCTTTAAGCGCGGAGGTCATTGCAAAACGCCCGCCTGTGCCGGGGAGTTTCAAGTCATCTCGATATGTTGGTGGTGTGTAACCCTCTGCGATTTCGATAGCTTTTTGTTTGGCTGTCCATATGCGATGGTCATTATTCATGACAACTGTATCTGTTTTTAAAAGGTAGCCCACGAATTTTGCTTCATCTGCACTGGTGGCAACTTTGGCAAACCCGATGGTTTCAAAGGCTTTCTGAACGATTGGGAATACATTAATCATCCCCTTTTTCCCGCTGTTTTCCATAAGATTTAACAAGAGCCTGAGGTTGCCTCCCGCACCAGGGATTACCCCAATTCCGACTTCGACAGCGCCGATGTAAAGTTCAGCAGAAGTTACACGATGAGCAGTGGGACCGATAAATTCAAATCCGCCACCAAGGCATAGATTGAATGGGGCAGCGACCACAGGAGCGTTGGAGAATCGAATTCGCTGTGTAAGATCCTGAAATATTTTTACTGTGGCTTCGAGTTTAGACCATTGATGTGATTCGCACATCGACAGTATCCCTGCGATATTTGCACCGGCACTGAAGTGCATACCATTATGTCCCATCACCATAGCTTTAAATTTCCCGGAGTCAAGCATGTCTAATCCTTCACGAATCATATCTATGACAGACCCATCAATAGGATTTAATGTAGGCTGGAGGATTGAATGAAATTCCACATTCAAGATTTCGTCTCCGAGATCAATAAGACTGGCACTCCAAGTACGTTTTAGCAAATTGCCGGCAGATTTACGAAGCGTCAAATTGATATTTTTTTCGTTGAGGAGCTCTATTTTTGTTGATTTGGAAAGGAAATCAAAATACGTTCGGTTTCCGCCGTCAACAGCGTAGAAAGATGTTCGACCGGTTTTTAACATATCTAAAACGGGTTGAGGGACTTTTTTCCCTTCGTCCAGCATTCGATTAACCGATCGTTCAACACCGATAGCATCCCACGTTTCGAACGGACCTAATTCCCATCCAAACCCCCATTTCATTGCATTGTCTACATTGACAATATCGTTGCTAATTTCAGGGATGCGATTGGCAGAGTAGATGAGGGTTTGGGACAATACTTCCCAGAAAAACTTTCCGGCTTTGTCTTCACTCCAAGCCATAGCTGCAATTTTATCTTTCGTTTGCTGGCGATCTTTTGCAAGACGGAAGCCATCGAACCGGACTCGTTTTTGTTCCTGATATTCACCCGTTTCAAGGTTTACAGACAGGATTTTTTTATCTTTGGATTTTTGGTAAAACCCGGCTTTTGATTTTTGCCCCAGTCGCTCCTCTTTGATTAACAAAGAAAGAATATCGGGAATCTGAAACATCTCCCTGGCTTCATCGTTTTCGCCTCGATCGTAACCGGTTTGCGCCACATGCGCCAACGTATCCAGCCCTACAATATCTGCCGTGCGAAAGGTAGCACTCTTTGCCCGTCCAACGACGGTCCCTGTGAGTTTATCTACTTCTTCGACAGTCAGTCCCATATTCTGAGCGGTGCGGATGGTTGCCATCATTCCAAAGACACCAATCCGGTTTGCGATAAAGTTGGGTGTATCTTTGGCATGGACGATCCCTTTCCCTAGCACCTTTTCACCAAAATCCACCATGGTGTCATACACATCGTCAGAGGTTTCATCTCCGCGGACGAGCTCCAAAAGGTGCATATAGCGTGGCGGATTGAAGAAGTGAGTAATCATGAAGCGTTTTTTAAAGGATTCCGGAAGGATGGAAGTCAAATCAGCCAGCGGGATACCGGAGGTGTTGGAGGTAATAATGACTGATGGCCTTAAATGAGGGGTCATGTTTCGGTATACCGTATGTTTAATGTCTAATCTTTCTGCCACCGCTTCCAGAATCCAATCTACTTCATTGAGTCGTTCAATGTGATGATCGTAATTACATGGAGTAACTAACGACGCATTTTTTGGTTTAAATAAGGGAGCAGGTTTTAGGGAGGTCAAAGATTTCACTCCATTTTCTGCTAACTCCTGAGAAATGTCAAACAAGAGCGAAGGGATACCGGCATTAGCCAAATGTCCGGCAAGTTGTGCGCCCATCACGCCTGCGCCAAGGATGGCAACTTTTTCAATTTTTTGTGTCATGATGGTTTCTCCCGGTTTTAGGCTGTACGTTTAATAATGGTTGCAATTCCCTGTCCGCTACCGATACACATTGTGGCCAGTCCCAATCCGGCGTTTTTCTGTTCCATCACATTGAGGAGTGTGGTCAGAATTCTGGCGCCCGAACATCCCAACGGATGTCCCAATGCAATCGCACCACCATTCAAGTTGATTTTATCGGTAGGAAAACCCCCTTCACGAATCACGTAAAGTGATTGAGCTGCAAATGCTTCATTGAGTTCAAAGATATCGATATCATCCATGGTAAGGCCGGCTTTCTTCAATGCTTTTTCTGTGGCAGGGATAGGCCCCATTCCCATACGAGTCCAGTCTACGCCGGCAACGGCACGGGAGACAATTTCGGCACGGGGTTTTAATCCATGCTTTTCGGCGAAACTGTCACTCACAATCAGGAGGGCAGCTGCCCCGATAGAAATTGGGCTGCTGGAAGCAGGAGTGACTGTCCCACCCTGAGTAAATGCAGGGTTCAGACTTTTAATTTTTTCCACATCCGGTTCACGCGGACCTTCATCTTTGCTGATTGTCTGTTCACCGTACACATCGATGGAGATTAACTCGTTGTCGAAATTTCCGTCCGCGGAGGCTTTCAATGCTTTTTGGTGAGACTCGATAGCAAATGCGTCCTGGTCTTCCCGACTGATGTTACCATCCTCGGCAAGAATTTCGGCGGTTTCACCCATCCCGATGTAATACTCCTGTTCGGCTAATTCGGGGTGAAAGTCGGGGGCAAATCCGCCCATAGGAACGGAAAACATATCTTCGACACCTGCCGCAATTCCGACATCAATATCGCCGGCTTCGATGGCAGTAGAAAGTTGGTGGAGAGCGTCCATGCTGGAACCGCAGAAACGGTTCACTACTTTTCCCGGGACTTCTTTCGGAAGCCCGGACAATATGGCAACGGATCGACCGATAATCATCCCCTGGGGACCTTCGGGGAAGGCACATCCGACGACAACATCCTCGACCATGTCCGGAGAGATGTTAGGATTTCGTTTGAGAAGACCTTTGACGACTTGTGCAGTAAGATCGTCTGCACGGATTCCGACAAGGTTTCCATTTTTAATTCCGATGGGTGAACGAACGGCATCGATAATGAGTGATTTATTCATGAGATTCTCCTAATATGGATAGGTTTTTTTTAAATAGGCGTGATCTGCGATATCTCGCTTTAACCCGATGATATCGGTATTGAGCAACATTCTTGCCTGAAATTTTCGTAGATGATCGATCATGCTTTCGGACAAATGGCCTTTGTAAATGCCGTTTAATCCGGTCAGTGCTTTGTTGAGGAGCCGGATAATCATTTCCGCTGTGTAAACTTTCGCTATTTTTTCGATCGTTTTATCGTAGTTGTTGGATTTGGATGCCTGCTGCGCTCGAACAACGATACTTTCAGCTGTGTAAAGATCGGTAAAAATGTCTGCCAGTATTTCAGTCAACTGCTGTTCGTGTTTTAGGTCCTGGCCATATTCGCACAGTGCTTCATGGAATAGGCAAAGCGCCAATCGCTTTCCGGTTTCAATCGCATCAGCCTCATGGGCTAAGTGATGATCGTTTCGCGGGGGAGGAGTTGCAAGGAATTCATCCACATTCAGTGTTGCGTCTCGCACTCCCAATTCTTCGAGTAATGTTTTTTTCATCATGTACCCTGCAATGATTTGCCGGTTGATTTCGTTGGTGCCTTCCCAAATCCGATCGATGCGTGTGTCTCGAAATGCTCCGGCGATGTGGTATTCTTCGACAAAACCATATCCACCAAGGACTTGTATTCCGGTATCCGTACAGATAAAAAAGGATTCACTCCCGAATACTTTTGTCATGGAGAGTTCGATGGCAAATTTTTCCATGGCTTCCCCGACGTGAATATTGTAATCGGGGTCTGATTTATCGAGCGTATTAATTTCATCTTGAACCATCCCGATTGTCCGATATATCATGGTATCGGTGGCATACGTTCGCACAATCATATCCGCTATTTTTCCACGGATGGCATCAAAGTGAGCGATGGGTTGTCCAAATTGACGTCGTTCTAAGGCATACTGTACTGCAGAGATGATGACCTCTTTACATCCGCCAAGGTCAGCAGCAGCAAGTTTAAACCGCCCCAAATTTAGAGCATTGAACGCAATTTTCGCTCCTTTGCCGACTTTGTATAAAACATTCTCAACCGGAACCTTACAATCGGTGAATGTGAGGGAGGTGGTTGAAGATCCTTTCATTCCCATCTTTTTTTCTTCGGGACCGATTTCAAATCCGGGCGTTCCCCGCTCTACAATAAATGCTGTGAATTTACTTCCGTCAACTTGGGCAAAAACGGTGAAAACTTCAGCCCATGCTCCATTGGTGATAAATATTTTCTCTCCGTTGAGAACGTAATGTTTTTCATCCTCAGTTAAGATAGCCTTTGTTTTCCCTGAAAGCGCGTCAGATCCCGCAGAGGGTTCGGTCAGTCCGTAGGCACCCAGCCATTCACCTGAAACGAGTTTTGGGAGGTATTTCTCTTTTTGTTCTTCGGTGCCAAACCAGACAATCGGTAATGTTCCGATTCCGGTATCGGCGGAATAGGTCGCGGTAAAGGAGGCACAAAATCCGGTGGACAGTGCTTCGGCAACAATAGCGGAGGTAATTTTATCCATTTCCATCCCGCCGTATTTTTCCGGAACATCCAACCCGATCAGCCCCAACTCACCCAGTTCTTTCATCAATTGGAGACTGAGGTCTTTATTAAATTTTTCCAAATCTTCTTTGTTGGAGAGGATGCGGTCCGTGGCAAATTCTTTTACCATCATTTCGATATCCTGATGCTCCTCGGAGAAACGTTCCCGCGAAAATACATTGGCATCTGAAATGGGGGTAATTAGAAACTGCCCGCCGGTTTGAGAGTGTGTATTATTGCTCATATTGATCCCTTGTTAATGTGACTTTTTTTGTAATCCGGCTAAAATAAAGTCGGTAATGGTTTGGATATATTTCCGCGGAGTGAGATCATTCACATCGAACAGTGTAAACCAAATCATCCCCTCAATATTAATCATGATGGAGAGAGCGGTTGCTGTGATGTCAATATCTTTGAACTCGCCTGATTTTTTTCCAAGTTCTAGAGTTTTTTGGATAAGATAAAGAAAATCCGAATAAACTAACTGAAGTTTTTGGTGAAAATCTTCGTCTCGTCCGGCTAATGACCAGAATTCAAGTAACGCTTTAAACACAACTGTGTCAGATTCATACTGTGCGATAAAAAAATTAAAGAGGTCCTTTAACTCTTCGGCAGCAGGGCGTTTTTCCTCGACAATGTGATTTAAGGTGACGCTGTACCGATGCACCCAGTAATCGACCAGAGCAAGATAGACTTCTTTTTTGGATTTATAATACCAGTAGATAGCACCCTTGCTCATTCCGGATTCTTTGACGATATCATCGATGCGGCTACTGTCATATCCTTTTTGTACAAGGACATGCAAGGCAGCATCCAGAATTTGCGCTTTTCGTTTCTGTTGTTTATCTTGATTCATGCGTAAACCAAACCGACTGGTCGGTCTAGTTTACAAAGAAAGATGATATGTGTACAAGAAAAAAAGAACGGAAATTATGTTTTAGATAATTTCCGTATTATAGTTTTACCTGTACTTCAAAACTCGGGAGAAATGGCGGTGTCGGATTAGAGAAAAAACCGGAAGAGATAAAAGTGTTGGATGTGATTGATATCTTTGAAGGAAATAAAACCTACCGATATGAGTGTTTGATGGGAAATTCCGGCTGTACGCTTGATGACCCATGCAATGTTTGTCAAGCCTATGTTTGCGATGGCAAGACGGCCTTTGAGAACACTACTATTCATAAACTTTCCACATTCAATTCGTAACCATTCAGTTATAGGTGGGATGTCAATGTTTTTACTTAAAATTAGGATTGGAGTAAAATGATGAACAGCGTGAATCATTTTTATTTGACAATAATTCATCTGTGGCTCATTGTTGTACTCCAGTAGTTAATTTGTCAATAAAGGTGGATACTACCCAAAACTGAGATGTTACTTCAATTCGGAGAATGGTGTGTAAGTGAATGCACCAAATAGTGTAATTTCTTTAATCTAATTGAGTTAAACACAATGACGAAAAATAAGCAATTTGTACATTTTCTTCTCATCGGACTGACGTTCAGCGGATGTTACGCTCCCATAAATCGCCAGTTTGAGGACGTATCGATGATTACTGTCTCTGAACTGAATGAGCACATCAGTTTTTTAGCATCAGACTCTCTCAAAGGACGTAAACCCGGCACGAAAGAAGGCCGCATTGCTGCCGAATATATTGCTGATAACATCGAGCAATTAGGTTTAATCCCAATGGGTGAAAATGGTTTTCAGTATTTCGAAGTAGTAACCTCAGTGAAACTGAGTGAAAAGAATCATGCGGTTTTTACCGGCGACACATTGTTCCTGCATGATGCCTACACTCCGCTGGCATTTTCATCGAACAGTTCACTCTCTGCCGAGATAGCGTTTGCTGGATATGGATTTGATTTTACAACGGATAGTATTGCTTGGGAAAGCTATACTGATATCGACGTGGCCGACAAATGGGTCTTAATATTACGCGGAGAACCTGATAATAATGACGTATTTATTCCGCACAGTTCCCTATGGAAAAAAGTATTGGTTGCCAAAGATAATGGTGCGGCGGGCGTTATATTTATTTCCGGGGGAAAGTTGGATGCAAAAGATGAATTGATCCCATTGATTCATGATCCAAATCAAACAGATGCAGGAATACCGGTAATCCACATAAAACGTCATGTAGCTGATGAAATATTACATTCATCAGAGCATACTATTTCTGAACTTGAAAAAAACATCTTTGATACTCAAAAACCGAACAGCTTTTTGTTGAATGAGCGGGTTGAGATTACTACCTCTGTGGAAAAACAAAAAGTTACCACGCAAAATGTAATCGGGATGTTACAGGGGTCCGACCCGGTTTTGAAAGATGAGATCATTATTTTAGGTGCACATTACGATCACCTTGGGTTTGGAGGCCCGCATTCAGGGTCACGCAAGCCGGATACGGTCGCTGTTCACAACGGAGCGGATGACAATGCATCGGGAGTTTCAGCTATCCTTGAGATTATTGAAAAGATCGTTCTCACCAACGATTCGTTAAAACGTAGCGTGCTGTTTATGTCGTTTGGTGCAGAGGAAATGGGGCTTATCGGTTCGAAGTATTTTATTCAAAACCCTCTCATTGATTTGAGTGATGTGCAGATCATGCTCAATTTGGATATGGTCGGCAGATTGAATCCGGAGACGAAAGCGTTAACCATCGGCGGAACCGGAACGGCTGAAGGATTGAGCGATCAAATTATTGACTTAGCCCAAAATCACGACCTTCAGGCAAAATTGTCGCCCGGCGGGATGGGACCCTCAGACCACGCAAGTTTTTATATTGAAGATGTACCGGTTCTGTTCTTTTTTACCGGTGTGCACGAAGATTATCACACGCCTGCGGATGATACTGAAAAAATCAATTTTAACGGAGAAAAAGCGGTGGCCGATTTTGTCACTGATATTCTGATAAATGTAGCCAATCAAAGCGAAAAGCTGACATTTGCTGAAGCAGGTCCAAAATCACGTCCTTCCGGTCGCCGCCGATTCAAAGTTACCTTGGGGATTATGCCCGATGTGGCTTCCACTGAAAGTGATGGATTGCGAGTGGATGGGATTGTTCCCAACCGTCCTGCAGCCTTTGCCGGAATGGAAAAGGGCGATGTGATTGTTGCGATGGACGGAAAATCCGTGAACGGAATTTATGAGTACATGCATCGACTGGCAGACTTTAAACCCGGGCAGCGAATTACCGTGACCGTTCGCCGCGGGGAAGAAAAGATCATTCTCATCGTGGAGTTGTGATTGGGTAGAGGAAAATTGACAAGGTTATTATGAGTCACGAGTTGAAACAAACATGGTACGAACGATTACCTAAAATTGAGTTGCATATCCACTTGGAAGGAGCAATCCCTATTGATGCATTATGGAAACTTGTTCAGAAATATAACGGAGATGTCAAGAGTTTAGAGAATCTTAAAAGCAGGTTTGTTTACACGAATTTTGCACATTTTATTGAAACTTGGATATGGAAAAATCAATTTATCCGGGAGTTAGAGGATTTCACCTTTATTGCAGAATCTGTTGCAAATAATCTTGTCGACCAAAACATTAAATATGCAGAAATGTTTTTTTCACCTGCTGATTTCTTTCGTCATGGATTAAAGACACAATCAATCACGGAGGCAATCCGTGCAGGGCTTGCCAAAGTGACGAACATTGAAATTGGATTGGTTGCTGATTTAGTGCGCGATTTTGGTCCGGAAAGAGGAGAGGTCACTCTTGCGGAAATAAATGAGGTGAAACATTTAGGCGTGATTGGTATAGGGATTGGCGGATCAGAAAAAGAGTTCCCGCCTGAATTATTTGCATCAGTATTTTCTAAAGCACACCAGCTTGGGTTTTTTACAAGTGCACATGCGGGTGAAGGAGCAGGACCCGAAAGTATTTGGTCAGCAATCCGACATCTCAATGTAGATCGCATTGGACATGGAACGAGAGCAGAAGAAGATACAGCTCTTGTCGAGTACCTCGCGGTAAATAAAATTCCGATTGAAATGTGTCCAATATCAAATGTGAGAACGAATGTTGTGGAATCTTATGAGAAGCATCCGATCAGACGATACTTTGAACAAAATGTGAACTTAAGTGTGAACACAGACGACCCAATGATGTTTGGAAATTCACTAGCAGAGGAATATGCATCATTAGTAGAAAAAAAGCACTTCACACCATTAGAGATTAAGGAATTAATAATTACCGGCATAGAAATGTCATGGATGGAAGAAAAAAGAAAACAGGAAACGTTAATAATGTTTACGGAAAGTCTTGAATGGGCAGAAAAAACATAAAAACTTGAAAGGAATAAATCAATGAAAAATCAAAGACTCTTTTGGGCAATGGCAGTTATTATCACACTTTCGTCAGTTATTTATCAGCGAAAGACAGGTCCGACCTATCCGGTGAAAGGTTCAGTAGAAATTGCAGGTCAGGACGTAAGTTACAAAATGTTACGGAGTCATAATTCCACCGATGACGCCATGATACGCATTGAGACGAACGGAGCAAATATCACCGGAGAATTTGACTATCGACGGTTTCGAAGTCATGATGAGTGGCAAACTTTTCCGATGCTAAATGTGAACGAAGCCTTAGAAGCGGCTATCCCCAAACAACCCGCTGCCGGAAAAGTGATGTATAAAATTCGTTTATTTGATACAGAAAATAATCGATATGAATTGACGGAAGAACCGGTGATTATCCGGTTTAAAGGGCCTGTCCCCGCTGCCGTGCTGATACCGCATATTTTATTGATGTTTACGTCCATGCTTTTTGCGAACCGAGCCGGAATTGAAGCCTTAGCAAAACATGAACGGCAATTCAGATATGCATTAATTACGATGATTACATTAGGGCTTGGGGGATTGTTGATGGGTCCGATCGTACAAAAATATGCGTTTGGTGCGTATTGGACAGGCTGGCCGTTCGGGCATGATTTGACAGACAATAAATCCGCAGTGGCATTCATTATGTGGGCGGTTGCGATTTGGCGTTTGAAAAAAACACCTAAAACAGCATGGAGATGGGTGCTAGTTGCAGCGGTTGTTCAATTGGCAGTGTATCTCATTCCGCATAGTGTGTTGGGGTCGGAATTAGACTTTACAGCGATTGAAGGTTAAGAATTACTCAAAGGATGATGAAAACATAAGTTTGCTTGTCTATTGTACCTCATGTGGGAAACAAAGAAATATGTATATACGAATATTTTTGCAGTATAACTATAATGAAAAAGAGAGTAATTTCTGCTTAGTTAAATAAAAGGAGTTGAACTGAATGATAAAAGAAACACACACACAATTGCGTTTAGCCCACCAATTTGGCGGAATAAACACAATAGGGTTTACACAACCGTTGGCAGTAATGCAAAGAAAGACATCGAATAATTGATAATATATGAATAACAGAATAAAAATTATAATATTTAATTTGACAGTAGCGATACTTTTGACAACTAATGTTCAAGGACAAAATGTAACCTTGACTGCAACTCAAAATCATAATATTTGGGGAATTCCAAGCACGTCTTACACGTTTGATATTGACGCAAATGGAATTGCAACAAGAGAAGTTATAGTAAATGCTTATGAACAGATTAATTCAGCAGGAGCAGTTGTTCTGACAACAGGCGGAACAGGAACATCATATTATAGCCAATATGGAATTGAAGCCAAAAATCTAATTGACAGTCTTTATACGAACGGATTTGAAGTTTATGAGATAAAGTGGAACAACTCAATGGGTTGGACTGAAAATTGTGAAGGAAACGGAACTTATCATAATGCAGTTGGAGCATATTCTGTTTTAGTTAACCATCTATACCAAAACTATTTTGACAATAATAATCTTGTGTTTGCAAGCGGAAATAGTGGCGGTTCGATACAAATAGCATTTGGGTTGGCATTGTTTAATCTGGAAACAATATTTGATATGGTTGTTCTGACTGGTGGACCACCAATATCTAATTTGAAAACTGGAATTTTTGGAAATGGAACGGAGCCTGAATGGTGGCCAAATGGATTAGGTGGATTTGCACTAACAGATTATTTAATGGGTTGGACATCTCAACAATATTGTGTAAACAGAACAGCATCTCAAAGTATTCAAGATGCTTTGGATACAGTATCGTTAGTTTCACCAATAAGTTATCGAGATTATGATTATTTGACTTTTGTAAATTTTGTTCAATCAAATGACCCGACAAATGCAAATCATCAAGCAGAAATCTATTACGATACAATTTCATCAAATAAAGACTGGCATTACTTACCAACAGTAAATATTCACGAAGTTCCTGAAAGTGCAGAAGGCTCTGCAAAAATTAGAGATTTGATTTTAGGTTATAATCCACTTGGAATAGAAAATGAAATCCAAAAAAAGAACAGAATAAATATTTACCCAAATCCAACGAGCGGAAAAGTAAATATTAGTAGTGATTTAAACAATACGAATTTTAAAGTTTCTATTTACAATATACTTGGTGAAAAAATTAAGTCATTTGAGAATCAATCTGAATTTGAAATTTTGAGTTTTGCAACAGGAATATATTACCTGAAAATTGAGATTGACAATATATTAGTAACGGAAAAAATATTGAAAATTGATTAAAGCACATACTGCCAACACAGTATAAAAATAATAGCCGAAATAATATTAAATATGAACATTATAGTCCGCATAAAACTTGGTTGTAACTTGAAAATTTTGAGTTCTGCAGTCAGCCACTATTCTTATACAAACCGTTGTAGTTCATTGTAACGTGACACCGCAGACTTTAACTAAAAGATAAAAATTATCATAACTTTGCACGGATAATTACAGAGTGACAGAATAGATAACATTAAATTTATGAGTAATGCAAAAATATCCATACGTTTTTTTGACGACCGCGAAGTGCGAGCCGTTTGGGACGAACAAAACGCCAAATGGTGGTTTAGTGTGTTGGATATTGTAGCTTTGCTTACCGACCAAGACGACTACACCAAAATCCGCAACTATTGGAAATATCTTAAAGCCAAATTGAAAAAAGAAAACAGCGAGTTGGTTAGTGCCACTACCCAACTGAAACTTTTAGCAAGTGACGGTAAACAATATTTAACCGATATGTTGGATTACACCGGCATTATTGCCTTAGGCAAAGAATTTCCGAGCAAAAAGGCAAACCGATTTATGGAATGGTTTACGTACAGCGATGAAAGCATAGATGGAAAAAGCAAAACAAAAGCGTATGCCATGTTTGAAAGTTCTTTTATCAACAGCATAGAAGTTGGCACAACCAAAGGTTTGCAACAAATACACGCTTATTTGTTTGGCGGATTGTATGATTTTGCGGGACAAATCAGACAAAATAACATTTCAAAAGGTGGTTTTCAATTTGCCGTATCACGCTTTTTAGGCGACACATTAAAGCAAATAGAAGCAATGCCCGAAACTACATTTGACGAAATCGTAAACAAATATGTAGAAATAAACATTGCACACCCTTTTATAGAAGGCAACGGCAGAAGCGCCCGAATATGGTTGGATTTGATATTAAAAAAACGCCTTAGAAAATGCGTGGATTGGAGTAAAATAAGCAAGCGTGATTACATGAATGCAATGATGCTAAGTCCAACAAAAAGTAGTGTTCTAAAAACACTTTTGAATAATGCACTCACCACCAAAACAAACGACCGCGAAATGTTTATGAAAGGAATTGACTGCTCATATTACTACGAAGAAAACGACTAAAGAAAAAACGGCAAAAAGGGATAGCACACAATCCCTTACTGTATATAGCCTCAGCCGTAAGGAATACCATAATGAAAAAAATCACCTACATATTAATTGCACTTAACTCGATCACATTAGCGGCTCATTTTTCACGAACCGGGTTGGATTTTTTAGGCGGGTTGGTTTTACTCATCCCATTTATTATGTTATATAAACGGAATATTTCCATCCAGATTGTGCAAGTGTTGATGGTGTTTGCCGGAGCGGAATGGATTCGAACAACAGTCCACTTTGTTTCTCAACGGATGGATTCCGGTGAGCCATGGCTGCGGCTGGCAATTATTTTGGGGATTGTCGTCGTTGCTGCCTTTGGGTCTGCGTTTTTGTTGAATCGTGGTCAGTTCAAAGATACATAGATTAACCTTTTCATAGATTGTGTAAAACTATATCTTTTTAACCTCATTGATTCCCCGTAAAATACACGGGACTGTAAGCACCAGCCACGAATGTCACAAAGTTTCCCCGAAATAATCGGGATTTCGCAATGGCTCAACACGAGGAAAAAAGGTAAAATGATGATAAAAATAAAATTACAAAAATATTTATATAATTCATTGTAACTACCTTATTATCAGCTTTTTGTGGATTTTGTGCCTTGCCCGCCACGTTGTTTTTGGCAGACGGGTGAATAACCCAGGTTAAGGTCGTGCTTTGATGTAAGTGCAATTGTTCGACATATCATTCTGATTTATCCCACTTATTCCCCTATATAAAATAGACAACGCGGATTGTAATAGATATACAGTATTAGTCGTACCTTCTCTGCTGTTTAAAATACAATAAATCGACAATTGACAACAAAAAAAGAACAAATATGAATCACTTCACAGATACAAATTTACATAGCGGAATAAAAAAAGCGATTACCGAATTAGGTTTTGAGAAACCAACACCAATTCAAGTAAAAACAATTCCTCATTTATTATCTTCAAAACAGGATGTTATTGCTTCCGCAGAAACAGGGACAGGGAAAACCGCCGCGTTCGGACTGCCGTCAATTCATTTGACGCAAATTGAAAACAAAATGCCTCAAACCTTGGTGTTGTGTCCGACAAGAGAGCTATGCATTCAAATCGCACGGGATCTAACCAACTATTCAAAATATATCAAAGGAATAAATATTGTCGCTGTGTACGGCGGTGCAAGTATCGATACGCAGATAAAAAAATTAAAAAGTGGCGCACATATTGTCATCGGCACACCGGGAAGAACGAAAGATTTAATCCGACGAAGAAAACTGGACATCAGCAAGGTTGAGCGTTTAATCCTTGATGAAGCAGATGAAATGTTATCCATGGGATTTAAAGAAGACCTTGACGACATTTTATCAAAAACCCCGCAAGAGAAGCAAACACTTTTGTTTTCGGCAACCATCTCAAACAGAATCGTCGCCATGACAAAAGAGTACATGGGGAATTCATTGGAAATATCTGTAGCACATGTTAATAAAGCTGCCGATAATGTCAGCCATGTGTATTATATGGTCCATGTGAAAGATCGTTACGAAGTACTGAAACGTATTGCGGACAGTAATCCTGACATTTACGGGATTGTTTTCTGCCGTACTCGCAGAGAGACGAAAGAAGTCGCCAACAAGCTGATGCACGATGGCTACAATGCGGATGCAATCCACGGGGATCTGTCTCAGTCGCAACGGGATGAAGTGATGGGAAAATTCAGGCGTCGTCGTTTGCAAATGCTTGTTGCCACGGATGTTGCCGCTCGGGGTTTGGATGTGAGCAGTCTCACACATATCGTCAACTACAATCTGCCGGATGACTCTGAAATTTATGTCCATCGGAGCGGAAGAACAGGACGAGCCGGAAAAAGTGGAATATCCATTGCGATTATTCACACACGGGAAATTCGAAAAATTAAAGATATTGAAAGAATATCGGGAATTTCCTTTAAGAAAGAGCTTGTTCCAAACGGGAAAGAAGTTTGTCAGAGACAATTATACTCTCTTATTGATAAAATTGAAAAAGTAGAAGTGGATGAAGCGCAAATCGAACCATTTTTACCTGCCATCTACGAAAAACTGGAATGGCTTGACCGGGAGAAACTTATCAAACATTTTGTCTCGGCAGAGTTTAACCGATTTTTATCTTACTATAAAAATGCCAGAGATATCAATATTGTCGGAGGAAAAAATCAAGACCGAAAACGAAGCAAAGATGAACGACGAAAGTCATCATTTACCAGACTGTTTATTAATCTTGGTTCGAAAGATCAACTGAATCCTGTCAAATTAATGGGGTTGATAAATAAGGCACTTGGATCAAAAAATGCTGTAATCGGCAAGATTGAAATTCTGAAATCATTCTCCTTTTTTGAAATAGAAGAGAATGTAAAGGATTTTGTGGTGAAATCTTTGAAAAGAGAAAACTACGATGGGGTTCCGTTGCTGGTAGAAGTGGCAAAAGGAAAGTCGGGGAAGTCCTCTTTATCAAAGGAAAAATTCCATGACAACAAAAAAGGTGAGAAAGACAGATTTCGTAAGAAGCGAAAAAACCGCAGTAAAAACAAAGGCCGTCGGAAATAAAGAATGAGAAAAACTAATTTTAGAAATATTGCGATCATTGCTCATGTAGATCATGGCAAAACAACTCTGGTTGATGGAATGCTAAAACAAAGCGGAACGTTTCATGCGCATCAAGAAGTGGAAGACCGCATCATGGACTCGATGGATTTGGAAAAAGAACGCGGCATTACGATTACGGCTAAAAACACCGCTGTTCATTATAATAATGTAAAAATTAATATCATGGATACACCCGGCCATGCTGATTTTGGCGGCGAAGTGGAACGAAGTATGAATCTTGTTGACGGTGCGTTGCTACTGGTAGATTCCAGTGAAGGACCGTTGCCGCAGACCAGATTTGTTTTGAAAAAAGCATTGGATAAGAACCTCCCGATTATCCTCGTGATTAATAAAATTGACCGTTCGGATGCACGGGTGGATGAAGTCGTAAACGAAGTATATGATCTGTTCATCGACTTAGAAGCTACAGACGAACAAATTGAATTTCCCATCCTCTACACCAATGCGAAAACCGGCGTAGCCCACAATGAATTGGACGATAATTCTGACGATTTAAATCCACTTTTTGAAGCTATTTTAACGAAAATTCCTGGACCGACCGCAGACGATAACCACATTCCGCAATTTCTCATTACCAATTTGGATTATAACTCTTATGTGGGGCAGGTGGCCATCGGCCGTCTGAATAACGGCACACTGGAGATGAATAAATCTTATGCTCTCTGCGGGAAAAACGGGAACATCCATGATCAAAAATTTTCGGCGTTATATACGTTTAAGGGATTAGAAAAAATCAAAGTTGAAGCATTGGAAGCCGGAGATATTATTGCCGTCGCCGGATTGGAAAACATCACCGTCGGAGATACGATTTCTTCCAATGATTCCCCGCAGCCCTTACCACGGATTCAAATCGACGAACCGACGGTCTCGATGCTGTTTTATGTGAATAACAGTCCTTTTGCCGGCAAGGAAGGAAAATACCTCACAACCCGCCATATTAAGGACAGGCTTGAAAGGGAGATATTAAGTAATGTGTCTTTACAGGTTTTGCTCACACAGCGGACAGATGTGTTTGAGGTTCGCGGACGTGGAGAGCTTCAAATGGCTGTGTTGATTGAAACCATGCGTCGTGAAGGCTATGAGTTCATGGTATCAAAACCTCAAGTAATTACTCGTGTAAAAAATGGCAAAATCATGGAGCCGATGGAGCATGTATTTTTAGACATTCCGGAAGATAAAGTCGGAATTATAACCGAAAAGTTATCTACCAGAAAAGGAAGAATGACTAATCTGGTAAATCATGGGCACGGGCGTGTTTCGATGGAGTTCTCTATTCCATCTCGGGGACTGATTGGGTTCAGAAGTCAGTTTTTGACCGATACGCAAGGTGCCGGAATTATGAATAAATTATTCGACGGTCATGCTCCGTGGTTTGGAAGAATTCCGCAAAGAATCAGCGGGGCGCTGGTAGCAGATCGTAACGGAAAAGTTACCACCTACGCCAGTGTCGGGATGGCGGACAGAGGTGAGTTGTTCATCAGCACCGGAACAGAAGTGTATGATGGAATGATCA
Source organism: uncultured bacterium (assembly GCA_964388155.1). Taxonomy (GTDB): domain Bacteria; phylum Fidelibacterota; class Marinisomatia; order Marinisomatales; family JACNKV01; genus JACNKV01. Next base: position 15,086 of record CAYLYH010000012.1, on the reverse strand, counting down.
TCGGAGAACGAAACCGTTCAGATGATCTGGCGGTCAACATCACCCGAGAGAAAAAACTGACCAATATGCGGGCATCCGGTTCGGATAATACAGTAACACTTCGCCCACCAAGATTATTGTCTTTGGACCAGTCGATCGAATTTATTGCAGAAGATGAGCTGGTGGAAGTAACTCCTCAAACCATCCGCCTGCGAAAAATGGAGTTGGACAAAAACAAACGAAACTCCCAGCGGAAAAAAGAAAAATACGCGGAAAAGTGAAGGGGGAACCGGTGAGTGAGAGAAGAGGAGATGGAGTGAAAAAGCGATTAAAATGTATTTTGAATTATTGATGAGAGAGTAGCGTCCTGTAACAAGATTTCATTTTTTATTTATAAGACCATAAAATAATTTGCCCTCTTTTACAGAACACGCTGTCCTGTAATATTACACAGAATTGTTAAGAATTTGAGTATAGATATTCCACCAGTTATGTTTAAATAATTATATTATTGCTATTGCGACATACTCTCATTACCGTTTAAATTCACCTTAGAATTTGGAGATGAAATGAGTATTTACCGCAAACCATTTATCGGAATCACTGCGTTTATCATGGTGCTGTTCACCATGCCGTTAGGACATGCGCTCATGGTCTTGGTCGAAAAGATCTTCGGCGAAGGCTACCAATATCCTGCAGCAACTGTGTTGGGATTTGTTGGTGTTGGGCTGATTGTGATCGCATTTAGAAAAAACGAAGAAACTCCCGCCACCTGGCTTGGATTTTTCGCCGGTATATTGATATGGACAGGCTGGGTGGAGTTCTCCTTTGTATATTTTGCCAATCACTTAGCCGTTGCACCTCTTATCGAAAACGGAGAGGTAGTCACCAAGCCGGAATACCTTATTCTGCCATCGTCACTGGGATTATTTTTAGCAACGGTATTGTATTTCTTTTTCCGCCGTGAAACCCGATGCAATTTTTTTAACTGGTTCCACAGAAATTTGAAAATGGAGCTGCAGCCTACAGATGCCGGGCGGAAACGAAACTTTGCCATCATCACCGCTACCGAAACTGTTTACATCCTCTGGATGTTTTATATCCTCTTGATGATCGTATATGATAATCGCTTTTTCGGGGACTATCATCCGGCAACATATTTTGTCTTTTTTGGCTCCTTATTGTGGTCATTGTATCTATTTATCCGGCTCATAAAATTTCAGAAAACGGCAAGAGCCATTCGGTATGCCATCCCAACTGTGATCATCTTTTGGAATGCAGTAGAGATATTAGGGCGCTGGGGATTTTTTGAAGAGATCTGGGTGCATCCCTGGGATTATACGCTTGAAATGGGACTGATATTTGCTGCCTTTGTCGGTGTGACAGTATTAACAATGCTGACACCGGGGATTCAAAATCAAATGGAAGATAGTTTGGGGAAATAATAATTTTATTATTGGTTGATTTATCTTGTTTGTGTTAATATTCGACCCGTCATTCGAATATTAAACCGTTAAATCGAAAGAATAGAGATTTTATGATTACTGAAAGAAAAAAAGCTGAGCGGGAAGCTCGAAAAAAACTCATCATTCAAAGTGCGTTATCAGTCTTTAAAGAAAAGGGATTAGAGCATGCCACCATGGATGAAATTGCACATAAAGCTGATTTTGGAAAGGCAACTTTGTATTATTATTTCAAATCGAAAGACGAAATATTTAATACGATTTTATTTAATGGATGGCAGTCATTATGGGAGGGTATCGAAGAGTATGTCGTCCAAACTGAATCCCCGCGTCAAACGTTTATTGCCATCTTGAAAAAATTAGCAGAGATGGTAAATGAGAACCGGAAACTATATGAATTTTTATTTTTTGCTCCACAATCCCTGCCGGTTATAGACGGACAAGAACCGGGATGGAAGCAATTTCAGGTACGGTTGTATAATACACTTCTTCAGTTAATTGAAGAAGCCATGGATAAAAATGAGTTACCGACGATGGATAGTCAATTAGTGCTCAAAGCCCTTGGCGGGGTGTTCCACGGGATGTTATTTTGGGGATCAGACCGAAAAAATATCTCCGAGACGGATATTGAAAAATTCCTCGAAAAATTTATCAAAACCCATGACTAAGTTATACAAAACTCTCATCTTAATCGTGTACTTATTACCGATAAAATTATCGGCAGACACGTTTACTATTCAAGGACGAGTTACTGACGAAAAAACCGGTAATCCGCTATCTAATGCTAATATTTACTTTGAGCAATCGGATATTGGAGGAGTGTCAGATTACTCCGGTGATTTTCTCCTGTCCGGCACCGACTTTGGCACCGGAACGTTGGTTGTCTCCATGATAGGATATAAAACTGAAAGACGAACGTTACAATTCCCCGTGGAGAGATCCTTAGTAATATCTATGCAAAAAGACTTGATCGAAATGTCCTCAATTGTCGTTACGGGAACACGAACGGAACGATATTTGAAAGATGTACCTGTTACCACCCAGATTCTTAAAGGTGAAAGGCTTGAGAATATCGGAGCGACGGATGTATCAAAAATACTTGCAGAACTAACAGGAGTCGCCGTGGTAGAAAACCAATTTGGTACGGGAATTGAATTGGGTGGATTTGATGCAGACCATATTTTAGTTATGGTTGATGGGATGAGAATGGTCGGTAGGACGAATGGTCAATTGGATATTTCTCAAATCGCTGCAAACCAAATTGAAAGGATTGAAGTCGTTAAAGGTGCTGTGTCTGCTCTATACGGAAGTGAAGCAATGGGCGGTGTTGTAAATATCATCACGAAGCAACCCAATGAAAATTTGTCCGCCACGCTTAGCGGTGACTTTGGAAGTTATGGCCGTGCGAATGGGCATCTGTCCGTTACCGGCGGAATCAATCTCTGGAGTTCAAAATTACATTTCGGGATTCGTACTTATGGCGGAAATGACGTCAATGCGAATAGTTTATGGGAAGATGGAAGCCAGTATAAAAAATATAATGCCGGATTTCAACTCGAAAGAAAACAACTTCTTGGCGGGATATTTCGATTTACGCATTATTCATTCTTAGAAGATCAGACCTTGAATAATCAGAATATATTTCGAGATGTTACTGATAATTATCGCTCGATGAGCCGGGTTGAATACGAAGCAAACCGGCAATCAATTGTGTATAAAACCGGACTTGAATATTCCTATTACAACCATCTATATGAGCGATTTGTTGTCGCTTCGGGGTTCCGGCGTTCAAGCGATCAATCCATTGATGATTTACTCCATGCAGATATTGTTTTCCAAACTAAAAAAGGAGAACACCATCTTAACGGCGGACTTGGAATTGTGGAAGAAGCTATTGAATCTGATCGCATTTCAGAGGGCTTTTTGAGTTCAAATTTAGTGTATTTATTTTGTCAGGATGATTGGGAAACCACAAAAATAATGACACTTCTCGCTGGAGCAAGGGTGGACAAACATTCTCTTTACGGTTCTTATCTCTCACCAAAAATTGCATTGATGTTCAAACCGGAGTATTTTTCGAGAATCCGTTTATCCTATGGCCGAGGTTTTCGAGCACCAAGTTTTAAAGAATTATTTTTAGATTTTAAATTTTTACAAGTGGGGTATCACATTCTTGGCAACCCTGACTTGGAACCTGAAATATCGAATAGTTATTCGTTGGATATTGAGCGATGGAATTCCGGTCGGTACCATAGTCGGATAAATCTATTTTACAATCAAATTTACAATCTCATAGATTATGTCTCGGATGGGTACGATGATTCAAATCTACACCGGTGGAAAACAGAAAATATTCACCGCGCAAGAACAAAAGGAATGGAAATGGACTTAACGTGGTTCTTTACTCCGGATATCGAGTGGTCTGTCGGATATAGCTACTTAGATTCTTGGGACGTAGACAACGAAAGTCCGTTAAATCTAAAAGCAAAACACAAGGCAAATTCCAGTTTTAGATTTCAGCTGCCATTCGAAATATCAATGAATATCAGAGCACAATACCTCGGTGAACGTTATTATGGTGAAGGAGGTTTAATGGTAGGGGAACCAATTGAAGAATGGTTAGACGACTATTTACTTTTACACGCAAACCTTAGGATTCCTGTCATGAAGTATTATGAACTGAATGCAGGGGTAAAAAATATTACGGATCTCTATGATGAAGTATGGGGACCAATGCCGGGACGAGAGTGGTATATTGGCATCCAGATTACAAACGAAGAATAATAAAGAAGGAAAGAGGAAATAACAATGAAAACACTATGGATTACACTTCTGGGCATCATGCTATTAGCGGTTGCCTGTGAAAAGGAAAACAATGATGATATTTTGGGATACAACACGCATTCAACCGTGAACGTGAAAACAGATGGATCAGAATTTTTTACGTTCTCAACTAACACAGGGGTGACGGACTCCATCGACACGTATGACGTCGTATTTTATTCGGTATCTTATACGCCCCCGGGAGCACCGTTCCCGATTGATGATCCCAGAATTGGAGCGGGTGAAAATATCACAATCGCTGTAGTAAGTGCCGGAAGTTTAGAAGATGTATCCGATGTCCCTGACGCAGAAAGTTTTATTGCTGACTTTACAACGGAAACAGATGCGTGGTATTATATGACAGACTCACATATGGTTCTTCCGAATGATTTTGTTTATGTCATCAATACTGCCGATGGTAAATTTCCGGCTTTTGAAGTTACAAACTACTACGATAATCAAGGGAATTCAGGTTCTTTCACAATTCAATGGAAATATTTGAGTAACTGATACGCTGTATCCTCCGGCGGGCAATCCTGCCGGAGGATATTCGTTTCTCTAATTTGTAAAATTACTTCTGTAACTTTCCCACAATTATCTCCATCATTTATTAATAAGCGAATTAATCGACAAATAAGACCGTGAGAACCCTAATCTTCTATTAGATTATTACAGTAAATTCCTGTCGGTTTTTCACTAGAAAATCCGGTGATTAGAATGATTCTGATAATCGACAACTACGATTCATTTACATACAACCTCTACCAGCAGATTGAATCGCTGGGGTTCCGCACACAGGTCGTGCTGAACGACCAAATCACGGTTGAAGATATACAAAAATTATCCCCGAAAAAAATAGTCATTTCACCCGGGCCGGGGATGCCGAAAGATACCGGAATATGTAACAACGTCATTCACAGTTTCCACGACAAAATTCCGATTTTTGGTGTTTGTCTGGGTATGCAATGCATCGCGGAAGTCTTCGGTGCCAAGATCCGTAAAGCCCTCAAACCCACTCACGGGAAAACCCGAAAAATACATCACGACCAGACAGGATTATTTCAAAACCTTCCCAAACCTTTTGATGCTGCCCTCTATCATTCCCTTGCCGTGGATGACATCCCCGAAAACTTTCTGTTAACCGCTCAAGATGAAAAGGGCGAGATTATGGCGATCCGGCATCAAACCTACCCGCTTGTCGGTGTGCAATTCCATCCTGAGTCTTTTATGACCGAAGTCGGGGATGATTTAATGCGGAATTTTCTCCATGGATAAACTGACGCTCCCCGCAACGGATATAGGCACTGTCTTTCGTCAAGCAGCGAAAACAATGTCATCTCCGGTGATGCTGTGGAGCCAAACAGAATCCGGTTGGAAACGGATATTGGCATTCAATCCAACGGGCATTTACATCTATCATTGTGGGGCAGATGGAAACACATTAAGCCGGTTTGTAGAGGAGAACTCCGGTAAATTATTAGTCGGATATATTTCCTATGATTTAGGTTTGGAATTGATGAATGTCCGGTCAGACCACCCGAAGTCAAGTCAGCCGGATATCTGTTTTTACGCATACGATAATTATATGGAATTTACTGCGGGCGAAACAATCCTTCATTTCTCTGATGACACTTATCAAAAAAAAATTGAAGAAATTCTTGATTGCGATCGATCTGAACTCACAACTGAAAATACTCCGGATTTTAACCGGACATTGGAAAGAGATAAGTACGGAAAAAACTTCCGCAAAATAATAGACCATATTCTCAGCGGTGATATCTATCAAGTCAATTACACGCATAAATTAAGAGGTAAATTTAAAAGTAAGTCCGAAGATATATTTTTGAATTTGTTGAAGAAAAATCCGGTGGATTTTGCGGCGTACATCCCCACTGAAACCGGAGTTGTGTTAAGTTTATCCCCGGAAAGATTTATACGGATTAAAAATAGAAAAATAATTACCGAACCGATCAAGGGGACACGCCCCCGTTCAGAAACGAATGATGAGAAAATGATGCAGGAGTTATTAAACAGCGAAAAAGAAGAAGCCGAACTGTTCATGATCACCGATTTATTACGAAATGATCTGGGGAAAGTTTGTAAAATAGGTTCTGTGAACGTTATTGAGAAAAAGGGATTGAAAAAACTCCCGGCAGTTTGGCACACATTTTCGTCAATTGAAGGCGAACTGAGGGATGATATTTCTCCGATTGAAGCGTGGCTGTCCATGTCTCCGGGTGGGTCGATCACGGGTTGTCCGAAAAAACGGGCGATAGAAATCATTGATGAGTTGGAGGAAGAACGTCGCGGAGCGTACACCGGGTCGGTAGGAGTGATTTATCCTGATGGCGAATTGGATATGAATATTGCCATACGAACTGTGGTGCAGGAAGGGAATCGGTTGTCGCTGGGTGTTGGCGGCGGAATTACACTTGGGTCAAATGAAACCGATGAGTTTGATGAAACCATGGCAAAAGCAAAATCTATTAGGGAATAAGAAAGTTTGGAGCGTGGAGAATAAACAAAACAACTCACTACTTTCAACTCATATACTCATCTACCCGTTTACCCATCTACCCATTTACTGAGAATTAGGAGCACAGCATGCATGTAATGATCAATAATCGAATGGTTGAGGAAAAAGAAGCGATGGTGAACATTTTTTCCGATGCCGTCATGTACGGGGCCGGAGTATTTGAAACCATGCGGACAACGGTCAGCCGTATGGTTTTTGGATTGGATGATCATTTAGAACGGCTTTTCTCATCGGCAGAGAATATAGAACTTCCCCTAAAATATTCGCGTGAGGAAGTCTGTAATATGGTCAAGACCGTTGTCGAAACATCCGAACACAATCTGCAACGGTTGAAAATTGTGGTAACCCCGGATGACTGTATTGTAATCTCATCAAAACTCGATCTTGATTTGACCTCATCTAACGGAGTAAGAGTCATGAGTGTTGTGCAGCAGCGGTCTTTGCCGGCGGTGAAATCACTTTCTTATCTTGAATGCTATTTGAGTTATCAAAAAGCAATGAAGCACGGGTTTTTTGAAGCACTTTTGACTAATGAGGTTGGAGAGGTTTACGAAGGTTCCCGGTCAAATCTATTTTGGATTAATGATGATATCCTTTACACCCGAAAAGGTGAAGTACTGCCGGGGATTACCCGGAAAACCATAATTGAAATATCACCAATTCCGGTTAAATATGATACTATAATGCTTGGTGCTTTAAAACGGGCGGATGAAGTATTTCAAACCGGCAGTATCTCCGGGATTGTTCCTATCGTACATATTGACGAAGAAAAAATAGGTGACGGAACTCCCGGAAAACACACAAAAGAGCTAAAGAAGATTTACGAAAAACTGTTACGTTAATCAATTTATAGTTTTGGACTGCCCGCCTGTGGAACGGACATGTGCTGACCAAGTCGGCACAGGGATTGACACAGTCAATCCACTCCACATTTACGATACCGAAAACAGCCCACCAAGTGATCGTTCACCATTCCTGCTGCCTGCATAAATGCGTAGCAGATTGTCGTCCCGACAAATTTAAACCCACGTTTTTTTAATTCGGCACTCATCGCATCTGATTCAGGGGAACGGGTCGGGATCTCGGCTTTGGTTTTCCACCGATTGGTGATTGTTTTACCACCGGTGAATTTCCAGATAAAGGCATCGAAGCTCCCGAATTCTTTTTGGATATCCAAAAACACGTGAGCGTTTGTTACGGTTGAGCGGATTTTCAGTTTATTACGTATGATCGTCGGATTTTGAATGAGTTCTTGAATTTTTGTTTCATCGAAACCGGCAATGATGTCTGGTCGAAAATTGTCGAAAGCTTCCCGAAATCCTTCTCGTTTATTTAGAACTATTGCCCAACTCAAACCTGCCTGAAACGTATCCAGCACCATAAATTCAAATAATTTTCGGTCGTCGTGAACCGGCACACCCCATTCATCATCGTGGTAAGCAATCATCAACGGGTTTTCACCGGGCCAATCACATCTGGAAATATTTGTTTGTGAACTCATATACCCTTCAACTCGTTTACCCTTAGAAATTAGGTCCCGTATGTGCGCCGGCAATTTTTGATGTAATTGCATTAAATGCTTCATCAACCGTATCACAAATTGTGAACAGAGAAAGGTCTTTTTTGTCGATCGTTCCGATTTTAACTAAATAATCCCAGTTGATGACGTTTGACCAATACTCTGTCCCAAAAAGAATTATCGGAATGTTTTTATGTATCTTTTCCGTTTGAATAAGGGTCAGAATTTCCATCAGCTCATCCAGTGTGCCAAAGCCCCCCGGGAAAGCAACCAGAGCTTTCGCCAGGTAAGCCATCCAGAATTTCCGCATGAAAAAGTAGTGAAACTGCATATTCAGATCTGGGGTTATCCAATGATTCCCCGACTGTTCAAATGGAAGGGTGATGTTCAATCCGATGGAAAGTCCTTTCGCTTCGGATGCTCCTTGGTTAGTGGCTTCCATGATACCTGGTCCACCGCCGGAAGTGATAATGTAACGATGTTTACTGTTTTTGAGTTTTTTACTCCACTTGGTCAGCCGGCTTGCAAGCTCACGGGCAGCTTCGTAAAATTGGCTCATCTCAAGCTGATGTTCCAGCTGACGTCGTTTTTTTTCTGATAACGAAGCAGGAGCTTTTTTCAAGGCTGTTTCAGCCTCTTGTTTGGATTTTATCCTGGCTGAGCCAAAAAACACGATCGTGTCCTCGACATGGTTTCGTGTGAACCTCTGGCGTGGACCTAAATATTCTGATAATACTCTAAGTGTGCGTGCATCAGGGCTACCGAGAAATCCTTTTTCTAAATAAAAGCGGTCTTTAATTTTGTCGTTTGTCATAAAATATCCTTAAAAAATGGCACTCAATTTAGGACAAATATTTCTTTCTGATTAAAAAAATATTTTAACAATATCGATCTTGTTTCTCATAATCCGACAGGAGTAGGTTTATCCAATGAGAAAGACACATATTATCTTATTTACAGGATTGCTCTGGGTTTCCTGCTCTACAGCCCCACCCATGGATATTAACACTTCCACAAAGTCAACGCATCCCGAACAGGATTCTCCCACTCCGTTTTCACGGGGATTAATGACCGAATATGATGTTTGGGATTTCTTAACTGAAAAACCCACCGAGAAAGCCGTCCTGTCAACGTTGGGTTTACCGGATTCTATTTGGGTGGATGAGAATTTAGAATTTAAAATGTTGTATTATTATATTCCTGAAATTAGAGATTATAATTCCGTTGAGATTAACCTAAAGTCAGGGACAGCCGCCGGATTTGAATGGGATTGAAAAACGGTTAATAATTTGCGATTAATGGTTACATTCTAAAAAGGGTGTTTTTGTCATCCCGAATGAGGAACGAATGAGGGATATCCGTTATTAAACCCGGCGTGTATACGGTGTTCTCAATACTATTTTTGTACACAGAATAACACTCTGTTGACATAAGTGTTTTGATTCCTCTCCGCCAGCCCTGTGAAATTAAATCTATGATTTTAATGCAACGCATTATTTCACTAGGCCAGTCGCCGGATCAGAATGACAGCAACAAATGAATGTCCATGATTGAATCGAAGAATGAGATTTATAGCAAATAGAATTATATCTCCTGCGTCGGCATAGAATTGACAAGTCAATTCACTCCATGGTACCAAATTACCTTTCAATAATACCGATTGATTCAGTAAACTTGCCATAAGTTATGAGCGAAAAAAGAACCATCATCGCCCCGTCTATTTTATCTGCGGATTTTTCCAATCTCCAATCTGCACTGGATATCTGTGAAAAAGGCGGTGCTGAGTATGTCCATATCGATGTGATGGACAACCATTTTGTCCCGAATCTGACTATCGGTCCGTTGGTGGTGAAATCCTTGCGACCGCACACCAACCGGTTTTTGGATGTCCATCTTATGGTCACAAATCCCGAAAATCTGGTTGAACCCTTTGCCCGGGCTGGAGCCGATGGGATTACTTTTCACGTAGAAGCAGCGGAGAATCCCGATGACGTGATAGACCTGATTCGGGTAACAGGAAAGCAAGTTGGGATATCGCTGAAACCAAAAACACCGGTAAGCGCCATTGAACCCTTTTTCGATAAAGTGGATTTGATCTTGGTGATGAGCGTGGAACCCGGGTTTGGCGGACAAGGGTATTTACCGGGGTCAACGGAGCGTATTGCTGAAATCAGACAACGATTACTGGAGCAATGTCTTCAGGACAGCGTGCTAATTGAAGTTGACGGCGGAATCAAACTTGATAATGCGAAAGAAGTTACGGAAGCGGGAGCAGACATATTAGTGGCAGGTTCAGCCATATTTGGAGCGGGTGATCCAGTGGCAGCCATTCAGCAGTTTAATAAAATTACTAACTAACATACTGTTCATTAAAAACGAATATTACGGATTACGACGAAGCCCGATTTGGTCTCATTGAGTACAATCAACTTCGTGTTTTTTCGCGGTATTAGTAGCTAATGAGTAAAAAAAAACATGAGAACATATAAAGACATATCCGAATTTGAATTATGGTCCGCTGAGGACAAAGACTTATTTTTAGTGAATGTTATCAAAGGTTTGGTCATGGATGGTGTTCGCAACGCCAATTCCGGTCATACCGGCGGGGCAATGAGTTCCGCCGATTTTGCCACCATCCTATTTACTGAATTCCTAACGATCGACCCTGATGACCCGAATTGGAAAGATCGTGACCGTTTTGTACTATCAGCCGGACATGAGTCCATGCTGTTATATTCTTTGTTAACGCTCACCGGTTGGCTGGAAGTTGATGATTTAAAATCCTTTCGTCAGCTGCAAAGCCGGACTCCGGGGCACCCCGAAGTAGAAATCCCGGGCGTGGAAGCAACCACCGGTCCGCTGGGACAGGGTGTCGGGATGGCAGTCGGAATGGCGTTAGCCGAATCTATGCTTCGTAATCGCATGAATTTCAACGGAGAAGCCGGAAGTTTGATTGACCATTTTACCTATGTGATTGCCGGAGACGGAGATCTGCAGGAGCCGGTTGCTTTAGGTGTGGCTGCAATCGCTGGACATTTAGGGCTGTCCCGACTCGTTCTGTACTATGACTCCAATGAGAAACAGATTTCCGGGCATACGAATCGCTCCGATTCTACAAATATCGCAACCGTGTTTGACGGGTTTGGCTGGCATGTGCAAAAAATTGACGGGCACGACCATGAAAAAATCCGCGATGCAATCCAAAAAGCCCAAGTGATTGACCGCCCCAGCATTATTATTGGGAAAACCATCATGGCTCATGGTTCCGCCGGATTGGAAGGTAATCACAATACGCACGGTTCACCGATGCCGCAGAATGAGATTGATGCCACCAAAGAGAAGGGGGGTCTCGCTCCTGAACAGTTTTATCTCCCGGATGAAGTCGTCACCCATTTTCAGACTCGATTTGGTGAACTTCGAGAATCTGTGGGACGGTGGAAAGACCAACTTAATTGGGCTAAGACAGATGCTGTAATTGCAAAGCGATGGGCACAAGTAATGGAGAATGCTCCGCAAGAATTGACTTATCCTAAATTTGATGATGGGACTTCATCGGCAACCCGAAAAACCTTTGGAACCGTTTTGGAAAAATTTGCAGAACAGCTTCCGCATTTAGTCGGAGGGTCCGCAGATTTAGAACCGTCCAATTATACCGGAGGGTTTGCCAAAAAATGGGGTGACTTTAATAAAAGCAATCGCAAGGGACGAAATATTGCTTTTGGGGTGCGGGAATTTCCGATGGGAACGATCATGAATGGAATGGCTCTGCATGGCGGAGCAATTCCGTTTGGCGGGACTTTTGCGGTTTTCTCAGATTATGTGCGCCCAGCAATCCGCTTGAGCGCTTTGCAAAAACTACCGGTAATCTATGAGTTTACTCACGATTCTTTTTACGTCGGAGAAGACGGTCCCACACATCAGCCGGTAGAACACATCATGGCGTTGCGGACCATCCCGAATCTGTATACATTCCGACCTGCAGACTCGAAAGAAACGGCGGTGTGTTTCAAGCTGGCGGTAGAATCAAAATCCACGCCAAGTGCATTACTTCTCAGCAGACAGGGATTGCCCATCCTCCCTTTTGACATTGAAAAGATAGAATCCGGTGTTCGAAAAGGAGCGTATTCAGTCTTGGATTGTGACGGAAACCCGGAGATTGTTTTGGTTGCTACCGGTTCGGAAGTATCTCTGGCGATGGAGGTTGCTGAAAAAATGAAGGATAAACGGGTGCGCGTTGTGAGCATGCCGTCTATGGAGATATTTGATGCACAACCGAAAGAATATTGCAGTAAATTGATCCCGATGCGCGGATGTCTTACGGTATCTATCGAAGCCGGGATTACCCGCGGATGGGAAAAATATACGGGCCCGAATGGAATAAATATAGGGTTGAATCACTACGGTGCTTCAGCGCCTGCCGAAGATTTAGCAAAAGAATTTGGTTTTACCACTGAGAATGTAGAATCAAAAATACGTAATCACCTTTCAAAATTAAGGTAGAATAAATGAAAATAATTTTAGCCACAGATCATGCGGGGTTCCATTTGAAAGAAGCCGTGAAAGCGCATTTGGAAAAAGAGAAATATGAGATTCAGGATTTTGGTGCATTCTCGTATGACGGAGACGATGATTATCCTGATTACATTCTCCCGGCGGCACATGCGGTAGCCGGCAGTCAGGAGAACCGCGGGTTTATTTTTGGAGGCTCAGGTCAGGGAGAAGCCATGGCAGCCAATCGGGTAAAAAGTGTAAGGGCAGCCGTATTTTACGACGGGCCGGAGGAAATTGTGAAACTATCTCGGATGCATAACAATGCCAATATTTTGTCGTTTGGTGCAAGATTTGTATCCCCTGAAAAAGCAATTAAGATGATTGATATGTGGCTGAAAATCCCGTTTGAAGGTAACCGCCACGAGAGACGGATCAAAAAACTGGATTTATAAGTGTGAATAAAGTTTTAAGAGAATATAAAGATTTGCTAATCCAAAAAAGATATAGCGAGAACACAATAAATATTTATTGTAATTATTTCAAAGACTTTGTGAATCATTTCTCACCCAATAAACTAGAAAACCTAACAATCAACGACATAAATTCCTATATCTTAGATTTGATAAAATTGAAGGACATTTCGATTAGTCAACAAAATCAACGAATTAATTCTATCAAATTCTATTATGAAAAAGCACTAGGCAGAGAAAAACAATATTATAATATTTATCGCCCAAAGAAGGAAAGTAAACTGCCGAAAGTTTTGAGTAAAAATGAAATTAAGAAGATTTTGAATTCATGTGACAATATTAAACACAAGTGTGCTATAATGTTATTATATTCCGCTGGGTTAAGAAGAAGCGAATTATTGGATTTAAAGATTAGGGATATTGATTCCGAAAGAATGGTGGTTAGTATAATTGGGTCAAAAGGGAAAAAGGACAGAATATCACTATTGTCGAAGAATATGTTAGATTTATTAAGAAAATATTACAAAGAGTACAGCCCGAAAGAATATCTTTTTGAGGGTCTGACCGGAGGAAAATATTCTCCAACTAGTGTTGCAAATATTTTAAAAAAGGCTACAAGAAAAGCATCTATTCATAAAAAAGTCACCCCACATATGCTCCGTCATAGTTTTGCAACCCACTTACTTGAGCAGGGTACCGATTTAAGATACATTCAAGATTTATTAGGACATAATAGTTCTAAAACAACAGAAATTTATACTCATGTATCAAAAAGAGCAATTGATAAAATTAGGAATCCAATTGATGATTTTTTTGAACAATAGCATTAGATTTATATTTGAAAAATATAAACAATGGTTCTTATACCACCGGTATGGACGGATAAGAACAATGAATATACACGTACGTTAGGGCACATATAAGAGAACGAAAATGATAATAGCAGAATTAAACGGAAAAATACCAAGTAAACTTAATGACAAGGAAGATATTCTGACTTCAAATGTATTTTCGTTTTTCAAATATTCTGACAGACAATTATTTAAAGAGTATTTGTCAAAATTAGGAATTGAAGTTACTTTGAAAGAATCTGAAAATGCAGAGTTTATATTTTGGCCTAGTTATGAAGATGGAACGGAACCTGATTTAGTTGTCATATGTGGAGAATATTATTTATTGTTTGAAGCGAAATTATACTCTGATTTTTCGCCTGAAACAACAACAGTTGCTTCTCAAATTGAAAGAGAAATTTCAATGGGGAAAATGACATCTGAAAATATAAATAAAGAATTCATTTATGTTGCCATAACTGCTGAATATTATAAAGACCGAAAAAAATATTTAGAATACGAAAAGCGAGATTTCAAATTTATATGGACAAATTGGCAATTTATTTCAAGGTTCATTGATGAGAGATTAGAGAGTGAAAGTATAAAACAAAATAGAGAATTTGCTAATGACCTATTTTCATTATTAGTGAAGAAACGATTAAGAAGTTTTGAAGGATTAACAAACATTGAAATAAAAAATAAATTTGGATTAGATAATGCCATTTTTTATAATTTGAATACATCCAAATTCAAAGGTGAATTTACTGGATTTATTGAGAATTTACAAGACTTTGAAGAAATCAAGAAATACAGTAAAATATTTCAAAAATCATTTTTTAATACTTTGAATAATATTGAAACAAATACGAACCAAATAATCTTCTATAATGGGAAATAATATGAATAAATCAGAAACCGCAAAACAGATAAAAAATGCTTTTGAGTTTATACAAAAACTGTTTAATGAATCTTCAT
>CAYLYH010000011.1:0-60247 GCA_964388155.1 uncultured bacterium | reverse complement strand
TGGGGAAATACAAAGAGGAACTTTGGCGATCATAAAATAACAGAGAGTTTATTAAATATGTCATTTTATATATTGGAGATACTATGATAAAAAAATATATATCTGGGTTTCTGTTTGTTTTTACTCTGACTATCTATGGTCAGTCTGACATGATAGATGGATATACGCCCCGTAATCTTACTAGAGGTAAAATGTGGTCTACCTACCGTAATAATGGATTAGAAGGTGGGGGGAATAGGCATGACTCCGGAAGCCATTCACAAGAATGCCTGACCTATCCTGGAAATATGTCTAGAGTTGGTGTTGATTTTGTAGAATATTTTATTGATGTAGAAGCGTATATCAGTGGGAATCCCAATGTGATTGAAATGCCTCGTGCCACTATTCCACAAAGCTCAAGAGGACAGGGTGTTTGGGTGCTTGGAATCAATGATGGAGATACGTTAGTCTCTCATTCTGGTCCCAGACATGTAACGAATGACATTGAACCGAAGGTATATGATATAGCTAATTCGCCAGAGTCTATTTTAGGCGATTCAACATCTCATAATTATGAGCGTAGCAATTATTCTGCATACCACACTAATATTCAAAGTAGGGAACCGGTTGAAATCCATAATTATCGTTATCATGAGTACACGGCTCACAATTCAGCTCCTGAGGAGATAATCATAAGTCAATGGATGACCAAACATGGTGTCCAGGTTACGCGAAAAGCCTATGCGTGGGGTTATCCAGAATATGATGATTTTATTATTCAAGATATTATCTTTGAGAACAAGGGTGATTCTATTTTAGACTCTGTGTATTTTGCTTTAATGAATGCATTTAATATTAATTCTATGGGACATCAATGGGCAGAAGGTCATGGGATGGGATGGAGTGATTGGCGAGGAAATAGGTTGCAAACACAAGATGATATATATTTCTATACAAAATCAGATACTTTTATTGCTGACGAAAGTGAATATACAGAAAATTATAATAACCATATTTTGTTTTATCAGAGGGACAGTGATTGGCTGGGTACCAGTTGGGATGATACCGGACAACCATATAAATTAGAAGTTGCAACGCAAAGATCTACCTCATCCAGTGGGGGATATTTTGGCCAAGAACAAGACCAATTACTTTCATATCAATATATTGGAATGGGAGTTGTGGATTACCTCCCTGATAATTCTGAGTATGTTCATCCTCTCAATACAACTCAGCCGGCTTATGCAAAATGGTGGCATAGTGGCAATATTGAACAATATGATTACCAAGATCCAAATGCTAACCAACATACAGATGCAGAGATGTATAAGATGGTAATAGGGGAGAATGAGTGTGATATTACCAACACGCCCAGAGATCCTGATTTAGGAACACATGCATTTGTATTTGGTCCTTATCACTTGCAACCCGGAGAAAAAGCAAAACTTGTTGTTGCATATGTAGGTGGCTCAGGAGCAGATTGGAAAAAGGAAGATGAAATTACATGGTCTAAAACCCCGCAAGCAAAGTTGGAAGTTAAATATGGGGAGAGGTCTTTGTTTAGGAATTTTGAAAAAGCCAAGTTTGCGTATGAAAATAAATACAATATACCCGACCCGCCACCGGATGTGAATATTTGGTTTGGAAACTCACAATTGGGACAAGTAATCATCAATTGGAATGATGATGTAGAAGATGCTCTAGATCCGGACTATGAAGGACAAGAGGCAATGGATGTCCGGGGATATCGAATATATAAGTCATGGCCTCCGTCACACTATTGGCATAATGGACCATGGGAATTACTGTTGGATATTTCGATAGGTGACACAACATATTATAATCCTGAGACGGGAATTTATACCTATACTGATTCAACATCATTTTCCGGTTATAACTATTATTATAGCGTACATACATATGATTCAGGTCACGATCACTGGTTTGATATTAATGGGAATGATTTGGGACCAATACCTTCATTGGAGAGTGGCATGTCTTCACCAGAACAGAGAAATGCAATTGCGATAACCCCATTTCAAGCCTCTCTACCCATCTACAATGAAATGAAAGTACCCATACGCGTTGTGCCAAATCCTTATCGATTGGATTATGGTGATCCTTTACACAGATATCCTGATTCCGCAGATCCTTACAAGTTGCGTTTTACCAATTTGCCGGGACATTGTAAAATTAAAATTTATTCAACTTCAGGTGATCTTGTGTTTGAAAAAGAACATCTCAAAGCAACATCTGCAGAATATTCTTGGCGTCAAGAAACCATATCTTTTTCAGGCCATATCGTGAGTGGACTTTACTTTTGGGTAGTTGAGTCTTTGACAGAAGAGAGTTTTGGAAATATACAAAAGGGAACTCTGGCCATTGTAAAGTGATTGAATGTGTTTTGGTAAGTTAAAAACATCTCTGCTCTACCTAGTCTTTTTTGTAGGGTTGTTATTTTGGCTGCTTTGGGCGCTCCCATTTTGGGGTATGCCGTTAAATTATTCCCGACATACTGAAATCCCCTATACTCCGGCGTGGGCATTGGAATGCTGGCTATGGGAAGATGATGTAAATACCTCTGAAATGGTCAGGGGACTCTTAAACGGCTACAAGGAACATGATATCCCTGTTAGGACGATCCTGATTGACAGTCCCTGGAGTATGCGCTATAATGATTTTCAAGTCGATACAGTTCGCTATCCAAAACCGAAGGAATTTTTCAATGGACTCCAGGATGATGGTTACCGGGTCGTGCTGTGGATGACAACGATGGTGAATTATTACAGCAAAGATACCAGGATCAAACAATCGCAGCCTTGGTTCGATCATGCTAAAGAAAACGGGTTTCTGATCGGCAACGGCTACGAATGGGATTGGTGGAAAGGCAACGGCGGATTGATCGATTATACGAACCCGCTGGCGATGGAATGGTGGCGCGGAATGCAGCAACCGTTATTCGATCTTGGTATTGACGGCTGGAAACTGGACGGTACTTCCACGTTCTTCTCATCAAAAATAGGAAAAATACCAATTCCGTATCAAAAAACATATTCGGGATGGATGACGACCCGAGGATATATGGACCATTATTATCGGGACGAATATAATCACGGACTTACCCAAAATCCTGAATTTATTACGCTGGCGCGTTCCATCGATCGGGCTCAAGGTGGTCACCCGGAAGGATTTGCTCCGCTGGATGCCGCACCCGTAAGCTGGGTAGGCGATCAAGACCATGCCTGGACGATCGAAAATGAAGGCATCGAAGAAGCCATTCGCGATATTCTTAAAAGTGCGAAGCTTGGCTATGGCGTAATCGGTTCTGACGTTGGCGGCTACGCTGAAAGTGACTCATTCCCCTCGGAGATTTACATCCGCTGGGCAGAATATTCGGCTTTCTGCGGATTGTTTTTGAATGGCGGGCACGGTGAACGACGGTTATGGGAACGGACTGAAGCAGAGCTTGAGATCATCCGCAAGTATGCCTGGCTTCATACGGAATTGATCCCGTATATCTATAACGCGTTGGAAGAACAGCGCAATGGCGGCCAGACGCTGATGAAACCGATAAAAGGTAAATATCATTATTTATTTGGCGAAGATATTTTGGTAGCGCCGATCTACCGGCCAGGCCCGCAGCGGATAGTAACTATTCCGGACGGTAACTGGATATATTTCTTTGATGCAACCAAAACATATTCCGGTCCGGCTGAGATATTGTTAGAATTTCCGCTAGATGAATTTCCGGTATTTGTGCGGGAGGGTAGCATAATTCCTCTGAATATTTCACGGGCTTATACCGGCTTCGGAGATGCGAACTCTACCGGACATTTGACCTTGAATATTTATGATGGGAATGATCTGGATTATGAATTCACACTCCCCGGGAATACTGAAAAAGTGCGCGTAAATATCAAAAACGGAAACGGTTGGAAGATCACAGTTGACGGTAATGAAAAACCGCTGATCCTGAATATATTTGCTGATACTCCACCGGCTTCAATTGAACTGAACGGAACCGTTATTGATAATTGGTTCTATGATGAAGAACGGAAGTTTATTAGAGTGAGAGGTTAACGGGCGAAACTGAACTGAGACAAAAATGAAAGCTTGTTTTCACTTTTTGGCTTCCGTTCGAGTGTGGGATGGATGTGCGCTTTGCGTACAGCCAGCCCAGACTGGCACAGTTTCGCCCGATGGAGCTGTCGCTTCGCTCCAGCTCCATCAGTAAATATACGGCTCGAGAGCCGTGATATTACATTTTTGTTCGTTGATTGTGTGTGTAGAATTACAACCAGAAGGGTTTTGAGCGCTGTGCGGTGTATTTGTAAATTCTAGCTGATAATCCATGGAAAAAGCTAATAATGAATAAGATACAAAAGCAAATAAAACTTTTTGTTCTATCTTTTTTCTGAAAATTATCTGCAGATACAAGCATCCATCCAATACTCCAAAACTCCATTCCTCCAACCATCCATTCAATCTTGCTTATTTTTTATAAAGGCTGAAGCTTTAACTCCGTGCATGTCTACAAAAAAGGGAGAACCGAAGTCCTCCCCTTTATTTTCAACTCTATATTTTAGAAATTGGAGTAAAATGATGAAACTGATGTATCAGTGAATCATTTTTTCTGACAATAAATATGTTTACAGATCTTTTAAATCTTTCAGTAGTTGCTGAAGCATCTGTTTAGCATCGCCAAAGACCATAATCGAATTATCAAATCCGAACAATTCATTCTGAATGCCGGCGAATCCGGGATTCATTGTCCGTTTGTTGATAAGCACCGTTTTCGATTTATCCACATCCAAAATGGGCATACCGTAAATCGGGCTGGATTTATCATGACGAGCCGCGGGATTTACAACATCGTTGGCACCGAGCACAATCGCGACATCACAATCCTCAAATTCAGGATTAATTTCATCCAGATCTTTAAGTTGTTCATACGGAATATTGGCTTCTGCCAACAGCACATTCATATGTCCGGGCATACGGCCTGCGACCGGATGAATCGCATAAAGAACCGTTTTGCCTTTTCCCTCGAGAAAATCTGCGACTTCACGCACGGCATGTTGTGCCTGAGCAACTGCAAGTCCATAACCCGGAACGACGATGATTTTTTCTGCCGCATCCAGAATCATCGAGGCTTCTTCCGTAGAGTAGCTTTTGATATTCAATTGTTGTTGTTTTCCATCGGATGCACCTTCTTCAATTAAGCCGACAGCGCCGAAAATTACGTTTGCCAACGATCGGTTCATTCCTTTACACATGATCATAGTCAAGATGAGACCTGACGCACCCACAAGCGATCCTGCGATAATCAAGCCGTTGTTCATCAGGACGAATCCTGTGGCAGCGGCTGCAACACCGGAATAGGAGTTCAGCAGGGATATCACGACCGGCATATCCGCACCACCGATGGGGATGGTTAAGGTAATTCCAAGGATGGCAGCAAAAATAATGACGCCGAGAAAGTACATGTACATATTGCCCGGAACGACGACCATCCCGACAGCAAAGGCAATCATCGTAATCGCCATAATTGCGTTTAGTGCTTGTTGCCCTTTAAAGACAATCGGCTGACCTGAAAACAATCCCTGCAATTTTGCAAAAGCGATCAAACTTCCGGTGAAGGTTAATGTCCCGACAAACACACTTAGGGCAATCGTCGAAATGAGAAACGTGGTTGTTTCCCCCGCTCCGGCTCTGGAGTAGAATTCCGCTGCGGCAACCAATGCAGAAGCACCGCCGCCAAATCCGTTGAATAGAGCTACCATCTGTGGCATTTGTGTCATTTCGACTTTAATGGCGAATAATGCCCCGATGATGGATCCGATAATCATACCGAGAATGATGAGTTTGTAATCAATTCCGCCGAAAAATGTTACGGTTGCAACGATGGCAATCAGCATCCCAACAGAGGCAAGCAGATTCCCGTTACGCGCTGTTTTCGGATGGCTGAGTTTTTTCAGTCCAAGGATGAACAGTACCGCCGCCACCACGTAGAGTAAGTTTGCTATAATAAGTTTATCCATGATTTACTTTATCTCCGTTTGAACATTTTAAGCATACGGTCAGTGACCATGAATCCGCCCACGACGTTGATCGTCGCAAATATGACGGCAATGAGTCCAAGCCAGGTTCCTATTTCACCGCCGACTTTTGTGGCGATGATTGCTCCCACAATCGCGATTCCTGAAATGGCATTTGACCCTGACATGAGGGGAGTATGCAGGGTTGGTGGCACTTTTGTGATAATCTCAAATCCCACAAAAATCGCCAGGATAAAAACGGTTAAAATATTAATATCCATGAGATCCTCTTATTGGTTTAACGCGTGTTGCGTTGGTTCGTGAACAATCTTTCCTTCGTGCGTGAACATAGAACCGGAGATGATTTCATCGTCCATATCCAAATTCACTTCACCGTCTTTCACCATATAATTGATGAAGGTGGCAATATTTTTTGCATAGAGCTGAGTGGCATGTTTGGGCATAGAACTTGGTATGTTC
This sequence comes from uncultured bacterium, assembly GCA_964388155.1. Taxonomy (GTDB): domain Bacteria; phylum Fidelibacterota; class Marinisomatia; order Marinisomatales; family JACNKV01; genus JACNKV01. Next base: position 53,750 of record CAYLYH010000011.1, on the reverse strand, counting down.
AGCGTCCCATCGATGATGACACCTTCAGCCGTAATGATTTTGTCCTGCTCAGTCAGTTCACAGTTCCCGCCGTTTTCTGCGGCAAGATCGATGATGACCGATCCGGTTTTCATTCCTTCGACCATGTCTTTTGGAATGAGGATTGGTGCAGGTCTTCCGGGGATTAATGCCGTCGTAATGACCATATCCGATTTTGCGATGTGTTCTTTAATAAGATCAGCTTGACGTTTTTTGTAGTCATCAGAAGTTTCCTTGGCGTATCCGCCTTCGCCGACACCATCGTCGGAACTACTGTCAACTTCGATGAATTTTGCACCAAGACTTTCCACCTGTTCTTTGACAACAGGACGGACGTCAAAGGCTGAGACTTGGGCACCCAGACGTTTTGCAGTTGCTATTGCTTGCAGGCCGGCAACACCGGCACCAAGAATCATCACTTTTGCCGGAGGAATTGTCCCTGCGGCGGTCATGAGCAGCGGCATATACACACCCAAATGCGATGCACCGGTTAACACCGCTTTATATCCGGCGATGTTGCTCTGTGAACTCAGCGCATCCATTTTTTGTGCCAGCGTGGTTCGCGGAATCAAATGCATGGAAAAGCCTGTGATATTTTTATCGGCTAGGACTTTGACGGCATCAGTCTCTTTGGTGGTTTGAAAAAGTGATGTGAAAATTGTTTCCTCTTTTAGCAGGGATGCTTCATCTTCAACAGGATGGTTGACTTTCAGAACAATGTCTGCACCGGCAAATAATGCGGTTTTATCTTTGACAATAGTTGCTCCGGCATCCGTATATTCCTGATCAGAAATATAGGAATGATTACCGGCACCGGATTCTACCTGTACGGTCAGTCCATTTTTGAGGAATTCTTTCACCGTTGCCGGTGTAGCGGCGACGCGATTCTCACCGGAAAGAATTTCTTTCGGGATTGCCACAATCATAAACGTATCTCCTTGATGGTTTATTGAATGATATGTATTACAAAAAGCGTAATTATTATGCTAATTACATCGCGAAATTTACATAGATATTTTTAAAGCAAACCATGAAAAAAAACCGTTGAAAAGTAATGATTCAGCTACGGGTAGAATACATCTTTATTATCAACTTAAGTACTGGAGTACAATAATGAGCCGTAGGGGAATTATTGTCAAATTTACAATGATTCCCCGACCCGTCGGGGTAAACAGTTCATCATTGTACTCCGATCTTAATTTTAAATTAAAAAACATTGACATTCCACCAATAACTGAATGGTTACGTTGAAAAACTTATTTTCCGATTCTAACTCCAGTAATAGAACACTCTAACACATTCACACTCTAAAACTTTAACACTTTAATACACGCTAACTTCCGCAGTTTCGACTGCAGCGTTAATCAGCTCATCAGTTTTTAATTCTTTTTCCGCTAAAAGAACGTCGGTTAAACGCGCTTTTGTTGCCGGGTGTTTTGGAACAAATAAGGTGCAGCAGTCTTGGTGCGGACGGATGGAAATATCGTAAGTACCAATTTTACGTGCTACGGAGATGATATCTTCTTTGTCAAAGCCAATTAAGGGACGAAAAATCGGTAAACAAGCAGATTCTTCAACGACCGAAATATTTTCGATAGTTTGAGAGGCAACTTGTCCTACAGCTTCACCGGTATATAGGACTTTTGCACCTTCGTTCCGGGCAAGGATCTCCGCGATTCTTATCATAAATCTCCGGTAGAGGATGACCAATAATTTCGGGTCAGATTTAGCATATATTTCATCTTGAATCGGTGCAAACTCAACGGAATACAGTTTTGCACCCGGCTGATATTTTGACAAAACTTCAACCGTTTCTTTCACTTTTTCTATGGAGGCAGGTGAAACATGTGGAACAGAATGGAAGTGCACATAGATTGGTTTTGTCCCGCGTTTTAAGGCATAATACGCCGCAACCGGGGAATCAATACCGCCCGAGAGCATGACTGCAACCTTTCCGCTGACACCGACCGGCAATCCGCCCTGTCCTGAAATTCTTTGAGGATAAATAAATGTCCCCTCCTGAATCATGTCTATGAAGCATGTGGCTTCCGGATAACTGAGGTTCACTTTTTTGTTGAACTCGGTTACTATTGCCGCGCCGACATCTTCGTTCATTTTCTGCGCTGAAAAAGGTAGGGAGCTATTCGACTTTCGTGCAGTAACCCGGAATGACTCAAACTCTAAGTATTCCATCATTTCCAGAGATGTTGAGACAATAGAATCGTAATCGGATTTAACCTTTAGTGCCGGAGCAAAATAAGCAAGCCCAAACACATTTGACAGATGCTCTGATATCTCATGGATATTTTTCTGTCCAACTTCTGTGAGCGTGATCAAAAACCGTCCGCGAAGACGCCGAATAGATTCAAACGAACCGGGGTTTTTCCATTTAATAATGTTGTGGATGTTCTGTTTAAGCTTCTTTTCAAAGTAGGAGCGATTATCACCCTTCAGTCCGATTTCAGCATAATGACAAATGATGTGGGTTGGATTAAAATTAGTATAAGAATTAGGATTATTCATTTTATATTGTCATTCTAATATTGGTTTCATTCGTGTTTAGGCGTTGAGAGATCAGCATTGATATATCAACATTCGCTTTTCGGCGTAATTTGTGGTTTAGATTCCGGTAGATTCATCTTCATCCATTATTTCATTTTCATTGGGGAGGGGCTTCAGTACAATTCCCTCGCCGGTTTGACCGTTGATATTAATAAATACCGGTTCATCCAACTCAATTAAAGATGTATAATACGATTGTTTTATTAACGATTGTGTTCGTAACCAATCCAAGTTAATCGAATCTGTTTTTTTCTTATGATTAATGGTAAAATATCCTACACGCAAACTCGTCATATTTTGGAAAAAATGACTTCCAAAGGATGGATCAACAGGAAATTTGTCAATTCCCACTTCAATAATGACTTTTGCTGCAGAAATTTGCTCCCAATTAACCGGAACTCCCAACCATGGATCTGCAGAACCCCAACGCCCCGGTCCAACAAGGACGTACGGATTCTTTTTCCCAAGCAAGTGATTGTACTCTGCAATTTCTGAAGCGATTTCCACCGTTTTTGCCGGATCAAATGTCTCGGGGTTTACGACGAGAAAATGTTTGATGTTATCAATGGTCCCATTTCCAAGAGCAAGGGAGCTTTTTGCGATAACCTGTTCTGGGGAGATGTCAATCGACTCTATTCTGGATTCAACTCCGCTGGCAGTCATCGGTTTAATTTGCAGCAAACAGAATTCAGCAGGGATGGATTGATCCCTGGAAAGATTTACGGCGAATTCTATTTCCACAGGACATCCAAGAGCAGTTTTACCCAGCTCAAGTAAATCAGAAATAATATCTGCTAATGGAAACATATTCCACTTTAACAACGGAGCAAATGTGATGACTCGAGTTCCCGGATAACTTAGCGAATCGCGGATGACATCGTCTTCCTTAGAGATGACACTTCCTGCCCAATAGAGAGTGCTGTCAGATTCTGCGGTACTCAAGCTGTAAGATTTAAGGTTTCCGGCTTCGCCATGTTTCATTGGACGAGCATTTGTTCTCATATTTAGGGCAAAAAAGGAATTTTGAGAAGACTCAATCGTTGAACGAATCGAAAAGTATTGTGGAAGTATCCCCGGATATTTGGGTGAAAAGCGAAGAGCTTTTTTCCCCTCGGCGACGGTCCGTCCAAGCCCAAGAGCGATGGTGGCAATTCCTTCATCACGTTTCATGTAGGATACAGGATAATAATTAATGTTTTGTGCCGTTCCACCTAAGGTCGGATAGAACCGATTATGATGTTTTTGACCGATAAGTTCCATGAGTGTAATTGCCATTTTTTCATCTTCAAACCGGTGGACAGTCTTACTCATAATAGATTTGGGACCCATAAAATAGACGGAGGCATAAATTCGTTTAATTGCCTCACAGAGTTGTTGGAAGCGTATGGAATCATCCTTGGAGGAATTTGGCAGCATATAGGTTGCGTACATCCCTGAAAGAGGCTGGTATTGTGAATCTTCCAATAAACCGGATGAACGGACGGCTAACGGAGTTTTTACTTTAGACAGGAAGGTTCTAAGAGCTCTTTTTAATTGTCGGGGTAGAGAGGCTAAAATAAATGTTTTTTCAATCTTCTTATCCGTGAATGAAGAAAAAGCGATATCCCAGAGTTTATTTTTATCCATAAAATGATCAAAATCATCCGTCCCAATTACGGCAATACGAGGAATTCGAATGCTGATATTTGGATATTTAGAATGAATATCCGATTTTTGGAGAACCTTACTGATGAATGAAAGTCCACGGGCTTTCCCTCCGAGAGACCCTGTCGAAATTCTGACAAAATCAGAAGAGTGTGGATCAAGTAATTTTGAAAACTCTGCCATTTCGGATTTTTTTCGATACGCTAATGTTTGTTCAATAGATTTTGCAAGAAAATTTCGCAGGTCATCTACGGTGGAAAAGTCACGAACCAATTTAGGACGAATCATCGTTGCAAGGTCAAATTCTCCGCGAGCGGCTAACCAGTTAGAAAAATGGTTCGAGCGTGCATGAAAAACCAACGAATCTTCAGGGATTGTCAAAATATGATTTCGCAAGGTTTTTAAATGCGTGGCTTTTGTAATTTGTTTTCCCTTTGAACTCCGAAAGATAAAATCTCCAAATCCAAAATTTGCTAAGATAAAATCGCGAATGTCCAACAAAAGTGTGTCAGAAAGTTTGTGAAGAAATGCAGTATGGATTTCAGTCGCTTCTTTTTTACGCTTAATATCAGATGACTGGAGCATGATAGGCATGTAAGGTTCTTTTTTTCGAACATATTCTGAGAATCGAATGCCGGCGAACGGGTCCATATTTCCCTTTCGTGGAAACCGGATATCCGAAATGATTCCCAGTACGTTTGATCGGTAGCGGCGATAGTAGGTTTGTGCTTCTTTATAAGACGTTGCCAACAGAATTTTTGGACGTCCACGTAAATGTAATAGACGCTGTGTGTCATTTAAACTTTTACTGACTAAATTTTTTGTATGATGCATGATTTCACGATAAATAATCGGCAGAATCACGGAGTAATATCTTGGGGTGTCTTCAATAAAAATGATGGCTCGAATATTCCCGTTCGGGATATCCCTTTTGGCATTGCGAATATCTTCGAGATGTTTGATTATTACGGGAAAAACATTTGCATTTCCCGACCAAATAAACACGCGATTAAAATACTGCTCAACCTCTTTGTTTTGAAGGTCTTTCATTTCTGATTCATCGAAGGCCAGTAATACTATGGGCTTTTTTGGATACATCTCTTTAACCTTAGAGCTAAACAACAAGGGATCCATATCCGCGATTCTCATCATGACAATCACAAGGTCGAATCGTTGCTTTTGCAGCATTTCAAGGGCAGAAACAGCGGTATCTGCCTGCCAAACTCGGGGAGCGTAACTGAAATTCATTCCAAGATATTCATGGAGTATTTGCTCGGTTAACCGCCCGTCTTCTTCAAGGATATACGCATCATATGGACTGGCAACCAACAGAATCTCGTGAATTCTGTACATCATCAAATCCTGAAAATCTAATAGCTTTGGTGAGTCTAATTGGGGTTTTTCCATATAAAAAAGTTACGGGGTTTTTCACAGGAGAGCAAGAACAGTAGTCAGAAAAAAAGGAATATAAAAATCACGTTTCAAGATACAGTCTGCTGTCGATAAATTAGAAGGTGGAATCGGATGAATTCTATACAATCATACATACAGCCCTTTTTTCTTAATTTGGTTTATCCAAACCGGTGTTTAGCCTGCAACGATGTATTTTCTGGTGGTGATTGCGGTATTTGTGACTCCTGTTTGAATACATTGGAACCAACCGAACTTGGAAATTGGATTGATCAAGTGACAAATCCGACCGATATTGATAAAGCATTTTCCGGATGGTATTTTAATTTAACGTTGCAGAAGGTTATTCATTCTCTTAAATATCAAGAACGTGCTAAATTAGGATGTGAATTGGGGCGTGTTTTAGGCCAACTCTTACCGTTATCCACTATCGGAACGCTAGATTTACTGCTGCCGGTACCGCTTTATCCTGCCAAGAAACGGGATAGAGGGTATAATCAGGCACTGTGGATTACCAAGGGACTTTCGGAAGCGTGGGATGTGCCGATGAAACCTCGTATTATACAACGGACAAAGTTCACAAAATCACAAACAAAATTGTCAGTGAATGAACGGCAAAGAAATATGGAAAATGCAATCAAAGTACGTAAAAAGTTATCCGGGAAAACTATCGGGATTATTGATGATGTACTGACAACAGGTTCAACAATATCTTCCTGTGCTACCCAATGCAAAAAACAAGGAGCAACATCGGTGGTTGCCATTACATGCAGTACACCAAAAATGACTGTGGAGACATCATGCTGAAAACATTAAACTCTTTTGATTTAAAAAATAAACGTATTCTGATCCGTGTGGATTTTAATGTTCCCTTAGATGGTGAAAAAGTCGTGGATAATTTTCGTATAAAATCCGCATTGCCTACCATTAAAACATGCCTTACCGGGGGAGCCTCTGTTGTCCTAATGTCTCATTTAGGAAGACCAAAAGGTGTTAATGATTCCGAATTGAGTTTAATGCCGGTCGGTGAGGAATTAGCTGAACTTTTGGAAATGCAGATAAAATTTTCTCATGACTGTATCTCTGAAGATGCACAGGATGTTTCGTTTGGGCTCAAACCCGGAGAGATACATTTACTGGAAAACCTGCGTTTCCACAAAGGGGAAACTGACAATGATGTGACGTTTAGCGCAAAGCTGGCTAAACACGGAGAAATTTATATCAATGATGCGTTTGGTACCGCGCACAGAGTCCATGCATCCAATGTTGGTGTGACATCATTTTTCAATCGAAAGGGTATCGGAATTTTGATGGAAAAAGAAGTAAGATATCTTCAGTCTGCAATTGCGAAGCCCAAGCGACCGCTCGTGTTGATTCTTGGCGGTGCAAAGATAAGCGGAAAACTGGAATTGATTGATAAATTCCTTGATGAAGCAGACTCTATAATCATTGGTGGAGGAATGGTCTACACGTTTTTAAAATCCCGTGGGAGAGATATCGGGAACTCACTTTTAGATGAATCCATGCTCGCTATAGCCAAAGATATCGTAAGTCGTGCACGTGCAAAACAAGTGCCGTTGGTGTTCCCCTCCGATGTTGTTATTGCTGAAAATATGGATGATGCATCCAATCGTTCAATTGTAAGGATAAATGAAATCCCTACGGATAAAATGGGGCTGGACATTGGCACCGAGACAGTGGAAAAATTCTCTGATATTATTCAATCTGCCGGGACGATTGTATGGAATGGGCCAATGGGTGTGTTTGAAGTCCCGGGATTTGAATATGGTACAAAAGAGGTTGCAGAATCGATGGCAATCGCCAAAGAGAAAGGAGCAACTGCCATCGTGGGTGGAGGAGATACCGCTGCTGCCGTGGAAAAATTTGGATTAACAAAACAAATGTCCCATGTCTCTACCGGAGGCGGGGCATCTCTTGAATTACTAAGCGGGAAATCATTACCCGCTCTCTCAAAAATGGAGTAAAAATGAAAAAACCGATTGTTGCAGGAAATTGGAAAATGTATAAGACCCCTTCTGAGGGACATGATTTTGTACAAAAGATACTCAATTTGGTATTGGATATAGAGAAGACTCACGTTATATTCTGCCCGCCTTTTCCGGCGTTATTTAACATGGTTGAATCTATGCCGTCTTCGTTTTCTGTTGGTGCGCAAAATTGCCACTGGGAAAAAGAAGGTGCATACACAGGTGAGGTTTCCACGGCAATGCTGTCGGATTGCGGTGTAGAATATGTCATCATCGGTCATTCTGAACGTCGCCACGTTTTTAGTGAACCGGACGAATGGATAAATCGCAAAGTGCTTGCTGTAAAAGAAGCTAGGTTAATTCCTATTCTCTGTGTTGGCGAAACGTTAGAAGAACGCGAAGATGGTTTGACGAAAGATGTTCTCATTCGGCAGCTGACAAATGGTCTGAAAGGAGTAGATTCCCTTTCCGGCTTGGTGTTAGCTTATGAACCGGTTTGGGCGATAGGAACCGGTAAGACCGCGACCCCGGAGCAAGCCATTGAAGCTCATCAGATGGTGAGACAATATCTGACGGAGTTGTACTCACATCAGGAAGCAAAAGCCGTCTCGGTGCTTTATGGCGGGTCAGTGAAACCGGCAAATGCCGCAGAATTAATCAATTCTGAAGGTGTGGACGGGTTTTTAATCGGTGGGGCAAGTTTGAGCGTAGAATCGTTCAACTCAATCATTAAACAAGTAGAACAAGAATCATAAGGAAAAAAACGTGCAAGGATTTTTTATTGGAATTCATACATTGGTCAGTGTGTTACTGATTATTGTCATCCTGATGCAAGCAAGTCAGGGTGGAGGGTTATCCGGAACTTTTGGAAGTACAGCAACGAGTGCCATTATGGGTGGACGCGGCGCGGCAACATTTTTAAGTAAAATGACAGCGTGGTTAGCCGGAATTTTTATGGTGCTGGCTTTGCTGATAAGCTTTATGTCCGCACCCACTCAGATCGAGCAAGAATCTCTGCTTAAAAAACAAGCAGAAACGGTAGCTCCGGGTGCTGACCTCTCTCTTCCGTTAGGCACCGAAGAACTAAACATAGAAAATTAGAAATAAATTGCCGAAGTGGTGGAATTGGTAGACACGCTATCTTGAGGGGGTAGTGTCCGAGAGGGCGTGCCGGTTCGAGTCCGGCCTTCGGCACAATACAATTAGTGAAGGACATATTATGATAAAATACCTTAAATCTCTGTGCCTGATCTTAATGATCGGGATAATGGCAGGACAAACAGCGGATTCTTTGTTCGAAAAAGGGGTCGTTGCATACGATGCCGGAGAATATAATCAGGCAGAAACACTGTTTCAGCAGGTTGTATCCATAGATGACATGAACGCTCCCGCACATTTCTATATTGCACAACTTATGTTTCGATGGGGCAAAATGGACGAGACGCAACATCATATGCTTCAAGCCATTGAATCTGAACCGAAGAATCAGGAATATCGCGATGAATTTGATCGTTTGAAAGAAATCAATACGCTTATGGGAGACGGTGCACGATCCATGAGTGGCGTGCGGTTTGACGAGGCATTTGAGACGTATCGGATTGTTTTGGAGAAAGTACCGTTTTATGGCGAGGCTGCCTACAGTATGGGGCTTGCAAAATTTCGAGAAAAGAATTTTGATGAAGCTGTTATCCATTTTCAGAAAGCTTTAGAAATAAACCCAGACCATGAAAATGCCCGAGCGGCACTTACGAACGTTGCAAAGAAAGCATTTAATGAAGGAAACACCGCTTATAAACGCAGAAATCTGGAGGAGGCAATATCACAATACGAAGCTGTGTTGTCTATCGATGACCAGTTCTATCAAGCGTATTATCAACTCGGCGTAATCAAGACGAAAATGCAAAATATTTCCGGAGCGATTTCTTCCTACAAAAAAGCTCTCGAAATTAATCCGGATTTTTATAAAGGCTGGTTTGCATTAGGAATTGCAAAAAACAGAGCGAACGATTCTGAAGGTGCATTTTTGGCATTTCAAAAAACAGTGGATGTCCATCCCGGATATGCAAAAGCCTATGCAGAAATGGGAAAAATCCACTTGGATAATAAAGCGTATTCCGAAGCTGAAGATATATTGAAGACAGCAATTCAAGTCAACCCAAAATATGCGAAGTCTTATGAATTATTAGGCATAATTTATATTGAACAAAACCTTATCGACGAGGCCATCACAAACTTGGAATTATCTGCAACATTTAAACCAAAAAATGCAATGGTCTGGTATCGATTGGCGCAAACATATAATAAGTTAGCAGACTGTGAAAACGCCATTCGCTGTGCAAGAGAAGCGACAGATCGTAAGAAATCTTTTGGCGGTGGATGGGTAGAACTTGGTATAGCCGAGTGGTGCGGAGGAAGAGGAAGTAAAACAGCAGCATTAAATGCTTTAGAAAAAGCACGGAATGACCGCACTTGGCGGAAAATGGCTGAATACGAAATGGATAAAGTTAAAAACCCTGAAAAGTATATCGACTAATTCGATTAGCAGGAGAGACGTCGCTCTCCGCTCTTTATCATGATTAAAGCTGTAATATTTGACCTTGACAATACACTCTTGGATTTTGTCAAGATGAAACGGTTTGCTATCCGCGCTGCCATGTCTGCAATGGTTGAGGCGGGGCTGGAAATCGATGAGCAAAAAGCTTACGACGAAATATTTAAAATGTACGAGAAAAGCGGATGGGAAAACCAGACAATTTTCAACGATTATCTCCATAAGCAATTCGGGCACGTAAACAATAAATATCTTGCTGCAGGCATTGTAGCCTATCGCCGGGCAAGGGAAGCGACGCTTCAAGTATATCCTAACGTCAACAAAACCCTATTTGAATTGCTGAAAATCGGGATAAAACTGGCGGTAGTTTCCGATGCTCCGAGCCGAGAAGCTTGGATGCGTATTTATTACTTAAACCTGCATCATATTTTTGATCACGTCATTACCTTTGATGATTCGAAAGCACATAAACCCTCACCAAAACCGTTTCAAATGGCGATGGCTGCTCTGGATGTGCGTACGGATGAAGTGCTGATGATTGGCGATTGGCCTGAACGGGATGTGGTTGGCGCTAAACAACTCGGTATTCGTACACTTTTCGCGCGGTATGGCGATAAGTTCGATGTGAAAGAGTCCGGTGCAGATTGGGATATAGATGACATTTATGACATTGTTGGAATCATTCACGAGTTAAACAGTGCCTGATTATTTTGTCGGGACAGATATCCTGACAATCTCACGTATCGAATCTGCCATAAGTTCTTCATCAGGAGAACGATTTTTACACCGAATATTTACATCCAAAGAAATTACTTATTGCCAAAGTAAAGCCAATCCGGCTATCCATTTTGCCGGGCGGTTTGCTGCGAAAGAATCGGTTACAAAAGCCATCCTTTCTTCAAAAATATTAACACACATTTCACTCAAGGATATTGAAATCCTCCCGGATGGAAATGGAGCACCAATCGTTTTTATCTCAAAAAACATACCATTTGACTATCGATGCAAAGTCTCTATTTCGCATTCTGATGAATCTGCCGTAGCTTTTGCACTGCTTATCGTAACATCATGAGACTTTTACGGCGACATCAATCCCAAGAGCTTGATCAGAATTCCATGGATGAAATGGGTATTTCGGGTATTTTTCTCATGGGGAATGCAGGGAAAGCCATCGCTGAGCACATCAAAAAGAGATTTAAAAAAGATGATGTGAAGCGGATTGCTATCTGTTGTGGAAAAGGAAATAACGGTGGAGACGGGTTTGCTTCTGCACTGCATTTAGATGAATATGAGTTAACCATTTTTTTGTTAATCCAATCGGATCAAATCCAAGGCGACTCAACGTATTATTACGACAAGTGTGTTGAAAAGAATATGTCTATTGTTTATGGTGAGGATCTTCAGGAAAATCAACATTATGATTTGATAATAGACGCTCTGTTGGGAACCGGATTTAATGGACAGTTACGGTTTCCGATAGATGAGTGGATACGTTGGATTAATCAGAACTCAGGTTTTGTTCTTTCTGTTGACGTTCCTTCAGGAGTAGATGCGGATACCGGAGCTGTCGCTGACGATGCTGTGAATGCGGATATAACCGTTACCATGGATAGTATAAACACAGGTCTGGTATTGAATCCGGGTAGTGAAAAAGCTGGAGAGGTCATTCATGTAGATATTGGGTTTCCTGATATCTACGATAAATTAACGGGGTTTGCGTGGAACCTGTTTGAGGATAGCCTATGCAAAACATGGCTCAAACCTCCTCCGTTGGATACATATAAACATCGTCAGGGGAAAGTCCTGATTATTGCCGGTTCCAAAGGAATGACCGGGGCGGCATCGCTGGCGACACACGGCGCATTAAGAAGCGGAGCCGGTCTTACCGTAACCTGTGCCCCTGCTTCGCTCAATACTATTTATGAAACAAATATTCTCGAGGGAATGACTTTATCTTGCCCTGATGATGATCGTGGCTATTTTAATGAAGATAATTATACTGATATAGAATGTATGTTCGGCTGGGCAGATGTTATACTCATCGGTCCCGGTTTGGGCGGAAATGAATCCACAATAAAACTCGTGGAGAAAATAATATCATCTATCGATGTGCCCCTTGTCCTTGATGCAGATGCGCTAAGGGTTTTTGTGAACAATAAAGATTTGATCAATGATATCAAAACTCCATTCGTATTAACACCACATTATGGTGAATTTGCAACGCTGTTAGGCACAGATGAAAAAACACTTAAAACTTCATTTCCTGCATTTATAGAAGAATATTCAGAGAAAAACTCCGGTGTAATTGTCGCGAAAAATGCTCCGACCTGCATCGGATACAATGGACGCATCGTTGTGAACTCAAGCGGGAATCAAGGATTAGCCACCGCAGGAACCGGGGATGTGTTGGCCGGAGTCATTGCCGGGTTAATTTCGCAAGGAATTCCACCTTTCGATGCCGCACAAATTGGGACATATATCCATGGTAAGGCGGCAGATCAGTTAGAGATTAACACCGGATATCGCGGTTTAATTGCTTCTGACTTGCTTAAGGAGATTCCAATAGTTATTCGTCAATATGAACATTCGTAACTATCGCATTCTGTTTATTTTGTATATGGGCATTATTCTTGGTTTGTCCAGCATCCCGGGAAATTCAATCTGCGGTTTCAAGATTCTTGCCTACGACAAAGTGATTCATTTTTTCGAATATTTTGTATTTGGTTTTTTAGCGATGAAAAGTTTTCGATCTCTTACAATGCGAAGAGTTACTACAATTATTCTGTTTGGATTAGCTTTCTCTATTTTGGATGAAATTTGGCAATCGTTTATCCCTGGACGTTCCCCAAGCCCTTACGACGCAATCGCAGATTTCCTGGGAATAATTAGTGGCGTTATCCTTGTCAAATACCGGACATTCTTTCATGCTTGAGCGACTCTATATCAAAGATTTTGCGATTATCGATGAAATAACTTTGGAGTTTTCACCGGGGTTGACCGTTATTACCGGAGAAACAGGCGCCGGAAAATCAATCCTACTTCAGGCGTTGAGTGTAGCTCTTGGAGCAAAAGGAACAAAAATATTCGTAAAAACCGGTCGAAAACATGCTGTGGTCGAAGCAACGATAAATGATCGAACGTTTCGACGTCTGGTATCCAAAGCCGGTCGGTTAAAATCATACGTGGAAGACGAACCTTTGAAAGAAGAAAAATTCCGAATAAGGACGCAAGGATTGATTGATTTCCACGGGCAGCATGAGCAGCAGCTCATTATGCATTCTGACACACATCTTGATTATTTGGATAGTTTTTGCGGACTTCAATCAGATGTCAGCGATTTGACTTCTACTTTTCAATTATTACAGACAAAAAAGAAGCAATTAAACGACCTGCGTTTAGCCAAGAAACACTATGATGAAAAACGTGAATTATTAGAATATCAAAAACAAGAGATTGATAATGTCTATCCTCAAGAGAATGAAGATGTCGAACTCCATCAAGAATTTAAAAAACTGCACAATATGGAAGAATTAATCTCCACCATTCAACAAATGACCCACGAACTGACAGATGGAGAAAGATCCTTATATAACCAATTATCCTCAATAACGTATTCGCTAAATTCACTATTGAAAATTGACAGTGATCTTAATTCTTACTCTGAAACATTAGAATCCGCATTAGTGTCTTTACAGGATGCATCAACCGGATTGACGAATTACCGGTCTTCGTTACATCATGATAATGAACGCCTGACAGAAATTGATGAGCGGTTACAAGCAATAGAGAGTCTGCTTCGAAAATATGGAGGAACGGTTACGTCTGTTATATCGCATCGGAATGAGATTGAGGAAGAATTACAATCCATGCAAAAACTGGGAGAGGATGAACACGCATTAATAATAAATATTGCTGAGCGTGAATCAGCCTATAAAATTAATGCCAATCGGATTCACAAAATTAGGAAAAATTCGCTAAATAAGTTATCAAACGTCATTGAAAAAGAAATGCAAAAATTGAATATGCCGAATGCGATATTTCAGGTGAGGATGACACAAAAACCGGATGCCGATTCATTTATGAGATGTGAAGACGAGTTCGTACTAACAACATCGCGAGGAATAGATTTTGTGAAATTTTATTTAAGCGCCAATCCGGGGGAGCAACCCAAACCCTTGACAAAGATAGCTTCGGGGGGTGAAATTTCACGCATCATGTTAGCGATAAAGACCGTATTTCAAGACAATGATCCGGTACAAACAATGGTTTTTGATGAAATTGATTCGGGAATATCCGGTGACGCAGCTGAAAAAGTTGCAGAGAGCTTGGTGCAACTTTCGAAAAATAAACAAGTGATATGCATCACACATCTACCACAAATCTCACAAAAAGCAGAGCACCATCTCCATGTAACCAAGACATTTGAAAACGGAGAAACCGTCGTTTTTGCTGAATATATTTGATTGCTTTTAATGAGCCGGTAATATGGATTAAATTACGAATAGAGAAAGAGAAAAAGAATGGATAAAATCATCATCGTAGGGAATCAACCTTTGAAGGGGAGTGTGGCAATCAGCGGAGCAAAAAATGCTGTATTACCCATAATGACAGCGGCGTTACTCGCAGATGGTGTTTCACATATCCATAAAGTTCCGGACTTGCGGGATACCCGAACCATGGTTCGACTTTTAGAAATGGTCGGCGCTAAAACAACATATAAAAACGGAACATTATCTATAGATGCTCGAGGCGTTGATACACCTGTCGCTCCTTATGAACTGGTGAAAACCATGCGTGCCTCATTCTATGTTTTGGGACCGTTGTTAAGCCGTTTAGGTGTGGCGAAAGTTTCCTTGCCCGGCGGATGTGCCTGGGGTCCCAGACCGGTGGATTTTCATTTAAAAGGATTTGAAAAGCTTGGAGCAGAAATCACGCTGGAAAGCGGATATATCCAGGCAAAGTCCAAACGGCTGAAGGGGAACAACATACGGTTTGACTTTCCATCTGTTGGGGCTACCGGAAATATCCTGATGGCAGCCGTTACGGCAAAAGGAACAACCGTAATTGAGAATGCCGCGCGGGAACCGGAGATTGTTCAACTTGCACGGTATCTGAATAAAATGGGTGCAAATATCAGCGGAATCGAAACAGATGTTCTAACGATTGAAGGTGTAGAAGGACTGAGCCCTGCGGATATTACCGTAATCCCTGATCGAATTGAAGCCGGGACCTTTTTAATGGCGGGAGCCACGCTTGGTGAGGTAACGTTGACGGATGTAGAGCCGTCTCATTTGGATATCGTTCTTGATAAACTCGATGAAGCCGGAGCAACGGTGAGCGTCGGACAATCCACAGTTACTATCAAACACGGAGATGTAATCAAACCTGTCGATATGACAACGGGTGTTTATCCCGGGTTCCCCACGGATCTCCAGGCACAGTGGATTTCACTCATGACCATTGCGGATGGTTCTACCGTGGTAACCGATACGGTATACAAGGATCGCTTTTCGCATATACCGGAATTGACTCGGCTTGGGGCAAATCTTCAATTAGAGAATAATACGGTTTTTGTCAGAGGACAGAAGTTTTTGATTGGTGCTCCGGTAATGTCCACAGATATTCGCGCCAGTGCATCGTTAGTGATTGGTGGACTTATCGCGAAAGGGAAAACGGAGATTGGACGCATCTATCATTTGGACAGAGGATATGAGCGTCTTGAAGAAAAATTCAAAAAGTTGGGTGCTGTTATCACCCGTGAGTCGGAATAACGTGACTCGTCTTAGAATGGAAGGATAAACTATGCGAATTGTTATCATTGGTGCAGGTGCAGTAGGATTTCATGTGGCAAAAGAATTGAGCCAGGAAGATCATGATATTACTATTGTTGAAATTGATCCGGATAAATGCCGAAAAGTAAACGAGCATTTAGATGTTTTGGTGGTTGAAGGAAATGGCGCCAGTCCAAATAATTTGATTAATGCGAATGTGCAAAATGCGGATTATGTGCTTGCACTTACTCGCGTTGATGAAGTCAATCTGATAGCCTCACAGCAAGCGCACGTGCTAGGCGCAAAAAGAATTATTGCTCGTCTGCGAAATCAGCAATACAGTACGCGTGATTCCATAATCCGACCTGAAAAATTTGGAGTAGATGTTGTTATCCATCCGGAGAAAGTTGCCTGTGAGGAAATTGTTCAACTCATTCGGCATCCGTATGCTACGCAAATTCAAAAATTCGAAGGCGGGAGACTGGTGATGTTAGGGCTTCAGATTACCGAAGAATCATCCCTCGTTGGTAAGGCGGTCAAGGACGTATGCATCCACGATATTGAGTTTAAATTTGGGGTTGTTTCTGTCTATCGCAAGGGAGAGACGATTGTTCCGTGGGGTGATTTTATTTTTAACGCTCAGGATATTGCATACTTTATTATCAAGACAGAGAAATTGCACAGTTTACTTTCTATAGCCGAGATTCGCGAGATAAAAGCAACACGCATTATGATTTTGGGCGGAAGTAAAGTCGGTCGATCCATTGCGGAAGAATTGGAAAATGAAATGTCTGTGCGATTGGTAGAGTCCAATCGACAAAAAGCCGGATATATTGCAAATAATCTTCAGAATACAATGGTGATTCATGCAGACGGAACGGACATTGAATTTCTTAAATCTGAGAATATCCATGAAGTAGACAGTTTCTTGGCTGTTTCTCAGGACGAGCAAACCAATCTGTTGTCGGGGATGTTAGCGCATCATTTGGGTGTAAAACAGGTTGTTATCCATTTAACAACAACGGAGTATATTACCATCGTTAAAGAGCTTGGGTTTGCTTCGATTATCAGTAAAAATATCTCAACTGCCAATGCTATCAC
Source organism: uncultured bacterium (assembly GCA_964388155.1). GTDB lineage: Bacteria > Fidelibacterota > Marinisomatia > Marinisomatales > JACNKV01 > JACNKV01. Next base: position 36,705 of record CAYLYH010000011.1, on the reverse strand, counting down.
AAGCGAAATCCAAAGTGATAAGTCCCATACAACTCTTAAATCCTTTGATGAAATGGATGTAGAAATAATGGAAATAAACCCGGAACCGGGAAGTAAAATCACCAAAAAACCTTTATCAGAATTAGACTTTCCGAAAGCCAGTATCGTTGGTGTGATTAATCATCATGGTCATTTAAGTATTGCCCGAGGAACATCCATACTCACCGATGAAGACACAGTATTGGTATTCGCTAAAAAACGTGTTATCCCTAAATTGCGAAAATTGTTTACACTATGAAGATCAGTGGCAGGAAGCAGTAGGCAGTAGCAGTGGGCAGAAGGCAGAAAAAGTTAATGGATTACAACAAATTTGATTAGAAAAACAAAACAAATTTTGAACACCAAACGCCTAACCCCTAACGTACAACACTTAAACCACCGGAGGCGGTCAGGCACATGAACACTTTAATACCTTAATACTTTAACACATGAACACAAAGACAATCATCAACATATTAGCGGCATTACTTTCGTTATTGGGATTGACCATGCTCATTCCCGCCGGAATTTCATGGGGGTATGGAGACCACGATATGATTGCTTTTCTGCAATCTTCTGCAATCAGCCTTATTATTGGTGTTCCCCTGTGGTTTGTGAGCCGAAAAAGCCATTCTCTCACAAACAAAGATGGTTTCATCATCGTCACATTTGGTTGGATTTTGACAGCAATAGCCGGAGCGCTACCGTTTTATTTGAGTGAGGTTCTTCCCACTATCACGGATGCTTTTTTCGAATCCATGTCCGGTGTAACCACCACCGGTGCAACCATCATTGGGAATCCAACAACATTGTCGCATTTGCCCAATGGAATTGAAAGCTTGCCCAAAGGAATATTATTCTGGAGGTCTTTTATTCAATGGATTGGCGGAATGGGGATTATTGTGTTTACGATTGCCATTCTTCCATTATTGGGAGTGGGAGGTGTACAGTTATTTAAAGCAGAAGTTCCGGGCCCGGTTGCAGATAAAATTCGACCGCGGGTACGAGAAACAGCGAAGGTACTTTGGATAGTGTATGTGGGCATTACCTTCGCGGAATTTCTGGCTCTTGGTTTAGCCGGAATGTCATGGTTTGATGCAATTTGCCACGCATTTACGACGATGCCAACCGGCGGTTTCTCAACAAAAAATGCCAGTATCGCTTATTATGACAGCTCAATGATTCATTATATCATTGTCTTTTTCATGTTTTTAGCCGGAGTGAATTTCACGCTGCATTTTCGAGCGCTTTCAGGAAATGTAAAATCGTATTTCAGAGATAAAGAATTCCTTACATTTTTAAGCATCGCCGTTTTTGTAACCTTTGCTATTTTTATCAGCATGGTCGCCAAAGCAGGGGAGTGGACGCATATCGGTTTCAGAGATTCATTATTCCAAACCGTGTCTATTCTCACAACTACAGGATTTGGTACTGCTGATTACGAATTATGGGCATTTTTTGCTCAGTTCCTCCTGCTTGTTCTTATGTTCATCGGAGGAATGGGTGGATCTACCGGGGGAGGAATGAAGATTGTCCGTGTGATGCTGATTGTGAAATATACGGCTTTAGAAACACGCCGAATGCTTCACGCACGCGCCATTATCCCCATTCGTATCGGACATCGGTATATTTCCGGAGATGTTATCCGGAATACAATCGGTTTTTTTCTGTTTTACATGTTTATCTTTGGATTTACAACATTAATCTTAACCTCGATGAACCTTGACCTCGAGTCTGCCATCGGAGCCTCGGCATCGGCATTAGGTAATATCGGACCGGCTTTAGGTGAGTTTGGTCCAACGGAGAATTATGCATTGCTCCCCACATTAGGGAAGTGGTTGTTATCTTTTTGCATGCTTTTAGGGCGATTGGAAATATTTACCGTGATGGTACTTTTTAGCAGAACATTTTGGAAATAAGGAAAATAATGAAATACATAAAGATAGATATATCAAACGGAATTGGAACTATAACCATCGATCGCCCGGATGCAATGAATGCGATGAATTCTGATGTTGTTTCAGAATTGACTCACGCGTTTCAATCCTGTATTAAAAATGAGTCTGTTGGTGTTATTATCCTGACAGGAGCCGGAGAAAAGGCATTTGTCGCCGGTGCGGATATTAAATCCATGCAAAAAATGAACCCGGAACAAGCTTTGGAGTTTGGGAAAACCGGTCAAAATATGACAAAAGTTATAGAAAATTCTCCAAAACCTGTCATTGCGGCCGTAAATGGATTTGCCTTAGGTGGCGGATGTGAAATTGCTCTGGCTTGTCACATCCGTGTGGCGAGTGAAAATGCACAATTTGCTCAACCGGAAGTTCATCTTGGGATTATTCCAGGATGGGGAGGAACACAACGGCTTCCAAAATTAGTCGGGCAAGGTGAAGCTATTGAGATGATTGTCAGCGGAAAGATGGTTTCTGCAGAAAAGGCATTACAAATTGGTTTAGTCAATGCTGTTGTTTCATTGGACCATTTGATAAAAACGGTTCAGAGCATTGCTGAAGCAATTCTCAGAAATGGGCCCGAATCCATTGCTCTATCATTGGAGTGTATTCGGAGATCTTCAGAATTGACACTTGTGGAAGGGTTGGGCTTCGAAGTGAAATCCTTTAGTCACTTATTTGAGACGGCTGAAACGAAGGAAGGCTTAACGGCGTTTGTTGAAAAACGTCACCCATTATTTCGAAAAAAATCATGAGTCAACTTCGAAAAGGTATTTTTGGGCTAAAGCCCTCTGTTTTTCGAACTTTACACCCCAACCTAAAGGATGGGGTAATTGTCAATATTATGAAAGATGCGGTAAAATACTTACCCCGTCCTTTAGGGCGGGGATTGTGGAAAAATCAACGAGTTTGGGGTTTTAACCCCTTTCTGGAGTGGACTCAATTATAATTTCTAATTTGATGAAACTTCGATGGAAAACCTACCGAATAAACACCGTTCATCCGTTTGGTATTTCACGGAGTACACATACTTTTTATGATGTGGTGTTTGTCTACATTATTGATGGAGAAATTGTCGGCAGGGGAGAAGCCGCACCACCAATTAGATATGGAGAGACAAAAGAAAGCGTCCTTGAACAATTAGAAAAAATACACCTGTCTGAAAACTATAATTCAGAACAAACATTATTAAATGATTTAATAATACAATCCGGCGGACTTCATTCCTTGGAAGCTGCCTTTTCAATGGCAGTGTTAGACTGGTGGACTCAGAAAAACAATATTCCTCTATATTCATTTTTTGATGCGAATCCCGCTAAAATGCCCAAAACATCGTTTACGATTGCAATCGGTGAGTTAGAAACCATTCCTCAGAAAATATCAGAAGCCAAACCTTACTCGATTTTAAAAGTGAAACTTGGAACGTCTCAAGATAAAGAGATTATCCAAGCCATTCGTCGTGTCACCGACAAGATAATCCGAGTGGATGCAAACGAAGGATGGAATTTGGAAACGGCAATCGAAATGTCTTATTGGTTGGCAGACAGGAATGTTGAGTTTATTGAGCAACCATTAAAAGCGGATCGTATAGAAGAAACAGCTACATTGAAGAGGAAGTCACCTTTACCAATAATTGCGGATGAGAACAGTATGACATCAGCAGATATTCCGAACATTGCTCATGCTTTTCATGGAATAAATATAAAATTGATGAAGTGCGGTACGTTATTAGAAGCACAGAAAATGATAAGAATCGCAAGGGAATACGAGATGAGTATCATGCTGGGGTGTATGGTCGAATCCTCGGTTGGGATTACAGCGGCTGCACATTTGTCTCCACTGGTAGATTACGTGGATTTGGATGGAAATTTGCTTATCGGAAATGACCCATATTCAGGAGTTTATGTGAGTGACGGACAATTAAAGTTGAATGATTCACCGGGATTAGGCGTTACCCGAATTGCGGATGCTGAAGGACTTCTCTGATAATAGAAGGTATAATAACATGAAAATACTTGGAATAGAACATATCGGGGTTGCCGTAAAAGATTTGAAGAAGCGCGCCCCTTTTTGGGAGTACATCCTTGGGCTATCACATCAAAGAAATGAAGACGTAGCTGAGCAGGGTGTTTCAACAGCAATCTATGACACCAACAACAGCAAAGTGGAACTACTTGCGCCTACGAATGACGACTCTCCGGTAAAGAAATTTATCGCGAATAGAGGAGAGGGGATACACCATCTTTGCTTTGAAGTAGACGATATTGAATCGGCTGTCACCGAATTAAAGGATGCCGGAGTTGAGCTGATAAATGAAACTCCTAGAGTTGGTGTGGAAGGATTTCGTGTGATATTTGTACACCCAAAATCAACGGGTGGGGTGTTAGTTGAATTAGCAGAAAAATCAAGATAGTAATCAACAAAATCTAACGTTTTAAGTCGCTTGAAAATCATTCGATATGTGAAAAATGATTCTTAACTTCCGCGACATGTTTTTATTCAAAATATACAATTTCATCATCATAAAATAGAGGTGGCAACATGATCAAACAAACGATTCGAACCGGTATTCTCTTTTTCGTAATATTCTTTGTATTTGGATGTGGCGGCGAGGGTGAAAAAATACCAATCGCATTACGCACAAAACCCATCTCTGTTAAAACGTTTGACACTCCACCCGGAGCAGACCCGACAGTTTCTGCTGAAATGGGCGGTAACGGATTTGAAGCCATTGCCGAAAGTCTTGGGTTCGAAACGTATATCCCCGAACCGGAAGAGGACGAAGGATCAAAAAAGGGTGGACGCTTCACTATGCGATTTACCGAATTCCCGGCAACCTTGCGTCCCATCGGAAAAGATTCTGCTTCGCAGATTGTCTGGATGCTTTCTATATTTTGTTATGAAACCCTTATCGGATATGACAGTGAAGAAGACAATATTGTCCCGGTGTTAGCGACGCACTGGAAGATTTCTAAAGACGGAAAAACCTTCCAATTCAGAATTGATCCCAATGCCCGCTGGTCTGATGGTAAACCGGTAATTGCCAGAGATGTTGTCTCTACATGGCACCTATACATGGACGAAGGAATTTTGGAGCCTCGTCTTCAGGTCGCTTTTGGAAAATATTTCGAACCAATCGAAGTCAGTAAATATATTGTGGAAGTATCATCCAACGAAAAACACTTTAAGAACTTTTTAGATTTTGGCTGGAGTATGCAGATATTTCCTTCTCATATAATCGATGAACTGACCGCGGAAGAATATCTTGAGGAATTTCATTTTGACATGATGCCAGGAACAGGACCTTACACATTTGTCAAAGATAAAATGCGAAAAGGAAAATCACTGACACTTGTTCGATTAAGCGACTGGTGGCAACGGGATTATGAAAAAAATAAAGACGCATATAATTTTGACGAACTGAAATTCGTCATTGTAAACGATGACCGCCTGACATTTGAGAAATTTAAAAAAGGGGAACTGGATTTCTATAACATCTCCCGTGCACAATGGTGGGTCGAAGAGTTTGATACGGAAGATGAAAATTTTGATTATCTCCATCGCGGATTGATTCAAAAGAAAAAAGTGTATAATTACAAACCCAAAGGAACTTCAGGGTTGGCATTGAATATGCGAAGGAAACCGTTCAGCGATAAAAAAATCCGAAGTGCATTTGCCAAATTATGGAACCGTGAGCAGTTGATTGATAAATTGTTTTTCAACGAATATGTTCCACTAAAATCCTTCTTCCCAGGTGGTCCCTACGAGAACCAAAATAATGAATTAATATCCTATGATCCCGAAGGTGCAATTTCCTTATTGGCTGAAGCAGGTTGGAAGGAGCGTAACGAAGAAGGCTGGCTGGTAAAAGATGGCAAGATCTTTGAGTTGGATTTTGGGATTACTCAATCTCTGGAGCGAATATTCACACCATTTCAAGAGGAACTTGCAAAAGCTGGAATTAAATTAAATTTGAAATATGTTACCAGTCAAACCATGTTCAAGAACGTGATGAACGAACGAGATTTTGATATACATTACCAAGCTTGGACGATGCCGTTATTTCCGGGACCGGATAAACATTACGGTTCTAAAATGGCAGATCAGCCGATGACGACAAATATCACCGGAGTGAAAAATGAACGCATTGATGAACTATCTCATATCTATAATCAAACATTCGACGGAAAAGAAAGAACAGCACTTTTACAGGAAATTGATGCTATTCTGCACGAGATGGTTCCTTATGCTCACGGCTGGGGAGCTCCGTATACCTTGCGTTGTGCCTATTGGAACAAATTTGGAATCCCGAAAGAAGTAATCGGATATTCCGGGGATTGGTACACAGCGATGTCGGCCTGGTGGTACGAGCCCGAATTAGCTAAAAAAATTGAATCAGCTAAAGAGGACAAATCCATAACCTTCCCGCATGTGGAAACCGAATATCATTATGTGAAAGAGTCAACTATAAATAATTAGCCATGATTAGGAGAAAACTCAACTTGCAGGGTCAACAGAACAAATATCACTCTAAGCAACTTATACAAATTTACTGCGATCTCATCGATAATCTCAGCGGTCTCTGCGTGGGAGAGATAAATTAACAACATCATTAACCACTTAAAATAATGACTCAATATATACTTAGACGCCTTATGTTGATGATTCCTACATTTTTGGGGATTACGATTTTGGTGTTCACGATTTTACAGTTAGTCCCCGGAGGTCCGCTTGAGCAGGAATTACTGAAAGCTCAAGCCGCGATGATGGCCGGAGGGGAAAGCGGTGCCGGAAGCAGTACATCCGAAACCGGGATGGTCGAACTACCGGAGGAATCCGTTCAGCGACTAAAAGAGTTTTACGGTTTGGATAAACCGAGCCCGGTTCGCTATTTAATTTGGCTCGGCATTTGGCCGAAAGAAATCAACCAGTATCACTTGAAATTTGATGATGGCATTACTGAAAAAATACAGCGGTTATCACGGCGTTCATCCCTTACGGTAAATCTAATTAACGATGTCCCTTCTGTCGTCCAACCTGACGGCGAAAAAAGAAAATGGAAAGCGAAAATAATCAATACCGATGATAAAAATGGTGAAAAAGATGTTAAAATTTACCAAACTGCATTTCGTGGAATATTAACCGGTTATCTTGGAAAATCATACACATATGCTGAATCCGTATGGACATTGATAAAGGAACGTCTGCATATTTCAGCCTATTTTGGATTGATCAGTTTCTTTTTGTCTTACATGGTGTGTATCCCGCTTGGCATCACAAAAGCATTAAAACACGGATCGAAATTTGATGCCGCATCCAGTGTGGTTGTCTTCATCGGATATTCCACTCCCGGCTTTATCTTGGGTGCGTTGTTATTAGTCTATTTTGGCGGTGGGAGTTTTTGGGATGTCTTTCCGCTGGGTGAATTCAGGTCTGAAGATTTTGAATATTTCACGTTTTGGGAGAAAATCAAAGATCAATTACATCATACGATTCTCCCCGTTATTTCTTACATGGTGGCGGCATTTGCGACACTCACCGTGTTGATGAAGAATTCCCTGTTGGAAAATCTAAGCCAAGATTATGTCAGAACAGCTTTCGCTAAAGGGTTATCCGAAAAGCGCGTGGTATTTTATCATACGGTACGAAATTCCTTGATACCGTTAGCAACAGGAATAGGCGGGCTTTTAGGCGTATGGCTGGCGGGTTCCTACCTTATCGAGCGTGTTTTTAATATCAATGGAATTGGCATGTTGAGCTATATGGCAATTATTCAACGAGATTACCCTGTTGTGATGGGGTTTCTTGTTATCGGGACGATTATTCGTTTAATAGGAAATTTAATATCGGATATGGCATACGCTGCCATTGACCCAAGGATTAGGTTCAAATGATGTGGTTTAAACAACAAAAACAAAAAACGATATCGCATTCTATCCTCCAAAAACGGATAAGAAAATTCAAATCCATGAAAAGGGGATATTACTCATTTATAATTTTGACAACTCTCTATCTTTTATCCTTCTTAAATCCTATATTTATTAACAATAAAGCGCTCATTGTTCGGTATGACGGAGAGTTGTATTTTCCGTTGCTTAAGTATTATTCTGCCGAAACATTTGATCAGAATTCTTATGGTGAGGCGCAATACCGGAGCCTTGACAAGCGTTTTGAAAATGAGGAAGGTAACTGGGCGGTGATGCCTGCTTATCCTTTTCATCCTTATGAGTCGCTACTTGGTGAACTGGAGGGTGAGCCGCCACACGCGCCGTCGTCTGATCACTGGTTTGGCACTGATAACCGTGGCAGGGATGTTTTTGCCCGACTGGCTTACGGTTTCAATATCTCTATTTCCTTTGCCCTGGTGGTTGTTTTCTTTGCGTATATCATTGGAATCAGTATCGGAGCCGCTCTGGGATATTTCGGTGGGAAAGTGGATATCATTGGTCAGCGATTTATTGAAATATTTGCTGCTGTTCCGTTTTTATATACGATGATTATCGTTAGTTCGATATTACAACCGAACTTTTTCTTGTTAGTTATGGTGATGACTATTTTTGGTTGGATTGGAATGACGTACTATATCCGCGGTGAATTTTATCGGGAAAAAGCAAAAGATTATGTTTCGGCTGCTGTATCGATGGGAGCGTCAAATTTTCGGACGATGTTTAAGCATATTTTACCCAATGCACTGACTCCCATCATCACGTTCACGCCATTCGCGGTGATTGGGTATATTAGCTCATTAGTTGCTTTAGATTTCTTGGGGTTCGGCTTACCGCCCCCCACACCAAGTTGGGGAGAATTAGTAAACCAAGGTGTCTCGGATATTCGCTATTGGTGGCTCATTGTCTCTCCGATGGGAGCGAGTTTTTTTACATTGCTTCTTATCACATTTATTGGTGAGGGTGTTCGGGAAGCATTTGATCCGAAGGTTTATTCCAGATTACGATGATTTGGCTCACGCAGAGTGCGCAAAGAAGACGCAAAGAAAAGCATATGACAAATAATAACATTCAAAACTTTGAATCTTCCGTGAAATGAGTGAAAAATGTTAAAAGGTATTTCAAACTTTATCATTGAAAAAAGTATATTTACCCTGCCCTTTAGGGTAGGGTTTGTGTATAACCAAAAATTGGGCTTTAGCCCAACAGTGAAGGATTAAATGGCCTATATTAAAGTATGGGTTCATTTTGTGTGGACAACTAAAAAGAGACAAGCATTTCTTACAAAAAATGTTAAAAAAAACGTTATAGCGCATATAAAAGAGAATGCCTTAAAGAAAAATATTTACATAGATTCAATTGAGGGTGGAAAGGAACATTTGCATGCTTTAATTTCTCTCGGACCTAAACAAGGAATCTCTGAGGTTGCTCAACTATTAAAAGGAGAAGTTTCTTTTTGGATAAACAAGGAAAAGTTGGTAAAGGGGAAATTTGAATGGCAAGATAAGTATTTTGCTGTTTCTGTAAGTGATTCTATTTTACCAACAGTTCGAAAATATATTAGAAATCAAGGAGAGCATCATAGAATAAAACCTTTTTCTGAAGAATATGATGCATTTATAAAAAAATATGGATTTAGTGAATAGTTGGGCTAAAGCCCGTCGTTATCTTGTCCCCTTTACCCCAATGCTAAAGCATTGGGTAAGTGAGCTGATATTATCTAAATCCACACTAAAGTTGGAAGAGCCAAAACTTTTACAAATTACAGCGATTTTTGCGTGGAAACAAAAATGATAAATAAACTCATACAGATAAAAAACCTTAAGACCTACTTTTACACAGAAGCTGGTACGGCCAAAGCTGTTGACGATGTTTCATTCGATATTTACGAAGGTGAAGTGCTGGGGATTGTCGGTGAATCCGGTTCAGGGAAGTCCGTAACATCGCTTTCAATCAATCGGCTGATCCCGAATCCTCCCGGGGAGATTGTTGGGGGAGAGATTTTATACAACGGCATGAACCTTTTGGACCTCAGCTATGAGGAAATGCGGGATTATCGTGGTAAAGATATTGCGATGATCTTCCAAGAACCGATGACATCACTGAACCCGGTTTTTAAGATCGATGTCCAGATGAATGAAGTTTTGGTAAAGCATGAAAAGTTATCGTGGGCGGAAGCCAATCAGCGGAGCGTTGAAATGCTCAAAGCAGTTGGAATGCCGGATCCTGCCAAGCGGATGAAAGATTATCCGCATCAGCTTTCCGGCGGCATGCGGCAGCGGGTGATGATCGCTATGGCGCTACTTTGCAATCCGGCTCTACTCATCGCAGACGAACCCACGACGGCACTGGATGTGACCATCCAAGCGCAAATTCTAGATTTGATGGTTCAACTCAAAGAAAAACGTACTGATGCTGCGGTATTGCTGATTACCCACGATTTAGCTGTAATTGCCGAAACCTGCGATCGGGTCATTGTGATGTACGGCGGAAAAATCCAGGAGATAGCTCCGGTGAACGAACTGTTCTCAACTCCTCTTCATCCATACACCAGAGGATTAATGACCTCCATCCCGCATCCTGAAAAGAAAGAGAAGAAGGATCGCTTGAGCGCAATTCGTGGAATGGTTCCGCCCATTATGGATATGCCGATCGGATGTAAATTTTGTACCCGATGCGATGATGTGATGGACCATTGTTCTACTGTTGAACCTGAATTAGTTGAAATTAAACCCGGACATTCAGTAAGATGTCATTTATATGAGAATAAAAAATGAGTAAAACACCAATTTTAAAAGTAAAAGATTTAAAAGTCAGTTTTCCGATCTTTGGTGGGGTATTCCAACATAAAGTAGCCGAAGTAAAAGCTGTTGATGGCGTGTCATTTGAAGTAATGCCCGGAGAAACTGTTGGTGTGGTCGGCGAATCCGGCTGCGGTAAATCTACACTTGGAAAAGCAATCATAAATGTACTAAAACTTACGGCACCGGATGTAGAAGTTTCCGGGGAAATATCACTTGAAAAAAACGGAAATTATACCAATCTGCTTTCACTGAATAAAAAGAAAATGCAGGTTCACCGACCGGATATCCAGATGATATTTCAAGACCCGTTTTCATCGTTAAATCCGCGGATGATTGTTGGTGACATCATTCAAGAGCCGTTAGATTTACACACAGATTTGTCCAAAGCAGGGAAAAAAGAAAAAGTAGCAATGCTACTGGATAAAGTTGGGTTATCCGCTGAACAGGCAATGCGGTATCCGCATGAATTTTCGGGCGGACAGCGTCAGCGAATCGGGATTGCCAGAGCGTTAGCTACAAATCCAAGAATCATCATTGCTGATGAACCTGTTTCTGCCTTGGATGTTTCTATTCAAGCACAGGTCATCAATTTGATGATGGATCTGCGGGAAGAATTTAATTTGACCAATATCTTTATTGCGCATGATCTGTCAGTAGTGGAACATATCTCTGATAAGATCGTCGTCATGTATTTGGGAAGTGTTGTAGAATACGGGAAAGCTGAAGATATTTACTATCATCCGCGGCATCCGTACAGTCAGGCGTTATTATCGGCAGTGCCTTTACCAAACCCGGAAAAGAAGCGTAAGAACCGGATCGTATTAGAAGGGGATGTCCCATCACCATTGGCGAAACCTTCAGGCTGCGGATTTAGAACACGCTGCCCGATAGCAAAACCTGCTTGCGTCGAAGAAGCGCTTCCGACATTTGAAGAACATGCCAAAGATCATTGGGTGGCATGTCCGGTTGTGAAGGAAATAGTTTGATAGCATTAATAACTCTAAATAAAATTAAGAATAGAACGGTTGCTTGTCAGCCGTTCTATATATAAAACAAAACGAACTAGGATATAGTAATGAACTTAAACGAAACAAAATATGGATTTACGTTAACGGAGAAAAGATACGTAAATGAGATTAATTCTGTTGCCAGGATATTTCGACATGAGTCCGGAGCGGAATTGCTTCACGTAGAAAATGATGATGAGAATAAAGTCTTTTCAATCTCCTTCCGTACGCCACCTGCAGACAGTAAAGGCATTCCGCATATTTTGGAGCACTCCGTTTTATGCGGATCGCGTAAGTACCCTATCAAAGAGCCATTCGTGGAACTCTTAAAGGGCTCCTTGAAGACTTTTCTCAACGCGATGACCTTTTCAGATAAGACCATGTATCCGGTGGCAAGTACCAATGAAAAAGATTTTATCAATTTAATGGATGTGTATTTGGATGCGGTTCTTCATCCGAATATTTATGAACAACCTGAAATATTGATGCAGGAGGGATGGCATCATGAGTTGGATAATAAGGATGGTGAGATAACGTTAAAGGGTGTGGTGTATAACGAAATGCAGGGTGCGTTTTCATCCCCGGAGCAGATCCTGTTTCGGAATATCCAGCATTCACTATTTCCTGATCACGTTTACGGGGTTGAGTCGGGTGGTGATCCTGATGAGATACCAAATTTGACTTATGATAAGTTCATCAAATTTCATAAGTGCTATTATCATCCGTCCAATGCCAAGATATTTGTTTATGGGGAGGGTGATTTTGAAGACCGGCTGAAGTTTATCCATGAGGAATATCTGAATGAGTTTACTGTGATAAACGTTGATTCAGCCATTCCGTTACTGGAATCATTCAAGAATGTTGATGATGTTGAGTTAAACTATCCGATTTCGGTAGAGGAAAATGAGCAGGAAAAAACATACTTGAGCATGAACTACGTTATCGGTGATTCTGACGATTTGGAGTTAGGGATGGCGATGGGAATGCTGGAATATATGCTGATGGAATCTTCGGCGGCACCGTTGAAAAAAGCCCTGTTGGAATCCAGATTAGGTAAGGACGTATTCGGCAGTTATAATAATCATCTTCGTCAGCCGTTTTTCAGCATTGTGATGAAAAACTCCGAACGTGAGCGGAAAGAAGAATTCAGCGATTTGGTGAGAAACACCCTGCAAAAGATTGTTAAAACCGGGTTGGATAAGAAACTGATTGAAGCCGCCATCAATATATCCGAATTCCATCTCAGGGAAGCTGATTTTGGGTCATTCCCAAAGGGATTGGTCTACTTTATGCAGGCAGTGAACACGTGGAATTATGACAGCGATCCCATTAAACCGCTTGAATATGAAACACGGCTCGCGAATATTAAATCAGCTCTTACGACGTCGTATTTTGAAGATATGATTGTAAAATATTTACTGAATAATGATCATCAAAATATGTTAGTTTTATCACCGGAGAAAGATTTGGCTGAGACGAAAGCCGCTAAAATCAGAGAAGAATTATCTACGCTGAAGCAGAATATGACAGATGAAGAGATCGAAAATGTAATTCAACAAACGAAACAATTGAAACTCCGTCAGGCAAAACCGGATTCACCGGAAGATTTGGCGAAAATTCCATCGCTGACATTGGCGGATATGAAACGGGAAGCAGAAAAACTGCCAATAAATGAAAAGACAGAAAATGGTATCAAGGTGATGACGCATGATGTCTTTACCGGCGGAATTACATATCTAAAAATGTATTTTGACACTACCGTTGTCTCTCAGGAAGACATTCAATACTTACCGTTACTCAGTCAATTGTTGGGAGAAATAAGTACCGAAAATTATCATTACTCAGATTTGTCCAATGAGATCAACATTCACACAGGTGGAATTAGCATCTCTGCCGAAAATTTTGTAAAAGACGGCGATGATTCGGTGTATTATCCAAAGATGATTGTTGAAGGAAAAGTGTTGCAGGCGAAACTCCCGAAATTGCTCGAATTGACGGAAGAAATTATTAATCATACGATATTCGACGATAAAGATAAAATTCGTGAGATTATACAGGAATCCAAGTCAAGGCAGGAGATGAGCATATCCCAGGCAGGGCATTCTGTCGCATCAACCAGGTTGTTTTCATACTTTTCGCAATCGGGAAAATACAATGAACTGACCAGCGGGCTTTCTTATTATAAATTCATTTCGGATATTGAAAACAACTTTGACGAAAAGCACGAAGAACTCGTCAAAAAGTTAGAAGAAGTTTACACTCGGGTATTTAATAAAAATAATTTACTCATCAGTGTTACTCAGCCGGAAGAAGATTATTCCGATTTTATTGCGGAATGCAATCAATTGTTTGAAAAATTAAATTCAAATGAATTATCACAGCATACGTATAACTTTGAGCTGTCTTCAAGAAATGAAGGATTACTGACTCCGGCTAACGTTCAATATGTATCCAAAGGATTTAATTTCCGTAACCATGGATTTAAGTACACCGGGTCCATGGCAGTCTTTTCAGGTTTAGCAGGATTAGATTACTTGTGGAACCGAATACGCGTACAGGGCGGTGCTTACGGTGCCTTTGCCGCATTTAGCCGCAGCGGAAACGTATTTATGGGAACATATCGCGATCCGAATCTTAGTAAATCATTAAATGCTTTCGACGAGATGGCAGATTATTATCGTAATTTTAATGTCGATAAAAATGAGATCGGGAAATATATCATCGGGACCATTTCCGGGCTTGATACTCCACTATCGCCCTCTGCTAAGGGAAGCATAGCTACAACCCGTTATATCAGCAGAATATCTCAGGAGGATATCCAGCGTAATCGTGATGAAGTCTTAAATACACGTGCCGAAGACATCAGAGACATCGCAGATATTTTGGATAAGCTGATGAAAGAAAACCGATATTGTGTACTCGGGAATGAAAACCGGATTAAAGCTGACGGCGAGTTGTTTGATGAACTGGTGAAGGTCTTTGAGTGATAGAATCAGTCGGCAGTAGGCAGTAACAGTAAAACACTTTAACACAATAACACATGAAAACTTTAATACTTTAGAATTATGAAAAAATACAACGAATATCATTATGAACGGATTGATATTGAGAACCTCAAACCGATATTCGACGATATCATCACAAAGTTTGAATCAGCAAAAAATGTTGAAATACAAAATGAATTGATACAAAAAGCGAATAAGGTATTTTCGACATCATCGACTTACAGATCAATTGCACATTTGAACTTTTCACGCGATACCGAGAGTTCTGAAACAAAAGCAGAAAATGAATACTATGACAGCATTACACCGGCATTATCGGAATTAAGCATGCGATTTGCAAAAATCGTTGTCGGTTCAAAATTCAGAAAAGAGCTAGAAGAAAAATGGGGGAGCCAGTATTTCAATCTGTTGGAAATGGAATTAAAATCATTTGACTCAAAGATAAAAGAACTTCTTCTGAAAGAATCCAAATTAAAGAATGAATACACAGCTTTATTGGCAAGTGCAAAGATTGAATTCCAAGGGGAAATGTATAATTTGACCGGTTTAGCTCCGTTTCACACTGACTTAGACCGCAACACGAGAAAATCATCCTATGAAGCCCGTTTTAACTTTTTTGAAGAGAATGCGGAAAAACTGGACGATCTTTACGATCAGCTGGTGAAGCTCCGTCATAAAATGGCGTTAGAATTGGGATATGAAAATTATATTCCGCTTGGATATATGAAGATGTCCCGCAGTGATTATAATGCTGAAGATGTCTCAGGATATCGGGATCAAATCGTAAAATATGTCGTGCCGCTTGCTCAAAAACTTTACGACCAGCGTAAGGAGATATTGGGGTTGGATAAACTGTGTTTTTATGACGGCATTAATTATCCGGAAGGGAACCCGAAGCCGAAAGGGACTCCGGAGGAATTGGTAAAATCTGCTCAGGAGATGTATCATGAATTATCCTTTGAAACCGGTGATTTCTTTGATAAAATGGTAAAAGAAGATCTCTTGGATCTGGTGAACAGAAAAGGCAAAGCCGGCGGAGGTTTTTGTACCAGCTTCCCGGATTATGAACGCCCGTATATCTTTGCAAATTTTAACGGAACGGATCACGATGTAACGGTATTAACGCACGAAGCCGGACACGCATTTCAGAGTTATCTAAGCCGTAAGCAGCCCTTGATCGAATATCTGTGGCCGACGATGGAATCCGCAGAAATCCACTCAATGGGAATGGAATTTATCACGTGGCCGTGGATGGGAAAATTCTTCGGAAATGAAGCAGGTCGATTTCGTTATATGCACATGGTAAATGCGATTCTGTTTTTACCCTATGGTGCCTGCGTGGATCATTTTCAGCATTGGGTTTATGAAAACCCGGAAGCGACACCTGCTCAGCGGAAAGAGAAATGGTCTGAACTTGAGAAAATTTATTTACCGAGTCGTGATTATGATGATTTAGCCTTCCCGAAATTGGGTGGTATTTGGCAAGGACAGTTGCACATCTATCAAATGCCGTTTTACTATATTGATTATACGTTGGCGCAAGTGTGCGCCCTGCAGTTCTGGGCGAAATTTGGACAGGATAAAACATCTGCATGGAAAGATTATATGAATTTATGTCAGGCAGGAGGGAGTCAGCCTTTTACCGAGTTGGTAAAGTTGGCAGGATTGAGTTCACCGTTTGACGAGGGCGTTTTAAAAAACGTCATATCGGATATCGAACGCTGGCTAAGTTCGGTAGATAAAAAGTTTCTTTGATATGAAGCACAGATGGTTAACATCATTTATGGTTGCATGCGCTCTATTTGCAGAAAAGCCATACGATAAATTGAAGATTAACGTATTGGATGTTCATCACAGAATAGTGAATGACCCTGTATATTTTCAAAACCTTCCTCAGTCAGGAAAAATGAAAGCGGTTGCGGACCATTGTGACACTTTATACAATGTGTTGATTAATAAAAAAAGCGATGTGAAGAAGATAGTCCGTAATGTTAAACAGCTAAATGAATCGATATACCGGTTAAATCATTTCAAAAACCATCGTCCAATCAAAAGCAAAAAGAGTAAATATATTACAAAGAATTATTTTCGTCTGTATGTTGGTCGGGAGAAATATTCAGCTCACGAAAGATAGTTATTGCAATCTCTTCGGCGATTTCATCTCCGTTTAAACCGTCTTTCTTTAGGATGTCCCAAGTTGTCTCCAGCAGATTGAGATCTTCTTCATTGGAGAATAATTCATCCAAAACGGCGATGGGCACTGCAAAGTCTCTCAGGCGCTGATACATATTTAAATATTGAATTTCCATAGTCAAAGTTACGGAGAAAAATAATTTTGTGTATTTGTGAAGAAAGAAAAATATTGTGTAAATTTGCCGGCTTTTTAGGGACAATTTATGCGGCGGTTCAAAAAATTGGTCATAATTGGCGTTGTACCCAAGCGGTCTAAGGGGACGGTCTGCAAAATCGTTATTCACCGGTTCGAATCCGGTCAACGCCTCTTTCTTCTAATTAACTTTGCCCGGGTGGTGAAATTGGTAGACACAAGGGACTTAAAATCCCTCGAAGGTATACTTCGTGCCGGTTCGAGTCCGGCCCCGGGTACACATGGTTTTACGACGAGAAAGATATTACCTTCCCCTTTTCGTTGTGAAGCCATTTTTTGTTTATAGACTGTCTGAAGTTATGTAATGAAAGAAATCAGGAGGAAAAGTGGAATACCAGAAAGGAAAATCAATGAACTTTTGCACCGTAGTCAACTGTATGGACGGCCGTGTACAGGAGTCCGTCAATCAATATTTAAAAAGAAGATTTGAAGTAAATTATGTAGATGTGGTTACAGAACCGGGACCGAATAAAATTCTGAGTGAGGTTACGCCGATTCATCTTGTGCAATCTATCTTAAATAGAATTACACTATCGGTAGAAAAACATGGTTCAAAAGGTATTACAATCGCAGGACATGAGGATTGTGCAGGAAATCCTGCAGAGAAAGAACAACAAATAATACACTTGAAAAATGCACGGAATTATCTGCGAAAACAATTTTCCGATGTAGAAATCTTGGCGATATGGGTGGAACTATCCGGAGAGATTATGGAAGTCTGAATTAATGGACAATTGAAAATGGATAATTGATAATAGACAATGCACCATTAACCATAATCCCCGCTTGTCTCCAGTCTCCTTTTCTCCATACCCCCATTCTCCGTTTATTGGCATTAGATAATGTCAGTAACACTATAAAAATGTGCATATAATTAATAAATAAAAGCATGGTATTATTCTGAAGAATACAGTAAATTTATGACTAAATATTTTACCCAAACGATAAAAGAGGAAAACAAATGAATAAACTGAGGAAAAAAGCACAAGAGGGATTTACGCTAGTTGAGATTCTGATTGTGGTTGTGATTATTGGAATTTTAGCCAGTGTTGCCATTCCGACGTATTTAGACTACGTGAAAAGAAGTTATGCTGCAGATGCGAATGTACAATTGAAAAACATTGTTGAGAATGCGGAAATTTATCTTCAGGAGAACGGTTCACCCCCATCTGATATCCAAACGATGCAGGATGAAGGTTATTTAAATCTGAAAACATCGACATTAAATAAGTGGTCTTTTGAATTGGATTTGACAGAATCTGACGGCCTTATGACCGGAACGATTACTGCTACGAGTTTGTCCGGAATGAAAGGCGGTGAAGGGCACATGGTTTCTTTTGATCTTGAATCCGGAGAATTTACCGGTTACGGTCAGCGTAAAAGTCAGTAATCTATGACGCTATCGATACATGATCTTCTGCGCTATGCATTAGATTCAAATGCATCTGATCTACACCTAAGTGTGGGGTCAGTTCCGATGATACGTATCCACGGGGAGATGAAAAAACTTAAATTACCCCGGATGGATATGAACACCATGATTGCAATTCGTGATGACGTACTCAATGAGAATCAGAGAGTGATGTTTCGGGAAAAACTTGAGATTGACTTTTCCACTAAACTAGAGGGAAGAGGTCGGTTTAGAGTCAATTACTTCCATCAGATAAATGGACTTTCAGCGGTGTTTCGGGCGATTCCATCTACAATATTGAGTGCAGAAGAGCTCCAGCTCCCACCGATTATCAACCAGCTTGCCATGAAAGACAAGGGACTGATTCTACTAACCGGCCCAACAGGATGCGGAAAATCGACGACACTGGCAGCGATGATTGATTATGTAAACGAACAAAAAAGTTGTCATATCATTACGATAGAAGATCCGGTAGAATATTACCATGAATCAAACAATTCCTTAATTAACCAAAGAGAACTGGGCCAATCCACTCACAGTTTTGCCAATGCATTGCGGTCGGCTCTGCGTGAAGATCCTGACGTCATTCTGGTTGGGGAAATGCGAGATTTAGAGACGATTCAATTAGCACTTACCGCTGCGGAAACGGGTCATTTGGTTTTGTCCACACTTCATACATCCAGTGCAGTAAAGACCATTGACCGTATTATTGATGTTTTCCCTGCCTCGCAGAAGGGGCAAATACGATCCATGCTGTCGGAAAGTCTCGAAGCTGTAATTGCACAAAAGCTTCTACCGACCAGAGATAAAGACGGACGTGTCCCTGCAAGTGAAATTATGACGGCAAATTCCGCTGTGAAAAATTTGATTCGTGAAGATAAAATTTATCAAATACCCTCTCTGATTCAATCAGGAAGTCAGGAAGGGATGCAAAGTCTTGATCAGGATTTACAACGACTGTTACAGCAGGGAATAATATCAAGACAAGATGCCATGTATATTGCGGATAAACCGGAGTTATTCGAAAAAGGCATTTTTTAAGTGAAACGAATCCGTCAATCACAATCAGGATATACGTTAATCGAAGCGGTTGTCGGTGTGATGATTATTGCCTTAGCTGCCAGTGCGATCATGTTGGGTGTATCGAAAGCCAGATCAAGCTTGAATTCCATTCGTTTGAGAGAAAGCGCCTACGAAGAATTGAAGGTATATACGGACTACTGGAAAAGTATGGCAGCTGCGGGGAAAATCAGTCCAACCAACTCCAGTAATGCAAATGGTGAAAGAGTTGTACTAAAACAAGATATCGATGGTAACACAGTCGTTGAAGGACGATTGTTTAGGACGATTGTCCGTGGAAATGATTCAGGTGAATTTTCAGTTTATTACAAGCTGAAAACGTGGGTGGAGTGGGATGATAATGTGTATGGTCATCGTGAAAAGAAAAGACTTGAGTTTTTCACGAAACAATTGAAATTTAATCTCTAATAATGAAAAAAGATTCATCCATAAAATCAGAGGGATTCACTTTAGTAGAATTAATAGCGACAATGGTCATTTTTACAACGGTATTAACAGGGATGATTTATGTGTTTGCTGAGACAAATATCCATTTCACCCGTGAGTTTAAAAGAAGTGAAGTGATGGCGTATGGAAATAGAGTATTGGATGATATAGCTTATTCATTGAAAGTTTCAAAGGGTGTGACATACGGAACATACGGAAATTTTCAGAAAGTGATTATTGACCTTGGTGGAAGTAATCGCGTAACATACACAATCAACAGGGAAGAAGGGTTATTAAAAAATGGCAAGTCTTTGGGCTATTTCAGAACGAAACACCCAAATGGAAATACCCTTGTTGAGATTGCCGGGTTTTCATGTGGTTCTCCGACGGAGTGGTCTTTTTTTACAGATCCGAAAGTGCGAAATGCAACATATAACGTACGGTTTAGTTTAAATTTATTGGATGAAGCTAACGAAAACACCATTTTGGAAAAACTTCATTTTGAACGTGAAGTGTTTTCTCCTACACTGTATAAAAAAGTGAGGCTGTCATCGTGAATAAAACATTCTCAAAAGGATTTGTTCTTCCGGTTGCGATTGTGTTTTCATTAGTTGGGCTGGGGGTTGTCTTATCCTATATTAACAAAGCCTTTAATGAAAAATGGCACGTGGATGTTCGAATTGCGACTACCAAAGCCTCCTACAATGCTGAAACCGGTTTTGTCGAAAAAGCGTATAAAGAACTGATGCAGCAAGATTTTGAGGATCTTTTGAAAACGTATGAGGATGAGTATACAATACCCGGTATGGGTTCTTACACGGATGTGATCCTCCGACAGAGTGTGAATGAAAAAAACCGAATAATTCGATCAGGCGAAACGACCGGGCTGGCTACGGTAAAAAGCATTTTAGGAAAAGAAATTGTCATCGAAGAGCATTTTTATTTACAATTTAATCCTGTTTCGTCTTTGGCAAAGTATATGTATTTGACGGATAGTGAAAAAGCCGGCGGTGCTCCGTTTGTATTTAACGGGAGCGATCGGAGCGAAGTGACATTTGGGTCAGGAGATCAATTTGGTCCCAGTGGAAACGTCCAAACAAACGGAAAATTTGTGATGAGCGATTACGGCTTTCCTACATTTGAAAATACTGTTTGGCTTACAAAAGATAGCGATGGTAATGTTAATTACCCTGATATGGGAGGCTGGAATGAGGATCAGGTTTTTCAAGGAGATCCGCCCTTAGATACATTGGGCGCGGTATGTTTGCCGCCACCGGGATATGAACGGATGAAAACATTTGCGGATTATGAATTCGATGCGACTGCAAAGTTAAATTGGTCTGCCGGTTCAGCCAATAGAGATACGTTGATTATGACCGAAATTGTATTCTTTCCTGATGAGCATTTTACGGTAAATCAATGGTGGTATCTAATGCCCCCACACTTAAAACCAACAGCACAAAATGTTACAGATCCTTTACCCCAACATCTTGAGGGGATAAATCCATTTGGACCTCCACAATGTGATGATGTGGACGATCTCCGAACCTGTTATCCTTACGATGTAGCGATGGCAAATTATCATGCGAAATATGTGAGCTCTACTGGCACAGAAAGTCTTATGCTTCCAACGATACGCGGCACACACGGTTTTCATCACTTCGACTTTGAACCCACGGCGACGAATAGTGTCCCGGGATATCCGATTGATGTGTATACATCTGATCCTACCGTTCTCTATGTTAAGGGTGGACCTGTTCGTGTTAAAGGCACTTATCACGGGCAATTTACAATTGTCACGGATGATTATACTCCATACCACCGTCATGCCTGGCCATCAAATAATTCTGCCCCTCTTGATACCGTTTGGTGTAATATTTGGATAACCGATAATATAAAAAAAGCAGATTCACCACCAAACGGAAATTTGATTAATTATCAACCTGATGAAGATTGTGTAGGTGGTTCCGATAATATAATGGGTCTCGTATCAGGCGCGAATGTATATGTCGCAAATACGTTGGCGAATGGCGCTCACAATAACGGAAACGGAGATGTTATTATCCATGCACATATTATCGCGTTTAATGAGTCTTTTGTGATGCATTATTGGCAAAATACATTAGGAGCAGGGTTTTCTAATCCACCCTATGGTGATGGGCGTGGTCCTGACATTTATGGGGGGACAACCGAAAATTCAGATATTCGTGGTGATGTCATCCTCTGGGGAGGCGTGGTGCAAAAATATCGAGGATATATGAAGAGAAACATACCCGGACCATATAATGTGTTCCCGGGTGTTGGGATGGTCAAGCAGTATCATTATGATGATAATCTAAAATGTATTGACCCACCATTATACCCAGAAGATTTGGACTGCACCACAGATTCAGATGAATTTAATATTACAATTGATCTCTATCATGTGAAGCCTTAATGACATGAACACAATAGATAAGAATATTGAAAAACAGGAAGAAGAATAAATGAATATCGGGATAGATATCGGATATTATAGTGTGAAGATTGTTCAAATGGAGAAAACCTCTTCGGGGTATGTTGTGCATAAAGTCGGTTCAAGGCAAATGCATAAAGATTTGAATAAGTTTGACCCGGAGAAAGTTTCTAAGTCCCAATGGATAGCCGCGATACAGGATTTGTGCAAAGAACTAAAAATTAATCCAAAAAAGTTCAAGAATGCCGTTTCTTCACTTTCCGGTTCTCATATCAGTATTAAACAAGTTTCCACATTGGAAATGTCTACAGACGAACTGGCGGCATCCTTGGAATTTGAAGCAAAAAAACATATTCCGCTTGATGGGACTGAGGCGGTTTTGGACTTCCATGTTTTAGGGCACGATCCGAAAGAATTGGATAAAATCAATGTTCTTTTGGTTGCGACCACCAAAAACCTAGTTCATCAACATAATGAGATCATGAAAGAGTCAGGATTTAGTCATAGTGTTTTTGATGCTGACCCCATTGCATTAGTAAATAGTTATCTGGCGAACGCCGACCAGCCAAAAGACGGGGTAGATGTTTTGTTGAATATTGGGAATCAAAGTACATCCGTTGTGGTGTGGGGGAAAAACCAACGATTCTTTTTTAGAGAGCTTAATTACGGCGGACATCATTTTACGCGTTCAATCATGAGGAGGAATGAGGTTGATTATTTCTCAGGTGAACAATTAAAAATAGAGAAAGGGGTCGCATCAATTCATTCGACGGATGTTGCAGAGGAAAAAAGTGATGATGCATTCAGTATTCAGGTTGCCGAAAAAACCGTATGCACACAATTCGTGGATGAACTCCGTAAAACCCTTCGGTATTATGTTAAAACCAGCAATCAGGCCTTTTTTAATAAAATGTATATCACCGGAGGTTCCGCAATATTTTCCGGGTTGAAAGAGTATATTGCCGAAAATTTGAATGTAGAGATTGAAATATTGGATCCATTCAAAAGAATGAAGAAAACAGCAGAAATTGAAAATCCATCACAATATGCTATTGCGGTAGGACTGGCATTGCGCGGATTGGAGAAAACATAAATATTTTTGTATCTACTTTGCGAAAATCAGACTAAATAAAGTAACACTACTAACATAATGAACAAAAAATTCATCATTATTAATCTCAATCAAACCGTCAGTAAGGCTCAGTTGGTTGAACAAAAAGCTGAGAAGGGCCGCTGGACTCTTTTCGGATTCGTCGTCATTATCTTTTTAGGTTTGACGGCATTTTCTTATACAATTAACAAAGACATTCATGAACTCAGAGATGCCCGAGTTGCAACCATCGAAAAGATAAAACAAGATACCAAGGCTCTCCATAAAGAGGGGCAAATTTACATCTCTAAGAAAAATATTCTACAGCTTTCGAAACTTGAATCCGGGCAAATACTATGGTCACCCAAACTGGAAGCTCTTGCAAAGATCACACCGGATGATATGGCTGTGACGGAATTGGAATACAAAAATGAGAGGTTGATTATCTCTGCGATTTCAAAATTGCACCCGGGAGAAAAAGAGTTTAGTGTGATTGATAATTTTATCCAATTACTGAAAAATAATTCCGAATTCGCAGGTGATTTTAAAACCATCACATTTTTGAACTCAGAACGGGTTCGATCCAAAGGGCAGGAGATGCTGGCGTTTAGAGTTATTGCCCAATCAAATAAGAAAAAGATACGAAGGAAATAAGAATTACGATGAAACGAAACATAATATATTTTGGTGTTTTGATTGTCTTTGTCTCTCTGCAGTGGATAGGAAAATCTTTTTACTACAACGGACTTCCTGAAGAAATCATGGATTTGGAGGATGATCAAAGAATTGTGAATGAGAAATTTATCACCGCACAAATTCTTTCACAAAGCCTTCATCGAGTATATAAAGTATTTGAAGACAACTTGGCATTGAAAACGGATGACGAAAAAAGTCAAACTGCATCCATGCCGTTTTTAAACAATCTGACGGATATTATGAATGATCTCGACATTAAAGTCTTAGAGTTAAAACCGAAGACAAAAGAAAAACAGGGAAATACTATATTGGTCCCGTATGAGTTATTGTTTGAATGTCCTTATGAGAATTTTGGAAAATTCGTTACGGAATTAGAACGAAATAACCGATTAATCAATATTGAAGAATTTTATGTCGATAATGGACTGGATCGCATAACCACGATGACGAATGTGAACCAACTGGTAAATCTAAGAGTCAAGATAAGGCTATCCGTTATTACCTTAAAGAAAGCACGAAGCTGAAAACATGAATTTACGATTAAAGTTTTTTTGGAATCTCCTTACAGTCTTGTCTGTGATATTTGTTCTATACACAGGAATTCAACTTTATAAAATGTACCAAGAAAAAATAGACCTGTGGGAGCGGTTTAACTCCGAAGAGATTGGAACAGATAAAGCTTTTCGCAATCAGGTTGTTATGTTAGAATCCAACTTGGAGTTGCGAGAAAAAGCAAAGTTTGTGATTGATGTAATTCCTACAAATTTAGGAAATGTCGTGGCGTTTGAAGGGTCGGATTTTAGGTTCTCACATCAAAGCCAGAGGATTCGTGTAACACAAATAGTTCAACCTAAAGGCGAACTGCCGGTGGCGAATATTCAATATCGTGGAGAATTCTTTAATCTTGTACAAGGAGATTCTATTGCAGGCGGTCTCATAACTTCAATAACAAAAAAAGAATTGATATTTGAAAAAGATGGACAACTTATCATATTCTCAATGGAGCGTACTTTTGGGGAATAAAACACAAAAACTAAACGATGGAGTTAAACTCATGAAACAATTTTTCGGATGGTTGTTAATATCCTTGCTGATATTTTCCGGGGCACTTATGGCCACGGAAGAAAATCCAGCAGAAGCTAATCTTGTAAGTATTCATGCGGTGGATACGCATTTACCGAATTTGTTAGCGATGTTGGCGAAAGAGAGTGGATTTAATATTGTTACCGGACCCAATGTAAACAAAGAGGAACGTTTGTCCATCCATTTGGATGATGTGCCTATTGATCAAGCAATTAATTTAGTCGTGCGGGCAGCCGGATTGAGCTACGAAATTGTCGGAAATTCAATTCTTGTCGCCAAGCAGACAAAATTAAGAGAAGATGTGGGTGTGACCCCTCACATTGTTGCATTGAAATATGCAAATGCCGAAGATGTTGCTGAGCTTCTTTTCAATGTTACCGAGCAAATCACCATTGATAGAACCGGAAATAAACTGTTGATTACAGCAAGCCCGAAAAAAATTGCAGAAATTTCAGCAATCGTCCAGAAAGTGGATGTTCCTGCAATCCAAATTATGCTTCAGGCACGATTGATTGAAGTCTCTGTCGCAGAGGAAGAAAAACTTGGAATAGACTGGGCGAAACTTGCACAAATTAGTACGATTGTTACTGAAAACGCAACCCCGGTTGGATTAGCAGAAAATTTAGTAAGTGGTTCATTGATACCGGGAATGTCTTACACGACTGATGATAACGGGGACGTTGTTGAATCATTTCAACCATTACCGGAAGGTGACATTCCGTATTCCATGTATTTCCAACGTATCAATCCTGAAAAAAACCAATTAGGGTTTAGCCGTCAAATGACCGCATTTGATGTAACGCTAGATTTCTTACTTAAAAGTAATAAAGCGGATATATTAGCAAATTCTCAAGTTGTGACGTTGAATGGACATGCTGCAACGATATCCATGGTAGACGTCGTTCCGTACATTTTATCCAGTGGCGGTGTCGGGGGACAAGTACAGGTTCAGCGAGAGGAAGTTGGAATTAAATTGCATATTTTACCCACGGTCAATACTGATGGATACATCACAACAAAAATTATCCCCGAAGTAAGTTCGATTTACGACTTTATCGGTCCTGATAGGAATATCCCATGGATAAAGAAACGAATTTCAGAGACAACCGTACGCGTGAAAGATAATGAAACCATCATTATTGCCGGTCTGTTGGGTGCGGATATTAAATACGTGGAACATAAATTCCCGCTGCTTTGGAGAATTCCGTGGATTGGAAGAAAAGTTTTTACCCACACCGTAGAACAACAAAATAAAACGGATTTAATTATTCAAATCACACCAAAAATTATCAAGGATAACTATTCCGGAATCCACAAAAGTGTATTACATAATCAAACCGAGAGAGTCATTGATTCAGGAATAGATTCACCTGTCAAACCGGAGGAACAAAAATGAGAGCCATTAAACACATAGGAATTTGGTTAGGCCTCGTATCATCTCTTAGCTTGCTTGTTTTTTCTTGTGATAAGCGAGTACCGACCAGCTCGAAAAAAGACTATTCGGTAACAATAAATGTTGCGGAAGAATCAAGCTTTGCCGGGTTTAGTGATTCAATCGAGGTTGTTGCATTATTGAAAGATGGTGGCACTCCTGTTGCGGATGCGTCGATTTTATTTCTTACGATGCCCACAGATTCATCAGACGAAACCGGGTATTTTTATCCCGTGGGGAACAAAACAAATTCTCTGGGTAAAATTACAACATATTTTTTTGACAATGACATTGTTGCAGATCATGCTGTTTCCGCAAAGTATGAGGAAATTATTGCCAGTGATACCGTGACCGTTTTACCTCTGTCTGGGAATATTGGTTCACTGGGACTTGTAATAAATCCAAACCCACTTGTGTTTCCGGCAGATTATGATGGTTCTACCCAATCGGTGACGATTTCTGCGTCGGTCAATGATGTAGATGGAGTTCTAATCAAGGGAGCGATTGTCAGATTTCAAAATTTAACACCTGCAATTGGGTCATTAGTTTCCGGTTCAGATATTACAAATAGTCTGGGGATCGCTGAAACGACCTATCTTATCAGTACAGAGCAAACAGGTTCTGCTATCATCAGTGGGATTATTGACACGTTAGTGGCGACCGATACACTCTATATTGTGAATTCAGAGCAAGTTTCTAGTTTATCAGATATATCCACGATGAGCACTTGGATGAATACGGGTGAAATATTGGTGGATAATATCAATGTTGCGGTATCGGATACATTATATGCTCAGGTGACGAACGAGTCCGGAGGTCCGGTCAGTAATATCCCGGTTTTATTCAAATTGCTTGATACCTCTTACGGATATTTATCACAAACATTAGTATACACAGATTCCATAGGTGGAATGGCAAGCTCAATTTTCAACTTAGATCCATCTTCTTTACCGAATGGGGAGGATGATTTCCAGATTGATTTTGAAATTTCCATATTAAATTCTGATGAGTTTATCGATTCACTTAGTGTTGTAATTCATTTGAATGAAAATTTGTTTACACCGGAGTATAATGTAACAGAGTTTCATTTTTATCCGAATGGAGAATCACACGACCATATATTGGGTGAAGAATCTAAATTAGTCGTGATTGCAAAGAATCAATCCGGTGTCGGGATTTGTAATGTTCCTGTTTATTTTGCGCTTCAGCAGAGCAGAAGTTCTTATGGTGAAATAAATACTGCATTGTCTTATACTACATGTGTTTCTGAATCGGATACGTCTTCAGAATCTCACCAAAACGGCACAACCTCTGTTGTTTACACAAATATTGAAGGCACCGGTGCAGATATACTTCGTGCATATATTTTGGACCCAAATAATAGTAGCATTGTGTTGTATGAAGATGAAATTACGATTAATAATAATACTACTCCGGGATATACCCTGGAAGATGTTGAATCAATGAATGTCTGGTTGAGTACCACATCTATCTCTATGGTCGATGCTGATAGTGCATTTGCAGATACACTTTATGCTACGGCACTGAATGATAATGGCGGTTCCATTGTGGGGATTCCGTTTGGATTCGGACTTACCGACCCAACACTTGGGCAACTTTCTGTGTCACACGCAGAATCAGACTCCACGGGGATAGCAAGAAGTATATTTACAACCGTCCCCGGGACCACCGATACAACAATCACATTTACAATATCTATTCCGGGGAGACAGGATATCTCTGAAAGAGTCTTAGAATTAGAATTAATCGACGATGCTCCTATTTGCCCTGAGTGTGAACCAGAATTGATGCTAACGGCAAATCCAATGGTTTTACCGGACGAAGAAACAGGCGCCACTATCTCTACAATTACAGCATTTATGGTGGATTCCCTTGGGATGGCTCCCGACGAGAATACGATTGTTGAGTTTGAGGCTATTCAGCTAAATGAAGAAGACGAGTGGGTGTCTGTCGGGTCCATTACCCCTTACGCATTTTTTAACGCTGATGGATATGCCTACGTTGAATTCAGTATGGGGAACTCCGCAGGATTAGCGTCAATCGTGGGGAATTCCGGTGGTTTATCAGATACGACGCATGTGGTCATGAATTCAACCGCCGCATCGTATATTGAAATTATTCAACCGATTCCGAACGAAATTATGGTGCAGGGTGGCGGCGGAGTAGAGTCTACGCTGATTACGGCTGAGATTAAAGACGGCAACGGAAATTTAGTCTCAGACCCCTATTTGGTAACATTTGAAATAACACAGCCAAGTCCGATGGGTGTTCATCTAAACGGGAATGTTGGTATAATTGAAGTTGAAGTTACTTCCGCGAATGGAACAGCAACGGTAACACTTAATTCGGGAACACACCCGGGAGCTGTTCGAATGAGAGCAACTCTTTCAACACTTGAGAGTGAGTATATTTCCATGGCAGAAACGGTACCTGTTACGATTGTAACAGGTCCTCCGTCTGCAGGAAGAATCAATTTTAGTTATATTGAAATCACTCCAATCGGTGGTGGAAACTATACAGTTCCTGTTACAGTCTCTCTCTCGGACATGTATTCAAATCCGGTGAGTGATTCTACAAATGTGTATTTTAGATTACTGGAATCTGCAGACCCTTATGAAGAAGGTTCGCCATACTTTATTGGAGAAAAAGTATGGTGGGGTCTCACTGAGACAGATACGTTGGTTTATGAATGTATTGCTGAGCCCACATTCAATATTTTACCAAATGTTACGGATAATTGGAGGCTATCCAGTCCACCGGCAACTATAACAGGTGAAGCAAAAACAGGGATGCCCGGGCCTGATGGTGAATCTTACACGGGAGTTGCATGGGCAACATTAACGTACGATTCCGGTGAGATGTTTAAACAAATCGTCGTTTTTGCACAAACATTTGACAGCAACGGCGACTATTTAATCATTGATAGCCGTGATAATCATGAAGGAGAAGCAACCATATTACCCTTCCAACCCGGAATGATTTCAGTAACATCTAGTCTACAATTCTGGGATTTTGTTAATGGTGCAAACACTCCGGAAATAACCATTACAGCTACGATTACGGATTATTACAATTATCCGATTGATAATGGTCGATTACAGTTGGTTGCTACACAGGCTCATGATCCACATTCTATCGATGGTCCTGAAGGTGGTGTTGGAGGTAACCCTTGGATTGGATTATCCAATGCTCAGGGACAGGTTACATGGAAACTTATTTACGATAGCTCCGTTTGTCCTCAACAAACTGTTGACCCGATTACTTATGCCGATTTTATCTCCACCGTGATTGTACAGCTACTTGATCCGCTGCAGACAAGTAGTGACCCTATTGATATTACGTTAATTAACTCTGCTATCGATTAAATAAGGGAAGAGAAACTACTCGTGAAACAATTTAATCCTCAATTTGAAAAAATAGGTGATATTCTTGTCTATGAGGGTATCATCGATAAAGGTCAATTGAATGAAGCTTTAAATGAACAAAAGACAACGAAAGAAAAAATAGGACATACGCTTATTAAACAGGGAGCCATTACAGAGGATGAACTTGTAAAAGCGTATTCCATGCAGTTAGGATATAAACACATTCTGGAGGAAGAACTTACACAAGCCCCGGAAGATATAGTGGCGCTGATTCCCGAAGACTTTGCTGTTGAGAATAAAGTCATTGCTCTTAATAAAACGAGTGACACTATTCTGGTTGCGATGGAGGATCCGGAAGATTTGGTTGTCTTAGATGCCATACGTAAATTAACAAAACTTACACCGGAAGTATTAGTTGCCGGACGAACGGCAATTGATCACGTGATAGAAAAAATCTATGGAAAGATTAAACAAACCGGTGAAGTTGAAAGCGCGATTTCGAATATCAGCATCGTCCGTGGAGATGAAGAAGACGGGGATGAACTGGACCTTGCTACAGAAAAAGTCTCGGCAGAAGATGCTCCGTTTGTCAAGCTTGTTAATCTTTTCATCATAGAAGCGATTCAAGAAGATTCGACAGATATTCATATTGAGCCTGGAAAAAAGGAAGTCACTGTACGCATTAGGATTGATGGGGTATTAACTAAAATAATGTCGCCGCCAATTACGTCATTGAATGGGATTGTTACGCGGATCAAAATTCTATCTAAATTGAATATTGCTGAACATCGCCTTCCACAGGACGGTCGGATGAAAATTAAGACTGTAGACAGAGATATTGATGTGCGTGTTTCAATCTTGCCGACAATTCATGGCGAAAAGGTGGTGTTACGTTTACTTGGCAGCGGAGAGAAAAAGCTCACCCTCACAACGTTAGGATTCCCTGAACACAAATTAAAAGTCTTCAAAAAATGGATTAATCAACCTTATGGCATGGTATTAATATCCGGTCCTACCGGAAGTGGGAAATCCACGACGCTTTATGCTTCGTTGCAGGAAATCCAAACTGAAGGGATCAATATTACAACGGTTGAGGATCCGGTAGAGTATCAAATTCCCGGAATAAATCAAGTTCAAATGCACGATGAGATTGGTTTGAATTTCGCTTCTTCTTTGCGCTCTATTCTTCGTCAGGATCCGGATGTGCTACTGATTGGTGAAATTCGGGATAGCGAAACCGCAGATATTGCCGTTAAGTTCTCTCTAACAGGTCACTTGGTCTTCAGTACGGTACATGCCAATGATGCCCCGTCTACCATCACGCGGTTGTTGGATATTGGTATTCCGCCATTTTTGCTAGGGTCCAGTTTAAATTTGGTCATGGCGCAGCGTTTGGTCAGAACGATTTGTCCTGCCTGCAGGGAAGAATACTCTCCGACGGATTATGAACTGGAGCGAATTCGCATTCCCCAAGATAAATTAGAAACAATTACATTTTACTATGGCAAAGGGTGCAGTAAATGCCGTTATACCGGATATAAAGGGAGAACCGCAATCCATGAAATATTGGAAATGAGGAAACCTATTCGGAATTTAGTGTTTGAAAACGCAAACGAAGATACCATTAGAAATATGGCGATGGAATTAGGGATGACTCCCCTGAGAGAAGCCGGAATAAACAAAATTATTGATGGATTGACGACTGTTCATGAAGTACTCCGTTCGACTGTAGAGGAATTTTAGTGGCAGAATTTACCTACATTGTTCGTACCGAAGGTGGTGTGCGTCGTGAAGGAAACATCGAGGCTGAGAACTATAATGAAGCCATGGAGAAACTGCAAGAAGAAAAATATCTTGTCGTTAAACTTTCGGAACGAGATACTTCGTTTGACTTCATGGGACCGTTTATTGATCGCTTAGGTCTTGAAGTAGAAAGATTAAAAAATCGTATCCCATTAAGTATTCTTGTATTTTTCACCAGACAGATATCAACAATGTTCTCTGCCGGGCTCACAATTGAAAGGGCATTTTACTTCTTGGCGCAGGAAGAGAAGCACAAGAAGTTTAAAGGCATCCTTGAACAAATTGAACGAAATATTCGTCGAGGACTTCTATTATCTGATGCATTAGAAAGACATCCCGGTGTGTTTTCTAATTTGTATATCTCACTGGTAAGAGCCGGGGAAGTCAGCGGAAAATTGTCTCAGATATTAGAGGAACTTGCCTCGTACTTAGAAACCATTGAAGATACACAGAGGAAGGTGCGTTCAGCCATGTACTATCCGGTTTTTATTATTGTGTTTTTGTTTGTGATGCTGATAAGTACGTTTACATTTATTATCCCAAGGTTTTCAACGGTGTACGAAACTCTTGGCTCCGACTTACCGCTTTATACGATCATGATGGTGGATTTGGGAGAATGGTTCCAGCATAACATTTTCTATGTTCTCGGAGCTGTATTTTCTTCTCTAATCGTTATATGGTTAGTCACGTTGACCGATCGCGGAAGACTTGTAAAAGATAAACTTTTTTTGAAAACTCCAATTTTCGGACCTTTGATTGAGCAAAGTGTATTAAGTAAATTTTCAAAGACATTCGGAATATTAATTAATGCCGGTGTCTCAATCATTGAGTCTTTGAGTTTAATCAAAAAGGTCGTTGATAATCGTGTTTACGAGTTGGCAATCATTGATGCATCTCAGAATATAGAGGAAGGTTCAAGTATATCCGGTGCACTACGTGAGACCGGGGTTTTTCCTCCCATTATGATTCAATTACTGTCAACCGGTGAAGAGACAGGGGAAATTGATAATTTATCTCTGAAAGCCTCAGAATTCTATACAAAACAAGTCAATGCGATTGTCGATAGATTAACCTCAATTATCGAGCCGGCTCTAATTGTGTTGGTAGGGATTGTCGTCGGTATCATTGTCATTGTAACGTATCTGCCCATCTTCCATTTCGGTTCCGCATTGCAATAAATAATGTGGTATTTTCAGCTATCCTTGTTGTTTATTTCAGGGATAATTATCGGCAGCTTTTTGAATGTGATTATCTACCGTTTGCCGAATAATGTATCCATAATCACACCTCGTTCTTATTGTCCGCATTGTAGAAAGACAATACCATTTTATCGAAACATTCCCCTTCTTTCGTTCCTATTTCAAAAAGGTCGTTGTGCTGAATGTCGTGAAAAGATACCTTTCCGATATCCTGTTGTAGAGCTTCTCACCGGGCTATTGTGGATGTGGGCGTTTAGTTCATATCTATTACCAAAAGCTCTGCTATTTGTTTGGATGTCGGGCATATTAACTGTGATTGCGTTTATCGATGCAAAACATTTTACGGTTCCCTTATCTTTAATCGTAGCCATGTTTGCAGGATTATTTGCCTATAACATTAGTGAGCCCACGATGGTAATAGATTCAATTATCGGTGGAATTGTCGGCACAACCTACTTAGGTCTTGTGCTTGGTTTAACATGGATTCTTTTTAAGAAACAAACCATGGGATTTGGAGATATCCAGCTTGTGTTTATATGCGGTATTTGGCTTGGTACCATTCAAGTTTTATTGATGATATTTATCAGTTCACTCATTGCTCTGGTTTATTGGGGGATTCTTACTCTTCGATCAGGTGTTCAGCGGGATATGCGTCTTCCTTTTGCAAGTTTTATTGCTCCTGTTACAATAATTATTTACACGATAGGATTTGAGTTTACTTTTTATTAGAAGGGAAGAACGTTCCACCCGATTCACCGACCGATTATTCTTGACTATACATATTATTTAATCCTAATATGCTCGCATAAGTTTCATTCAACCAACTCACTTTTGGAGGTTTATCATGAAAAAACAAATGAATGTAGCGGTTGGAATATTTTTTATGAATGCTATATTGCTTGGAGGTAACATCACATACGAAACAGCGGAAATAGCAGCAAAGAATTGGTATTCGTTTGTTACTGAAAGACAAGAAACAGTGAATAATGTAATAGTAGAAACACTTGAAAACGATACAACACTTTATTTATTTAATTTTGTTGCGGACGGATTTGTATTAATATCTGCTGATTCTTCGATAAAACCAGTTTTAGGGTATTCAGAGAGCGGTGAAATAACTGAAGATAGACCTCCTGCTTTTCAATGGTTATTGGATTCCTATAGTGAACAGATACTATGGGCTATCACTAATAATTTTGAAAATGAAAACAATGCTGTTGAGTGGCAAAACATATTATCAAATAATACCACATACAATTTTAGTAGGGATGTTGATGCACTAATTACCGCCAACTGGAATCAAGGCAATCCCTGGAACGAGATGTGCCCAGAAGCTTCTCAAGGATTGCATGCCCTCGTGGGGTGCACAGCCGTAGCTATGGGACAAATAATGCATTATTGGTCATTCCCAGCGCAGGGGATAGGTAGTCACGGTTATGATCCTCCAGGTTACGAATATCAATACGCTGATTTTGGAGATACTTTTTATGATTTTGAATCAATGGAAAATGATGAAGCTACTGTAGCATCCCAATTATTACTTTTTCATTGTGGGGTGAGTGTAAACATGCAGTATGGTCTTGATGAGTCAGGTGCTTTTGTTGGTAATTTCCACAACAATTGTGCGAGAGATGCGTTGGTTAATTATTTTATATACGATGATTCTGCCATTTTTTTGCTAAAAGACCATTATGAAGAGAGTATTTGGGCAGAAATGCTCAGAAATGAATTAGATGAAGGAAGACCATTAGTGTATCAAGGACAAGACCCATGTGATGATGGCGGGTGAATTGAAACCGCAGCACATGCGTTTAACCTGGATGGTTATGAAGGATTGGATTATTTCCATATAAATTGGGGTTGGGGGGGGGCTGAAGGTTTATATTTTTTAGATGATTTAACACCGGGGAACGGTAATTATTCCGCAAATCAAGGCGGTATATTCCAACTAAAACCTCTTGAATTAAATATAAATTTTGTAATAGATATTACCGGAAATGAAGTACCAATAGAAGTTCATTTTACAGATATCACACTGTTAAATAATATTGAGATTATTGAAAAACGATGGGATTTTAATGGAGATGGAATCGTTGATATGGTGTTTGATTCCTCTGATCCAAGTCTCCAAACGGTTGAATGGACATATTCTCTTTGGGATACTTATCCGGTAACCCTGACCTATGAGTATTTAGATTCTGACGGGGTCACACAGATTGAGACTCATCTTGAAAATGTGTTTATACCGGATACTTTGAAAATATTATATGTAGCACCGGCACCTTACGGGTCTGATGCACCCGGCGGAGGTACTTTTGAACAACCTTATGCCACAATACAAAAAGCGATTGATAGGGCAAACACTAATGATATAGTTATCGCCATGGCAGGTACTTACTTCGAGAATGTTTCTATCAAAAATAAGAGTATTCAAATAATATCATATGAAAGCGCTATTATTGATGGGCACTATAATGATTTACATCCAGTATACTATGACAACTGCCAATCAGGTTCAATTGAAGGTTTTTTAATAACAAATGGTAGTGCAAGCGGTATGTATATAAAGAACTCGGATATTCATGTGAAAGATGTTGAAATAACAGGTAATTCAGGGAGATTCGGGGGAGGAGTATATTGTATCGCTTCAGAACCTATCTTCGAAGATGTATTGTTTATCAATAACATTGCAGATGAAAAAGGAGGCGGCATCTTTTTCTCTAACTCAGATTTATCTTCGTTAAATAGATGTTTATTTATCAACAATACAGCGCTAAAAGGAGGTGGCGTTTATTGTAAAGAGACTGAACTTGTGTTAACAAATATCACTGTTTCAGGAAATATAGCATATGAGGAGGGAGGTGCAATACATTTTGAAGTTGATGATCCTAATGACCCTGATAACAGCAGAAACACAAGTGCCGAGGTTGTTAACTCTATTTTATGGGATAACTCAAATCCGCCAATATCCGGCGAATGGTATGCATTGACCATTTCATATACAAACATCCATGGCGGCTGGGACGGTGAAGGCAATATCAGTGCAGACCCCCAATTGGACAGCAGATATATGCCAATATGGGATGAAAACCATTATTCACCCTGCATTGATTCAGGTGACCCTGATACTGAATGGGATACCGATGGTACTCCGCCGGATATGGGTGCAGTACCAACGGTAAAACACAAGTATGATAATTGGGAGCTTCCTTCAAGTCGCACAGATGGGGGGCTGAAGTGGATGAGTTTTCCTGTATTAGATACTATCACCAATACTTTATTCTATGACGGAGATATGGCAGAGTATCTCTTGGCTAAGTTTCTATCTGGTGAAGATGAATCTGATTTACACCACGTCGAGTGGCTACCGCTATATGAACCATCACAAGAACTTCAGGAAATAATCTATGATCCAGTTGAGGGGTGGTCTCACCTCGATTACACGTTCACAAGCCCACAGGGGTACAAAATTCGGATGGTTGGTCAGGAGACTGTGAGTCTTCCCGTTTCCGGTTTCCTTGCCGATC
>CAYLYH010000010.1:0-71688 GCA_964388155.1 uncultured bacterium | reverse complement strand
CGGAATGCCCAAAGCTACCAATTGAGATGTTTTGTTTGGACTAACGTGGGGACGGCGACTTCTATCATCTAAACCTTTTAATCCTTCGTTAACAAATCTATCACGCCACTTCTCCATCCCTATACCATAGGGCTTCTTTAACTCTATGAGGTGGATACCATGTCCCTTTTGCTTCGGGATTTAAGAATAAAATATCATGGCATTAAATAATTGTTGGTTGAAGCTCTTGGGAGTCAAAGCACCATTTTCCATCCTCCGACTAATCTGTTAGTCCATTCGATTGATTTCTCCTTCGACTTTTCGGATATCCACATCCCCGCTTCCATCATCTACAATTGTCACATTTCCTTTCACTCGACGAATGTTTATATCCCCGGAACCATCCCACAGCCTAATATTTCCGGTGATGTCTGACAATTCTATTCCACCCGACCCATCATCAATGATAATATCCCCGTCAATATCGGATAGGAGTATGCTGCCGGAACCATCATCAATATCGATTTTTCCGATGATATTAACCCCCTGAATACTTCCCGATCCGTCATCAATAATGATTGATCCGCTCATATTTTTCAAGGTGATTGAACCGGAACCATCCTCCAGCTCCATACCACTATGGATATTTTTTACATCAATAAATCCTGAACCGTCATCAATCATCACTGCGATATTTTCCGGAATCACAACGGTAAGATTCACTCGTGTTTGTCCGGATTTACCTCCATGGAATAACCACTTAAAAAAAGAGAAACTAAAGTCCTTGCGATAATCTATGAACCGACTGACCAACACAATTCTCTTTCCTCTCTTTTTCAAAGTCAGCTCTAGATAATCTTCCGCAATATTCAAACTTTCTTTAAGATTATATCCTTCCACATTGATATCTGCTATAACCTCGATTTTGTCGGCATTCGGGTCTCCTGTAATTTTTAGAAACCCGGCACCACAATTAATATTGATGAGAGTAATAGCTCCCGTGGCAATATTCAAATGTCTGGTCTCGTTATAGCCTGTCGCAATGGACAAAAATATTAAAATCGTGAATACGTGGAGTGTTTTCATTGGGTTTACCTCATTCGCTTTATACATTAGACACTTTAAAAGTGAAATGGTTGTCAATTAAAAATAGCTAAAAATCTACTCCGGAAAGGGGTTCCTGCCCGTCCGGCAGGCGGGCAAGAAACCATTTGAAAGGTTAATAACTTAAATCGCCCGGATTGGCGAACACCTGTTGACGCACAGGGATTGCATCTCTGAAATGTTTTCCGTATCCTTTGGTAACGATTCGATCGTCAAGCACAATGAAAATTCCCTGATCGAGCGTTGTGCGAATCAAACGACCGAAACCCTGTCGAAATTTCGTTACACACTCCGGAACAGAGTAATTAAAGAACGAATTACCGCCGGAAGCACTAATCATATTTGAATACGCTTTCACAACAGGTTCAGACGGAACATCAAACGGAAGTTTCGTTATGATAAGTATCTCCAATAAATCACCGGGGAGATCAACCCCTTCCCAGAAAGAATTTGTTCCCATCAAGATTCCGCTTTCTGTGCTACGCATTCCCTTAATCATCGCATAACGTGATGTTCCATATACTTGAGCAAAAATCGGCAAATCTCTTCCACCGGGCATTTTTCTCAACTTCTGGTATGTACCGTTTAATGCTGCATGTGCCGTAAACAGAACCATGATTCGTTTTTGCTGTTTTTGATGTAATCGATAGATAATCGATGCAATCTCAGACGAATCAGTCGTAATGCTTTTTCGTCCACCGTACTGCCAATACGTTACTTGTTCATTATAATAAAATGGACTTGGAAATTCCTTTGTAACGATTCTTTTATCTTCCAGTCTGTCTAAACCTGCACGTCTTATAAAATATTGAAACGCGTCATCAACTTTCAGAGTGGCAGATGTTAGCACACAATGGTCCAGTGAAGAAAACAATTTTGCAGACAGCAATCCTGCAACTTCAACCGGAGCCGTACGTAAGGATAAATATAAATGTGTCCCTTTCTTACCCGTTTGCCGGTATTGTCCCTCCTGCCAATACACCCAAGCTGGTTCCTGTTTTACCATGAGAGATGTAAACGTACTCAATAATTCTTTTACAATTTCCATTCGCTGATCAAGCGCTTGGTGTAAATCAGGATAATCTTCTCTTGCTCCGTCCTTCTCTAATAAGGTTGTTGCAATTCGACCAATCATGTGCTTTAAATCATGCAGCGCCCGAACAACATCTTCTATTTCAGAATTTACAGACCCGTATTCTTCGGTTAGATTATCAACAATTACTTTCCGGGGATAAGCATCACTGATATTAAATTTATGTTCGATGTGCAGGATTAGTGTATTAAAAAATGTTTCAGTCACAGAGATAGCTTCTTTCGATCGCTCCTCCAGAAGATTAAGATACTCTAAAAACTCCGGATGAAGTCCTGCAACTGCTTTTAAGATTTTCGACCACCTTTGGTTCGTTTTTGCCGTTGGGTCTACATTATTTAGCATCAAAAGTGAAGATGGGCTGTCCAGTTTTAAGGAGAGTTGACTATAGGCTGCGCCCACCAAATTATGTGCTTCGTCAATGATGACGGCATTATATAACGGCAAAAACCCGGGAGATTTGATTTCCGATAATAGTAATGCGTGGTTAATGATAATAATCTGTGCCTCAAACAACGAACGGCGTACTTTTCCAAAAAAGCAGCCCTTATGCCGAGAGCATACAGAGGTGGTACAGAATCCGGGTTCACTTCGTATCATTGAAGCTAACCTCCTAGGTCGTGTACTCCAAAACCCATTGCACTCGGACAAATCACCGGTTTTGGTCCACTCCAGCCAAATCAGCAAAGGCAGGAGACTTGCCATCTCAATGTCATTTAGAAGGTTTCCTGCGTCAGAGATGACCCAATCTAAACGGGTTCTGCAAATATAATTACTTCTCCCTTTCAATTTTATTGCTCGAATAGGAACATCCAAAGCCTCTGCCAACATTGGTAGGTCTTTATAGAATAATTGGTCCTGTAAATGTTTTGTATGACAAGAAATAATCGTCGGACCTTCATCCTTCATTACTTCTACTCGTTTTAAGGCGGGGAACAGATACGCCATGGATTTTCCCAATCCGGTTCCGGCTTCAGCCACACCAATTTTGGGTTCCCCTGAGATAACATCCTCCACAAATTCTGAGTAGCCAGTCTGCTCAGGACGTTCTTCAAATTTATCCATACTTTTATGCAGTAGTCCGGTGTGACGAAATATATCTTTTACAGACAATGAACCGATGGAGGATTTACCATCTTTGGCAAAAATATTTTCTAACTGCGGACGATCAATTTTAGTAGAAACCAACCCCTTTTTTACAATTCCTAATTGAGTCAACGTATTCGCGATATCAACGAACAATGCCTTATTTGACAAGTCGGAAGATTTAACCAATGCGAGTATTTTTGACATAACAGAAATCGGATAGCTGGCGGCTTCCTGAACCAGTTGAACAAATATCTCTCCGCCATTTTCCGCATCGGATTCAGCACGATGTGCTCCCTCAGCAGATAATCCGTAAGACTCCGAAATTGACCCTAAATTAAAGGCAGGCCGGTCAAACAAAAACGTGCGTGCAAGCTGAAGAGTGTCATATAAACGATGCTCGACCTGCGGTTTTTCATGTCTTTCACGCAGGAGATTCAGAAAGCTGATGTCAAATGAAATGTTATGCGCAACCAACGGTTCTTCCCCAAGAAACTCAAGAAATTCATCAATGATTTCATCTTCTTCCGGCATGTTGGCAACCATCGCATTTGTAATGCCTGTGATATCGATGATCGTCTCTGAAATGGAGAACCCCGGATTCAGAAGCGTAACAAACCGATCAGCCGGTTCTCCGTCCACAAAACGAATCGCAGCTATTTCAATTATTCTGTCTTTTTGCGGATTAAGACCTGTCGTTTCAAAATCAAACGCAATAAATGAATCTAAATTTAATTTTTTGAATAGTTCTTTTTTGTTCATTAAAATTGGAGTGTTAAAGTATTAGAGTGTTAATGTGTTAGAGTGCCCGCCCGCCTTTGGCGGGTTAAAGTCCGTCCAAGGCTTATGCGCCATGGCAGGCGGATAAATGACAAAACTATAGTGTTTCATTTCTTCCTTTCTTCATTTCCAATAGATTCCTCGTCCATCTCTACGCCAAATGTCGGATAAATAATTTCATATCGGAAATAATGATAGAATCTCAATAAATAAAACAGCACGCCCAATGGAATTAATAGCCACGGCTCTCTCATCGAGACGAACATTGCCATGATGAAAATGGGGTAGAATTTTGCTCGTTGAAGATGTCGAACATGCTTCATTAATAATGCAATCACCAAAAAAGGCAAAGACACAGCAGCCGCTGTACTGATTACCGGATCATTTAACCAACTCCCGGCCACCAAACCAATTATCATTAGCACCAATCCAAACGCCAATCGTTGGTTTTTTACTTGGTACGACAAAATATAGGATTTTTGTGTTTCCATGTCCTTTTCGATATTGACTGTGTTAACCAAAACTAACGATAGATATCCTGCTAAATACGGGATAAGCGGTACGAACCCCTCCATTGGATTCGTTCCCCACCCAATCAAAAACAAAATTGCACCTACCAATGCGAATCGTACAGTCATTGTAACAGTTAAACGAGTTTCCTCAAATATGATTCTTTCAGGTTTTAATAAGAAAACCGCCAGAATAAATGTTATAACTATTAACGAAAGTATTCCGATAAGTCCGTGTGACCAATCCCAGTAATGGTATTGATCCATAGCACCGTTAAAGGTAGCGATTCCTGCTACGAAGACTGTCCAAAATCCAAACCACGTAACTGGTTTAAAGGACATAAATTTATCTAAGGATTTTGCTTTCTCTGCCATGCGTTTATAGAGAAAAGATTTTGGAGGGGCAATTCTAGCAATTAACATAAGTTTTTCTTTCTATTTATTTTCGTTTTTAACCATGTGATTAATCTTTTAACTAAAATCTTTACCCATAATAACTGAAATTATTACGGCTAAAATCGCAACCGGAGCGACATAACGGATAAATATTCGAAACATTCTGTACGTAATATTTACAGAACCATCTGGATTGTATTTTCCAACCTCTTCGTCACATATCTGTTTATCTAAGAACCACCCAACAAATATCGTAATGAAAAATCCACCTAACGGTAACATCCAGTTAGCGGCCAAATGGTCTAATGTATTCAGTACACCTTCTTTCCCTTTTCCGAAGAGTGAAAAATCTGATAACCACGATACGCTTCCTAGTGAAAGAGCAGCAAAAAATGAGACAACATATGTAAGTCCTGCACCAATTAATGTGGCTTTATGTCGTGCCATCTTTAATTTATCGACAAGAAGAGAAACGATAACTTCGAGTAGCGAAATTGTTGAAGACAACGCAGCAAAAGCAACAAGAATATAAAATATTGGTGCTATAATTGATCCAAATGGAATACTGGTATACAGAAGATCCGGTAGTGTAATAAATAGCATTCCAACCGTAGAACCTGAGATGCTGTTTTCCATATCAGGTGCAGAAAAAATAATTGTGTACATTATGATACACGCCACAATCGCAACCAATGTATCAAGGATAACCACAAGTGCAGCATTTTTCGTAATTGAATCTTCTTTCTTCATGTAAGAGCCGTAAGTAATCATGGCACCCATACCAAGTGAAAGTGTAAAAAATGCATGGCCTACAGCTTCAAGAATACCTGCAGTGGGCAACTCAGCAAAATTCGGATTGAACAAAAAACGGAATGCTTCGTTTCGCCCCGGCAGAAAAAGTACCATGATAACGAGATAAATTAATATTAAAAATAAAATTGGTATCAATATTTTGGTTGCTCTTTCAATTCCATTTTTTACACCTCTCCAAATAACAATAGCGGTCAGCCCTAAGAAAATAAATGAAAGTAATAATTGGAGTGGTCCATTCCCAATAAATTCACCAAATGCACCGTTCCCGGGTTTTACATATCCGTTAAAACTCCAGTCTAAGCATGAAATAAATGAAGTAATTGTCCACCCTGCAATCACACTGTAATAACCCAATATTACAAACCCTGTCAAAACGCCCAACCAGCCAACAATACTCCATCGTTTTCCACCAAGTTTTTCAAAAGCAGGCACAGGATTTTCCTGCGATTTCCTTCCAATGAGAATTTCAGCCATCATAATCGGCCAGCCGATCAAAACTACAGCAATCAAGTAAATAATAACAAAAGCACCTCCGTTGTTATGCCAGGTGATGTATGGAAATTTCCATAAATTTCCTAATCCAACCGCAGAACCTGCAGCGGCTAAAATAAACCCAAATTTTGATCCCCAATGTTCTCTTTGTTTTGTCATGTCACTTCTTTCAAATTTAAGATTAAACACGTGTTAATGTGTTAGAGTGTTAGAGTGTTCAAGTGTTCGGGTAATCACTGCTCCTGCCACTGCCTACTGCTAACTGCCTACTGCTTTCTACTCACTACTTTCTGTTTGCTCTATATCCTCTGTCATTATTTCTTCAAACCGAGATAAATGTGCTTCAACCACCGCATCTAACATTCCGTACATCCACGTGAATCCTATCCACCACGCATACTTATTTCTCTTTTCTAAGTATCGTGATTTTCTTAACGGGAACGATTCTTGGTAATATCGGTAATTCATTCGGTGTTCATTAAATTTCCAGACATAAAATGTTTCCGCCGCTAAAACGGCTCCGGCTTTCCAATACTGTTTATTGTACACCTGCCCCCCACCCGGGATTAACGCCCATAATGCAGCCTTTTTAGGAGATATTACCTGAACGGAATCTTTATCCTCCGCAATAATGCTTGTTAAACCAACAAAGATAACAAATATCAGTTTATGCAACTTCTGCCACACATTCTATTTCAACATCGACACCGACAGGAAGGGCTGAAACCTGAACAGCAGAACGAGCCGGAGGGTCGCCATCCTGAAACCACTTAGAAAATACTTCATTCAATTCACCAAATCGATTAAGGTCGGTGAGAAATACTGTCAATTTTACAGCGTTATTTATGGACGTATTCGCAGCGATTAATATTACATCAATATTTTTCAGCACCTGATTCACGCGTTGTTTGAAATCACCATCAATAACTTTACCTGTCTCAGGGTTGATTGGAATTTGTCCTGCTGTAAAGACAAGTCCATTGCTCACAATTGCCTGATTATATGGGCCAATTGCTTTCGGTGCTTTTTCGGTAAATATTATCTCCTTACTCATCTCTTCCTTTTGGATAATTTTATTGCAAATCCCACGTGGCTAAGCCGATCTCCGAATCCAATTTCCGATGAATATCTGCATTCACTTTTTTAATAATGAACTCCCCGACAACTGCTACCTTCATCTCAAAAAGATGTCCCCCTATTATATTCATATCATGGTCACCAATCGTCATATGTGCATGAATAAACGGTTCACCATCCTTTATTGTAACATTCCCGTTAAATGATATCAATTCATACGTATCCGGGTAGAATTTTTTTATGTACTCTTTTGTTGCCGGATCGTAGGCACCCAATTCGATATCTTTTACAGCACCAATCCCTAAAATTTCTCCGGTGTGAATCCTTTGTTCCTTGCAAAACTTTATCAATGTTTCACTGACGAATTCATCCTTTTGGATAAAAACAAAATATGTGTCATCAATGTGTTTATATTGCATATTTATTTCCCGACTTCCGCTAATACTTCAGTTAAAAAGTCTTTGGAACGATTCAATGCGTCATCCAACATTTTATTGTCCTTCCCTCCTGCCGTTGCAAGATGAGGTTTTCCTCCCCCGCCACCGTTCATATATCCGCCAATGGTCTTCGCCAAAGCACCTGCTTTGATTCCTTGTTCCACCAAATCTTGGGATACCACAACCACGATAGCCGGTTTCTTTTCACCGGTCGTTCCAAGGATACCAATCCCGCACTGCAGCTGATTAAAAAGCAAATCACCAATGGATTTCAATTC
Organism: uncultured bacterium; assembly: GCA_964388155.1. Classification (GTDB taxonomy): domain Bacteria; phylum Fidelibacterota; class Marinisomatia; order Marinisomatales; family JACNKV01; genus JACNKV01. Next base: position 63,647 of record CAYLYH010000010.1, on the reverse strand, counting down.
GTCCATGGAATCGGCATGTATTTTTTCTACAATAAATACAGCATTACCAACCGACGTTCCGCCATTGATTAATCCCTTAATATCCACATCGCCTTGCTTTTTTTGATGTAGTTTTTTCTCCAGCTCTTTCCGTTGTTTAAACAGTTGAGTAACACGTTCGACCATTTCGGTCGGTGTTACCTTTAACGTTTGTTGGAGTTCAGTTAAAATCGTTTTTTGTTCCTGCATTGTTTGGAGTGCTTTATCTCCGGTGAGAGCCGTAATCCTACGGACACCGGCTGCAAGAGAAGATTCTTCTGTAATCGTAAATAGCCCAATATCTCCGGTTTGTTTTACATGCGTTCCCCCGCACAGTTCTTTTGAAAACTCACCAACACTGATGACACGCACATCATCGCCATATTTCTCTCCAAATAAAGCCTGAGCACCACTCTTTTTTGCATCATCAAATGATTGGATTGAACAATCTACAATATTATTTTTCCGAATCTCCGAATTGACAATTTTTTCAACTTGCTCTATTTCAGCAGACGTTGTTTTTTCAAAATGGGTCATATCAAATCGGAGATATTCATCAGTTACTAATGAACCTGCCTGATGAATATGTTCTCCTAAAACCTCACGCAATGCAGCTTGCAGTAAATGGGTTGCTGTATGATTCAACCGGATGGCATTTCGACGGTTCTCATCCACATGGCAATGGATAAAATCATCTTTGGATGGCAGTATAAAATCTCCTGTGCAGATATGGATAAATGTATCGCCGTCTTTTTGGGTATCCTTGACAACCAAATCAATATTTTCTCCCGTCATAACGCCGGTATCCCCTACTTGTCCACCTGATTCCGCATAAAACGGCGTTTTGTCCAATACAACGTAAATTTGATCTTTCTCATGCGCATATTTTCGAATGACCGATTGGGATTCCAGTTCATCATATCCAACAAACTCAGAATCAGCTCCGTCCGTAACGTCAACCCATTTGAAAGATGATGTATCTCTTTTAAATTTACCTGATGCTTTCGCACGTTCTTTTTGCTTACTCATCTCCCGGACAAATCCGGTTTCGTCTACAGTCAGTCCCCCTTCTTTCGCCATCAGCTGTGTAAGATCTAACGGGAAACCATATGTATCGTAAAGACGAAAGGCTTCTTCTCCGGAGATAACATTTCCATCCAGTTTTTTTATCATCCTATCAAAATGTGTTAGTCCGCGATCTAATGTTTCATTAAACGATGTTTCTTCAGCTTTTACCACATTTTGGATATGAGATTGTTTGTCCTTTACTTCAGGATAAATATCTCCAAATATTTCGCCGATGGAATCCACAAGTTTATATAAAAACGGTTCATGCATACCCAGCATTCTGCCGAATCGTGAAGCCCTCCGTAAAATTCGACGTAACACATACCCGCGCCCCTCATTAGAGGGCATAGCCCCGTCTCCAATGGACATCGTTAACATTCGGATGTGATCAGCAATGACTCGATGCGGGACAGGATTATTCTTTACTGACGAGTTTGCAAGTGTCTCAATTTTCCGGATAATGGGCATAAAAAGATCAGTTTCATAATTGTTGTTTTTATTCTGTAAAACCGTAACAATTCTTTCCAATCCCGCTCCGGTATCAACATGCGTTGACGGAAGGTTATTCAGCGTTCCTTTTTCATCTCTGAAATACTGGATAAATACTAAATTCCAAAGTTCCCAGTATTCATCAGAAGCATTTACACCGTCCGGAGTTTGTTCATCCGGATTGTCGCCAATGTAATAATGGATTTCCGAACATGGTCCGCATGGTCCTGTCTCACCCATTTCCCAAAAATTATCTTTATCTCCAAATCTCAGCACCCGTTCCGGAGAAATATCCGTTACTTTTGTCCACAGATTAAATGCGTTATCGTCACCTTTATACACGGTAGCCCAGAGACGATTTTTATCTAACTTCCACACATCGGTCAAGAGTTCCCATGCCCAAGCAATGGCTTCTTTTTTGTAATAATCGCCAAAGGACCAATTCCCAAGCATTTCAAAAAATGTATGGTGAAATGTATCTACTCCGACCTCTTCCAGATCGTTATGTTTTCCGCTGACTCTAATACATTTTTGACTGTTGACGGCACGGGGAGAGTCCGGTTCTTTCTCACCCAAAAAAATCGGTTTGAACTGATTCATCCCTGCATTAATAAACAATAATGTCGGGTCATCCAGAGGGACGACAGATGAACTGCGAATGAATTGGTGGTTTTTCTTCTCGAAAAACTCGATAAATGTCTGTCTGATTTGTTTGCTATTCATATTTGTTCTATAAATTGAAGCTTGTTTCTATTCCGGTGATATTTACTGCCTTCAATTTTCCTTCACTATCTAATTTAAATGTTCGTTGAAAGATATAATTTAACATCATTCCACTACCAAGTTCTAATCCTATACGATACCCCATAATCGTACTTTCTGAAAACTCAAAATCAAAAGGATTCGGGACATTTCGCTGCTCGTAAAAAAGTGCAGCATGTTTCAATTTACTAATTCCTTTGTTCAGTGCCAGCGAAGAGAAAAAGTTCTGGGTGGATTCATCCACAAACTCATTGGATTCACTATCCCACATTTCACCCTTCAAGTTTTGATAAGAGGTTTTCCATAGAACAATTCCACCAAGATTGACAATTGCCTGAGCAAACAATCCTTTTTGTGGCCCAAACCGGCCTAAATGTCTTTCTTTTGTTGATATCGCAACAGATTCATCCCCGGAGACCACCATCGCCGCACGTTCTAGTTCGTAGGTGCGATTCCAATAACCAAACTCAAAATTACCTTTGGGTTTCATCCGGTATTCAACATTAATACGAAATGGTCCGAAACGGCCGGAGATGCCTAGCGGGATGATTCCGCTACCAAGAGAGACTGTGCTATCTGTTGACGGATCAATGGTTTCACCGATGAGTTTGGCTGCCTGAGCATAGATGGACAATGACATGTTTTTTTCGGCAATCACGGGATACCCGATATCCACAGACAATGCCGCCATGGGGTCGAAATCTTTCAACACATTGAGTGGCTCAGACTTACGTTCAATGTCGGTGTCCAGCACCATACTTGTATCCGCCATCCAACCTGGGATGTCACTATCCAAGGTATCTGTGATTCCATCGCCATCAATATCCCATTCTAGCGGATTACTGTCTGCAATGCCATCATTGTCTGTATCTAACCACCACATATTATCATCGGGAAAATCATCAACCATATCCGGACGTCCGTCCCCATCTCTGTCTTTTAACCCAAGATACTGATTCCGATCTACTACCGCAGAAATGCCAATCGGAATCCCTGCAAATACCGGCGTTTGTACACGGACACCGGCAATGCCGATGTTTTCTTTGAAATCGTTAACGAAACCCTGCAAAGAATAGCGACTTTTTTTCAAACGAATGTCAAGTCCAATCTTTCGAACCTGAGGATATTCAATGGCATTTGAATAATTGTTTACAAGAATTCCATACCCTAACTTCACACGATCTAAAGCACCTACCCGAAAATAGAGCTGGTCTTTCTTGAACCCAAAACGGATATAATAAATTTTATCAATAAGCGTATTTTTAATTGCCGTACCGTTTGAAAAGTCCCATTCGTCTTCGTGGATATTTCCGTCAGCGTCAATATAGAATACTAAATCCAGCGCCACGCCGAACTTCCAAATAGGGACTGTTGGTCGCAACGCAATCTGATTCCATATTTTTCCATCGATGGTTACAGCCCCGAATGCCCCTTGCACAGATCGCTTTTCTTGAGCGAAACCAGAACTTGCCAAAATGCTTAACAGTATGAATATGATAGATTTTCTCATAATTTCCCTTAATAACGTTCCGAAAAATTACCTACCCTCCTTGTCGGTATCAATGGTTTATTCAAGATGTTTTCATTTTCCATTCGGATTCATTTACCCCATGGATTACTCTAAAATGAGATTCATCGCTAAAACCCATATCCGATGGAGAGATGGCTTGGTGGACTGCCCACCTGTCGATTGGACAGGTGCTGACATGGTCGGAACACACCATATATGAACTTATGGATAAAGAAGAAACTTTTTTCGAAACTCACTAAATCTGAGAATATCGTGCCCCCACAAAGGAGAGAGCTCATCTGCTTCACGTCCCTGTGCGACCATCGTCCGTAAAAGCGGACTTCCGAACAGTTTATCGATATAATCATATTTTTCCCACTGAAATTCCCTCGGATACAGATGGTGTATCGTAAAAATAATTGCCGCAGCCGTTCGTACTGGTTCAAAATTATATTTATCCGTTATACGAATTTCCACGCCACCACATTCTTCTCCGGCATATCGCGGAACCACATCTAAATCAGCGTAAATTTTAGGAATAAAACGAATGGAAGTAAAACAAACACCCGGTAATTTCAGTTGTGTCAGGTGCTCTGCAAGATACGTCCCGGAAATCCATGGAGCACCAACAATTTTATAGCGTTTATGTGTTCCTTGTCCTGTGCTGATATTTGTTCCCTTCAGCAAGGCTGTCCCTGAATACGTTAATATTGTTTCAACCTCATGTAGGTCAGGTGCCGGATGGTTCCAGTTTTCACGCTCATCATCCATCCATATCGCTCTAGACCAATTCGCAAGTGGGATTACAGTCAGGTCCGCCCGGGTTAAATCTTTAATCCAGCCCGTTTCATTCACCATTACGGCGTATTCTCCGATGGTGAGTCCATGTCTAATAGGGACTAAATGATATGCTTCGAACGATTGGTATTCCGGTCTCGGAATCGGTCCGCTCATGGTCAATCCTCCCAAAGGGTTTGGTCTGTCCAGCACCATCACGGGAATTCCCCATTCGCCTGCAGCTTCCATCACTTTTGTCACCGTCGTCATATACGTGGAATATCGTACACCAGTATCCTGGATATCTACCAAAATAAGGTCAATTTCTTTCATTGCCCAGCTTGGCGGTTTAACATAGCGTCCAAAAACATCTATCAGTTTTGCACCGGTAACGGGATCTATACCCTCCTCCCCGGACAATTTCATCTTTCCATCATCAGGGAGGGTTAATCCATGCTCAGGTAAAAAGACATACCGAACATCAATGTTGTGTGTGTCCAGGATATCAAGAAGATGATTCCCCCGGTGATTCACGGAAGTTTGATTGCAAACAACACCGATTGTACGATCTTTGAGAGGACGGCAATCCATTTGTTCCAACACATCCAATCCTGTAAATACTTGCGAAACAAACGATAAATCAGGGATGCCTATGATTTCACTATACTTAAAGTTCTGCGGCAATAAAACTGAACCGGCGACGAGCAGCGTGATGAATATTCGAAAAGTATTACGCATTGAGAATATTTGTTACTTTATTAATACTCCATGTTACGGCAAGATTTACCAAAACTGAAATACCGATAAACCATGTCCATGCGATGCCTATCTCACGCAAAATCAGTACTGTGGCAACACTCAATATTAATCCGATGATAAGGCTTACGGTTGAGAAGTGTTGCTGACCGCGGCTTAAGATAAATAAACTTAATAAACCACCATACGTAAAAGAGGCAATCGTTAATCCCAGTTCAATAATTGTGGTATCTCCTTCATCAAAAATAACGGCAATTCCCATAAGAACGATCGCCCAGGCAAAACTTACCCATCGTGAAAATTGGAGTGACGGTACGTGCTTAAACCAATCCGTTACTGTCGAAGATGCCAGAGAATTAATGGAAGAGCTCAAAGTTGACATCGCAGCTGAAAGAACGCCTGCAAGCAGAAGACCTTTTAATCCAATCGGTAAATGTTGGATAATGAACGTGGAAAATTCTCTATCTTTCGGTAGATCTGCTCCTCCGAAATACACCCAAATTAATGATCCGGCAAATAGAAATACAGCAAATTGCAGAAAGACAAAAAACCCGCTCCCAATCATGGCTTTTCGGGCAGAAGACACATTCTTCGTTGCCAACACTCTCTGGACCATCATGTGGTCAGCCCCGTGAGATGCAAACGACAGGAGCATTCCTCCTATCCATGCGCTAAAGAAAATGTAGGGTTCATGGAATATGTCTTTACCAAAATGAAATATTTGAAGTTTACTCTGTTCGGAGAGGACTGAAAACGTTGAAGCAATACTATCGTCCAAATTGAGCAGGATATATCCGATGGTGATTAGACCCCCTGCTAAATACAGGATGAACTGAAAACTGTCTACCCAAATAACAGTGCGAATCCCACCACTTAATGTATAGAGCAATGTGACGCTTCCAATAATCAGGACTGCAATGGGAAGTGACCATCCTGTCATCACCTGAACGATAACTGCTGTGGCTAAAAATCGTACTCCGTCAGCAAGAATCCGTGTTAACAGAAATAGCCCGGATGCTGTTTTTTGAATCGGTTTGCCAAAGCGTTCTCCCAATGTCTCATAAATGGATGTAATCCCTGAACGAAAATACATTGGCAATAAGAACCAACTGACCAGAATGCGCCCAAAGATGTAGCCAATGGCTAATTGCAAAAAGAACCAATCTTTTTGATACGCTAAGCCGGGCACACTGACGAACGTGAGAACTGAGGTTTCCGTGGCTACAATGGAGAACATCGCAGTCACCCATGGCAGATCGCGACCGGCAAGGAAAAACTCTCCTGTAGATCGAGCACGTTTGCCCTGCATCATCCCGTAGATGACGAGCCCGCCAAGAAATAAACTAATGATTGAAATATCTAATACAGACATACTTATTGGGAATGGTTAATGGTTATTGGTGAGTGGTTATTGTCGTAACGTAGTGCCTTGCCCGTCCGAAGCGAAGCGTAGGCGGTGTGAGTAGTTTTTGGTTATGATGGTCTTTTGTACTTTTTGCGATGAGGTCAAATGAAAATCCGTTCTGTTCTTCCGTGAATCGCCGTAAGCAGTGTATACGTAGTCTGATCGATGGCTTTCGCGATTTCTTCAACCTTTAACTGTCCATGTCTATTTTCACCAAAAAACAGGACATGCTCCCCTAACACGGGGACGGTGTTTTCAAAATCCACCATGAGTTGGTCCATACACGCACGACCGGCAATCGCGTAACGGTGTCCTTTATACAAAACAGAACCGCCTTCGTACCATGGACGCGGAAATCCGTCAGCAAACCCGGTTTGGATTACACCAATATTGGTGTCCTCTGGAGCACTCCAAACTCCGCCATAGCTTACCTTTGTGCCCTTTTTAACTCTTCTCACATTCACGACAGGACCAACAAATTCCATCACGGGTTGAACAGGTACATCCTCCGGAACTTCATCGGATGGTAACGCTCCATAGAGTAGCATTCCAACCCGAACGATATTAAAATATGATTCCGGGAGATTTAATATTGTACCACTGTTCGACAAATGGACATGTTTAAACGTAATGCCGTAATCTGCCGCTAAATCAACCGCCTTTTTAAATCTGTCGAGTTGATATTCGGCATAGGATAAATCTCCCTCATCGGCCGTTGCGAAATGTGAATAAATCCCCGTGCAGCGTATTTCAGGAGATTCTTTAAGTTCTCGAAATAACTCAGGATATTCTTCGGGAGATGCTCCCAATCGCGTCATTCCGGTATCAATTTTGAAATGTACTTCCGGGCTTTTGCCGGTTTCGGCATGAAACGCCTTTAATTCATGCAGATCATCGATACAAGAGCAATTCAGAATAAAGTTTTGTTCCAAAGCCAAATGAAAATACTCTCGGTTAAGACGAGAGAAAACCAATATCTTTTGTGTTATGCCGGCATTCCGAAGCTCAACACCTTCCTCCGGAGTAAACACCGCAAACCAATTTACTCCAGCCCCTGCAAGTGCTTTCGTAACCGGGACAGCCCCATGCCCGTACGCATTGGCTTTTACCACAACCATCAATTCATGGTTTCCAATGTGTTCTTTAATGTGTTTGAGGTTTTGTAGTAACCGATCCAAATGTATAATTGCTTTTGGTCCTATCACGATTTTATATTTTGACCTTTTCTATGTTGTTCTTTTAAAAATTGTTGTAACGAGGAAATATCCTGGAATACTTTAGTGCTACATGCTTCAATCCAACTACTAAAATCTTCTTTCGGCAAGCAATTTACAAGATACACAGGAACATGATGTAAATACGCAACCGTGACTTCACCATGTGTTCCGCCGCCTTTTAGCACAAATTCATCCCACAAACAAATAAGATAGTCTGCTTCCTTCATGACCACATCCAGATCTCGTTTTACGCATTTTCTAACGAATGAGATATATCGACCAGGATCATCTTCTTTCCATTTTCTGTAATTCTGCGAACCGGTGGATTCAACAAGTATTTTTGATTCCACAACAGGGTCTACCACATCGTGGTTAAGTTCACTTTTCAGCCATTTGGTGATCTCTTTACGCCAATCGGCGCCTTCACCAACCGCCTTTTCCATCGCACCGGAAAGATAAGCAATCATTGGTGGAGTTTCCTTCTCAATATTTCAGCATTCAACGGAAGCCAGATGGATATAAGCGAAAACGGAACAATGACCGATGTCCAATCAAAAAGGTGGCTGAATATCATCATGCGCAAACCATAAATCGTCATGCCGACAGGAGAATACCGTAAAATATATCCTAAAGCAACCGGGTAAAATTCAAACTCAAAAATGATCCCTGATCCAAAAACAATAAAGCTGAAAAGAGAGAATATCAGTAGAATAAAAATGGATACATGTTCGGTAAGAAGAGATATGGTGATGATAATACATCCAATGAAATATGCAAATAAGCACAGATAAGCCAACATGACAACATAGTCCAACGGTGGGAAAACAACTCCTGTGATTAACGTTAGCACCGTCCCGCCAATCATGGCAAACAGGATGGACTCAATAACTGCAGTTGTCAGGATTCCTAACGTGAGTTTAAATTTAGACACAGGAGTCAATGTCATGGGCATAAGAGCTTTTTTGTGAATCCTCAGATCAAAAAAGTCCCGATATAGATGAGGAATTAAAGCAACGGTAGCAATGATAAATAAAACACCTGGGAATAGCCAAAGTTCAATCGGTGTGTGGCGAATACTACGAATAAAAATTGCTTTAACCGGAAGCATAAGAGTTAGGTGCAGCATGATTGGTAGAACGAAAGCAATGCTTATCGTTGATATCAGATGTTTCTGAATCAGCCAACCGCGACGTTTTAATAAACTTAGGATCATTCGTCCAATCCTTTCCGTGCAAATTCTGAATCCATCAAATCCTGTAATCCTAATTTTTTAATATTCACATCCTTCATCACAGCGGATTGAGCTGTCTGCATCACTTGAAAAAAGACTTTCCTTGTTCGTCCATAAAAATGGAAAATATTATTCATTCGACTGGGAGTAACAACAGTTGAGATTGAGGATAATGCCTTATATAACTCATCCGGTAATTCTTCAAACTCTATTTGAAATTGATGAAATTCGAGTGTGCTTTCTAATAATTTGTCAAGATTCCCGTCCAAAACAATCTTCCCATTATCCATTACTAAAATTCTATCGTGAGCTTGTTCAACCTCCTGAAGTGACTGACTGACATAAATAACGGTTTTTTCGCTTTTTAATTGTTTCAGCAACTCCCACACTTGCCGGTGTGACTGTGCATCCATAAATGCGGTGGGTTCATCTAAAATAACGATTGACGGATCATGCACCAAAGCACGAACGATCATTGCTTTTTTTGCGATACCGGAAGAGACGTCCCCTGCCTGTTGATGGAGATATTCTGACAAATCGAGGCAGTGTGCATACGTATGTATCCGTTGAGTAATTAAGGTATCTTGAACTCCATACAACGCTCCGATGAACCGAATATTTTGGTCCAAAGTAAGCCATGGGTCTAAATCAATAATAAGTGGCACGTATCCAATGTTTTCCCGAATTTCTTTCCGTCGTTTCACGCTGTCCAATCCGTGGATAAATACTTGACCGTACTCCGGATTTTCAAATCCGGCAAGCACGCGTAGCAAAGTAGATTTTCCCGCATCATTATCACCAATTATTGCAATGATTGAACCTTTTTCTATCCCAAAGGTTAACCCGGCAAGGATTGTCTTATCTCCGGCTAATTTCCCGACTTTTTTTAGTGTTACACTTGCTTCCATTTGTTTTGGTTATTTGTTACTGGTAATTGGTGCATTGTCAATTGTCCATTTTACGTTTTACGTTTTACGTTAATGCGCTTCAAACCATGAATTTCCGATTCCGCAATCTACAACTATCGGGACACTTAACGGGAATGCCTCTTCCATCTTTTTTAGCACAAGAGTTTTTACAGCTTCAATTTCTTCTTCGGGAACTTCAAAAATTAATTCATCATGGATTTGCAAAATCATTTTTGTTTTCAACTCATGTTTCATAAGATCCTTATGAATATGAATCATGGCAAGTTTAATCATCTCGGCAGCGGTTCCTTGTATTGGCATATTAATTGCCATTCTTTCCGCTGCTTCTCTAAGATTTCTGTTGTCACTGTCTGCGTTCCACACGGGTCGCCGCCGACCCAGCATCGTCTCCACATATTTATCTGTTCTGGCTTTTTCTAATGTCTTGTCGATATAATTTTGAATCCCGCTGTACTTTCTGAAATAAGCATCAATAATGGCTTTAGACTCCGACCGTGGAATTCCAAGTTCCTGACTCAAACGATACGGTCCCGCACCATACATTATCCCGAAATTCACAATTTTAGCTGTTCGGCGCATCTCGGGTAATATTTCCTCAATCGGAACACCAAAAACTAAACTTGCTGTACGTGAATGGACATCCTCTCCATCCTCAAATGCTTGGATTAACCCGGAATCTTGACTCAAATGTGCCATAATTCTCAATTCTATTTGAGAGTAATCCGCTGATAATATCTTCCACCCTTTATTTTGAGAAGTAAATGCTTTTCGTATTTCCTTCCCTATTTCTGTACGGATTGGTATATTTTGGAAATTTGGCCGACTGCTAGAGAGCCGTCCGGTGGCAGCGACAGTTTGGTTAAATGACGTATGGATTCTTCCGGTCTCTGGGTGAATTGTATCCTTTAATGGATCCAAATAAGTATGTTTGAGTTTATATAATTTTCGATATTCTAATATCAATTTTGGAAGCGGGTGCATGTCCTTTAATTGCTCAAGGACTTCCACAGCCGTAGAACGTTTTCGTATCTTCGGTAAGCATAAAATATCGAACATAATATTTGCCAATTGCTGAGTAGAATTCATGTTGAATTCTGTCCCGGCTTCTTTCACAATAGAGGATGTAAGTCCATGAAGGGTTTTTCCTAAATCATAGGACATCACCTCCAACACACGTTTGTCCACATACACTCCGTTGTGTTCCATATTGACTAAGACATCTATCAACGGCAATTCAACATCCGTAAAATATTTGTGAAGCGATTGTTCTTCCAGCTTCTTTTGAAAAATCGACGTTAATTGCCGTGTAATATCTGCATCTTCCGCCCCGTAAAACGCTGCTTTATCCAACGGAACTTCAGCCATGGTAATCTGACCTTTCCCCTTCCCAATCAACTCCTCAATCGGGACCATTTGATAGTTCAGATTTTCCATCGCCAACACATCTAATTTACGCGATCCCGCGTCAGGATTAACCATGTGTGACGCAATCATCGTATCAAATGCAATGCCACTTATCTGTATGCCGTATCGGTTGAGAATGAGCGCATCGTACTTAATATTTTGACCGGTTTTCGGTATCGCCGTATCTTCTAATATCGGTTTTAGGATGGATAGTACCGCTTCCGTTTCATCTTCTCCAAAATAGGTTTCCGTTTTGTCTTTATGCATCACCGGGATGTACATACCTTCATCTTCTTTTACCGAAAAACAAAATCCGACTATCTCCGCCCGCATGGAATCAACCGAAGTGGTTTCCAAATCAACTGAGAGTATCTCACCCTGAGTTAACTGCTTAAAATATGCTTGAACATCTCCCTTTGTTTTCAGAATTTTATAGACTTTTTTCGGCTGGGATATCGTTGGTTTTTTCGTATCAGTCAACGAGGGTAATTGCCGTTTTAAACCGGAGAATTCAAACTCAGTGAATAGAGCATCTAAAGCTTCTATATTCATTGCCGTTCGTTCCATTTCCGGGATGGATGCATCCAGTTCAACATTCGTGTCGATGGTCACTAATTCTTTACTCAATATGGCGTTATCACGGTATTCCAGTAGTCCGTTTCTGACGCGTTTGTTTCCAACTCTTTCCGCATTTTCCAACGATGATTCCAACGACCCAAATTCCTTGATGAGTTTTACAGCAGACTTTTCCCCAACACCGCGAACACCCGGAATATTATCCGAGGAATCACCCATCAGTCCAAGTAAATCAATTATTTTTTCCGGTGGAACACCCCATTTTTCAATGACTTTTTCTCGGTCGTAGATTGTCAAATCTTTATTCCAGGTTCTTGGGGCATATAAAAATACATGGTCATTCACCAGCTGCATAAAATCTTTGTCCCCGCTGACAATATACACATCCAAATCGTGTGATGCACTTTGCTTAGCTAACGTTCCGATAATATCGTCTGCTTCAAATCCGGGTTTGGAGAGTGAGACAATTTGCGTGGCATTCATTAATTTCCACAGATGAGGTAGCTGCTCTTTCAGTTCATCCGGCATTTTCTCCCGCGTGGCTTTATATTCAGGGTATTTATCGTGCCGGAAGGTTTTCTCCTTGGAATCAAATACGGCTGCGATGTAATCCGGCTGTTCTTTTTGAACCAGCTTTAACAATTGATTCATAAACCCGAACAACGCACTTGTATGCAATCCGTAACTGGTAATGAGCGGATTCCGAATCAAGGCAAAATGCGACCGGTACAACATAGCATAACCGTCAATGAGGAAAAGTCGTTTTCGGTGTGATTTTTTTGACGTCATTTTATTTTTTTAATTCAACAACACAAGCTTCTTTGTTTTTATGAAATTATCGGTTTTCAATTGATACAAGTACATCCCTGACGCCACCGGCTTTCCGTGGGTGTCTGTCCCGTTCCAAATGATGTGATGGGTACCTACGTTGATTCTATCATTTACCAATTTGTTCACCACTCTGCCCATCAAATCATAGATGGTTAAGGTTATGTGGCTTTCTTTCGGAACATCATACACGATCGTTGTAATTGGATTAAACGGATTGGGGTAGTTTTGTCTTAATGCAAACTCAGTAGGGAGCATGGTCGCGTGGTCAGTGTCTTTGTAAATGGGTCCGGGGACACTTCTGTATGTATGCACTTGGTTTGAGAAATCGGATTGATGCCCGCCTAAGTCTTTGGCGCTTACTTCATAGTTTACACGCTGGTTAAAGCCGGTATGACTTGGAACGGATTTTATTACATTAATCCTGCGTCTGCCGTCTTCCTCTTCATCGATGCGTGATATGACAAAGTCCGTATCTGTCCATGACCCTGTGTGTGATGCATCTATGAACACCGTGGTTGGGTGTGCCCCGACAAATTGCCGCCAGATCTCATGCGTGTCATAATTGCCGATGGGATCGAATGTCCAACTTAAGGTCGGGTGATCGCCGACATTCCCGGAGATTGAAAGGGTGGTTGTTTCTAATATCTGATAGTAATAGGTACCGATATCCGCAATGGTACCGTCAGGATCAAAGGGTGATTCAGGGTCACCGGCATCAATGCAGGGAGAATTGGGTTGAAGATGATAGTCGCCATTGGGGGCATCAACAAAAAGTGGAGATTGTTCTGTTATAAGATTGTTGATAGTATAATAGCCGGTTTGACTATGGTCTTCTATATCGGTACCATTCAAGTAAAACAGACTGTGATGAATCGTTAACCAACACGTGGGATCATCATCTTCATCCGGTGGGGGTTGCCGTGCAATACGACACTCATCAAGATCTAAATCAAGGGCAACTCCATTATTTACAAACACGCAATTGACGATTTCAGGAAAATCCATAAAAGAATCTTCAATTTTCACGGCAACATCATTATTAACAAAGGTTACATGCGTAAACGGATTGATACTGACAGCAGCATCAGAAGCATATCTTACACCAATCTCCGCTCCGGCAATCACGGCATTCTGAACCGTTAATGTATTGACCTGTCCTTCTTCTACATCAATTCCTGCCCAGGAACCTTTAAGCATAACGGGTGATTCCGGTGTGCCGGCAATTGTCAGATGTCCTCCGTCTTGGATTCTGAAGGTGAACCCTGTGTTCATCTCATAGGCTGCCCCGGCGGGGATGGTGAGCTCACACGCAATATCCAAACCCTGAAAATCAAACGGGACGACTGAATAAACCGGCTCTACGTGTGCATTATCTGTATGAAAGACCACCTTGGTTTGGTGAGAAGTACTCTCTTCAAAGGTCACCTCAGTTCCCATCCAATGATGAAACTCAAATATCCCCTCTGTCGTGGCATATAGTTGTGGCGCACGGAGGGAGTAGATTGGTGCATTTGGGTTCTGTGGTGTTTGTTCCTGATTCAGGAAGACGCTGTAGGTGCCGTCGGTGTCTACCCAGTCTTCCCCGGATTGAGAACCGTTACTGCCTACATGCCAAGGGTCCCGGATTGTGCAAGTAACCGGATATTCTGTTGCGATGGTTACTTCTTCCTGTGGTTTATAAGTTGCTTCGATACCATCAACTACATACTCATCTTCCATTTCAAAATTATCCCAAATAAACTTGTAATTTTCAGCAGAATTCCACCGATTATGAGCCAACCCGTCAATTCCTTCTCTTTCAAGGGTCTCTGCTGTATAATTCTCATTTAGAATTATATACTCACTTTTCTCTTCAATAGATTCAAAATTAAAAACATAATTTCTTGATATATCTTTCAATGACAATGTACCATCTAATAAATCTCCATTTACCTTTATATTTGACAAAATCGCCGGTTCACTGTCTAATACATACTGAACAGCAGAATATGCATTAATTCTTCCATATCCTGTATAAATATCAAATCCGTCATCTCCAAGGCCACCATTTGGTGCAAGATCAACGGCAGTCAACTGCAAGATATGTCGGATGTTATCCGGTGTTAAATCAGGATTAATTGAAAGCATTAACGCTGCGACACCTGCAGCATGAGGAGTTGCAGCTGACGTACCATTAAATACGTCGTAGTCGTTTAATCTAGTGGTTTTAATCAAAACACCCGGAGCCAAAAAATCTAAATTTTGTCCGTAAGTACTACTCCAGTTTTCAGAATTATCGCATGAAGAAGCAGATTTTCTTTCATTGCAAGGAGACAATGCTCCAACAGCAATAACTGTTTCATAAGAAGCAGGATAATCTACTACTTCAACATTATCACCATTCCCTGATGGTGCAAAAACAACAACCCCATGTTCATAAGCATTATCTAATGCGTCCTCAAGATCATTTTTATACCCGGTACTTAATTCACTATAATCCATACTTAGAGACATATTAATAATGTCTGCTCCATTTGCAACTGCCCAATCTATGGCATCATCCAGATGCTCTATTTCGCTACAATATCATCCTGGGCAAATTACAACAGGAAGTATATTCGCTTCACAAGCAACTCCTGCAATACCTTCATAACCACTCCCGTCTGCTTTTAGATTATTTCTTGCCGCTACTGCTATTCCGGCAACATTTGTTCCATGGCTTGTGGGATAATTACAAACACTGCCTTGAGGTATTGGGCTTGTGTCAGTATAATCCGTATTGTCATCATCGTCATTCGCATAGATAAAATTATATCCCTGCAAAATTCGCCCTGCAAATTCCGGATGTTCTATGTCAATTCCGTTATCAATAATCGCTATGGTTACGCCATTTCCACGTGAAATAGACCAAGCCATCTCTACGTCTATATCACAATCTAGTGTTCCAATATTATCTTCTGTGTTTTCGTGTCCCCATTGTTCAGGAAAAGACTCATCATAGGTCTGTGAGATAGCAATACTTCCAATTAATATGATTAACATTATCATGCTCTTAATCTTTTTCTCCTTTTTTGTTTTGTTATTGATGATAACCTCTTGCTATCATCGCATGATTATACCCATACATATGCCCAACCATCATTGCGATATTTCCGTTATAATCAGACCCATAACACGCACGCGATGGAAACATATTGTAAATGTCTAAACCTTTGTAAAATGAAGCCCCGTTATAATGGTTATACATAAACCCGGCACCACCAATAAATATATCATTAGCAGATTGAATACGTACATGTTTAAACGCACCATGATCAAGATTACAGATAGATTCGTGAATAAAGATGGATGTATTTGTTATATAATTATACTTCCATATTCCGGTTCCTGTACTGAACCAGACAGTATCAGCTAATACGCCAACCCCATACATCCAACCATATTCTCCTTCAATGTGATACATATCTAAATATATCGTTTCCCAAGAACCATTAGAATACATTAAAGCTGTTGATACTGACGGGTAATTATTATCCCGACCAACAGCAAACAAATATTCGCCGTCTTCTGTTCCGTCTATATCCTTCAGATTCACATCCGTCCCGCTCTCCATCAATTCAAATGAGGTTCCGCCGTAATGAACAATGCTACCGCCATACCCCACGAAATACATATTGTCTGAAGATGTGCCCCAGATGGCGTTGATCCCCCCTGGAAAAGTTCCTACTTCAATGTTCCATTCTTCCCATACAATTCCATCCCAGGTAAATATTGTCCCGGCAACAATAATAATATTATTCTCATCGAATACTTGAATGGAACCTCCGGCATGAACAATGCCAGATGGTGAATATATGAATTGTTTTAATTCCCACTCATTCCCATCCCAGTGAGCGGCGTTATAGGTAGCTGTATCCGTTTCAATATTCCCCACAACCCAAATATCATTCTCATTTACAATCGCCACATCGTTCAGGTAGCTGCCGTATTCTCCAAGTGTATCAATCTCCCAGATAAAGTTGTGTGAAGTAGTATCGCCTGTTGTTACAGTAACAAATTTACTTGAGTCTTTTCTGACTAATCCATCCAACCAATAGGCTTTGTAGTTGTAGGTGGTGGTTGGGGTTAACCCGTTATCCATTATCAATGTATCTTTTTGGTAAACCGTTTGAGTTAGTACCACTGAATCGTTTCTTGTTAGTTCAAACGTCCAGCCGTTTGCAGAATCCTCAACGGCTACGTTAAGTTTTGTGCCGGTAACTCCCGTTTCAACTTCTTCTAATGTAATGGTTGTGGTCTGCGTGTCAGTGTGTTCTGTATGTTCTGTCGGCGGGTCTGGGCAAGCCGTAAACATGGAAAATGTAAAAAGTAAAACGGTAAATGTGATAAGCATGGAGATGGGGAGAAAGCAATTTCCACCCGAAACATTTCTTTCATCTCTTCTGTTTCCCAAATCGTAATCCTTTCCTTATCCTAATCCTAATCCGCCAGGGCGGACAAGTCCTTATCAGTCATCACCGAGTTGTAAAACGGCAAGAAGTGCTTCCTGCGGGACTTCAACTTTACCGATCATTTTCATTCGGCGTTTTCCGGCTTTTTGTTTTTCCCACAATTTTCGTTTCCTACTGATATCTCCGCCGTAGCATTTTGCGGTAACGTTCTTTTTTAACGCCCGAACAGTTGTCCTTGCGATGATACGGGTTCCGAGAGTCGCCTGAATTGCTACTTCAAACATCTGTCTCGGGATTAATTCTTTCAGCTTACTGCATAAGGCAACCCCACGATGATACGCATCATCCGCGTGGCAAATAGTAGAAAGCGCATCAACAGGTTCTCCGTGGATTAAAATATCCAATTTTTTTAATGTTCCGGCACGGAATTCTGAGATTGTATAATCAAACGATGCATATCCGCGCGTAGAGGATTTCAGTTTATCATAAAAATCAAAAATAATTTCTGCTAATGGCAATTCGTAATGTAGCTGGGCTTTATCCGCTGACAGATAATGCGTGGTTTTGTACTGACCACGTTTTTTTTGACAGAGAGTCATGATGTTCCCGATATATTCGCTGGGGGTAATAATCTCTGCGGTAACAATCGGTTCAAGAATTTCACGAATTTCCCCGGGTGAAGGCATTTTTGCGGGTGTATCCACTTCGATGGTTATTCCATCTTGCTTTAATATTTTGTAACGAACGTTCGGTGTAGTCGTAACCAAATCAAGATTGAATTCACGTTCCAGCCGCTCTTGAACGATTTCCATGTGCAAAAGACCTAAAAACCCCGCACGGAACCCAAAACCAAGTGCTTCGCTCGTTTCCGGCTCATAGTTTAATGAGGCATCGTTCAATTTCAATTTATCTAATGCCATTCGTAGCTGTTCATAATCATCGGCATCGGCAGGATAAAGTCCTGAAAACACCATCGGCTTAATTTTTTTGTATCCCGGAAGGCGTTCTTCCGCCTTATTCTGCTTTACCGTAAGCGTATCTCCCGGCTCAATATGCTCCATGTCCCGAATGTTTGCTATGACATACCCCACATCACCTGAGCGAAGTTCTTTCGCCGGAACCTGCTTCATGATAAAATGCCCAACTTCGGTAATGTCGTATGTGATACCATGCGAAAAGAATTCAGCTGTCATTCCCGGTTTGAGTACACCGTCAAATACCCGAACATACGGAATCGCACCACGGTAATTATCATACATAGAATCAAAAATCAGCGCACGGGTTGGTTCATCACTCTTGTCTGCAGGAGGTGGAATCTCATTCACGACAGCATTAAAAATATCATGAATTCCGTCACCGGTCTTCGCACTTACATGGATAATTTCCTCCTTATCACAGCCAATTAACTCAATAATTTGATCTGTAACCTCCTCAATTCGGGACGCCGGAAGATCAATTTTATTAATGACCGGAATCAAGACGAGTTCATTCTCCATGGCAAGATACGTATTGCTGACGGTTTGCGCTTCGACACCTTGAGCGGCATCCACAAGCAGTAATGCACCCTCACATGCGGCTAAAGAACGAGAAACTTCATAGGAAAAGTCTACATGACCCGGTGTATCGATTAAATTTAACGTGTATTGCTGTTTATCATGATGAAGATACTTCATTTGGATTGGATGGCTTTTAATGGTAATCCCGCGTTCTCTCTCCAAATCCATGCTGTCCAACACTTGGGCTTTCATCACTTTGGAAGAAAGAGTATGCGTTTCCTCAAGCAATCGATCGGCTAAAGTCGATTTTCCGTGATCGATGTGTGCAATGATACAAAAGTTGCGTATTAAGTCTGTAGACATGGATTAAAGTTACCTGTGAAACGTTAACAACCGAAAGACAGTATTCATCTGAGGATTGTCTAAGTAAAATATTTTAGTTTTTCATTAAAAAGACATCTAACACGCCGGTTAGATTTTGTCCGTTAATCATAATAAATTTTGGTTGTAACAAAGAGTCGATCAGTGTTTCTTCTGTTATCTGCGTGTTTCCAAGCAGTTCGTAGGAGGTAATCTCAGTCGTATCTGCAGAATATAACGTGACAAATGTTGTGTCTTCACCAAAGTCAATCCAGTCGGTTAGTGTAATAGATGTGAGGTCTACATATTCTATGCTAAGCGGATAAAATCGTTCAAAAGAAAATTGATTTGCTTTCAGAGAAAACGAGAAGATTGATTCTGTGGTAATCACGGCAGGAACATTCTCTTCGATGGTGCCTGAAGAAGATTCTGCCGTAAGCGTAAACTCTAATACACCACTAAATTGGTTTCCTTTCACCATAATCTTTTCAGGAAAATAATACACAGAATCCACGGTACGTTGTTCAATATGTATTTGTTTCTTATTAATTATCCACGATTGCTGAACAGCATCATTTGTATTCATAAGCCATATTTGAGATGTGTCCTGTATACTGCCGGTATAATCCTCAACAATTATGACAGAAGTGATTTTCATTCCGTTGGATAATTTTAAATTTAAATCATAGGTTTCTTCAAAGGAATAGCCCTCTCCTCTAACCGCAAATGTAAATACAGAGTCTGCATTCACAACCACCGGATAATTTTCCACCAACCCATGTTGTGCCTCCGGCGGTCCCACACACGAAAAGATAAAAAACCCAAAACCGAGTGCAATAATCCATGTTGTTTTTTTTATACTAATCTTCAATTTGTTTCACCTCATCATCCTCAAACGGTAATTCTAAAATCTCTTGTGATTCAATTGATGTAAATGTTTCAACATCTTTTAATTTACGTTCTAAAACGTTTGTTCTAGTCGTCCTTAATGAATCCAATGTCCCAGAAGCTGTATTTATTTGTTTGTGTGCTTTTGCTAAAACGCCGGAAAATTGTTTAAACTCATACTTGACAGCTTTTAAGATATCCCACACCTCGCTACTTCTTCTTTGAACAGCTAATGTTCTAAATCCCATATTTAAACTATTCAATACTGCAGATAATGTCGTTGGTCCAGTTACTGTTATCTTGTATTTATTTTGCAGCGTTTCAAATAATCCCGGATGCCTTAACACCTCTGCATATAAACTTTCTACCGGTAAAAACATAATTCCAAAATCTGTAGTGTGCGGTGGGTCAATATATTTTGAACTGATGTCCTTTGCGGATTTCTCTATTGCTTTTATTAAACGTTTTTGAGATGCCTCAATTTCATTTTTGTCTCCTCGATCAAACGCCTCAAGTAAAGTATGATAATCTTCTAACTGAAATTTAGAATCAATAGGCAACCAAACTATCTCATCAGATTCTTTTCCCGGTAGTTTTATCGCAAATTCAACGTTTGCTTGACTTCCTTTTTTAGTTGCTACATTTTTTGCATATTGATCGGGAGAGAGTGTTTGTTCTAAGATATTTTCGAGTTGATACTCACCTAAAATACCACGTGTTTTTACATTGGTTAACACTTTTTTCAGGTCGCCAACTCCAGTGGCAACATTTTGCATTTCACCCAGTCCTTTATGCACTTGCTCAAGACGGTCGCTGACCTGCTTAAATGACTCTCCAAGCCGTTTTTCCAAAGTGGTTTGTAATTTCTCATCAACTGTTTTTCGCATTTCGTCTAGTTGTCTACTGCTATCTTCACGAATAGACTTTAACTGCTTTTCAATGGTGTTTTCAACGTGCTTTATATTATCCGTTGCTTGTTTATTTATCTCCGTTTGTTGTTTGTTTAAATCTCCGAATTTTTGTCTTAATATCTCGTTAAGTTCTTTAATGCTATCAGAAAATATAACCTCAAATGATTTTAAGGATTTCGATAACTCTTCTCTATTTGATGTCGCTATTTCATTTGTTTCTGTTCGATTTCTTTGAAAATCATCTTTAATAGATTTTTCAATTCGATCTAACGATGTATCAAACTTTACGATTGCTGATTCTACTTCTTTTAATTGTGGTTTAATATCAAAAGACTCTTTCTTTTTTACCCCTATTACAATATTTACTATTACAAGGATAATTAAGATACTTAGTAATACTTCAATCATAAGTATGCTCTCCTCTTAAATTTCTTCTACCAACGGATAATAAGAAATTACCGATAAACATCAGACACCCAACATATCCAAAACCAGCCGAACGACATTCCCGGTAGCCCCTTTTTTCGGGCCATACGGTTTTTCTTTTTCTCCCCAAGCAGTTCCGGCAATATCGAAATGTGCCCAAGGGATATCCTCACCAACGAATGCATTTAGGAATGAAGCACCTGCGATAGTTCCGGCTTGTCGGGCTTCTCCCATATTTTTCACATCGGCAATCTTAGACTTCACCTGATCCAAATACTCGTCCCACATTGGTAATTCCCACACTTTTTCTCCGGTATTCTTTGAGGATGTCTGGATTTTATCAATTAAGGCTTCATCTGTCCCCATAATTCCGGTAGCGATGTGCCCAAGCGCAACCAGCACGGCACCGGTCAAGGTGGCAAAGTCCAAAATATACGCAGGATCAAAATGCTTGCTCACGTAAGCTAATGCATCCGCAAGAATCAACCGTCCTTCGGCATCTGTATTCAACACTTCAATGGTTTTCCCGTTGTATGCAGTCAAAATATCCCCGGGTTTTATGGCTTTACTTCCGGGCATATTTTCAGTAGAAGGAATCGCAACGATAATGTTCATTTTTGGTTTGAGTGCTGCCACGGATTTCATCACACCCATCACCACACCGGAGCCACACATATCGAACTTCATTTCGTCCATAGATGCAGCCCCTTTTAAAGATATTCCGCCACTGTCAAACGTGAGTCCTTTCCCGACCAACACAACCGGTTTTTCATCTTTTTCACCACCATAATACTCCAGTAAAATAAATTTTGGTGGTTCGCTTGTCCCCTGAGCTACACCGGCAAAAGATCCCATGCCCATCTCCGTAAATTCTTCACGGTCAAAAATGGTTAAAGTCATATCGCCTTCTTTTGCAATTTTTGCGGCTTCACCTGAGAGTCTTGTAGGCGTCATGACATTACCGGGATGGTTTCCAAGATCTCTGGCAAAGCAAACACCGGCACCAATAACCGCACCTTTTTTAATCTGGTCTTTCTTCCCGCCTAAAATAGTTGCAGAGGTCAATTGAAACTTTTTGTTATCATCCTTTTTTCCGGTTTTATAATCTAAAAACTGATAACTCCCCATCACCAGCCCCTCTGCCAAGGGTTGACATGTGTCCTCTTTCGTATATTTGCAAAAACATTCAACCACAGGATGATCAATCTCCAAGGATGTCGCTACTTTTGTAATTGCTCCGCCGGTTTTACGGACTTCCTCAGAATTAAATTTATCTTTTTTTCCAAGTCCAACGACCAAAATACGTTTTTTATCTAAATAAAAACGGCTGATTTTCCCGGACTTTCCTTTGATGTCACCCATCTTAATCGCTGCTGTAATTTGTCCGTTTAATGCAGCATCAACTTCTTTTGCGATGTCTGTTAATAGCCCATCTTCAAACACACCGACGGTAATCAAACCAGCTTGGATTTTTGACCACGATTCAGTGGTATGATTCACTTTTTTTAAATAACTCATATTTTCCTCTTACTAATTTTTGGGTTTAATCTTTTGGGACGACTAAAACAGGACAATTGACATGGTTGACGATTCCTTCATCAACGGAATCAAAGAATTTCTCTTTGAAGGCATTCATCCTGCGATGCCCCAAGATCAAGAGATCAACTTCCTTGGCTGCTTTTGTAATTTCTTTGTGGATAACCTCACCGGTTAATATACGGATAATTAAACGATTCGCAATTTCTTCGTGTCCGGCAGACCGAAAAAGATTGCGAATATCCTCTTCAGTAAACCGATGCCCCGGTGTGTCCATCATCATAGACATTTCACCGGCATGCGTATCATTAACATGAACCACAATCATTTTCGCATTGAACGAATTTTTGATTCGAATAGATTCATCAATTAATTTTATCTCGTTGCCATTCCCGGACAAGGCAACCATTATTCGTTTGTAACTCATGATAATTTCCTACAGTTATATAGATAAATTTACCAGTTCACGTCCATCAATCGGAACTGATTTCTTGGATAGTTTAATAAAGTAAACGAGTAAACGAGTTAACGGGTAAAAGAGTTAATAAGTTTGTGAATTCTTGTGCTCTTGAGTTCTTGAGTTTGTGAGTTGCTTTTTTTCCACGTTTACGCATTTACTGGTTTACTCGTACACCTAAGATTTCTTTTTCGTATAGATCTCGCTGCAAAACAGCAAACTCACCGGGGTCACGCTCAAATGGAATGGCACCTCTTCCGGCACCGCCATGGATAACCTCAACCTCTTTACCTTTATTATTCCGTAACTCATTTACAAGAAATAGTTGTTCACCATCAGGAGTGTAGATTGTAATCTCAGTATTTAGTTCAAGACGATTTTTTATATCGAACCACAGTAAACCAGTTTCTTTATCCCATTTACACCCCATCCCTACCGGTTTTTTGAAACGCTCTTGGGATCGACTGTCAATATAATTTTGACCATACTCTTGTGGGTTTCGCGTATAAAATCCGGTGGTATATTCGCGATTTGACAATGCCATTAAGTCCTCCAAAATCGAGCTGTCAAATGGTATGTTTTTCGCCAAGCCGTCCAATGCTTTACGATAAGCACGAGCAGTCATCGCTGCATAATATTCAGATTTTGTTCTGCCTTCGATTTTTACACTCATCACTCCGGCATCCCGAATACATTTCAGAAGCTCCACCGCACAGAGGTCTTTTGCGTTGAACATATAGGTTCCGCTCTCATCTTCTTCCACCGGATAATGCTGCCCAGTTCGGTCGTTCTCCTCTAAATAATAGCCACCTTCCGGAGAAACATACTTTTTCTTATCCGAACCGGATATTTGGTGTTTTTCTTGTTCTAATAATGACGGCGTTTCTTGGTCAAATTTATAATCCCAGCGACAGGAATTTGTGCATGTCCCCTGGTTTGCATCTCTGTGATTCATATAGTTGGAAATTAAGCAGCGACCTGAGTAAGCAATACAAATCGCTCCGTGTACGAATGATTCAAGGTCAATATCCGGAACTTTGCGATGAATCTCTTCAATCTCTTTTAACCGAAGTTCTCTTGGTAAAATGATGCGCTGAACTCCGAGATCCCGCCAAAATTCCACAGTAGTCCAATTGGTTGCATTCGCTTGCGTAGAGAGATGCACAGGTATATTTGGAATACGTCTCAAAGCCTGATTAATCAGGCCGGGGTCTGCCATAATCAACCCATCCGGTTCCCACTCCGTAATTTTTTCAAGTTCACGGATGAACCCATCCACCTTCATATTATGAGCAAAAATATTTAGCGTAAGATATACTTTTTTTCCGCGTTCATGTGCATACGTAATTCCCTCAATCAATGAGGTTTCACGAAAGTCATTTTCCCGTGTTCTGAGGGAATATTTTGGGATTCCGGCGTAAACAGCATCTGCACCATAAGCAATGGCATATTTTAGTTTCGCAAGTCCTCCTGCCGGAGCAAGAAGCTCAGGGACAATATCTTTCACACCTATTTCGGTAACGGATGTAAGAATTTTCTCTGTGCTTTCAACAAAAGTAAGTCTGCTTTTGTCTGCTCGCCATCCTGAGAAAGAGAAACTATTCTGAGAGCTTTGATTAACGAAATATTGGAATTGTCATATCCTGCGTATAATGCATCCATGTGACGGGTAATGAGCACAAGATCGTAACCGACGTTTTGGCTTAAGTGTTCATCAACAATTTCATAAAATCGTTCAATATAGTAAGGTTCAACCCACCCCGGCTGTTGGTTGTACTGCTTCTTGACTTCACGCAAATGATGAGCTTTCATTGATGATATAGCTCCATAAGCTCCGTTGACAAATGCAATTTTGTCTGACTGATCCAAACTATTCCAATAATCCGCTGGTGTTGTTTTCGCGATAGAAACTTGGCACATAAGCAAAAACAAAATGACTAACAATTTAAGTTTCATCCTTTACCTCCGAAAGTGTTTTATTTCCTTTATAATGATTGACTATCGGGATCCGTCTCCCTGCACCAAATGCCTTACCACTCACTCGCAATCCGGGTGCTGCCTGGCGTCGTTTATACTCATTTATCCGAATTCGCTGATAAAGATCATACACCAAGTCCGGGTCGGCTCCATCAGAAATTAGCTGATCTATTCCTGTGTGATCTTCAACAAGTGCGTCTACGATCGGACTGACAATTTCATAGTCAAAGGGATCAACTTGATCCGGTTTAAGTTCAGCGGACGGTGGCTTATTTAAACTATTTTCAGGGATACGATCATACCCTGCTTCTTTATTTATCCAACGTGAAATCGCATAAACATCCGTTTTTGACAAATCAGAGATGACAGACAATCCACCGCTCATATCTCCATATAGCGTGCAATAGCCAAGTGCTAATTCTGTTTTATTTCCGGTGGATAGTACAATCCAGCCAAATTTATTCGATAACGCCATCAACAAATTCCCGCGCGATCGAGCTTGGATATTTTCCTCTGCTATCCCGGATTTTGTCCCCGTAAAAAGTTTGGATAATGTCTCATCAAATGTGGTAACAATATCTTCAATTGGGATGGTGTGATAATCTATGCAAAGGTGTTTTGCGAGTGTATAAGCATCATTGGTACTATGATTGCTGGAATATTTGGAAGGCATAGACACGCCATGCACATGATCGGCTCCCAAAGCATCGGCGGCAATACAGGCGACAAGCGTGGAGTCGATACCGCCACTTAGCCCGACGACTGCATCGGTATGCCCGGTTTTATGGAAATAATCGCTCACGCCCAAACAAAGTGCACGATACATTTTTTCTTCACGATATGTTTTTGGAATATTTTTTGTCTCTGCCGAGGATGTATCTACAATCAATAAATTCTCTTCAAATGCTTTTCCAAGGGCAACGATTTTCCCGTCTGCATTCATCGCAATGGATTCACCATCAAAAATCAGTTCATCTTGTCCCCCTACTAAATTGCAGTAGTAAAACGGAAGGTTTGTCTCGGCATTTTTTTCCCGCAGTAAGGCCAACCGTTCTTTAAGTCTGCCTTCATGATAAGGCGATGCAGAAATATTTATCACCATTTCCGCGCAACCGTCAGCCAACAGTTGAGACACGTTTACATCATAATCTATATCCCAAAGGTCTTCACAAATCTGTATACCGATTTTTCTGGTTTCAGAACCTATTCTTACAGACCATATCCCGGGTTCCTTTCCATGAGTAAAATAGCGATCTTCATCAAATATATCATAGGTTGGCAATAACATTTTATCATAAACCTGCTCAATGCGACCTTGGGAACACAAAACAGCACTATTATAAATCTTATTTCCATCACGGCGTACAGCACCCAAAATAAGGGGAATCGTTGATGCCTTAGAGACGGCTTCCAATACAGACCAATTTCTGGTGATAAATCCGGGTTCCCATAATAAATCCTGAGGAGGATAGCCGGTGGTTGTCAACTCAGGAAAGACAACTAATTCTGCTCCTTGTTTTATCGCTTTCTTATAATAATCAACTATCTTCTTCTGATTATTTTCAAAACCTCCAACCGTCGTGTTGATTTGGCAAAGAGCTATTTTCATGATTGAATCATTTGGCTAATATTGAATGTGAAATCCTTTTTCAAGATGCTCTGACTTTTCCCATTTTACCGATACATTATCCACTTGGGACAATTCAGGCCCTTCGGTGAGTTGGTTGATTAATTTTTCAATCTGAGATTCGCGTCCCATCACCTCAGCATAAACAGTTCCATCCGGTTGATTCTTTACCCACCCATTCAGCTTTAATTCTCTGGCAACATCACGTGTAAATGCCCGAAACCACACGCCATGGACACGTCCTTTTACAGTGATTTTTGCCAATATTTGTTTCATTTTTACTTATTTATAGAAGCATTTTAACTTTTGTAATTACATCCAATGGTGATTCGGCGGCTGTGACTTCATCCATGGGCCATGTTTTAAAGCCAACAACTGGTTTTTCAGTTTGAAGGGCATAAGCAATTTCGCTCAACGTTCCGTAATGTCCGGAGACCGCCACAGCGACATCACAATTGTACGCCAGCAATGCATTTCTGGCAATGCCCAATCCGGTTGCAACTGGGATAGTCACATAACCATTCCCCTCTTTTGGATCCGTTCCTTTAAGGATTCCAATGCACGTCCCGTTTTTTTCTTTCACGCCTTTGGCAATAGCTTCCATTACTCCCTTCGCTCCTCCACAAAACACCAGCCAATTTTCATTTGTCATCAACCGACCGAGTTCCACCGTTTCAGCATATATTTCATCAGAGATATCTCGTCCGCCAAACACAGAGATTTTGGCTTTAAACATTTTACTTAGGGCTCCAATCGAGTAATGGTTCTTGGGAAGGGGATGGTTTCACGAACATGCTTTTTTCCACTAATCCAAGCGACGGTACGTTCAATACCCAATCCAAAACCGGCGTGAGGCACCGATCCGTATTTTCTAAGATCTAAATACCACTCGAACTGCTTCATCGGAAGATCATGGTGCAGGATACGATTAACCAGTACATCATGGTCATCTTCCCGTTGACCACCTCCGACAATTTCACCAAACCCTTCGGGTGCGATCATGTCTACACCCAACGCCAAAGCATCATTTTCCGGGTCACGTTTCATATAAAATGGCTTCACATCTGCCGGCCAGCGATGAACCATCACCGGGCGGTCGAATTGCTCAGAGATAACGGTTTCATCCGTTCCGCCAAAGTCACCGCCATATTGAAAATCAACACCATTTTTCCTTAAAATACCAACGGCATCATCATAGGTAATTCTTGGAAAAGGTGGAATAACTTTCTTTAATGTTGTCGTATCACGTTCCAATGTTTTTAATTCTGTTTTGCAATGTTCAAGACACCATTGGACAATGTATGAAACATATTTTTCCGCCCAATCCATATCTTGGTCTAAATTACAATAAGCTATTTCGGGTTCAATCATCCAAAATTCGGTAAGATGACGACGTGTTTTTGATTTTTCCGCCCTGAAAGTAGGACCGAAACAGTAGACTTTTCCAAACGCCATCGCCCCGGCTTCCTGATACAATTGTCCGCTCTGAGTCAAATAGGCTGAACGGTCAAAATACCCAAGTTCGAAGAGGTCTGTCGTCCCTTCAACAGCATTTGCCGTAAGGATCGGTGAGTCCACCAACGTAAATCCATGTTGATCAAAAAAGTCTCTACTTGCTTTTACAACTTGATGACGAATCCGTATAATCGCATGTTGTTTTTTTGATCTTAACCAGAGATGTCTGTGGTTCATAAGAAAGTCGGTTCCATGCTCCTTAGGAGAGATTGGATATTCCTTTGCAATTTGATGAACACGAATGGATGTTACTCCCAACTCATATCCGCCGGGGGCTCTGGGTTCTTTTCGTACGGTTCCGAGTACCGTGACCGAGGATTCTTGAGTCAAGCTGCTTTCCAATTGGAACACCTCCAGTTCAACTTCCTTTTTAACAACGACACATTGTAAAAGCCCTGTACCGTCGCGAAGAATCATAAACCAAATTTTTCCAATGGATCGCAGATTGTAGACCCATCCGTTAAGGGATACTTCCTTGTTTTCGACCTTATGAAGATCTTTGATACTAACTGATGTCATAAATACGTCCTAATTTACGCCACAATGGGCAAAAGGTTAACTATGCTGAATAAAAATCTATGCACACGAATCAAATCAATTCCACTACTGTTTTTAAATAAAATGCCCTCATTCCTGTTACCGGTATGAGGGCATTAGTGGATGAATCATATTTATTACCGCTTTTCAGTAATACGCGCAGCTTTACCGGTCAGTTTGCGAAGATAATTCAGTTTAGCTCTGCGTACTTTTCCGCGTCGCACTACTGACAAAGAGGAAATCATGGGTGTATGTATTGGAAAAATTCTTTCCACACCTACTCCGCCTGAGATTTTTCTCACCGTGAAGGTTTCTCCAACACCACTTCCTTTCCGTCCTATTACAACGCCTTGATACTGCTGTATTCTTTCTTTACCACCTTCAACAACACGGAAATCTATCATGACCGTGTCTCCGGGGGCAAATTCCGGGATATCTGTGCGTAAATACTCTTTTGTCGCTTCTTGTAATTTATTCATTTTCTTTCTCCGAAGATTTCTCTTTTTTTAAATATTCTTTCCACATAATAGGACGATGTATTTTTGTCCGTTCTATTCTATGCTTTTTACGCCATTCTTCAATTTTTTTATGATGACCTTCCAGTAGTACATCCGGAACGGACATCCCTTCGATTTCTCTCGGTCTCGTGTAATGCGGCCCATCCAAAAGATCAGCCGCAAATGAATCTGTCATGGCAGATTCGTATGTATTCAACACACCAGGGATCAATCGTACGATACTGTCTATCATCAAAAGTGCAGGTAATTCCCCGCTTGTAACCACAAAATCTCCAATGGAATATTCATGAGTCACATACTTCTTAATAACTCTTTCATCCACACCTTTGTAATGACCGCAAATGTAAATGAGCTTTTCTACCTCCGCATTTTCTAATGCAATTTCATGCGTCCATTGTTCACCTAACGGTGTCGGATAGACAACCCTAATACCGCTAGCATCACCCATCTTTTGGATGGAATAATCCAATGCTTTAAACAGCGGTTCCGGCATCATGACCATTCCGCTACCACCCCCAAAGGGTTCATCGTCCACCTGTCGATAGTTCCCCTCGGAAAAATCCCTGAGTGAAACCACATGAAATTCAACGATTGATTTATCAACCGCCCGTCTAAGCATGCTATTTTGAATCAGACTTGTGATGCTCTCAGGAACGGGTGTAATAACGGCAATCTGCTTCAACCAAGCAAACCGTCCACCGGAGAGATGAGAATCACACCTGACTCCACATCTACCTTTTTCACAATTTCCGGGATAACGGGGATCAACATTTCACGATTCCCATCGCGAATTACGTAGATATCGTTTGAAGGCAACCATAATATTTCCGCCAGCTCACCCACAATTTTTCCCGTATCGGTTACCACAACAAACCCAATAATGTCTCCGGAAATCCAGAGTATCTTATCAGAATCCGGCACAGATGCAAAAATCACCTGGCCAATCATGGACTCTGCTTCATCCCTGCTGTCTATTCCCTCGAAGTGATACCGTGTTTGTTTGCCTGCACCCACAGACTCTTTTAACAGTATTTGTCGACTCAATTCTTCTGTTTCTCCAAGAAACAGAGGTTTATTAAGGACATAATCATTAAAGTACCGGGAGAGCGGACGAACTTTAACTTCACCTTTTAATCCCGCCGGTTTTGTAATCCGTGCAATAGCAAACAGTTTTTTCATTTTTGATCAATCACATCAAGTCGGGCTCGTTTACCGCCCTGTTTAGCATTAATCGCAAAGACAAGCGATCTTAGAGCAGAGATATTCCGTCCCTTTTTCCCAATCACTTTTCCAAAATCACCATCACCTACAGTCAATTCATAGATAACCTGTTTCTCAGTCTCAACGATATTTACAGAAACTTCATCTGGCTTATCCACCAGTTGCTTAATGACTGTTTCAATGAATTCCTGCATAGCATTTTCCTCCTTTGTCAGCATTACTACTCTTTGTCACCTTTTTTTTCAGCTTCTTCAGAATTTTCTTTTTCTGATTTTTCTGATTTTTTTTCATCTAAGGCTTTGTCGGTAACGTCTTTTTTCGACGCGGATTCTTCTTTCAGTTTTTTATCAGAGGCAGGTTCTTCTTTAGTCTCATCTTTTAATTCATGTTTCTCTTCCGGCTTCTCATCCGTGGCAGGTTCTTCTGCTACCGCTTCAGGTTCTTCCGGTTTCTTACCCGAATCCTCCGCCAGTTCCGCTTTCGGTGCATCTGCATTTTTTTCCTCCGAAGTCTCTGCTTCCAGAGTAGCTTTCTTCTTTGGATCAGATTTCAGCTTCTTTTTCGCGTCTTCTTTATTCAAAGCCCATTTCTGCATTTCTTTTTCAATGTTTTTTTCGCTCATGCCCTGGCTCATAAGATGCCAGCGAAATGCTATACCTGCTCTTTTTAGCAGATGATGGGTAATATCACTGGTTTGAGCACCCTCACCCAACCAATACATGATTCTTTCCTCATTCAGCGAATAATTTTTCTCTTTATCCGCGATAATCGGATCATACCAACCCAATTCTTCAATGGCTGCGCCATCTCTTCGTGTTCTTGTATCCATAACCACAAGACGATAAAAGGGTCTATTTCGTCTTCCAATTCTTTTTAGTCTGATTTTAGTCGCCAATCTTATTCTCCTTTAATGTAATCCAATAAATTGACCTAAGCCACTGTGTTTACCCTGCAACATAGGTGATTTCATTTTTCCCATTTTTTTCATCATTTTCTGCATCTGTGAAAATTGCTTCAGCAGTTGATTGATTTCCTGAACCGAACGACCGCTACCCTTAGCAATTCGATGTCGTCGGCTCCCATTGATGATGTGTGGCTCTGTCCGTTCTGCAGGTGTCATAGACTGGATAATCGCTTCCGTCCACACCATTTGCCGATCATCTATTTTAAGTCCTTTTAACATTTTTCTATTCATCCCGGGGATCATTCCCATCAATTGATCCAACGGCCCCATATTTCTCAGCTGTCGCAACTGCTTTTGAAAATCTTCTAAAGTAAATGTGTTTTCCTGCATTTTTTTCTGCAGGATTTTTGCTTCTTTCTCATCCATGTTGGATTCCGCTTTTTCTACAAGCGTAACCACATCACCAAATCCAAAAATGCGGTCAACAATTCTCTTTGGATCAAAAACGTCAAGACCATCTATTTTTTCTGACACACCAATAAATTTGATAGGGACTCCGGTCACTTCTGTAATTGACACAGCCGCTCCACCTCGAGCATCTCCATCCATCTTAGTTAAAATCGTTCCGGTTAATTTTAAAGCTTTCGAAAATGCCAATGCAGACTGGACAGCATCTTGCCCCGTCATACCATCAACGACAAACAAAGTTTCGTCCGGAAGAGTTTCATCAGAGATGTGCTGGATTTCGGTCATCATTTCTCCATCCACATGTAACCGACCGGCGGTATCCATAATGACAACATCTACGTGTGTTTGATGCGCCTTTTGAAGAGCCTCCCGGCATATCTTAATCGGATCGATGGTTCCCAAAGAATACACAGGGATTTCAATTTCATTACCTAAAACCGTTAATTGATCGATGGCAGCCGGGCGATAAACGTCAGCTGCAACAAGCATGACAGATTTACCCTGTTTTTTTAATCGGTACGCTAACTTTGCACATGTCGTCGTTTTACCCGACCCTTGCAATCCTGCCATTAAAATAACCGTTGGTGGCGTATCAGAAATATTTAGTGTTTGAACATCCTTGCCAAGTAAATCGATGAGTTCCTGATAAATAATCTTAATAAAATGTTCACCGGGCTTTACAGATTTAATAACTTTAGTTCCCTCGGCACGATCTTGTACACGTTGCATAAAATCGCGTGCAACGTGGAAATTCACATCTGCATCAAGAAGTACCCTGCGGATTTCCCGCACAGTTTTATGGATGTTTGTATCCGTAATCTTTCCAAGTCCTCTGAGAGAACGAAAGATAGAATCAAATCTGTCTGTAAGTTGATTAAACACGGTTTTTTGGTTCTAGTTTAGCACAGAAAGTTAAAAGTATATTTCTTCTCAAACAATTAAAATCGACGATAAATCTTGAAAATCGAATGCACATACTATTTCCTTTCACGTATGTCATTCCTTTAATTCTTCCCGTAAAATATTCATATACAGAGGTGTTTGTATTAATGCGTTATATGAAAACAGACACACGCCCGGGAACTGTGTCATGCGTGTGTACTTAATTTTATCCAGAGCATCAATCGCGGGTTGATTATAGGTTGAGACACCCATGATAATTTTGTCACGGTACTTTTTAGGGATATTATCATATATTATCTCGATTTTAGAAGCAAAATCCCGAATAGAAGTAGAGTAATTCATTGGGATTAGCCAGTCCATATATCCCGCTGCAATCCACACATCCCATTCCTGAAAATACTGATTTCGTGCTTTATATAAATCCGGTTTAACTGAAGCAGAAAAAATAGTGTTCGGGCGAAAGTCTTTAATGACTTCCTTAGTTTGCTTAACAAGATCAGTAACAGCTTTTCTTCTGTAATCACTCCAATTTGTCATCTTCCGTGTAAATTGTGGGTCGCCTTGTGAAATATTCGCATTTACAGATAAAAATACTTTTGGGTCTTCTCCAGATTCATTCCGATACGCAGCGACGGCTTCTATGTTTTTTCCATATTCAGAATTTTTATAACGAACATAGTCCAAATGTAGTCCATCCACTTCATAATTTTCAAGGAGTTCTCGAAAGACAGATAATAAATACGGTGTTACCTCCGGATGATGAGGTGCCAAATATATTCCTTCATCCCCGACGCCTCTATTAGAATATAACTGAGAGAGGGTTTGGCTCTCTTTCTCTTCATCTAACCAATCATAATGTAAGTTTACAACATGTTTATTTGACGTGGGCTCTGTATCCGACGACCAAGTAAGATAAACATTCACCCATGCATGGACATTTATCCCAGATTGATGTGCTTTCTCCAAGGCATAAGCAAGTGGGTCAAAATATTGGAGGTCCATCATCTCCGGTTCCGGTTCAAACGCGGAATGATAGTAAGCATCCCCCCGACCACGTACTTGCAGAAATACATTATTAAAGTTGTTTTCTTTCGCAAAATGCATCATATCATCAATGGATTTTTCTGATGTCATTGCATCCCTGACCACCCATAAACAACGATATTCAAATTTACTCGCATATACCTCAGGGACATAACCCGCAAATAAAAAACAAAGGGCAACAATAGATGTTGCCCTAAATGGGAGTAATATTCGAGACATTAAGAAATTATTTAAATCGGACCCTGATTATTTTTCTTCCTCAGGTGCCGATTCTTTTTTCTCCGATTTTTTTTCTATCGCTCCAACTAAATCAATTAATTCAATCATCGAAACATCTGCACGATCATTATCTCTGAAACCTAATTTTGTAATGCGTGTGTATCCGCCCGGACGATTTTCATATACGGGGGCAACGTCATGAAACAAGGCATGAACCGTCTCTTTGTGTTTTATCTTACGAAGTATCAAACGCCGAGCATGAAGATCTCCTCGTTTAGCCAGAGTTATCATGGGTTCGATAAACCGTCTGAGTTCTTTTGCGCGTGCATGCGTAGTTTTAATACGTTTATGTTTAATTAGAGACATAGCCATATTACTCATCATTGCCTTTTTATGGCTTCGTGAGGTTAAGCCAAGTCTCCGTTTTGAATTTAAATGTCTCATAAGATTATTTTACACTTCTTCTTTTAAGTATTGATCAACTTTCATCGCAAAGCTTAAACCCATTTCATCGAGTTTTTCAACAAGCTCGGTAAGAGATTTTCGTCCAAAGTTTTTGTACTTTAACATTTCGGCTTCATCTTTTGTTACGAGTTCATGAATGTATTTTATTCCAGCAGCAACTAGACAATTATAACTACGTACCGAAAGCTCCATTTCATCAATCGTTGAATTTAACAAGTTTTGGATGGCAAGAGTTTCCTCATTGAAGTTCTCTGTTACTTCCAGCACTTCAGGATTTGCAATTGCTTCAACATACCTTAAATGTTCAACCAATACCGATGCAGAATAGCTTATGGCATCTTTCGGTGTAATCGAGCCATCTGTGGTAACATCGATATTTAATTCTTCCAGGTCTTCTTTGACACCGGGTAAAGGATTTGAGTGATAGGTTACTTTTGTCACAGGATTGAAAATGCTGTCAATAGACACAACTCCAATCGGTGCATTTAACATTTCATTCTCCTCGGAGGGTACATACCCCTTACCAATTCCAAGCCATAACTCCATATCTATTTTTGCTTTATCGTTCAATTCTGTGATATAATGATCTGGATTTAGCACGGTAAATTGATCACTGACGTCTTGAATATCTTTCGCAGTAAACAGTCCTTTTCCACTCAGCTTGATATGAATTTTATCGGGATTGTTTTCGAACAGTTTGAATCGGACACCTTTTAAATTCATCAGGATATCCGCAACATCTTCTTTCACACCTTTTATGGTAGAAAATTCATGAAGAACTCCGTCCATTTTTACATTGGTGATTGCGGCACCCGGTATTTTGGTCATTAAGATTCGACGTAAAGCGTTTCCTAAGGTGACTCCATATCCTCTTTCGAGGGGTTGAATATTAAACTTCCCGTACGTATCGGTCAGTGTTTTTTCATCTACTTGAATGTTTAATTCAATATCTTTTATCATAAAATATTATCCTTGTTTCCTGTTATTTGGAATACAGTTCCACAACTAATTGTTCATTAATTGTTTGATTCATCATATCACGTTCGGGTACTTCGAGAAAGATGCCTTTCATTTTTGCTTTATCCAGCTCCAGCCAAGGCAGATCAATATCGCCTTTAATA
The DNA here is from genome assembly GCA_964388155.1 of uncultured bacterium. Lineage (GTDB taxonomy): Bacteria > Fidelibacterota > Marinisomatia > Marinisomatales > JACNKV01 > JACNKV01. Next base: position 27,651 of record CAYLYH010000010.1, on the reverse strand, counting down.
CGTTTCATCGCATTCAAAATGATATCCATTTTACGGCTCTTTTCACGAACCTGAATGGTGTCGCCCGGCTTCACCAAAAAAGACGGAATGTTGACTCTCTGATCATTCACCAAATAGTGTCCATGGTTTACAAACTGACGCGCAGAGGGTCTGGTTGGAGCAAAGCCAAGTTGATAAACAACGTTATCCAGTCGGCATTCCAAAAGCTGTAGGAGATTCGTCCCTGTTTCCCCTTTCATCTTTTCTGCTTTTTTAAAGTAGTTTCTAAATTGTTTTTCCAGTACGCCAAACATCATCTTAATTTTTTGCTTTTCTTGCAATTGAATACCATAATTTGATAATCTGCGACGACGACTCTGGCCATGTTGACCCGGGGCGTATGGTTTTTTATTTAATAATTTATCATACTTGGGATTGCCAAAAATATTCTCGCCGAATTTTCTGACTAGTTTCCCCTTCGATCCAATGTGTTTTGCCATTCAGCCAGCTCCTAAATCTTATTATACACGTCTTCTTTTTGGTGGGCGACATCCGTTGTGCGGAAGAGGCGTTACATCCATGATAGACGTAACTTGTAAACCTGCCACACCTAATGCACGAATGGATGATTCACGACCGGGACCGGGACCTTTTACCCGAACATCCACCGTCGTTAACCCCAATCCTATCGCTTCTTTTGCCGCATTTTCTGCTGCAATCGTTGCTGCATAGGCAGTACTTTTTCGAGAACCCTTAAATCCCGATGTCCCTGCGGTAGCCCACGCAATTACATTTCCGAACTTATCAGTAAATGTAATATGTGTGTTGTTAAATGTTGCTTTTATATGCGCCACGCCAATAGGTTCAACAAACCTTTTCTTTTTCTTTTTGCGCTTATCTTTTTTTATAGCCACTGATTACCCTTTCTTTCCGACGATTGCTTTCCCCATACCGACAGTGCGTTTTCTACCCTTCCGTGTACGAGCATTTGTCTTCGTTCGCTGTCCACGTACGGGCATTCCGCGACGATGACGTAATCCACGATAACTTCCGATATCTTTTAACCGTTTAATGTTCATCGCTTTTTCAGACCTAATTTCTCCCTCAACCAGGATGCCTAAATCTGTTAACGATTTACGAAGAGCAATCTCTTGGTCTTCTGTTAAATCTTTCACTCTGACGTCGTAGGAAACCCCGGCTTTATCACAAATCTTTTTAGCCAGCGTCAATCCTATCCCATGGATGTATCTCAGAGAATAGGCTACATGTTTTTCTTTTGGAATGTCTATACCCGCTATACGCGCCACTATTTACTCCTACCCTTGTCTTTGTTTATGTTTTGGATTTTCACAAATCACCCGTACTACACCTTTTCGTCGGATGATTTTACATTTACTGCATATTTTTTTTACTGATGGACGAACTTTCATTTTTCTCCTACTTTTGTCGATAGACTATGCGACCGCGACTTAAATCATAGGGGGTTACTTCTAACGTTACAATATCCCCCGGTAAAATTTTGATGAAATGCATTCTCATTTTTCCACTGACATGTGCTAATACAATATGTTTTGATTCGCCGATTTCAATTTCTACGCGGAACATCGCGTTCGGTAGCGTCTCTTTGATAACACCATCAATCGTAATTGGTTGTTCTTTAGCCATGACTATTTCCTTGACTCAGTATTTGGGCTCCTTCATTAAGAATGGCAATCGTATGTTCAAAATGGGCACTGGACATACCATCTTTTGTGCGAACCGTCCAGCCGTCTTTATCCGTTACAATCTCTTTCGCCCCCATGTTAATCATGGGCTCAATGGCAATGCACATACCCGGTTTTAATTGATGCCCTTGTTTTGGTTCACCATAGTTAGGAACCTGTGGATCTTCGTGCAAATCTGTGCCAATACCGTGACCTACAAGTTCTCGAACAACAGAATACCCATATCCTTCTACATACGTTTGAATTACGTGACCGATATCTGAAACATAATTTCCAACTTTTGCTGCCTGAATACCAAGCATGAGTGCTTCATGTGTTACATCCATTAACTGACGCTTATCGTCAGTTATCTCCCCGATGGCGAATGTTTTTGCGTGGTCACCATAATAGCCGTTCTTTTCCGCACCACAATCGATACTGACGATTTGACCTTCTTCTAATTTTCGTGTTGTAGGTATTCCATGGACGACTTCGTCATCGATTGAAATACACAACGTGGAAGGAAATCCCAAATATCCTTTAAAGGCCGGTCGAGCTCCCATGGATATAATAAAATCCTCAGCGCGACGATCCAACTCATTAAGTGAAATACCGGGTTTCATATACTTGGAAAGCATATTCAGTGTATCTGCAACAATTTGACTGCTATGAGCAATCAAACCAATTTCTCGTTTTGAACGAATCCTAACCATTACATTCGTTTCCGTCCGCGAATTTTTCCTTTATTCAAAAAACCATCATAATGGCGCATCATTAGATGCGATTCCATTTGTTGCAGCGTGTCAAGTGCAACCCCCACAATAATCAACAAACTTGTACCTCCGAAGAAAGAGGCTAAGTCGTATCCTATATCCATGGCATTCATTAAGATGTACGGGAAGATAGCTACAAACGCTAGAGAAAAAGAGCCGGGAAGTGTAACCCGAGTTAAAATATTGTCAATAAATTCTGCGGTTTTCTTTCCGGGGCGTACACCCGGAATAAACCCACCCTGTTGTTTCATCGTGGTAGAAACTTGAACGGGGTCAAAGGCAATGGCGGTATAAAAATATGTGAAAAATACAATCATAGCCCCAAATACGATCCAGTAAAAAGGATGGTCAAAAGAAAACCAACGCATCACAGATTGCATAAAATCACTATTACTAAAAAACGTGGCAATCGTACTGGGAATAAACATAATGGACTGTGCAAAAATGATAGGCATCACTCCGGCAGTATTCACTTTTAATGGTATATGCGTTGATTGACCACCATATACCTTTCTACCTACTACCCTTTTGGCATATTGGACAGGTATTTTCCTCGTCCCCTGTGTCAAAAGCACCACAAATCCGACAATCACAAACATTAACGCAATCAAAATGACTTCAGCCAGTATACCACGAATCCCTTCTTGGATGTAATTAATTTCACTCAGAACCACATTCGGGAATCGTGATACAATCCCAATCATGATAATAAGGGAGATACCATTCCCTAAGCCACGTTCAGTGATTCGTTCGCCCAACCACATCATCAGGATGACACCAGTGACTAAACTGACTATGGCAGTAAATTTGAACATAAGCCCCGGATTAGGGATAACATGTGCAATTCCGCCACCAATATTTGCTGTCATACTTTCTAAAAATATCGTGACTCCATATGCCTGCATCGTTCCAATCAGCACCGTACCATATCGAGTAATCTGTGTAATTTTCTTTCTTCCTGCTTCCCCTTCTTTCTGTAATCGTTGAAAGTAAGGAACGACTGCACCCATCAGCTGAATAATAATCGAAGCAGAGATATAGGGCATAATTCCTAACGCAAACAGAGTTGCTTTCTTAAACGCTCCTCCGGCAAATAGATCATAAAGTCCGAACAGAGTGTTCTGAAAGTTTTGAATTGCTGCACCCAGTGCTTCACCATCGACTCCGGGTATGGGGATATGAGCACCAATCCGAACGATGATTAATATTCCAAGGGTGAATAATATCCGATTTCTGAGTTCCGGAATGCTAAAAATATTTCGTATTTTTTCAATCACAGGATTGTTGCAGAGCCTCCTGCCTTTTCTATTTTTTCTTTTGCAGTTTGACTAAAAGCTGATGCGGATACGTTCAAAGATTTCGTCAGTTCCCCATTCCCCAATATTTTAATCGGTTTGAATGCAGAACGTACCAACCCTTTTTCTTTCAGAATTTCTGCGGTAATCGTCTCAACGTCAAGTTCTTCTAAATCATTTAGATTTACAATCTGATATTCTTTTCTGAATAAGTAGTTTGAAAAACCACGTTTCGGAACACGTCTCATCAATGGCATTTGTCCACCTTCAAACCATGGACGATGTTTATGACCGCTTCGTTGCCCTGCACCTTTATGACCTCGCCCTGCGGTATGTCCAAGGCCCGACCCCGTACCACGACCTTTTCTCTTCGTATTCTTTTTGGCACCTTTTGGGGGTTGTAATTCACCTAATTTCATGCCACTTCCTCCACGCTCAACATATATTCTATTTTTTTTATCATACCACGAATCGCCGGATTATCTTTTTGTACAACCGATTGATGCATTTTTCTTAATCCCAGAGCATCTAGTGTCGCATGTGCCTTCGGTTTATAACCGATTCGACTCCGGATTTGTGTAATTTTTAATGTTTTCTGTTTTTTACCCATGATTAATTAAATATCTGTTTGATGGTTACACCTTTTTTATTGGCTATAGAAACCGCATCTTGTAGGCTGGTTAATGCTTGCAGTGTGGCTCTGACAACATTTAGGGGATTATTTGAACCAATTATTTTTGTAAGGATATTTGAAATACCTGACATTTCCATCACGGCACGAACGGCAGCTCCTGCAATGATACCTGTACCGGGAGCAGCAGGTTTAAGCATCACATTACTGGCACCATATTTCCCAATTATCTTATGAGGGATTGTACCATTGATGACAGATACACGAAAGATATTTTGCTTCCCATTTTCTTTTGCCTTTGAGATGGCGGCAACAACTTCATTCGCTTTACCCAAGCCCATACCAACATGACCTTTCCCGTCTCCTACAACGACTAATGCAGAAAAACGAAATCGTTTTCCCCTTGAAGTCACTTTAGCAATACGATTAATTCGTACGACAATTTCTTCTTTCAGATCCAGTTCAGCCGGATTTATACTCGCCAATTCGTTACTCCCTTTTTTAAATTATTAATCCACATTCACGTGCTGCATCAGCCAAGGCTTTGATACGGCCACTGTATGGATTTCCGTTTCGGTCAAGAACGACCTGTTTAATATCTAGTTTCAAAGCACGTTCTGCTATCGCATTTCCAACATGTTTACTTGCTTCAGTTTTTGTGCAGTTTTTCTTTAACTTACCGGAAATTTCTTTTTCATACGTAGAAGCAGAGACCAGCGTAATACTTTTGTGGTCATCGATAATCTGAGCCTCGATGTGTTTATTACTTCGAAAAATGCAAAGCCTCGATAGCGTAGGATGGTTAAATGCAGTTTTCTTACTCCGATTCCGACGTCGTTTAAACCGACTAATATCTTGGTTCATTTTACTCATAATGTTTATCCACCAACAGTTTTTCCTTGTTTCTGACGAACATATTCACCTTTATAACGAACCCCTTTTCCCTTATAGGGTTCAGGCTTGCGAAAGGATCGAATCTTTGCAGCAACTTCTCCGACGAGTTGTTTATCAATACCCTCTACAGTGATCTCTGTTCGCTTTGCACTAAGGGTAATTCCTTTCGGTGGCTGAAAAATAATATCATGTGAATAGCCCAATGCTAACTTCAACCGAGTTCCGTCCATCTGTGCTTGATATCCAACTCCAACCAATGTCAGCTCTTTTTTATATCCCTGGGAGACACCGATAACGGCATTCAACATAAGTTGACGCATGGTACCATGGTTTGCACGAAACTTCCTTTCGTCCGAAGATCGCTCTACCAGCAAGATGCCATCAGTATCTTTGACTGTTATTCCCGAAATCACGGGGACAGACAATTCACCTTTAGGACCTTTGACAGAGGCAATCTTATTTTGAAACATCACGGCGACACCGTCAGGTATTTGGATTGGTTTTTTACCGATTCTTGACATAATTCTTTACCACACGTTGCAAATTAATTCACCACCAACGTTCATTTTTTTGGCGGTTTTATTTGAAATAACTCCTTTAGGCGTAGACAGAATGGAAATACCCAATCCGTCTAGCACTCTAGGAATGCTCTTTGAATCTACGTAAACACGACATCCCGGTTTACTGACTCTTTCTATTGTTGTAATCACGGGTTTATTGTGATAATCATACTTAAGAAAGACACGAATCGTTTCTTTATTTCCATCGGCAATAAAAATAAAATCTTTGATATAGTGATCTTCTTTTAACACGTAAACTATTCGCTTTTTCATATTGGAAGCCGGAATATCTACCCACCGTTTTCCAACAGCAAGACCATTTCGTATTCGCGTTAACAAATCAGCGATTGGATCAGTCATTGACATAATTTATAATTCTCCTTACCAACTTGCTTTTGTTACACCGGGGATTTCGCCCTTCAGGGCCATTTCCCGAAAACATATTCTACAGAGCCCAAACCGTCTCATATACGCATGAGGTCGTCCGCAATTTGAACATCGATGGTAACCTCTTGTTGAAAATTTAGGCTTCCTTTTTGCCTTAACAATCAATGATCGTTTTGCCATCAGTTAACCTCCGCTCCTTTAGTCTTTTTAGGTTTTTCTCTTAACGGAAACCCAAACTCTTTGAGTAACCAATAAGCCTCATCATTACTTTTTGCTGTTGTGGTGATTGCAATATCTAATCCGCGAATTGCATCAATTTTATCGTAATTAATTTCTGTGAACACAATCTGTTCTTTCACGCCAAAATTGTAATTCCCGCGACCGTCAAAGGATTTAAACGAAAGACCTGTAAAGTCCCGGGTACGAGGCAAAGCAATTGCAACTAATCTCTGAAAAAACTCGTACATTTTATTTGCTCTCAGCGTTACACGCACTCCCACCGGATTTCCGCGTCGTATTTTAAAATTAGACACATCCTTCTTTGCATAGGTGATTACTGCCTTTTGTCCGGAAATCAACGTCAATTCATTTTGCGCACTGTCTAAAGCTTTTTGATTTTCCTTTCCGTCACCGACACCCATATTCAATGTAATTTTTGTAAATTTCGGAACTTCCATAGGACTATCATATTTAAATCGGTCCATTAATTTTTTCGCGATGCTCTCTTGATAATATTTTTTTATTTCGGGTATATATGCTGTTTTGTGAGCTGTTTTTTTCGTCGTTTTTTTAACACTCGTTTTTGCAACTGGTTTTGCTACAGATTTTCCAGCTGATTTTGTCACCGTCTTCGTTTGCGTTTTCTTTTTAGGTGACGCTTTACCAGCTGATTTTTTCACAGTCGGTGCAAGTGTCTTTTTCTTTTCTATTTTCTTTTTTTCAGTCATGACGATACAACAATTTCTTCACCGGTTTTTTTTGAAATACGTACTTTGGAACCATCCTCAAGAATTTTATATCCCACTCGTGTTGGCTTCCCACCATGCATGATCACGATATTGGAGATATGAATAGATGCTTCTTTCTCAGCGAAACCACCGGATGGATTATCTTGCGTCGGGCGGATCGCTCTTTTTATAAAATTAACTCCTTCGATGATAACGCGATTCGTTTTAGGAATTACACGAAGAATTTTTCCCTCTTTGCCTTTGTGATTTCCACTGTTTACACGGACGGTCATCCCTTTTTTAATTCGCATATTACAATACCTCCGGCGCCATCGAAATAATTTTCATATAACCGCTTTCACGAAGTTCACGGGCAACAGGTCCAAATATTCTGGTTCCGCGAGGATCCCCGCCTTCGGTAAGCAATACAGCAGCATTATCGTCAAACCGAATATAGGTTCCATCTTGACGGCGTACTTCTTTCCTTGTACGCACGATAACTGCACGAGTTACTTGCCCTTTTTTAACCATTCCGCCGGGTATAGCTTTTTTCACAGTCACCACAACAACATCTCCAAGAGATGCATATCTGCGGCGACTCCCACCCAGCACTTTGAAACACAGGACTTCTTTTGCTCCTGTATTATCAGCTACTTTTAATCTTGTTTCTTGTTGAATCACGACATTTTATCCAATCTTTACTGACTCGCGGACAATTTCACTTACCTGCCAACGTTTACTTTTACTTAATGGGCGTACAGCAGAAATGATAACTAAATCTCCCATCTTCGGATTAACAGATCCGACATGAGCTAAATGTTTTTTAAAACGTTTCACATATTTTTTATAGACGGGGTGCTTTACTTTCCGCGTGACCTTAACTGTGACCGTTTTTTCCATTTTTGTACTAACAACTTCACCAAACAATGTTTGCCTTTTTCGTACATCAGACATCATAATTACTCTCCATCCTTTTGAGGGCGAATACCCAAATCCATTTCATGCAACACCGTTTTAATCTGAGCAATTTCACGACGTAAAATGTTAATTTGCTTTGGATCTTCGATTTGCTGTAATGCTTTCTGAAAACGGAGGTTTTGCATGGCATCAAGATTGTCTTGAAGCCTAGACTCCAATTCAATTTTATTTATTTCATTTAACTGACTGCGTTTCATACTTTCTAAAATTCCCTCCGTCCCACAAGTTTTGTTTTTATGGGCAATTTATGACCAGCATTCCGAAAGGCTAATTCAGCTTCTTCAAACGACACGCCTTCAATTTCAAATAATATTCTACCGGGTTTAACGTTTGCAACCCAATATTCCGGAGCGCCTTTTCCTTTACCCATTCGTGTTTCTGCTGGTTTCGCTGTAATAGGCTTGTCAGGAAAAATACGAATCCACATTTTTCCCACTTTCCTAACAATACGTGAAATGGTTACACGTGATGATTCAATTTGTCTTGCAGAAATCCATCCGGATTCTAATGCTTTAAGTCCATAGCTTCCAAAAGCCACATAATCACCTCGTTTAGCCATCCCACGTCGATGTCCCCGATGATGTCTTCGATATTTACTTTTTTTAGGTTCTAACATAATTACTTACCACGCACTTCGCCATTACAAATCCAAACCTTTATTCCAATGACACCATACGTTGTATGCGCTTCAGTGAGGGCGTAGTCAATATCTGATCTCAATGTATGAAGTGGTACACTTCCGTCCATAAATTTTTCACTACGTGCAATCTCGGCTCCACCAAGTCTTCCGGCAACATTGATTCTAATTCCTTGCGCCCCCATTCTCATAGTAGACTGCATGGTTTTGTTCACGACTCGCCGGTAGGATATTTTCTTCATCAATTGATGTGCAATATTTGACCCGACTAAAGCTGCATCCAATTCAGGACGTTTCACTTCTGAAATATTGATTTGAACTTCTTTTTTAGTTAATTGTTTAACTTCTTTTCTAAGCCGCTTAACCTCTTCGCCGCCTTTTCCAATTACAATCCCCGGTCTTGCCGTATGAATTGTTATAGTCACCACTTTAGATGTGCGTCTGATTTCCACTTTTGACACACCGGCATTAGGAAGTCGCTGCTTTAAATATTTTCTGATTTGAACATCTTCTGCAAGTTCATCTTTAAAATGCTTTTTCGATGCAAACCAATTGGATCTCCATTCTTTATTAACGGTTAGTCTAAACCCGATTGGATGTGTTTTTTGACCCAAACGATCCTCCTACGCTTTTGTGTCCGTAAGGACAATGGTTAAATGACTTGATGGTTTGCGAATTTTTGAAGCACGCCCCATCGCAGATGCACGGAATCTTTTTAACACCGGTCCTCCATTAACATACGCCTCTTTAATATCTAACATTTCAGGATTGATATTACTATCTTCTGCGTTGTTCATATAATTTGCAACAGCAGAATGTAGCGTTTTTTCAATAATCGTAGCGGCTTTTTCCTGTGAAAAATGTAAAACATTGAGAGCAATACCCACTTTCATACCTCGAATCGAATCTAATGTCTTCCGTATTTTTCTGGGAGACTGTCTAACATGTTTTAATTGTGCTAATGCTTCCATTATTTTTTCCTATCACCCGAGTGCATTCTAAATGTTCTTGTTGGAGCAAATTCTCCAAGTTTATGCCCGACCATATTTTCATAAATAAAAACCGGAATGAATTTATGTCCATTATGGATGGCCAGTGTGTGCCCAACAAATTCAGGGGTAATCATTGACCGGCGCGACCAAGTTTTAATGACTCGTTTTTTACCGCTGTCATTCATGACATCGATTTTCTTTAAAAGTTTAAGATCCACATGGGGGCCTTTTTTTAGTGACCGTGCCATCCTATTTTCTCCTCTTGACAATCATTTCATTGGATTTCTTATTCCGATTTCGTGTCTTGTAGCCTTTTGTTGGTTTACCCCATGGCGTAGTGGGATGGCGTCCGCCGGAAGATTTTCCTTCACCACCGCCCATCGGATGGTCAACCGGGTTCATCGCAACACCCCTAACCTTAGGACGACGGCCCAACCAGCGAGAGCGTCCGGCTTTCCCTGAGACGACTTGCTCATTCGTACGATTACCAACTTGTCCTATAGTTGCACGACATACACTTGAAACCATTCTGACCTCACCTGACGGTAATTTTAACGTCGTGAATCCCTCGGCATGTGCCATCAACTGGGCAGCAGTACCAGCACTTCGAACCATTTGGCCACCTTTCCCGGGAATAAGTTCAATGTTATGAACAAAAAGACCCGTGGGGATTTTATCTAATGGCAGGGAATTGCCTATCTTCAGTGGAGCTGTTTCTCCTGAGATAACAGCATCTCCAACTTTTAGTCCGAACGGTGCAAGAATGTAACGTTTTTCTCCATCGGCATAATGTATGAGAGCTATATATGCAGAACGATTAGGATCATATTCAATCGTTGCAACCTTTCCGGGAATGTCAAACTTATTACGTTTAAAATCGATAATGCGATAACGACGACGATGTCCACCTCCACGGTGGCGACTTGTAATCCGGCCTTTGTTGTTTCGTCCACCAGTCTTACGCAAGGCTGTTGTTAATTTTTTCTCCGGAGTATCGGTTGTAATATCGGCAAAGTCCGGTCGCGTTGCGAATCGGCTACCCGGTGTAACTGGTTTTAATGTTCGAATTCCCATAATAATCCCTAAACTTCACCTTTTAATAAATCGATGGTATACCCTTCCTTAAGAGTAATAATTGCCCGCTTCCAATTTGAACGCTTTCCTTGTGTTCGGATGGTTCTTCCACCGCTTCGTACCGTCATAACTTTGGACTTTCCTTTGCGATTCATAGTAGCAACTTTTTCCACTTTAACATCAAATTTTTCTTGAACAGCTTTTTTTATTTCTATTTTATTTGCATCTGTCATCACTTGAAATGCATACTTCCGCTGTGTTTCCTCGAGGATACTCATCTTTTCCGTAAAAATCGGTCGGATGATGATATTTCTGTAATCAACCATAATTAATTTTTCGCTGTTAACTGTTCGCTTAACATTGCTAATCCCGCTTTATCAAATACCAATACATCATTATTCAACAACTCATATGCGCTGGCATGATCTGCTTTTATAACGGACACATTTTTCAAATTTCTGACCGAGAGAAAAAGTGAGTCACCAACAACTGCAGGTAAGAGTGTTACTTTTTTTCCCGCTAATTCAAGATGTTGAATCATTTCATAAATCGCCTTTGTTTTCGGCGCATCTATTTTTAATTCATCCAACACAAATATTGCACCAGAAGCTGCTTTGTCAGAAAGAACACTTTTCCTTGCAAGCTGTTTCATTTTTCTTGGAATTGCACGAATATGTTTGTGTGGGTGCGGTCCAAAAACAACACCTCCGCCCGTCCATAATGGAGAGCGTATCGTTCCTACACGCGCTGCACCTCGCCCTTTTTGTTTCCAAGGTTTTCTTCCGCCACCTTTAACCATACCTCTGCTTTTTGCAGCATGGGTACCTTGGCGGCGATTGGAAAGCTCTGAGGTAATAGCTTGATGTACAGCTGCTTCATTCGGTTCAATTCCAAATACTGTGTCATCTACTGACATTGCGGTTCCTTTAGAACCATCCATCTTTAGTACGTTTAATTTCATAATTATTTTGAAATGTAAATTATTCCGTTATTTGCTCCGGGAACAGCCCCCTTAATAAATATCTGGTTTTTTTCGGGTACAATCTTAACCACTTCCAGATTTTGAACTGTTACACGGGAATTTCCATAATGTCCTGCCATCTTCATCCCTTTAAATACTCTTGATGGAGAAGATGCTTGTCCAATAGACCCGGGATGACGCAAGGTGTGTTTTTGTCCATGGGTAATAGGAGGACGATGGAAATTATGGCGTTTAATCACACCGGCAAACCCCTTACCTTTCGATTTCCCCAAGACATTAACTTTGTCGCCCTCATTAAAGAGAGATACCGTAAACTTTTGACCAGTTTTATACTCAAAACCGGGGACAATCTCAAACTCAGCAAGAGTCTTTTGCAAGTCTACGCCTGCTTTTTTGTAATGACCTTCCATAGGCTTTGTCACATGCTTTTTCTTGCGAGATTCATAACCAACCTGCACAGCATCATATCCGTCGTGAGCTTCTTTTTTAACTTGCGTGACAACACATGGTCCGGCTTCCACAATTGTAACCGGAGCTATTTTGCCCGAGTCTAGATATATCTGTGTCATTCCAATTTTTTTCCCAATCATTCCACGCATGACTACACCTTAATCTCAATATCCACACCGGCAGGTAGATCTAACTTCATGAGTGATTCTACCGTTTTCGGAGTAGAATTCAGAATATCAATCAACCGTTTGTGAATTTTAGTCTGAAATTGTTCTCTTGACTTTTTATCAACATGCGGAGATCTCAAAACAGTATAAATTATCCGTTTTGTCGGTAAAGGTATTGGTCCTGAGATAATAGCTCCCGTAGACTTGGCTGTTCTTACGATTTTCCCTGTTGACTTATCTAAAAGCGTATGGTCATACGCTTTTAAACTAATTCTAATTGTTTGTTTCGCCACGAGACACGTCCTTACTCAATGATTTCAGTCACAACACCGGCACCCACTGTGTGGCCACCTTCACGAATCGCAAACCGAAGTTCCTTATCCATCGCTATCTGTGTGATCAATTCAATTTCTAATTCCACGCTGTCCCCCGGCATCACCATCTCTGTCCCGGCAGGAAGTGTGGCAACACCCGTCACATCTGTCGTCCGAAAATAAAACTGAGGACGATATCCGTTGAAAAACGGCGTATGACGGCCGCCTTCATCCTTCTTCAACACATACACACTTGCTTTAAACTTTGTATGGGGTGTAATACTGCCGGGCTTAGCTAATACCATCCCGCGATTTAATTCATTCTTATCTACTCCGCGAAGAAGTAATCCTGCATTGTCGCCTGCCTGACCCTCATCCAACAGCTTACGGAACATCTCTACTCCTGTACATACTGTCTTCTTTTGAAGACCCATACCTAAAATCTCAATCTCATCTCCCACCTTGATGATCCCACGCTCAATACGACCTGTACCAACCGTACCACGACCCGTAATACTGAATACATCCTCTACCGGCATTAAGAAAGGCCTGTCTACTTCACGCTCAGGCTCAGGAATGAAACTGTCACATGCTTCCAATATCTCAGTGATACACTTCGTAGCTTCTGCATCGGTTGGGTTGTTTAATGCTTCTAGTGCACTTCCCATAACAATCGGAGTATCATCTCCGGGGAATTCATACTCATTTAACAAATCACGCAGCTCCATCTCTACCAACTCTAATAGCTCCGGATCATCTACTTGATCTGTCTTATTCATAAACACAACAATCGAAGGAACATTCACCTGACGAGCTAATAATACATGCTCACGTGTCTGGGGCATGGGACCATCTGCTGCACTCACAACCAAAATCGCTCCGTCCATCTGGGCGGCACCGGTGATCATGTTCTTTATATAGTCTGCGTGTCCCGGACAATCTACATGAGCATAATGACGGTTCTCCGTCTCATATTCTACATGCGCTGTCTGAATCGTAATCCCACGATCACGCTCCTCCGGTGCATTATCAATATCATCAAATCCCATTACCTCTGATAATCCACGGGCTGATTGTACTAACGTGATCGCGGCGGTTAACGTCGTCTTACCATGGTCTACGTGACCGATCGTCCCGATGTTTACATGTGGCTTTGTTCTCTCAAATTTTTGCTTTGCCATGAGAACCTCCTATTGTTTCATTAATTAGATAATTTTTTACCATAAATACGTTCAACAATCTCTTCCTGTACTTTTGCAGGAACCTGTTGATGATATGCAAACTCCATGTGAAAGGCTGCTCTTCCCTGAGTAATGGAACGTAAGTCTGTTGCATAACCAAACATTTTGCTCAATGGAACATTCGCCCGGACAACTTGTGCTTCTTTCCTTCTGCCCATTCCTTCAACCTTACCACGCCGTGAACTAATATCACCCATCACATCTCCGAGATATTCTTCTGGTGTAACAACTTCAATATTCATAATTGGTTCATTTAACACGGGAGCAGACAGCTTACACGCTTTTTTTATCGCAATTGATCCGGCGATTTTAAACGCAATTTCCGACGAGTCGACTTCGTGATATGAGCCAAAAATAAGTTCGACTCTCACATCTTCAATTGGATAACCTGCGATGATTCCATTTTTCAACGCTTCTTGCATTCCTTTGTCAACAGCCGGTATATATTCCCGTGGAATCACTCCTCCAACAATTTTGTTTTCAAAGTGATAGCCCTTCCCTGGCTCATTCGGTTCAACATTAATCACAACGTGACCATATTGCCCTCGCCCACCGGATTGTCGTACAAATTTCACATCAACATCCTGAGCTGATTTTGTAATTGCCTCCGTATAAGCAACCTGAGGCTTTCCTACATTTGCACTAACTTTAAATTCTCTTAATAACCTATCCACTAATATCTCAAGGTGTAATTCACCCATCCCTGCAATAATAGTCTGCCCGGTATCTTGATTTGTAGAAATAATAAATGTAGGATCCTCTTCGCTGAGCTTAACTAATCCTTTAGACAATGCATCCTGGTCAGCTTTACTGACCGGTTCGACGGCAACTTCAACTACCGGCTCCGGAAAATCCATCGACTCAAGCATAATCCGATGTTTTTCATCACATAACGTGTGCCCGGTATTTGTTTTTTTCAAGCCAACCGCAGCAACAATTTCACCGGCACCTACTTTTTCACGTTCTTCACGTTTATTCGCATGCATCAACAAAATACGACTTATTCGCTCTCGTTTCCCGGTATTTGGATTAAAAACATAAGAGCCTTTTGTCAATGTGCCGGAATACACTCTGATGTACGTCAAACGACCGACGTAAGGATCCGTCATAATCTTAAAGGCAAGAGCACTAAATTTTGTATTTTCATCTGGTTCGCGAGATAACTCTAAATCTGAATTATCCGGATCAAAGCCCGTCACAGCACCAACATCTTCTGGTGAAGGTAAAAAATCAACCACAGCGTCCAGCAAACGTTGTACACCTTTATTTTTAAACGCAGATCCACAGAAAGTGGGTACAAATGTATTATCCAAACAACCTTTTCGAATGGCGACTTTTAACTCATCAACTGAAATTTCATCTCCGTCGATATACTTTTCCATTAGTTGTTCGTCATACGTCGCTGTTTCTTCTATGAGGTGATGGCGTAATTTCTCTGCATTCTCAACCATGTCATTGGGAATGTCAGCATACTCAAATCTCGCACCCAATGTGGATTCGTTATACAAAATCGCTCTCATAGAAAGGAGATCAATAATCCCGTTAAATAATTCACCATCTCCAATTGGAATGGTCAATGGCAACGGATTTGCTCCCAACCGTTCTCTCATCATATCGACGGCGTGGTAAAAATCAGCGCCTGTTCTGTCCATTTTATTGACGAAAGCAATTCGCGGGACATTATACTTATCTGCTTGGCGCCATACTGTTTCGCTTTGAGGTTCGACACCGCCCACGGCGCAAAATACGGCAATTGCACCATCCAAAACACGAAGCGATCTTTCCACCTCAACCGTAAAATCAACGTGGCCCGGAGTATCAATGATATTAATTCGATGACTATCCCAAATAGCGGTTGTCGCTGCAGAAGTAATGGTAATACCACGTTCTTTCTCTTGCTCCATCCAGTCCATAATGGCACCGCCTTCATGAACTTCCCCTATTTTATGTGACCGTCCGGTATAATACAATACTCGCTCAGTGAGCGTGGTCTTTCCGGCATCAATATGTGCCATTATACCGATATTACGGACGCGTAATAGAGGGATAGGTTTCATCGGCGTGGCCGTCCGAAATGTGCGAAAGCCTTATTGGCTTCTGCCATCCGGTGTGTATCATCTTTTTTCTTGATGGCGCCACCTTCATTGTTGGCAGCAGAAATTAATTCAATTGCGAGACGATCAGACATGGGCTTACCGCTTCTACTTTTTGCTGCATTAATTAACCAATGAGATGCCAAATAATACTGACGATGCTTAGGAACTTCAATCGGTACTTGATAAGTTGCTCCTCCAATTCGGCGTGACTTAACTTCGAGCATGGGGGTTGAATTCTTAATAGCTTCGTCAAAGATTTTAAATCCTTCAGACTTTGTCTTTTTCTTTATAATTGCCATCGCATCATAAAATATTTTTTCTGCAACGCCTTTTTTTCCCCGTTTCATCAAATAATTGATAAACTTTGCTACTGCAAGATCCTTATACACCGGATCAGGTAATATTTGTCGTCGTTCTGGTCTTCTTCTTCTCATAATTATCTGGTTTTTGGTCGTTTAGCTCCGTATCTGGAGCGACTGGTTTTTCTGTCGGAGACACCCGCTGTATCCAAAGCACCTCGTACAATATGGTATCGCACACCTGACAAATCTTTGACACGACCACCCTCAATCAGCACAATAGAATGCTCTTGGAGATTATGTCCTTCTCCCGGAATATAGGCTGCAACCTCCATTCCATTTGTCAACCGAACACGCGCTACTTTTCTAAGTGCAGAATTCGGTTTTTTAGGTGTGGTTGTATATACACGTGTGCACACACCTCTTTTTTGAGGATTACCTTTAAGAGCTGGAGTTGCGGTTTTTTTCGCAACGCGCGCTCTTCCTTTTTTAACTAATTGGTTTATCGTCGGCATAGTAGTTTTAATTTAGCCTATAAATTTATTAACTATTAAGAAATACAGTCAATCATTATTTGACATATTTTTAACCTATAGCTTAAGCCTGTGTAGCCTCAGGCTCTATGATTAGATCGCTATCTTTACTTACTCGAACATCTTGAAGTCCGGGGAATCCTGTCCCGGACGGAATCAAACGTCCGATGGTTACATTTTCTTTTAACCCGCGTAAATAATCTGTTTTGCATGCTGTGGCTGCATTCGTCAGAACCCGAGTGGTCTCTTGGAAAGAAGCCGCAGAAAGAAAACTCTCCGTATTTAAAGATGCCTGGGTAATCCCCATGAGCAAAGGTTCGAATGTGGCAGGTTTGGTCTTTCTGTGTTTTGCGGGAGTTCTTTCTTCTTCTTTTAATTCGCGATTAATCTCCTGAAATTCACTCTTTTCAATCAGCAAATCAATATCCAAATCCGAATCTCCGGAATCAGAGACAACAACCATTTTTGAAATCCGCTCATTTTCTTCAAAAAAGTCTTTTCTGTCCACACGTTCTGATTCCAAAAAGCGTGAATCACCAGAACTGGCAATCAGAACTTTTCTCATCATCTGGCGGACAATGACTTCAATATGTTTATCATTAATGCTAACACCCTGCAAACGATAAACTTCCTGGATTTCATTCACCAGATATTCCCTGACCGCGCCCGGTCCTTGAATATTTAATATGTCCATTGGTGAAATTGCCCCTTCGCAAAGAGGAGTGCCGGATGTAACAAAGTCACCCTCATGAACAATAACATGTTTTCCGTATGGAATATTATAAGAGCGGGTTTTTCCTTCCGATGGCTCGACAATAATCTTACGTATCCCTCGTTTAATGGAACCAAATATTACGTGCCCATTTATTTCTGAGACGACAGCCGGATTTGAGGGCATTCTGGCTTCAAATAATTCCGCGACCCTAGGCAAGCCTCCAGTAATATCTCTTGTTTTACCAATGTCTTTCTGGATTTTAACAAGTGTTTGACCGCGCTTCACATGTTGACCGTCACTTACGACGAGTGTAGCCCTGACCGGTAAGATTGTCCCCCCGGATAACGTTTTCCCATTATCATCGGTGATTTCAACCTGAGGGCTCAGATTTCTATTTTTTGACTCGACAATCACCATTTGTTTTTTTCCGCCTTCAACAGACTCAACTTGATATGTTTCACCTTCGATAAAATCTCGAAGAACAACCACACCTGTTTGTCGAGTTAAGATAATATCGGTGTAAGGATCCCACTGGAATAAAATGGTTCCGGGTTTAATTTTCTCACCTTCACTGATGAATACATTTGATCCGTATGGGACATTATATTCTGCGCGAACCATTTCTTTCTTTTTATCGTCTAGTACGAATACTTTTGCATGACGAGACATACATCGAGTGACTTCTGCTCCAGTTTCATCCGTCGTATCTGCAGAGTCATAATTGTCAGAGAATTTGACGACTCCACCATGTTTTGTCGTCATATCAGATTGTTCGACAATACGTGTAGCCGTACCACCAATATGGAAGGTTCGCAGTGTAAGCTGAGTTCCGGGTTCACCAATGCTTTGCGCAGCAATAATTCCAACAGAGGAACCGATATTTACCGAATGATTTGTTGCAAGATTCCAACCGTAACATTTTGCACACACACCCTGTTTCGATTCACATGTCAGAACGGATCGAAGTCGAATACTTTGGACACCGCTCTCTTCAATAACACTGGCATTCTCGCTACTAATCAGTGTTCCGGATTTAACTTTTACTTTTCCGTCAATAACAAAATCGTCAACCAATGATCTACCTAAGATACGATCTGCTAATGGTTCGATAATCTCTTCTCCTTCTTTCAAATCAGAGATAACGATTCCATTAATTGTACCGCAGTCTTCCTCTCCAATCACCACATCTTGAGCAACATCAACCAGCCGACGCGTCAAATATCCAGCATCCGCTGTTTTTAATGCTGTATCGGCCAGCCCTTTTCTAGCTCCGTGAGTTGAGATAAAGTACTCCATGACGGACAATCCTTCTTTAAAATTGGACAGAATTGGAGATTCAATAATCTCTCCTTTTCCACCTGTCATGGATTTTTTTGGTTTTGCCATCAAACCGCGCATGCCTGCTAACTGTTTAATCTGGTCCTGACTTCCTCGTGCACCGGAATCTGCCATCATGAAAACAGGATTAAAACCCGCTCTGTCTTTCTGTAGGTTCTCCATCATAGATTGCGCGACTTTTCCTGTTACATGTGTCCAAATATCAATGACTTTATTATATCGTTCACCTTCGGTGAGAATATGACGTGAAAACTTTTCGTTGATCTCATCAACTTCTTTCGTCGCGGCAGTGATAATTTGTTCTTTATCCTTAGGAATTAAAATATCGCTAATGGAGATAGAACTGCCACTCTCAGTAGCAATTCTAAAACCAAGTTCTTTTAGATCATCTAAAAATTTCACTGTTTTAAAGTTCCCGGCAACCAAATATGTTTGATTTACGATCTTCTCAAGTTTCTTCTTGGAAATCATTTCATCAATGTAGTCCATTTCATCCGGGAGGATATCATTTAATAATACACGTCCGACCGTAGTGTTTTTCTGCCATTCGCCTTGATATCTCACGTGAATAATAGCATGGATATCTACAGTTTTATTTTCTAAAGCAAGCGTCACTTCATTCAGCGACCCAAAGAATTTTCCTTCACCTTTAACACCCTTTTCTGCACGGGTTAAATAATAACAACCCAAGACCATATCCTGAGAAGGAATGGCAATGGGTTTACCGTTTGCCGGATGCAAAATATTGTGACTGGAAAGCATCAAGACTCGTGCTTCCATTTGTGCGTGGACAGATAATGGAACATGTACAGCCATTTGATCTCCGTCAAAATCAGCGTTAAACGCTGCACAGACAAGCGGATGTAAGTGGATGGCTTTCCCATCAACCAACACTGGTTGAAACGCTTGAATTCCAAGACGGTGAAGCGTCGGTGCTCTATTTAATAAGACCGGATGGTCATTCACCACTCGCTCAAGAACTGTATAAACAATTGGATCTCGTTCTTCAATCATGAGTTTGGCACCGCGAGGAGTGTGAGCATACCCACGTTCAATTAAGGCATTTATCATATGAGGTTTAAACAACTCTAATGCCATGTTTTTCGGCAATCCGCACTCATGTAGCTTCAAATCTGGTCCTACAACGATGACAGAACGCCCGGAGTAATCAACTCGTTTGCCCAATAGATTTTGACGAAACCGTCCTTGTTTTCCACGAAGCATATCTGATAAAGATTTTAATGGACGACGTGTTCCGCTTCGTATAGCGGTTTTCCGCCTTGCATTATCAAATACCGCATCCACAGATTCCTGCAGCATTCTTTTTTCATTCCGCAAGATGACATCCGGTGCTTTAATGTCCATTAGATTTTTCAGACGATTATTCCGTATGATAATTCGCCGGTACAAATCATTTAAATCACTAGCAGCAAATCGTCCGCCCTCTAAGGGGACCAAAGGACGAAGTTCAGGAGGGATGACCGGTAAAATAGCGACCACCATCCATTCCGGTTTATTTATCTTCTTTTTCGTGCCGTCATTTATAAATTCCTTCAACACCTTTAATCGTTTCAGGGCATCCGTTTTTTTCTGTTTTGATCGAGTGGTAAGAATTATATCTTCCAGTTTACGATATTCAGCATGGAGGTTTAAACGAGACAATGCATCCCGCATTGCTTCGCCACCCATTGCTGCATAAAAATACTCTTCATCATCCCTTTCTTCATCCGAAACCGCAAAGTAACCAAAATTTTGCTCTAGCTCGTTATATTCTTCTTCGTCTATCAGCTCTAACGATTCTCTGCCACTTTTACCCGGCTCAATAATCATAAAAGTCTCGTAGTAGATAACGCGTTCTAAATCTCGTGTACTTAACCCCAATAAATAACTTAGTTTACTTGGAATGGATTTTAAATACCAGATATGAACGATTGGAACGGCTAAGGTAATATGCCCTATTCTTTCCCTACGAACTTTTTTCCGTGTGACTTCCACACCACATCGATCGCAAATAATGCCTCTATATCGAATGCCTTTATATTTTCCGCAATGGCATTCATAATCTTTCACCGGACCAAATATCTTCTCACAGAATAGTCCGTCTTTTTCGGGTTTATAGGAACGATAATTAATCGTTTCCGGTTTTAGTATTTCTCCATAAGAACGGCTAAGAATCATCTCCGGAGAGCTTAAACCGATGGTTATGGCTTTATAATTTCTATTGGTATCTATTTTTGTCTGCTGAATGAATGTCAAGACAAGTCTCCCTTAGTCTAATTCGATGTCTAATCCAAGTCCCTGAAGTTCTTTTATAAGCACATTAAAGGATTCCGGTGCTCCGGTCATCATAATGTCCTCACCTCTTACGATGGCGTTGTACACTTTCGACCGCCCATCTACATCGTCTGATTTTACAGTCAAAATTTCTCTTAAAGTATGCGCTGCACCATACGCTTCCAATGCCCATACTTCCATCTCACCAAATCGCTGACCGCCAAATTGCGCTTTTCCGCCAAGCGGCTGTTGGGTTATCAATGAATAGGGTCCTGTCGCTCGTGCATGCATTTTATCATCTACCATGTGACCGAGCTTCATCATGTAGATATTTCCTACCGTAACGGGATGGTCAAAACATTCACCAGTTCGTCCATCAATGAGTTTTGCTTTACCTGATACAGGCAACCCGGCTTTTTGCAGTTCTTGGTCAACTTCTTCGGGGGTAGCGCCGTTAAACACCGGTGTTTCATATTTTAAGCCCATGGTTTCGCCTGCCCATCCCAGCATGGTTTCGTACAGCTGTCCAAGATTCATACGAGACGGTACACCCAGAGGATTTAAAACAATGTCTACCGCGGTTCCATCTTCAAGGAATGGCATATCCTCTTCAGGGACGATTGTGGCAACCACGCCTTTATTTCCATGACGACCTGCCATTTTATCCCCAACTTGTACTTTTCTTTTAGTAGCAACAAACACTTTAGCCAATTTAAGAATTCCGGGTTGCAGTTCATCACCCATGCGGAGTTTAAACATTTCTCTTTCGAGATAATCTTCAATAGATTTCCACTCGCGTTCGAAATTCCGCCATACTGTTTTTACCTTTTTCCAAACCGACTTATTCTCAATCCACGACAAACTAAGATCAAACCTCTCCATATCAAATGTTTTTAAACGTTTGATGGTCAGTTTTGTCCCTTTTTTTATGAGTGTTCGCCCAGAAGATTTATTTCGTATTCCAAATGATACCTCACCCTGCAGTAATTCGATGAGTTTATTATCGCGGGCTGTTTTCAGTGCTTTTTTATCTTCGCGTGTTTTTTTCTGCAGGGCAATAATGATTACTTTTTCTTCCGTGCGAGATCGCTTAACGCGTTTTTCAAATAGCTTCGTATTAATAATGACACCATGGATACCCGGGTCTGCTTTTTTTGAAGCATCTTTAACTTCCCCGGCCTTTTCACCAAAAATAGCGCGTAATAGTTTCTCTTCCGGTGTGGGATCGGTTTCTCCCTTTGGTGTGACCTTACCAATCAAGATGTCGCCTTCGTTCACTCGAGCACCAATCCGAATAACACCATCTTTATTTAAATCTTTAGTCGCTTCTTCGCTAACATTTGGAATCTCAGGGGTAAGCTCTTCCTCTCCTCTTTTAGTATCACGGACTTCAAGATCTACCTCGTGTACGTGAACCGAAGAGAATACATCTTCCCGTACTAATCGTTCATTCAGAACGATAGCATCCTCAAAGTTAAATCCACGCCAAGGCATAAAGGCAACTTTTAGATTCCTCCCCAGCGCCAACTCTCCATTATGTGTTGAAGCACCATCTGCAAGCACATCGCCCTTTTTCACCGTCATCCCTGCTCGAACTAATGGTCTTTGATTAAAACTCATATTTTGATTCGTGCGATGATATTTCTCCAAATCAATCTTGACAAGATTATCCCCTTCTATCAAACTGAGGTTGTCAGGAATATCACGGCTTTTTACCACAATTTGTTCCGCATCAGCATATACGACTGTTCCGGTGGTTGGTGAAACCACACACGATCGTGAATCTTTTGCAACCACGGCTTCTAATCCTGTCCCGACAATTGGCTCTTCCGGGTTCATCAAAGGAACAGCCTGACGCTGCATGTTGGATCCCATTAATGCCCGGTTTGCATCGTCGTGCTCTACAAATGGAATCAACGCAGCGGCAACACTCAGCAACTGGTTCGGAGAGACTTCCATAAACTGAACATCTTCCGGTTCCAACATTGGAAAGTCACCCTTAATTCTCACACGAATCCGTTCATCTACCAATCGATCTTTTTCATTCAGCGTCGCATCCGATTGTGCAATACTGACACGGTCTTCATCATCCGCTGATAGATACTTTATACTTGCGGTGGCGTGGGACTTTTCATTTATTTTCCTTACTTTTCTGTAGGGAGCTTCGATAAATCCATGGTGATTAATTTGCGCCATTAATGCCAAGGATGAAATCAGTCCGATATTCGGACCTTCAGGAGTTTCAATTGGACATAAGCGTCCATAATGCGTATAGTGAACGTCGCGCACTTCAAATCCGGCACGTTCTCTTGTTAATCCACCGGGGCCTAACGCCGAAATACGACGTTTATGCGTAACTTCAGCTAATGGGTTTGTCTGATCTCCAAATTGAGATAATTGACTCGTCCCGAAAAATGTATTGATGACGGTGGTCACTACACGGGCATTAATTAAATCCTGAGGCGTAATGGATTCCGCTTCACGAAGGTTCATCCGTTCGTGGATGGTTCGTATCATACGGCTTAATGCAACTGAGAACTGATCTTTTAACTGTTCACCGACTGTGCGCACACGACGATTACCTAAATGATCAATATCATCGGTTCCCTTTTCACCTTTTCGCATTTCAATTAAAAAATGTATAACCTGGATGATATCATCCATGGTAAGCACGGTATCCTCAATAGGGACATCCAAATTAAACTGCTGATTTAGGCGATATCTACCTACTCTGCCCAAATCATATTTTTTCGGACTAAAAAACATCCGTTCAATAAATTTTTGAGCGGTTTCTAAGTTTGGCGGTTCTCCCGAACGAATTAATTGATACACCGCGCTAAGAGCTTCTTCAGTATTCTTTGTCGGGTCTTTTTCAATTGTGTTCAACAAAAGCATCGAGTGGAAGTCTTTATTTCCGTCTACAACATCCAGAGAAGTAATGCCGGCTTTGACGAGCTCATCGATAATTTCCTGAGTAACGCTTGTCCCGCCTTCAAAAAATATTTCACCGGTGTTTACATCAATGACATCAGCCACAATGGTTGCCCCAATTGCATTTGAAGCATATTTACCTTTTAACTTTATTTCTTTGACTATGTTGAATACTTTAAAAATATCTTCATTTGTCGAGAATCCAAGCGCACGAAGGAACATCGTTACAGGAAACTTTCTACGGCGATCAATGATGACAAACATACAGTCATTGATATCGGTTGTAAAATCAACCCACGATCCGCGAATCGGAATCAGCCTTGCTTGAAAAAGCTTCGTTCCATTTGGGTGAATGGAATCGTCAAAAAACACACCGGGGGAACGCTGCAACTGAGAAACAACCACACGTTCGGCTCCATTGATGATGAACGTCCCCTTTTTAGTCATGTAGGGGATATTACCAAAATACACATCCTGTTCAATGGATTGATCATACTCGTTGCGGTTTTCTTCGTTGGTAATATTAAGAACCAACTTCACCTTTAGCGGAGCAGAATATGTTACGCCGCGATCAATACATTCCTGCGGTGAATATTTTGGTGTGGCGAGATAATAACTCTTGTATTCCAAAACATAATTCCGATGGGAATCTTCGATTGGAAATACATTTCGAAACACCTCTTCCAGCCCGATGGTCTGACGTTCTCCATCCAGCATATTTTCTTGTAGAAATATCTGATAGGATTCCGTCTGAATAGATAATAAATCAGGCAGTTCAAGAATAGAGGGTATCTTCTGAAAAGATACCCTTTCAGCCGATGTGAATGTTGTGGCTCCCAAGAAAGCCTCCTTTTTTAGGTGTGAAAATGGAGATAAAATGAAACAGAAACAGCGAGGGTTCTCGTTATTTCACTTCGACGGTTGCGCCGGCTTCTTCCAACTGTACTTTTATTTCATCAGCTTCCGCTAGTGACACACCTTCTTTAACGGCTTTCGGTGTCGCTTCAACTAATTCTTTTGCTTCTTTCAACCCTAAACTGGTAATCGCACGGACAGCCTTAATCACAGAAATTTTGGTTTGTCCAAAGCTAGTCAAGACAACATCAAACTCTGTTTGTTCTTCCGCGGTCTCCTCTGCCGCAGCAACAGCAGCCACTGCTACCGGTGCAGCCGCACTGACACCAAACTTATTTTCGATTTCTGTAATGAGTTCAGAAACCTCTACCATGTTTGCTTCTTCGAGATAGGTTAATACATCTGCTCTACTTATAGCCATTATTGCACTCCTTTACTGTGTGAATTCAGATTTATGACTTTTGATCTTTAAGACTTGTTAATACTCCCACCATACCGGACATCGGTGAATTTAACGTATTCACTAACTTCGTCAGCGGGCTTTGTATTGTTGCTAACAATTTGGATAACAATTCCTCCCGCGATGGAAGATTAGCAATACGTATAAACGCATCACCATCCAGTACTTTTCCTTCAAATAAAATTCCTTTTACTTCAGGTTTATTATGGTCTTTTGTGAAGTTTTTCAATACTCTTGCCGGAGCCGTGGATTCACCATAGGTAATTGCCATAGCTGTGGGACCCAGCAAAAATTTATCTAATCCTTTTATATTGTTATTTTCGGCAGCAAGTTTAATCAACGTGTTTTTCTCAACACGATACTCTACGGATTCATTAAATAATTGATGACGTAACTCAGTGATATCCACTACGTTCAGTCCAAGATAATCTGTAAAATAAATAGCGTTTGCTTTTTGAAACTTTTTGCCTATTTCTTCAACAATTTTTATATTATGAGCACTTGGCATATCGTTTACCTTATGGTTGAATGATCAACTTTTACTCCAGGGCCCATTGTAGACGAAAGAGTAAGTTTTTTTAAATACTGTCCTTTTACTGCAGCGGGTCTTGCCTTCATAAGCGTATCATAAATTACTTGAATGTTTTCAACAATTGCTTTGGCATCAAAAGATACTTTTCCACAAGGTACATGAATAATGGCAGTTTTATCTACCCGTAATTCAACTTTTCCTGCTTTCAATTCTTTCACAGCCTTTGCAACATCCATTGTAACGGTTCCGCTTTTTGGGTTCGGCATTAATCCTTTTGGACCAAGCATTTTCCCGAGTCTGCCAAGTTCCGGCATCATGTCAGGTGTCGCTACAATTTTATCCACATCTGCCCAGCCGGATTTAATCTTATCCAGGTACTCTGTATTTCCGACCATATCTGCCCCGGCCTCTTTAGCCTCTTTCTCTTTTGGTCCGCGAGTTAATACTAATATTTTTACGGTTTTTCCTGTGCCATTCGGTAATCCTGTCGTCACACGAATATTTTGATCCGCATGCCTAGGGTCTACACCCAAATTAACAGAGAGTTCGATGGTTTCATCAAATTTTGCGAACGCCATTTCTTTGACTAGGCTTACTGCATTTTCAAGCGTATAATACGTTGTCCGGTCAAATTTATCTGATGCTTGTTTTCGATTTTTTGTAATTTTCATATATTCTTACTCCGCAACTACAATCCCCATACTGACAGCAGTTCCGCGAATCATATTCACTGCACTTTCTATCGTATTGGCATTTAAATCATCCATTTTTATCCGAGCAATTTCTTCCAAATCCTTCACTGTTACTTTCCCGACTTTCTCTTTGTTAGGCTCACCCGATCCCTTTTCTATCTTTGCTGCTTTAATTAACAACGTGGATGCAGGAGGAGTCTTGGTGATATATTTAAAACTGCGATCAACGAAAACAGTGATTTCAACCGGAATAATCATCCCGGGTTGATCTTGAGTAGCAGCATTAAAGGATTTGCAAAACTCCATGATATTTACACCATGCTGGCCCAATGCAGGTCCCACCGGCGGGGCGGGATTTGCCTTCCCTGCGGGTATCTGTAACTTAATAAAACCAATTTCTTTTTTAGCCATAATTATTCAGCCTATTTTTCTAATTCTACTTGTAAAAAATCGAGCTCAATCGGTGTAGGTCTTCCAAATATACTGACCGATACTTTCAATTTTTGTTTATCTTTATTCACTTCCTGAACAAAACCGGAAAAATCTGAAAAAGGTCCATCAATCACTTTAATCGCATCGCCCACTTTAAATGGGACATCAACTACTTCACGACCATCCGCACTTTCAACTACACCAATTATTCGATTTATTTCCTCAGGCTTTAACGCTCCGGGTTTCCCTTGTGGACCAATAAAATTCATGACGCCGTTCACATTTTCAACAACATACTGCGTCTCTTTATTCATGTCCATCTTAATAAGAATATATCCGGGGAAGAATACTTTTGTTTTAACTTTCTTTTTTCCATCCCGCATTTCGACGATGTTTTCAGTAGGGACAAGCACCTTGGGGATACTCTCCTGAAAGCCGTTGATTTCAACCTCTGTCAGGATTGTCTCCTTAATCTTTTCTTCCTTACCGG
>CAYLYH010000009.1:0-73029 GCA_964388155.1 uncultured bacterium | reverse complement strand
CTCCGCCTTTCTTACAAACAATCTTTGAGTTGCACTTAATTGTTGAATTCAAGTTTTGAAAAATCCTTTTGGTTTTCTATCTTACCATATAAAGTGTAATTTCCCTACGCGTATGCTTCGAATCTTAAATCAATACACGACAAATTTAATCTACGGAATTACCCGCTCTCGTTGGTTGATTGCAGCCTTTTTAATCGGATTTGTTTTATTCCTTCTCCCTTCACCTGAAGGACTAACCGTCGATGGTTATCGTACAATCATCATCATCATTGTTGCGTTAATTCTGATTATTACTGAACCGATTCCTCTTCCGGGAATTGCCTTGCTCATCATTATTTTGCAAGTCTATTTTGGCATTGCCGACGCAAACCATGTGGCGCACTCTTTTATGAACGATGCTGTGTTTTTTATTATGGGGTCACTCATGCTTGCAGTTGCCATTGTTCAGCAGGGATGGGACGCCCGAATTGCGTTGGGGATTATCCGACTGACGGGAAATAGCACCTTAAAAATATCCATCGGGTTTGTCGTGATCTCTGCTGTAATGTCCTCGTTTATTGGCGAACATACGGTGGCTGCGATGATGCTCCCAATCGGAATGACACTTATTCGCTATACATCGGATGATAAAACTAAAGTAAAAAATCTGGCAGCACTTCTTCTGTTTTCCATCGCTTACGGAAGTTTAATCGGATCTATCGGGACACCGTCAGGAGGTGGCAGGAATGCCATTATGATGGTCTATTGGAAAGAATTCGGATTGGCTCCAATCTCATACGGGAAATGGATGTTGATGGTCTATCCGTTGGTGTTGCTACAGCTTCCATTGTTGACATGGATATTGTGGAAGAGTTTTGTCCCTGAATACCTTATGTTAGACAGTGGGATAAGAAAACTAAAAGTACAGGTTGCGCGATCCGGGATGATACTACCTCAACAATACTTTGCCGTCTTTTTGTTCTTTCTTGTATTCCTTGGATGGGTTTTTTACTCCGAGACGGTAGGTCTGGGAATTGTCGCGCTCACCGGAGTTGTTATGTATCTTGTTACAGGATTGGCAAAATGGGAGGAGATGAGCAAACACGTCAATTGGGGTGTTGTGATTCTGTTTGGAGCAACCATCTCTCTGGGAACGATGGTCAATGAAACCGGGGCAGCTCAGTGGATTGCCGGACAAGTATTGAACTTTGCCGGAGAGTTTGTGAGCTCAGTTCCGGTATTCACAGATCTAATTATTATTCTAATGACGACGACGTTGGCGAATATTTTATCAAGTTCAGCAACTGTGGCTGTGCTGGCGCCGATTACACTCAATCTTCCGGGAGACTCGATTCATATTGGATTAATTACTGCCATCGCATCAGCATTTGGATATTTTACAGCCGTAGCAGCTCCTGCGTGTACAATTATTTATGCCAGCGGGATGATTAAAGCAAAAGATTTTATAAAAGCAGGATGGAAGGTTGGTGCTGCGTCCATCCTAATGGTGTTGGTTTATGCAAATATTTTCTGGAAACTATTTGGTTAGAGCAAGAAACATTGCAAAAGGAAAAACAATGAAATTTCTCATAGCAGTTGGAAGTAAAAAATACTCTGAACCGACCCTTCGAGTGGGAATGCAGGTCGCCAAAGCATTTGGCGCATCAGTGACGATTCTATATGTCGGGCAGAAAGTCAGTGCCTTTAGTTCCAGTGAAGTACGATTGGCACAAGAAAGTATGGAACGCTGGGAGATTGAACGCCCGGGAGTAGAAGTGCTGGAGTGGGCATTTAACTTCTTGTCTGAAAATAATTATATTACACCAAAGATGATTGAAGCCGGTTTCCAAAAAAATACATTGGTAGATAGCAGAGGAAACCGCTGTGAATTGTTTTTGCAGGGTGCCGTATGTGAGGATGTAAATCTGATTTTAAGAAACGGGGATGTTATTCCGGAGCTCCGTGATGAGGTTGCAAAAGGTAATTATGATGTAACCATCATTGGCGGGAGTAAAAAACGGCGGATGGCTCATGATTTAGTCCAGTATATTGACAGTTCGATTTTTGTCGTGAAAGAATTTAATCATGAAATAGAGTATCGACTATTAATGGCTACCGATGACTCAATAGGAACAAAAAAAGCTGTCAAATTCGGAGCCCGTGTTTCTCAAGCGTTCGATATGCCGGTTGATATATTAACGGTCTCTAAAAAGAACTTTTTTGGTAGTGGATATAGGGGGGCCTCGAAAAAAGCCTCTACGCTGGTAAGACGGGCAGGAATAGACGGTGAGGTTCAGCTTAAAGTCGGTAATCCCGTTGACGTGATTGTTGAATCTGCCGGACGTGACCACATTGTCGTCATGGGGGCATCTTCTGTAAGTCCGGTAAAAAAATTCTTTATGGGAAGCAAACCGTTAAAAGTCATTTCTGCATGTGAATGCCCGATTCTGATTGTGAAATAAAACTATTTTGTAAATACAATTATCTGAAGTAATATCCACCGTTAGTTTACACCAACTAACACATAGTATATGGTAAAACTGGATACAAAAACACGACGCAAACAGATATTGGAAGTCTCCCTGGAACTGATCAAGGACGGAGGGATTCAAAACCTCACAATGAAAAAAATCTCCCGGAAAGTCGGGATATCTGAGCAAGCCATATACCGGCATTACGAAAATAAATTTGCCATTCTTTGTTCCATAATCAGCTATTTTAATGACCACTTTGAATCAGTTTTTAAACAAATATCAAAAATAGAGGACACGTCAGACAGAATAAATAGTTTGATAGATATACATTTAGAGTATTTCGAAGCTAACCCAGCCACAGCTGCTGTCATTTTTTCTGAAGAAATATTTCAAAACAATTCTAAACTGTCGAGGGAAGTCAGGAGACTTGTTGACAGGCGGGTAAATGTAGCAACAGAAATGATTAAAAAAGGGCAGGAACGGGGAGATGCCAGAACAGATTATCCCCCCGGAGACCTTGCCTTTGTCATCTTGGGGACTCTAAGGTTTTTAGTTGCAACGTGGAGGCTCTCAGGTTTTTCATTCTCTTTGAAAGAACGGGGAGAATCTCTGAAAACAACAGTAATAAATTTGGTAACTGCAGAGTAATATTTTTTTCAATAACAATGTTAGTTGATATCAACATACGACGGAGAGAAGGCTCATGACAACGCTGATTAAACATAAAGCAAAATTGTATTGGCCTTTGATTAAGAGTCTGCAAACAGGATTGTTGATAGTAACAGGGATTGCAGGATTTGTCAGTGCTAGATGTCCCATTACTTCTTGGCAGATTTTGACAGGATTGACAGGAAGCCTTTTCCTTGCGATCAGCGGCAGCACAGTATTAAATATGGTATACGACCGGGATATCGATGCTAAAATGCCAAGAACAGCTCATCGACCATTGGTGACAGGTGCAGTAATGAAAAATGAAGCTTTGATGCTTGGCACATTATTATCTGTGGTTGGTGTTGGGTGGGCGACTGCACTTTCAGTAATGTTTGGTGTTGTCATATTCCTGGGGTTGTTTTTTGATGCTTTTGTATATACGGTTTGGTTGAAAAGGCGAACTCCATGGTCAATCGTGTGGGGCGGGATATCCGGAGGTATGCCGATCTTAGCAGGAAGAGTACTTGGAATGGGTCAGGTCGATTTGATTGGAATACTTTTCACATTTGCAATTTTACTTTGGATACCGACACATATTCTTACATTTAGCATTCGTTATAGGGAGGATTATGCATCTGCCGGTATCCCGACATTTCCATCGTGGTATGGTGTAGATAAAACAAGATTAATTATTGCTATATCCAGTGTCGGAGCAGCGGTTGCAATCGCTATCGGAATTTTTAGTCTTGGGTTAAGTTTGGGATATTTGAGAACGCTGATAGTATTATCAAGCGGTTTAATAATATTGGCAATGGCAAGCGTATTTAATCCATCAGAAAAAACAAACTTTTTACTTTTCAAATATGCATCTGTGTATATGCTGAGCGCGATGCTTATTATATCAATGGGAAGCTTATAGTTGAAGAATTTCTTCATTTCAAAACAAATTAAACAACAAACAGGAGGAAACCATGTTTAATAATACAACAAAAACGCAACGGATTGTGATGACAGTAACCGCAGTATTTGCCGGACTTTTCATGATGTATGTTGCACCAACTCAGGGCATGCAAACATTAAAGATTGCTCTGGAAAACGTAATGGAACGACTGATTCCGTTTGACCCGGACTTTTACCCGGCAGTACCGATTCTGGGTGCAACGTACAGCATCTGGATGGTTTTACTATTTTTAGGTGGAGCGCTATCCATCGTAATAGCTAAGAAAATCTATGATGGCGAAAAATGGGCACGGGGTACAGCACTTGGTTTAGCTGCGATTCCGTCTGTTGCCGGAATGACAATGCTTATCCCATGGATGGTTTTGGTCGTCAGCGATTATTCCAACGGTCCGGTAGCGGGTATTATGCCACCGCCTGAAGGAATTGCTGTGATGCCGCCGGTTTTGTGGACGATGGTGTTTGGGCTTCTATTCTATTACATCTTCCTGCTCATGGACCAAGACACGATAAAGAATAAAATCCTGAAACTTATTCCGTACACATTTCTTGGAATCGTGGCCGGGATGGTATTCATGAACGGACAGCATGGCGTTCGGTACTTCATATTCATTCCTGAATACTTGACGCATACGTCATCATTTGATCCGTTAGGAAACTTCTTTACGAACCTTGATCACTATGACGCACTGGAACTTGTTACAACCTCACAAGCTCAGATTGATGCAGGGCAAATTGCCAAAACCACTGAAGCTGTTTATGATCCAAATACTCTGACACTTCTGTTGGGTGGCTTTATGAATTATGTTGCATCATTTTTAATGGTGATTGCGATTCCCTTCTTAGCTATGAAGAATAAAATTGGGTACTATATTGTATCAGTGACCGCCTTAGCTACTGCACTCATCGGATTTGATGGCTTTATTGTTCGCCATTCATTCGAATGGATGGTTGGCGGATTAATGTCAGCTGTTTTGTTCATCATGTTTCAATTGCCAATCTTTAAACAATTCTTTGTTGAAGAAAACGCGTAATTAATATATGGTAGGGTTGTGGTGAAAGCCACAGCCCTGCCATCCCTTCCGGGCAGAATACATGCCACCAAAAATAATTCTTGCACATAATTGAAATAGTCTGTAATATCGGTTAGTGAACAATCACTAACATTCAATAATTGATTAAATAATGAACGAATTCACAAACAGACAAAAACAAATTATTCAGGAATCAATCCAACTGATCGCTAAAAAAGGTATCCAAGGGTTGACCATTAAGAATATTTCTAAATCGATCGGAATTTCCGAACCGGCAATCTATCGTCATTTTGAAAATAAAACCGAAATATTATTGGGGATTATCACCACAATCAAACTTAATACAGGTGTTGATAACTTTAATCAGGATGCTGAAAAACACACAGCTTGTGATATTATTCGAAATGTGTTTACTGCGCACGCACAACACTTTACCGAAAACCCATCGCTGGCCGCAGTAATATTCTCTGAAGAACTTTTTGATAATAACAGTGAATTGTCCACTACAATAAGAATTATAATGAATGATTCTCAAATAAAATTTGTTAATATCATTCTAAATGGTCAAAAAGAGGGAGAAATTATTGACCATATTGACGCTGAACAATTAGCATTGATGATAATGGGTGCATTCAGACTGGTGGTCACAAAATGGCATATGAGTAACAATAACTTTGATCTGCAAAAAGCAACAGAAAAGTTGCTGAATGCATTGGAAAAATTAATTTAAATATTTTTTTGAAAAATAGTTAGTTAGTATTAACAAACACAGGGAGCAAATAATGAACACCACACTACATAAATTATTGAAAACACCTAAAATAAGCCTAACGATTATTTTGGTGCTCACCGTCTTTTTCTTTATGCAAATGAAGTCAAAAGCCTCTATGGAAACAAATCTGGATAAATATATGCCGCAAGATCATCCCGCATTTGTTTATAGCGATCAGGCGGAGGAATGGTTTAACATCAAAGACGGTATCATAATTGCAATTGAAAACACTGCAGGTATCTATAACATAGAAACACTCACGAAAATCAAACAAATTACCAAAGACCTTCAAAAAATGCCGGAGATTGAAAAGGCTGATGTAACTTCACTCTACACCGCGGATAATATTGTTGGCACCGAAGATGGAATGGATGTAAAAGCATTTTACAAACGCGTTCCAAAATCACAAGAAAAATTAGATGCGCTACAACAGAAAGTAAAAGCAAATGAAATGGTGGTGGGAAGACTAGTTTCCACAGATGAAAAGGTCTCTCTCATTATTGCCCGTATTGGTGACGATGTATTTACTCAAGATTTTTATAATCGTATTTTAGATTTGGGAAAATCTTATGAAAGACCTGAAAATATTTATGTTGCGGGTCGTCCGATTGTTGAAGGTACAATGGCTTTATTGGGGCCTGCAGATATGCAGAAAATGGTTCCGATTGTAATCGTCATTATTATGCTGGTTTTACTTCTTCTTCTTCGAAGCATCAAAAATACTATTTTCACCCTGCTTGTGGTTTTTATTAGCACTGTTTGGACATTTGGACTTATGGCATTTGTTGGAATCCCAATTTATGCGGTTTCTACTATGATTCCCGTTATGCTCATTGCCATTGGAGTGGCTTATGGGATTCATCTTTATAGCCATCTTGAGATGACGCTAAATAAGAAACCTGGTTTGTCAACAAAAGATGCAATTGAAGATATGTTATCAGAAATGTGGAAACCTGTGGTGATGACAGCAGTAACAACCGCCGTTGGGTTTATATCACTGCTAACATCTCAAGTGTATCCGATTAAATATTTTGGATTATTTACCGCATTTGGTGTTTTATCTGCAATGGTGTTATCTCTGGTAATGATTCCTGCCGGACTGATGATATTTAAACTTCCGAAAATTCGAAAGAAATCAACTGCCTCCAATAATGACAATACCGGGTTTGCACATCGTTTTTCAAACGAACTTTTGAAAAAGAAATCCTTAACAATTATTATTACTGGATTGATTGTTGTGATTTCAATTCTTGGGATGCAAAAAGTTTGGATTAATTCCAGTTTCCTGGACAAGTTTGAAAAAGATAGTGATATTGTGTTAACCGACAAATTTATCAATAAAAATTTTGGCGGAACATCAATGTTAAGTCTTGTTTTAGAATCTGACAAAAAAGATGTGTTCAAAAATGCCGAAGCATTGAGATTAGTCGATGAATTGCAAAATGATGTTGAATCGTTGGATATCGTCGGAAACTCATTTTCATTAACCGATTATTTGAAACGAATGAATAAAGTGATGAACGCCGATGACGAAGCGTTCAACATCATCCCCGATTCAAGGGAATTAATTGCTCAATACTTACTCCTTTATGAAATGTCAGGAGACCCGGAAAATCTTTGGAAAGTAACCGATTATGAATTTAGAAAAATGAATATTACGGTTCAAATCAAAAGTGATAATTCCAAAGAGACCAATCGGGTTATCAATCGAATTGAGCAATATCGTGATAAATTTGCCGATAAGGATATCGAAATGAATTACGCCGGTTCCGGTTATAAAGCGTTAGTATTTACCGATTTGATATTGGAGGGACAAGTTGCCAGTTTGCTAATGTCGCTCATCATTGTCTTTGTTTTATTGAGTTTTATGTTTAAAAATATTCGCGCCGGGCTTATCGGTTCCGTTCCAATCGTCATCACATCACTTATTAGTTTTGGCGTGATGGGATTACTCAATATTCCATTGAGCACAACAACAGCATTAATGTCTAGTATTGCCATCGGAATAGGGATTGACTATGCAGTCCATTTTATTGATCGATACAAAATTAATTTGTCAAAGACAAAAGATATGAAACTATCGATTGGAAAAACAATGCATCATTCCGGAAGAGCCATTATGTTCAATGCTGTTGTCGTTATTGCCGGGTTTATGGTTTTGCTGTTTTCAGTCTTTCCGCCGAATCGGGTTTTGGGTGCGTTAGTTTCACTAAATATGTTTACCAGTTTTGTCGGAACCCTGACTATTATGGTTCTGCTTATTAAATATTTCAACTTATTTTCGAATAATAACAAATCAAGAAAGGATAGTAACAATGACTAAATTAAAAACAACAGTGACATTTCTACTGTTTACAGGATTGCTTTCAGCCCAAGGAATGACAGGTTTAGATATTATGCTTAAAGTGTATAACCGCCCGACCGGCGATGATATGACAGCAAATCTAACAATGACGTTGGAAAATTCACGGGGAGATCAACGCATTCGTGAAATCAAGCAATTCTTAAAAAATATGGGAAATATGGATAAGAAAATTATGTTCTTTATGTCTCCCGCTGATGTAAAAAACACATCATTTATGAATTGGTCTTATGATGATGAAAATAAAAGTGATGACCAGTGGATTTATCTTCCTGCTCTAAAAAAAGTAAAACGAATTTCCAGCGATAGTAAAAGTGATTATTTTATGGGATCGGATTTTACGTATGACGATTTAGGAGATCGACATCCAAGTCAAGATACGCACTCAATTTTGAAAGAGGAAACGATTGATGGTGTCAAATGTTATGTCGTCGAAAGCAACCCAAAAGATGAAGAATATATGTATTCACGAACAGTGACTTGGGTGGTCAAAGATAAATGGATCGGGATAAAAAAAGAATTCTATGACGAAGATGAGGATTTTTTGAAACAGCTTACTTTGAAGGAATATAAAGAATTTGGTGAGGTAATCATTATCACAAATGTAACAATGAAAAATGAACAAAAAAATCATCAAACAGAAATGAAATTATCTGATGTAAAAATTAATACGGGAATTGCCGACAGACAATTCACCGAAAGAATGATGAAGAGAGGAATTTAAAAATGAAAATAATCACAAAATTTCTGGTAATGGGGAGTTTAATGGTAACGGCTGTAATGGCTCAATCTTTAGATTTTAGCGGATACGCACGAACATATTTAGGCGTGTTGACAAACGACAGTCTGGATTATGCCATTAATCAAAACACATTCGACCTAAATGTTGAAAAGAAAATGGGCAATGTTGGTTTTCTGGCAAATACGACTATTTATCAATATCCAAACAGTGATTTAGATTTTGATTTGGGCGAAGTCTATATGGATATTTTCTTTGATAATATGGATTTGCGATTAGGGCGTCAAATGATTATTTGGGGGAAAGCAGACGGTGTGTTTATCACGGATATTATTTCACCAAAAGACTTGGGTGAGTTTTTGCTCCGTGATTTTGATGAAATACGAACGGGAGTTACTTCATTAAAAGCGGATTACTATCTTGGAAATAATACAGTAGAATTTGTCTGGATTCCAACATTTACACCAACTTTAATGCCGGATGAGACATCTATTTGGTCACGACAACCGTCGTTTGATAAGCCGGTTACTATTGATTATTCTCAAAAAGAGGTTCGGAATAAATTAGAAAACAGCGAAGCATTTCTAAAATTTTCCGGGATGTCGTCACTTATTGACTTTGAAATAATGGCAGGAACAATGTGGGATGATGACCCAACAATGCATATTTCACCAAATATGACTATGGATACTTTAACACTTACCCCCAAACATCATCAATTAACACTGGGCGGCGGTAGTTTTTCTACAGAAATCAAAGGATTTGTCGTTCGTGGTGAAGGTGCCTATTACGCCGGAAAGCAGTTTTCTGCATTGAATCAAATGGATTTGCCAATAAATTTATTAGAAAAAGATTATCTTCATTACCTCATCGGAACAGATTTCAATATTGGTGAAACACGATTCAGTACACAATTTATTCAGCGTGCTATTATGGATTATGACGACGCTATTGTGCAGGATGAAATGGATAATATGATGACATTTTTAGTCAATCGAACATTTTTAAGAGAGACGCTTACACTTCAACTCTTTTCGTATGTCGGATTGAATTACGAAGATGCACTTATCCGTCCGACCATCGCTTACGATATTGCTGATGGATTTGAACTTTTGGCAGGAGCAAATATTTTCTATCGCAATGACGATGCAGAATCTGCATCAATTCAAGAAATGTTTGGATACTACGACGATAATGATATGGTGTATCTGAAATTAAAATACAGTTTTTAAACAAGAGGAGAAAGTAAAATGAGAAATAATAAATGGTTTGGAATAGCCGTCTCAATTGCTGGTTTTTTTGCAGGTTTGCTGTTATTTTACTATTTGTCAGAAATATTTATGACGGTAGTAAATGGAAAAAATGCAGGCGGCCGGCCAGATGAGGCTCTTGCGGTCATCATTACCCATTCTATGTTAGGTTGGATAGGAATTTCAGCAAGTGCATTATGGGGTGCTGTTCTTTATGGTTTTGCAATGGAGAAAAAATGGGCGTGGTATTGGGGAACGATTGCGGCATCTTTGCAAATGCTGGCAGGATTTTTTCCGACAATACCAGCAAAAAGTATCGATTTACCTGCACCAACAATGACGGTATTTCTAATTGCAACTGCGTTATGGTTTGCCACTCTGTATATCGGAAAAGTTAACCGCAAAGTGATTGGATTAATTTTTGTTGCAGGGTTGGCGTATGTGCTTACATACATCGATGGCGTGGCGATTATTTCTAAATATCAGACCACGACTTACAATGATGTTTGGAAAGGAATGTATGCTGTTGTGATGATGGTTACTTGGTGGGGCGCTACGGCTTGGTTAGTGTTTAGTTATGCGGTATTGCGTCGCAAACATTGGGCAGTGCCTTTGGGTGTATTTGCTGCGTTGATGTCGATGATTGGCGGTTATCCGTTGGCGGTAGTGAATATAATGGAAGTCCATCGATTTTCAATGTTCTTGCCCGGTCCAATGGTTGCCACAATTCTCCTCCCAATTATTCTATTACCTAAAACAAAGGTGTTGATTGAAGAGTGGAAGCACGTTGATTAATGTAAAACATTTTGCGAATACATTAATAATCTTAATGGAAAGCCCTGCGATATCCGCGGGGCTTTTTGTAATAAAAAAAACTATTTGGAAGGTAACTGAATTTAGTAATAAGTTATGTGAGTGAATATTCACTCACATTTGAAGGGTTGAGGAAATAATGAAAGAACTAACAGACAGACAAAACCAAATATTGGATTCTGCATTGACTTTGATTGCCGAAGGGGGAATCCAAGCGGTAACCATAAAAAACCTATCCAAACAAATTGGTGTAGTGGAATCTACCATATACAGACATTTTGGGAGCAAATCCGAAATATTGGAATTATTGTTGATCAGATTTAACAAACGGTCGTCAAAAAGGATTGAACATTTAAAGGAACAAGAGTCACCTGGTTTTAATCAATTGGAAAAATTTGTCTTGAGCAAATTTAAAAATATAGCCGATGATCCTGTAAAGATTGCCTTCATCTTTTCGGAAAAATATTTTCTAAATGACGAAGCATTGCAAAGCAGAATCGTCGAAAATATGCAAATGATACAAAATGAAATCCATAGAATGATTCGTGATGGACAAGAAAACAAGGAGATTAGAAGTGATATTGATGCACAATACCTATCGCAACTGATAATGGGATCAATTCGTTTTACTGCTACGAAATGGAGATTATCAAACTATGCTTTTGATTTATTTCAAGAAGGAATATCCACTTGGGAAACCATTAAAATAATGATGAAAAGGAACAAAAAATGAGTTTAATCAAAATAGACAATGTTACAAAAATATATCATACGGAAGAAATTTCCGTAACAGCATTAAAAAATATCAATCTGGAAATTGATAAAGGCAGTTTTATCTCTTTTATCGGACCATCCGGCAGTGGAAAAACAACCCTGCTAAATCTCATTGGTTGTCTGGACAAGCCAACAGAAGGAGATGTGTTTGTAAATGACATAAAAATAAATCATCTTGATAGAAAAGACGGTGCAAAATTTAGAGGGGATACTTTGGGATTTGTATTTCAAAATTTCAATTTAATTCCGGTTTTAACTGTATTTGAAAATGTAGAATATCCGTTACTGATGGTGAAGAATCTCCCTGTTGAAGAAAGACAAAAAAGGGTTTTATCTTTACTTGAAAAAGTGAATATGCTGGACCAAAAGAATAAATATCCGAATCAAATATCGGGTGGACAGAAACAGCGGGTTGCCGTTGCAAGGGCATTAGTAACCAACCCAAGTGTTGTTTTGGCAGATGAACCAACTGCAAATCTGGATCACAAAACAGCGTTGAAGGTTATCGACATAATGCGGCAGATGAAAATAGATTTAGGAACTACCTTCATTTTTTCTACTCACGACCCAAAGATTGTCGGGAATGCAGAAATTATCTATACACTTGAAGATGGTAAAATCGTTAACTGTAAAGAATCAGGAGAATAAGATGAGAAATATTATTAAAATAGCCATTCGCAATTTATTTCGCTACACACGCCGAACACTTTTGACAACAACACTTATATCCATTGGAGTGATATTAGTAATTGTATTTGCAGGACTTGGAGGTTCTTTCAAGAATGCAATGATTGGGATTATTACCGATTCGATGCTGGCAAATATGCAAGTCCATAAAAGTGGTTATGTAGAATCTATTGATAACATTCCGTTGAATATTTTTTTATCGGAAAGTGAGATAGAAGTTTTAGAACCAAAGTTAAAGAATAATGATAAAATCGAAGCCTATTCACCACGGATTAAATTTGGTGCAATGATTAGTGATTATGTTCAAACTTCCAATATTCGTCTCACAGCTATCTACCCGGAAATGGAACAAGCAACTTGCCCAACATTAATTGACCGAATCAGTGATGTAACTGATCCGATAAATTTTGTTAAGCCTGGTGAAATTATTGTGCCTGATATTCTGATTAAAGGATTGAACCTTGAAGTTGGCAATGAAGTTGTCATTGTCGGAACAAATCGCCACGGTTCTGTAAATGGAGTTTCCTTGAAAGTCGTCGGTGTTTCAGAAGGAGCAATGGGACCACAGGGGAAGGATGGTTTCATTCATATTGATGATGCATTAAATTTATTGCGGATGGATGAAATTGAAATCTCTGAAGTGGCAATTCGATTAAATCGTGGAGATGAAGTAAAAGAAGTTTCTTCCGGATTAAATCAACTACTTTCCAACGAAAAAACAGGAAATGGAGAACCCATTTACGAAGTGCATCCCTGGGATAAATTAACACATTTTGGTAGCATTGCCAGAATCGTTGATTTGCTCATTATGATGGTCAGAGTTATTTTGATTTCCATTGTGTTAATCAGCGTAATGAATATTATGATGATGTCAGTTTTTGAGCGAACCAGTGAAATTGGAACGATTGCAGCAATCGGCACTTCACCGCGAAAAATTCTGTCATTATTTTTGGCAGAAGGATTTTTCCTTGGATTTATCAGCACACTTGTTGGTGTTATCATAGGGGTTGGATTATTATTTTTAATGCAATGGCAAACTGTTCAATTTACTTTCGGACCGATGGAAAATCTGGTGTTAAT
Source organism: uncultured bacterium (assembly GCA_964388155.1). GTDB lineage: Bacteria > Fidelibacterota > Marinisomatia > Marinisomatales > JACNKV01 > JACNKV01. The sequence goes on along the minus strand of CAYLYH010000009.1, from coordinate 59,457 downwards.
TCCTGATATTCCTGTAAAAGAGGTAATAGCAACTTCAATCATCGTTGTTTTGGTTTCGCTATTTGCAAGTTGGCAACCCGCCAGAAAAGCATCAAAACTTGAACCGGTTGATGCATTGGGACACGTTTAGATGAAAAATATTGTAAAACATATTATGGCTGGGATATTGGTTCTGGCGTTCATTCAAGGAAATTCTATAACAGAGTATAATGAAAAAATGTTAGCACCAAAATTTAGTCTAAAGGATGCCGAAGGTATTTCATTCTCTTTGTCGGATACAACAAGTAGACCAATAGTATTATGTTTTTTATCAAAAACACCTGACAATGAAATTGGTCGACTTTGGATGGACGAAAGTCATAAATGGGTAAATCATCTGAAAGAGAAATATGCTGATAATATTTCAATTATTACAATTAAAAATATGACAAACGCACCAAGATTTATGCCTAAATCTTTGATTAAACAAAAACTGAAATGTGAACCAAATCGAATTCTTATTGATTGGACAGGTTTAGTTTGTCAACAATACCAAATAGAAAATTATTTTGCCCTTATTATTATAGATTCAGAAAAGAACATTATCTATTCAATTTCTGAATCTTTTAGCAAAATAAAGTTTGAGAATTTAGTAGAGACTAACAAAATGTATTTGAAAGAGAGAAAATAATGACTAAAATAAGTTTAAGAAAAATGATGATACTTGGTGTGACTTTTGCATTCCCGATAATATTATTCGGGCAAAATGCAAATGAATTATTAAAACAGATTGATGAAAATCTTATGCCGGAAGCGTATGAATCTTATCGAAAACTCATCAATAAAGAACCGGATGGAACAGCGAAGGAATTTGTATTTTATACGGTAAAAAAGGATAATGATAAGGTGGCTATGCTTTACATCGAACCAGCCAGTGATCGCGGCAGAGCAACATTGCGTTTGGACGAAAATATGTGGATGTATATTCCAAATGTCGGCAGGCCAATTCGCATTACCAGTATGCAATCTGTAGTTGGCGGAGTTTTTAATAATTCAGATATAATGCATCTTGATTATGGAGCAGAATATAATGCAGATATTTTGTCTGAAGATGACAAAATCTATGTGCTAAACTTAAAGGCGAATAACAGGACCGTTGCTTATGACCATCTGAAAATGTGGGTATTAAAAGACGGTTTAACTATTGATAAAATTGAATGCTACTCTGCTACTGACATACTTTTGAAAACATTGGAATTCAAAGCAATGAAGGATTTTGGCAACGGATTAGTCAGACCATCTGTAATAGAAACTTACAGTCCGTTGTATAAAGGGTATCGTTCGGTTATGATTTATGCTTCAATCACACCACGCAAATTACCCGATGAAGTATTTACGCTGAACTATTTATCACGATTAGAGGAATTACGATGAAACGATATTTAATTTTGATATTAATCACTGTCTCTTTATTTGCGCAAGATTATTCATTTGATATACCGGGGACAGAGAAAAAAACATTGGAATGGTCAGGCAATTTAGATGGGAAATATTCTGTTACACAAATGCGAACAGAATCACCATTTTATCAACTTCAATTTCCTGCAAGCCTTTCCGACTATTTGTCGCAATACAAAATGGAATTGTATCTAAATGCGGATTACAGAACCAGAGATATGGGATTTCATCTGAAAACGCATAGTAGTTATTACAATGATTCCAATGCAGGATTTGACCTTTTTGAAGCGTATGGAAATTATAATTTATCCTTCAATACCAATATTTGTTTGGGTAAACAAATGTTCAATTGGGGAAAAGGTTATGCTTTCAATCCGGTTGGATTTGTAAACCCATTCAAAGATCCTGAAAATCCAGAACTGGCACAGGCAGGATTACTTTCTATGAGTTTTGAAACGATAAAAAGTTTTCAGAATAATTGGTTAAAGACAGTTGCACTAACAGGGATTGTAATTCCACCTAACGAAACTATTAATGAACGATACGGCGAAATTGATAATACTGAATTTGCGTTTAAAGGCTACGGTTTAATTTGGGACACCGATATGGATGTGATGGCGTATTTTAATAAAAACGGCCTATCAAAATATGGTGCAGATTTTTCTCTAAATCTAAAAGAAAATATCGAAATTCACGGAGAATCAGCATTCTTTATTGATGACACTATTTCTCATTTTGCAAATGGTCAGTTAACCAAATCTGTTAAAGATGGAAAATCCTGGCTATTTGGAATGCGGTATCTTAACAAGTGGAATACAACGATTGTTGCTGAATATTACCACAATGATTTTGGATGGTCAGATAGCGATTGGGATTCATATTTAAATGTTGTAGATATGGCAGTTTCGAATAATATGCAACCATCCTCAATGCCTTCGATGGGAATGACTTCAATGCAGAATTACCTGTATTTGAAAGTTACTCAACCAGAACCATTCGATATGGTTTACTTTTCACCGTCAATTTATGCCATATACAATTTGGAAGACAAAAGTGCGATTATCGGTGCGCCAATAAGTTATTCCCCTGTGAATAATTTTTCAGTCACTTTTTGGCCAACAATAATGATTGGTAATGAAGATAGTGAATTTGGCAGTAAGCAAATCAAAAGCAAATTTGACCTGTGGGTGAAATATTATTTTTAGGATTATAAGCCTATGATTTCAACTAAATCACAAAATAGATTTCGATTTGCTCTAAACACGTTCATTATAAGTCTACTATTATTGACTTCAATCTACGGACAAGTTCTAAAAAATGAGCATAATAGAATTGCGATAGTACTAAGCGGTGGCGGTGCACAGGGATTGGCTCATATTGGCGTATTGAAGGCATTTGAAGAGCATCAAATCCCTATTGACCTTATTGTCGGGACCAGTGCAGGTGCATTAGTAGGTGGCCTTTATTCCTCTGGAGTAAGTGTTGAGCAGTTGGAAGTATTAGCCAAAGATGGAACGATTATGAAATTATTTTTGGGCCGAAACGATTTAACCGATATCCCCGTTTGGCAAAGGAGTGAAAGATCCAGCGGAAAATTTTCTATCCGAAGGGAGAATAAACAAGTTAGCGGTCCTCCCGGATTATTAAACGATCAACTTATATGGCGTGATTTATTTTTGCTGACGGCACCGGCAAATCTATTGGCAAAATCAAATTTTGACTCATTATTCATTCCCTTTAGGGCAATGGGTGCTGACATAGTGAAACAAGAATCTGTGATATTGGATTCCGGATCTCTGGCACAAGCGATTAGAATATCCATGTCAATTCCCATGGTCTATCCGGCGGTGGTAAAAGATGGCGTAATTTTAATTGACGGTGGTATTTACAACAATATGCCAACGGATATTGCGAAAAAATTAGGCGCAGATTTTATCATTGCTATTAATGTAGATGACACTCCGCCACCCATTGAAAAAATGAGAGATATCTTTGATTATTTTGACTTATTTAGTTCTGTATTCTTTTCTCCAACAGATTCTATCCGCGTTGGAAATTGGGATTATTATATCAATGTCGATACAGAAGGATTTAATATTTTTGATTTTTCTGCAGGAGAAGCGTTGATTGAAAGAGGTTATGATGCCGGATGTAAAGCTGCTATTAATATCAGCAGAACAATCAATCAAAAACAAAATTTAGTTGATAGAAGTAATCGACGGCAACAGTTTCAAAATGCACTTGTAGGAAAATCAATATCAAAAATTCAATTGGTGAATCAAACAACGAAGGAAACAATAAATGACGAATATAAAATAGATGTTCCATTTGTTTATTCGACTGATAAGATTCAATCGATTATCAATGCGCTTTATGCGACAAATACATATGAATTGATTATACCTGAATTATTAGATAATGGTAATACGCTCAAATTAATGGTTCATAAAAAAGCAAAAATACAATTAATTCCAGAAATTAAAATTAGTTCTGTCGATGGTTTTAATTTATCAGGAGATTGGGACTATCGATTTGCAGAAAATCAGTATTCAATACGTTCTAAAGCTGGAATTGGAAATTATAAAAGTGATATTGATTTCACACTTTCTTCCAACAGATTTATTTCGACGTATGCGAAACATAAATCGTACATAATCTGGAAATTGAATGCATTTGGTAATTATCAGACATTACTTGATGCTGAAACCAATAAAAACATATATAATCTTACATCAGCAATTGGTTTATCAGTCCATCGCTTGTTAAGTTGGAATCAACAATTTATTGTCACAATAAATATGAATGCAAACCGCTGGATTAATTTGGACGAATCTGTGTTTACAGATTATAGTAAAACTTTTTATCCTCTTGTAAAATTGCAATACGAAAACAATCATGTTCAACAAAAAACACCTTTTTACGAAGGTTGGCAGATAGACGCAGGTTTTATTGCCGGTGTGTGGGATTCAAATAGGTTTTATGGATTTCAGGGACATACTCTTATGGGAATCCCGTTCAGAGAAAAATATCATTTTTCCACGGATGTTTCCTATCAAACGATGTCCGAATCTGTGCCTTTGGACTTCACCTACCAAACAAATATTCCGGCGGCATTTACCAATACACTTTTTACGGATACATTTTCGTCATCATCCTTGGATATTTCCTTAAATGTTTCGCGAACATTTTTTCGTAATGATGTATTTATTTCCATGAAAACATTCAATACATATTTAATGAACCGAATTCTGGGACAGGATGATGGATGGGTTTCCGGTGCAGATTTATCTGTTAAATATGAGAGTATTTTAGGCCCGATTGAATTGGGATGGTCTATTCTTGACGGAAACAACTATCAAGTTATTTCTTGGACAAAACTGCATATTTATTTGTAAATAGAATGCGACTAATAAGCTCAATCACTCTTTCTTTATTATTAACAATATCCTATTTGTTTTCTGCCGAAAAAACATCAGAGAATAATCCAGTAGATTCATTAACTCTTTCCAGTAAAAACAAGGTGGCCTTCGTTCAAGCGCTGGGCGTGGATGTTGGTTTATGGGCATACAACAGTTATATTGCCAATGAACCCTGGGCAAAAATCAGTATTCAATCGCTGAAAAACAATATTGAACATGGCTGGGTCATTGATGAAGATGGATTTGATGTAAATCAGTTTGGGCATCCCTACCAGGGAGCATTAGCTTACACTGCCGCAAGGGCACAAGGGTTGAATTTTTGGCAGGCCGCACCCTATCCAGTCCTATCAAGCTTTATATGGGAAATGGGAATGGAAACGGAATATCCCTCAATAAATGACATGATTACTACGCCAATGAGTGGCATCACTTATGGGGAAATTTCACATCGATTGAGTTTGCTGATTTTAGGGAACCGTCCTACAATCGCCAATGAGATCGCTGCGTTTGTTGTGAATCCCAGCCTGGGGTTGAATAGACTCATGCGGGAAAAAAAGTATCCGATGGAAAAGTTAGCAGTACGAAATTATAACGCAGGCATATCGTTGGGCGGCGGAAGTTTTTTACTGGATAGAAAATCATTATTGTTTCCACGAAAATTTGCCCGATTCCATATTTTTTATGGAAGTCCATTTGATAAAAACAATCTAACCAAACCGTTTGATTATTTTACATTTGTCGGCATTATAAATTTTGGTATGAAAGAATTTGTTGGGGAAGTTTATTCCAGCGGATTATTAAAACGAATCAACAATATCACAAACCCAACTTATTCACGGTTAATTGGAATTTTCAAGAATTATGATTTCATGAATCACGATGATTTTAAAGTGTCCAGTTCCAGCGTTGGATTAGGATTGATTAAGAATATTAAGTTACCATTTAATATTTCTTTTTACAATGAAAGTTCAATATCTGCCATCATATTAGGTTCTGCCGGTGATACATCTGATGAAGGAGTTTATCAAAGAGATTATTATTACGGCCCTGGAGTGAGTGGGAAAATCATCTTGATGGTGAAAAAACAAAATTTAGGAAATGTATACATACGATTGAAGCGCTACTACATTTTTAATTTGGAGGAATTAAGTATAGACACTTATGAAAATGTAAATTTGGTAAAATCCGGTTTGCAGATTAATCTATGGCATGAATTCTCCTTCGGCGGTGAATTCACAGCGGCAATGCGGCAATCAATTGGGAATGTATCTATAAATGAATTTCAGAAAGATAGTATATTCCGGTTATACTTCATCTATAATTTTGGGGAAATAATTTAGCTTGGGAAAAAATGTCCATAGAAAATAAAGACGATTACGCCGCAAACTCCTCCTGGTATGACCGGCTACTGAATCCGTTTCTGAATCACATTCGGCAAGCGTTGGTTGATTGGATTATCGCGAACCAACCCAGGTGCGTTTTGGATGTCGGTTGCGGAACAGGGAAACAACTGTCAATGTTACCAAGGGATGTGAGTGCAATCGGGATTGATATTTCTGACGCCATGCTGGATCAGGCAAAAACGCAGGCAGATGGTAAATGCCAATATGGAGATGCCACGAATATTCCATTTGAGGAAAGCGAATTTGATCTGGTTATTTCGCAATTTGCTCTTCACGAAAAGGATACCGACACTATTAAGGCGGAGCTCTCTGAAATACGAAGAGTATTGAAACCTTCAGGGCTGTTTTCTGTCACGGATTTTGACATCCCGATAAAGTCCACATGGACTTCATATCTAATTGGATGGGGGATTAAACAAATCGAAAAAAAAGCCGGAGATGAACATTATGAGAACTACAAAATGTGGATGAAGCGCGGAGGTTTGGAGAATGTTATGGTAAATTCCAGCTGGAAATTGGTTGAAGATATTCCTTTTTACAAAGGAAATATCCGTCTGACGTTTTGGGCGTTAGTATGACCTTATTAATTCTTTTGCTTATGTCCTCGGTAAATGGGGGGGGGGACTGTTGCGAATAATTCAAGATAGCAAAAATACAAACATGATATTATTTTCTCATTTAAGGGGTTGTTAAACGTATATAATACAGTCTAAATTATATTTTACGGAAAAACACAACAGGACTCACTTGATTACAAAAAACAAAATGTGGAATAAAATTACACCGTGGTATGTTTTAATATACCTTACGTTATTAATCCTTGTTCTCATCTCAAGCTTTTTAGAATATAAAGCGCGTCATCAAGAGATATTGCATTTATTGCAAGATCAAGCATCAGCAACTGCCACAGCAATTGCTCATAGCGGGAGTGAGCAGGCTAGGCTATCCGAAGATCTCAAAACATCTTACATTCATCGTGCCTTGGATGTACTACAAATGATTGACCGATTGGATCGGGAAGGGCTTATTCATTCCAAGCGTCTCGAAGAAATGGTTTCTGAAGGAAATGTGTTTCGTATAAATATATTTGATGAGTCTGGAGCTGTGATTGCAAGTGCCGGGATGTCAAGGCAGGAAGGACAAGGTCAGGGACGAGGACGTGGTCAAGGAATGGGATTTGGATTTTTCAGAAGACTTGAACCACTCATCCAAGGAGAAATTGATACACTGGTCTTAGGATTGGGTGGCGGACCTTGGTGGGCAAATGAAACAGATCTCCTGAAAACAAATTTCTTAGTTGCCATCCGTCGTTCATTAGGAGGTGCTGTCACATGCCACCTAACGGTTCAAGCAGAAGAACAGTTTAGAACATCCACAAATATTCGCAAAATAATGAAAGAAATGTTAACGGTAGAAGGCGTTAATTATCTTGTGCTAAATGACGAAAATAACGAAGCAACAATTATTAGTCATGATAAAAAAATCCAAGAATCAATATTATCTTTGGATAGAGACGTTCTGAGAGAAAACATTTTTTGGGTGAGCTCTGAGGCAACAAGTTATATCGAAGTATCAAAGAAAGTAAAATTGGAATCGAAAGACGCAGAGATAAGGATTGGGTTTGCAACAGACCATCTTGATAATCTAAAAATGCGCATGATTACCCAAATTGTAATACGGAGCGGATTGTTGACGTTATTTGTTATTGCACTATTTGTGTTTATATTATCTCGACATGATGTGGGTTTACTGAAGAGCGAAAAGGAAAAAATAGAGAAGGAAGTTCATCGGTTGGAAAGGGTAAATCGACAAAAAGAAAAACAAGCCGCGATGGGAGAACTTGCCGCCGGAGTGGCACATGAAATCAGAAATCCGTTAAATGCGATAAAAATATTATCTCAAAGGATAAAACGTGAATTTCAGCCAAAAACACATGAGGCAGAATACCAAGAAATGGTAAAAACGATGGTGTCTGAAATTGACCGAATCAATAGCATTCTTGAAGATTACCTTTCCTATTCCCGACCGATTCCTTTAAAGACTGAAATATTTAGTCTCAATAAAATTTTAGATGAAATTGAAATGCTTTACTCAGAACCGTCAAAATTAAAAGATATAAAACTGAACATCAATATTTCAGACAAAATTAAGATAAATGGGGATAAACAATATCTGAAACAAGCCATTGCCAATTTGATTAAGAATGCAATTGAAGCTACGTCGAAAAACGGAAAAATATCTTTATTTGCAGCTGAAACAGCAAAATATATTATCATCAATATCTCTGATACCGGATGTGGAATACCAAATGACCAACTCAGTAAGGTCTTTGATATGTTTTATTCTACAAAAGATATGGGGACCGGATTAGGACTGGCAATCACACATAAAATTGTTAATGACCATCTAGGGACATTGGAAGTCGAAAGTGAATTGAATAAAGGAACAACGTTTACTATAACCCTTCCAAAAGAAATCGCATGAGAATTTTAATCGTAGACGACGAGAGGAATCAACGAGATTCATTAGCCGGGTTTTTAAAGAAATTAGATCATACCGTTTTTGCGTCTGAATCAGCTCAAAAAGCGGTAGCATTGCTTCATCGTGTAGCCATGGACATTGTATTGACAGATTACAAAATGCCGTATATGACAGGGACAGACTTACTTCATGAAATTAAGCAGAGGCACCCAACCATTGTGGTTATTATCATGACGGCTTTCGGTTCAATTGATATTGCAGTAGATGCCATGAAATCCGGTGCCTGGGATTTTATTACCAAACCCATCGATTTGGATCTTTTGGAAGAACAATTAAAAACGATTGAAACATATCTTTCTGAACAGCATCAGCACGGAGTAAAAGAAAAACCAACTGAAACTATTGATGGTGGAAACGATTTTGTTATTAAAGATCCGTCCATGGTGAATTTATATCGTGAAGCAAAACGAGTGGCTGATTCGAAAGCAACGGTTCTCATCACAGGGGAAACTGGGACAGGGAAAGAAGTGTTGGCTCAATTCTTACATCAACATTCTAATCGAAATAAAAAATCAATTACTACAGTAAATTGCACTGCTCTGCCGTCTAATTTAGTAGAGAGCGAGTTGTTTGGGCATGAAAAAGGTGCCTTCACCGATGCGAAGAATATGCGAAAAGGACGGTTTGAAGAAGCCGATGGCGGTACACTGTTTTTAGATGAAATTGGTGACCTTCCCATGGATATGCAGATAAAACTATTGCGCTTTTTTCAAGAGGGTGAATTTCAGCGAGTCGGGAGTAATAAGGTTATAAAAACCGATGTGCGAGTTATTGCTGCAACAAATATTGAATTATCAAATGCGGTGAAACAAGGGAATTTTCGAGAAGACTTATTTTATCGCCTAAATGTTATTCATTTTACTGTTCCGCCACTGAGAGAAAGACAAAAAGATATATTACCCATGAGTGAGCAGTTTCTAAAATTGTTTTCTAAACGTGAAAATCGAACCGGATTGCTATTTGATACATCAGCGAGAAAAACATTATTGGGTTATCATTTCCCGGGGAATGTGCGGGAGTTGAGAAATATCGTAGAGCGTGCTGTGTTGCTTAGCCCAAATAATGTTATTGAAAAAACTTGCATTCAATCTAGTCTTCAATCCACTGCTAATAAATACACAGGTACGCTGCCGGATTCTGTTGAACAGTTAGAGCGTGATATGATTCAACAAAAGTTAGAGGATTCCAATGGTAATCAGAGTGAATGTGCACGACTACTTGGAATCAGCGAACGCGTGTTACGATATAAGCTCCAGAAATATCATTTAAGTTAATTACTTCGACATTTCTGTTTAATCTCGACAATATCGTCGAATAATTTTATAAATCTTCTTAAATATTATTTAAGTATAAATATCCGTATCTGCTAATATAGACACAAATACAAAAACAACACCCCAAAGTCGATTCCTGTTGGCACGGAAGTTGTTTTCTATAAAGTGACTTTCGAAGAAAATTAAAAAAAATGAAACGAAAGTATTGAAACATGATTACAAATAAACAAAAAAGAAAGGTAAATCTTATGAAGATAGAAACCTCCTACAAAATCCCACTGGTTGCTTTGACGGTTATCGGATTAGTTGGTCTTGGTACGCCTATCATGGCACAAGGCTTTGGCGGTAACGGTTATGGTGGTGTGGGCTTCTTCGTTGATGAAGACGGAGATGGTTTTAACGATAACGCACCAGATGCAGACGGTGATGGCATCCCAAACGGAATGGATGAAGATTTTGTCCGTCCAATGGATGGCTCAGGTAGTGGCTTTGGTGGCGGTGTCTGTGATAGTACCGGTACCGGAGGAAACGGCGGTGGAAACGGCTGGGGACCCGGTGATGGAAACGGAAACGGTGGCATAGGTCCCGGAGATGGGACAGGGCATGGTCCGGGAGACTGCACCGGCGACAGTGACGGATTAATGGGACGTCGTGAAAAATATAGCAAGTTGCTTAATAAACAACGACCATACTGACCCGGAAACGTAGCGGGGATAGAATTGACTTTGTGTCCCCGCTACAAAAGTAATAAAAGGAGAACGATATGTATCTAAATAAAAAGACAATTGAATATGCTAATAAAATGAAAAAAGCAAGACAAGCAGGGGAATTAGAAAATGCATTGTCTTATTTTGAAAAATTAATGATGGAAGTAAAAAAGGATCGAAAAGATAGCAAAATTGATGAAAGAAAAAATGATTTTTCATTTTATTATTAAGTAGTGACTTTTTGAATGACTATCTCACAGAAATATATGACGCGTGCAGGAATCATGGTATCTATGTTAATTATGTTACCAAATCTGAAAGGGCAGGATATTACAGTATCCATGAACACCTATGCCGGGCAAACAGATAACTTATTTGAGTCCAATTCCATTGAAAGCCAATCGTATATAAATGGAGCACTCAGCATCGGATATCAATTATCCGATTATACCAGAATTAACGGGACAATTTATCGATCAGAAATATTGACGAATTCAGATTATTCCATGGGAAATTTTCAAGTAGGTATTCAATTCAGAAATCTCGATATAAAAAAACAACAATGGTATGGTGGGTTTTCACTGAGCACAAATTTTTATTCTCCCGTTTACGATTATTACGAGAGCAGTACATTTTCAGGATATGGGAATTTTAAATATTATTACAGCAAACAAGGATTTGTCAATTTTGGATATAATCTTAAAGCAAAATCATTTGTAGATGTGCCCCAGGCATCCAATAGTGAACATGTTTTGTATGCGATAATCAACAAATCATTTTCTACAGGAACAGGATTAAATATTACCGGCCGATTTGGTGCACAAGATTTTTGGGCGCCTCCCGTAGAAATGAGTCGTGGAAGATACAATGTGGTGCAATCCACATACGAAGAATTGTTAAGCAATTATCTTGCAGGCGCAGAAGTACGCTTGAGTCAGTCCATACATCCGAGGATTGGAATTATGGTATTAGGAAAAATGCAATATCGTCTAAACCGCTATACAGATATTTTTTCTATTCTCGATGGACTGACAAACCCGTTTGTGGATTATTATCGCTGGGACGGCTCATCGTTGTATGCAAAAATTACCACAATGCTACCCGGTAATATAATCATGCGGTTTTCTTCAAGTATCGGAGTAAAATATTACCTTGACGTCCCAATTTATGAATATGACTTTGAAGAAAACACGTATGTTCTTGATGAAAATGATGAATACATAATACAAAGTATTGATCGTTCTGATGAGCAGGTAAATTACCAGGTTCAGTTATCCAAAGATTGGTATTTAAAAAGAATTTCCGGATTAGATACAATAGGTACAACCCTGACCATAGGATGGAAAGAAAATCAATCAGATGATCCACTCTATGACTATGCAGGAAGCATGGTGAACCTTGGGGTAAACATAACATACTAACAGAAAGAGGTGAAAACATGAGAATAATAACGATAATGATCTTAAGTTCAGTGATTCTAACTGCACAGCCCGGCAAAGCACGAGGAGGCTACTACGGTTGGTCTGATCAATTGAATCTGACAACTGAGCAAATTAAGGAAATCAATACACTTAGAACCGAATACATGAAAGAACGAATGAGTGCTCAAGCTGATGTGGCTTCATTGCGACTGGATTTGAGACAACTGATGATTGCTGAAGATCCCAATCAACGTAAAATTAAGGCTCAACTTAAGAAAATTCATACGAAAGAAGCTGCAATTGAGGATGTTTGGGTCCAACATCGATTGAATATTAGAGCACAGTTGACAGAAGAGCAACGAGTGTTATATGATAGTAAACCGATGCTGGGTCGTGGCGGTAACGGTCGCGGAAATGGAAGAGGCTCCGGACGTGGATTTAATGCATGTGATGGATCCGGCCCGAACGGTCGACGCGGAAATATGAATTGGTAGATTTGAAGATATATATCGCTAAACCCTTTGTTTTATAGTTGTTTGTGAACGGATAGGAAGGCAGGTTAAATTTTAATCTGCCTTTCTTGCAATAAACAGCTCACAACATAAAATTTATTTGTTTAATTGCGACACAAAATTAAAAAGAGGAAAGAAAAGAGTTAACTTTTTGAAAAATCTATTGTCTAACCAATCTGATAAAAAAATATGGTTAGCATAAATACAGTCAAGAGTAACTTAATTAGAAGGAAAATAATGAAAACATTGAAATATCTAACACTAGTGATAATCATCATGCAAACGCTTGTTTTTGCTCAACAAATGCGTCGAGGAAATATGCCTAAAATCGGTGTACTTTCCGGGGTGGTAGTGGACTCAAGCGCAGGAACGCCTATTCATTATGCCTCCGTATCCGTGATCGGGATGCGTTCCGGAGTGATCATTTCCGGTGGAATTACCGATAAAGAAGGGCAGTTCTATATTGAAAATCTTCCGTTGGGAAAACATCAGGCTGTCATTGAATTTATAGGGTATAAAAAGAAAACAATTGGACCGATATTATTGTCCCCAAGAGGAGAAGGTATTGAACAAAACCTAGGTGAAATATCCTTAGTTCAAACATCGTTGAAGTTTGGTGTAGTGGATGTCGAAGCTGAGCGACCGATGTACACGCAAACTGCCGAAAAGAAAATCTTCAACGTGGAGCAAAGTACAATGGCATCCGGTGGGAGTGCCTTAGATGCGCTACGGCAAGTTCCCGGCGTTGATGTGGATATCGATGGAAAAGTCAGTCTTCGCGGAAGCACACAGGTGAATATGCTCATCGACGGAAAACCCTCCATCTTGACCAGCAGTGATCAGGAGGCGATGCTGGAAGCCATCCCAGCCGATAATATTCAGGATATAGAAGTCATTACTAATCCTTCCGCGAAGTACGATCCTGAAGGCATGGCGGGGATTATCAATATCGTTCTGAAAGAGAATAAATTCGCTGGGATGAATGGAAACATTAAGGCAGGAAAGTCAACCAATAATGCCTATAATACGTCTGGACAGCTGAATTTCAGAAATGACAAAGTAAACTTATTTATGAACGGGACCATTCGTAATAATGTGCGTGGTGCCAGTGGATTTAATTACCGTGAAGCCACTATTTTGGGTACAACATCCATCCTAGATCAGGAAATATCCGGCGCGCGGGGAGGAGAAAAATCAATGCTGAAAACCGGAGTGGAGTTTTATCCCAACCGATTTAATACGGTCGGTTTAACAGCAATGTACAGCATCAGTGATCGCATCGGTGACCGTGATGCCCATACGTTTGCAATCCCGGATACAACCATAGATTCTATGATTGAATATACCCGGATTGGGAATAATGATAATGACCATACATCCAAAAAATTAACTCTATCTTATGATAGAAAATTCAGAAATCCGAAGCGCAAATTTTCTGCTTACGCAGATTATTCTCTAGGGACTGATAGTAGATTAACCTACAGTAGAACTCTTGCGGATTCGTTAGTCTTGGAATTATTGGGTGGTGCAGATTCTGAAAAAACTACAACAGATAATAAGAAAAATACTATTGATTTACAAATGGATTATGTTCATCCGTTTGGGAAAAATATCAAGCTGGAAGCCGGTTATAAAGGTTCCCTTCGCGGTTTCGATAATCAGTTTTATACCTACGATATTTTGGAGGAAGAATCTGTGTTGGATTCTGCCCGTTCTAATCACTTTTTATACGATGAAAATATTCAGGCTGCCTATGCTCAATTTTCTCTTAAAAGAGGTAAAATTGGAATTCAGGCAGGGTTGCGTGGTGAAACGGTAATGACTCTCTCCGAACTGAGAGATACCGAAGAAGTATTTGAAAATCCGTACACCAGTCTTTTTCCCAGCGGATCGATCTCTGTCGATCTGCCATTAGGATTGCAAATCCAGTCCAGTTATAGCCGCCGGATTAACCGTCCGTCCTACCGCCGCTTAAACCCGGTTGCGCATCAGTATGACCAAAGTAGTATCCGAAAGGGGAATCCATTTTTGAAACCGGAGTATATTGATGTGGCTGAGGTGAACCTGTCCTGGTACACGGCGTCTGCTGGAGTGTATTACCGCCGAACGCATGACAAAATTAACTACTATAAGACGATCAATAACGACGGAGTAACCATCGTAAGTTTTGAAAATTTTGATGAGGTCGTATCCTACGGACTGGAAGGCACCCTCTTTGGTCCGATCGGGGAAAAACTACGGTTGATGCTGAGCGGAAATGTTTACATGGATGAAGTGGATGCCTCCAGCGTATTTGATAACGACAACTATGACCACACGTCCACCGGGTTTATGGGGCGGTTTTCAGCCACGATGAATGTTACACCAACATTTGAAATGATGCTGATGGGGTTTTATCGCTCAGCCAGAGATATTCCATTGGGAAAACTTGATGCCATGTCATTTATGAGTTTATCGGTTAAAAAGAAATATTTCGATGATCGGTTCGCCGTATCTTTAAAATTTAATGACCTGTTCGACACTATGGGATTTGGTTTTGTGACCGAAGATGAAAACTATTACCAAAAGAGTAACCGAAAATTTGAAAGCCAGATCGCGACCATATCACTCGAATACTTTTTTGGAGAGATGGAGGACCGTAGCAAGTTCGGGCGCAAAAGAAACCGCGAGAAAAACGGGTCTAATATGGACGGGTTTGAGATAGAATAATTGATGGAATAAATCGACTATGTCGATTTTGCATCGTCGTAAATCAGATGTAGTAAAGAAAAAACACTATCGTTGACGAAACTCAACAATATCATACTAACAGAGAGAAAAATGAAAAAACAAATTGTAATACTAACATTAATCAGTCTATCCATCATTGGATGTAATCAGATAAAAATAGAAAGTAAATGGACGAATCAAGATGTCATTATTGACGGGCACCTGACTGAATGGCAGGAAAATATGATTGTACCAAAAAATAGTCATGTTGGGATAGGGTTTATGAACGATGAGAGTCATCTGTATATTTCTTTAACAACCATGGATCGAAATACAATCATGCAAGTTCTCACACGCGGGTTTACTGTCTGGGTTGATCCAAAAGGCGGAAAAAAACAACATTTTGGAATTAGATATCCCATGAATCGTAGCATGGGTGGTTTTCGTCAAATGATGCAAAATCGTGAACAGAATCCCCGTGATTATGATTTTTTCATCCGTGAATTACTCACAGGACAAAATGAAATTGAAATTATCGGACCCGAAAAAAATCAGATTGCCAGATTGGGTACGTTCAATCCGGCAGGAATTAACATGAGCATGATGTATAATGAAGGTATTCTTACATATGAAATGAAAATACCCTTGAATCGCACTGAAAATAATATGTACGCGATTAGTGCAGAACCCGGTAAAAATATCGGTGTTGGTTTTATGACCAAAGAGATCGATAGAGGAGCGATGAAAAGTCAACGGCAAAGCGGTGGCGGAACGTCTGGTGGTGGAATGCCCGGCGGTGGAATTGGAGGTCGTGGTGGCGGAATGTCAGGGGGCATGGGAGGCGGTCGCGGAGGTGGAAAGTCCGGTGGCAGTATGAATCGGACGGTACCGAAATCGATGGAAATATGGATGAAAGTAGTGTTAGAAGTAAAATGAAATAATTCTTAATAGTAATCATTATTATTATTGACTTGTATCATTTTTATACGTAGTTTCTACCAAGTGATTGAGAGAAACTATGCGACATTCGACACAAAGAAACACAATATTAAACATTTTGCGCGGTACACGCAGCCATCCCATAGCGGATTGGATTTATGATGAAGCACGGAAGGAATTACCAAATATCAGTTTGGGAACGGTATACCGTAACTTGAATCAGTTAGCCGCTCATAAAATGATATTAAGTATTCCAATTGATGGTGTAATTCACTATGACGGTTTTACGCACGACCATTTGCATTTTGTCTGCGTTGAATGCCGTAAGATTTATGATATTGAAATTCAAGCTGAAGAAGTCACCTCTTTAATTAACGTAAAAATTGATCATCACGTCGCTGATTGTCAGATACAATTGACCGGCACGTGTTCAATCTGTAAACCTAATTAAATAAACAACAATGCTCCGAAAAATACAGAATTTCGTGGCTAAAACCTAAAATAAGGAATACCACATGTTAGTAACAAAACAAGCTCCGGATTTTAAAGCAACTGCGATTATGCCGGATAACTCATTTCAAGAAATCAGTCTTTCAGATTACAAAGGAAAGAAAGTTGTTCTTTTCTTTTATCCGTTGGACTTTACATTTGTATGTCCGACTGAGATCATTGCGTTTGATCATCGTTTGGCAGAATTCAAAAAACGCGATGTAGAAGTCCTTGGCTGCTCCGTAGATTCTCAATATAGTCATTGGGCATGGAAAAATACCGATGTTAACAAAGGTGGAATCGGGAACGTTCAGTATCCTCTTATTGCTGATCTGGATAAATCTATTGCACGCGATTATGATGTGCTAATCGGCGCTGAACCTGCTTATGTAGAAACCGAAGAAGAGGAAATTGAAACAACCGTTGGCGGTTCTGTCGCTCTGCGCGGTTCCTTCCTGATTGATGAAGAAGGCGTTGTTCGTCATGCTGTCATCAATGATCTTCCTTTGGGACGTAACATTGACGAAATGCTTCGGATGGTAGATGCCCTTGATTTTCACAGCAAGCATGGAGAAGTATGCCCAGCCGGCTGGAAAGAAGGCGAAGACGGTATGAAAGATACGTCTGACGGTGTTGCTTCTTACTTAAGCGATCACTCCAGCGAGTTATAAAATAACCTGATTTGGGGCGCAGTCAGCTGCGCCCCAAATAAATTGAAAGAAAATACAATGAAACATCAACTCCCAGAATTGCCCTATGACAAGGATGCCCTTGAGCCCCATATTTCAAGTGAAACATTGGACCTTCACCATGGGAAACATCATCAGGCGTATGTAAATAACTTAAATAATTTAATTCCCGGTACTGAATTTGAAGAGATGAAATTAGAAGACATTATCCAAAAATCCTCTACCGGAATTATTAACAATGCCGCTCAGGTTTGGAATCATACATTTTACTGGAACTGTTTAAGTCCGAATGGTGGTGGTGAACCGAAGGGCGAACTGGCTGAAGCAATCAATTCTGCCTTTGGTTCCTTCGAAAATTTTAAAGATGCCTTTACTAAATCTGCGGTCACAAATTTTGGGTCAGGATGGACATGGTTAATTAAAAATAAAGACGGTGGGTTGGATATCATCAATACCGGGAATGCCGGTACGCCGATGACAGAAGGATATACTGCATTACTGACGATTGATGTGTGGGAACATGCCTATTATGTGGATTATCGTAATGCTCGTCCGAATTATGTAAATGCATTTTGGAATCTTGTTAACTGGGATTTTGTCAGAAAAAACTACCTTGGTTGATTGTTTTCATTCAACATCCTTGGAAAAAGAGCCTCGGTTTATCGGGGCTCTTTTTTATTTGTAATTTATCCTAAATTATTAATACATTACCACACGGGTAATGAATAAACAAAACAGTTTTATTAAGCGAGAATATGACTATGCCATTAGAATAGCGGCGTATTTGGCATCAGTATATTCAAATGGTCATAGGTCGGTCAACAGTATATCGCAGGACTTATTTTTAACAAAACCGGTAACCGCTAAGATAGTTCATATTTTAATAAAACATGGTATTTTGACATCTGTACGAGGTTGCAAAGGTGGAGTAAAACTTTCAAAAGCTCCGAACACACTGGCGTTAATGGAGATATTACAGGCAATGGGATTTAATTCTACAATTAATGAATGTATAAATAATCCGGCAATATGTCCGTTGGTTTCCCATTGTAAAATACATTTATATTTTGATCGATTAGAGCAGAATATGATTCTCAATTTGAAAAACACATTTGTTTCAGAATTTGTAATTATAGAAGACAATTTAATTAAAACAGGAGAATAATAATGGAAGTTTTACTTGCAAGAATCCAATTTGCAATGACAATTGGGTTTCATTTTCTTTTTCCGCCAATCTCAATCGGACTGGCGTGGTTGTTGGTCGGATTTGAGACGTTAGGTTGGAAAAGAAAAGACAACCTTTACGTAGAATTAGGGAAATTCTTTGGTGAATTATTAGCACTTACTTTCGCCATTGGCGTTGCCACAGGAATTGTGATGGAGTTCCAATTTGGAACTAACTGGGCAGAATATTCAAAATTTGTTGGAGATATTTTTGGTGCGCCCTTAGCTGCTGAAGGAGTATTTGCCTTCTTCTTAGAATCTGGGTTTTTAGGATTGTACCTGTTTGGGAGAAATAAAGTTTCCAAAGGCGTCCATTGGTTTTCTGCTCTCATGGTTGCGGTTGGTTCAACGTTATCGGCTTTTTGGATTTTGGTTGCAGGCTCATGGATGCAAACTCCAGCTGGATATGTTATCCGAAACGGCCGTGCAGAATTAACCAATTTTATGGAAGCTGTTTTTAATCCTTCAACTATGATTCGTTTTTTACATACAGTGGATGCTGCTATTGTGACCGGAGCATTTTTTGTCGCGGGTGTTTCTGCCTATTTGATACTAAAAAAGAAAGAACCGGAGATGATGAAAAAATCTCTAAAAATAGCCGTAATCGTTGGTTTTATTGCTTCATTTATAGAATTGTTTCCTCTTGGACATGAGCATGCGATACAGGTTGCTGAAACTCAACCTGCCAAGTTTGCGACTATTGAAGGAATCACCGAAACATCGGATGATGTTCCGTTGTTAGCGTTTGGTGTTCCAAACACACAAACACGGGATGTGGATTTCAGAGTTGAAGTCCCCGGTCTAATCAGCATGCTTCTTGATCAGGATGAGGTTAAAGGAATGAATGCATTTAAAGAGGAAGATTTGCCACCCTTCGCTCTGACATTTTTGTCATTTCACATAATGGTTGCCCTGGGATCGGCGTTTATTGCTCTAATGGGGTTCGCCGTATTATTGTTGAAAAATGGTAAGTTGTTCCGAACTGACTGGATATTAAAAGCACTTGTCTGGGCAACACCATTACCATTACTAGCCATCCAACTTGGATGGATTACAGCTGAAGTCGGGCGTCAACCTTGGATTGTTTATAATGTTATGCGGACAAAAGACGCGGTTTCGACAATCGTATCAAGTGGGGAAATCATTTTTTCGATCGTAATGTTTGGGCTTATTTATCTGTTGCTAGGCGGTGCGTATTTGTTTTTTCTGTTGAGAACGATAAAACAGGGCCCTAAAGTAACTGTTATTGAGGAGGTGTAGTCATGGATTTAAGCACACTACAGGTAATCTGGTTTTTTCTGTTTACTGTTTTAATCGTAGGGTATGCAGTTTTAGATGGTTTTGACCTTGGGGTTGGTGTCATCCATCTATTTGCTAAGAGTGAAAAGGAAAAACGTATTAATATAAATGCAATTGGTCCGGTTTGGGACGGAAATGAAGTTTGGCTCCTTACTGCCGGAGGTGCTTTATTTGCAGCTTTCCCGAAAGTTTATGCAACCGTTTTCAGCGGTTTCTATATCGCTATTATGCTCTTACTGTTAGCGTTGATATTGAGAGCAGTATCCATGGAATTTCGAGAACATGTCATTTCTGATAAATGGCGTCCGATTTGGGATTGGTCATTTGGAATTGGAAGTCTGCTCCCGGCAATCTTGTTTGGAGTAGCAGTTGGGAACCTAATGCGCGGAATTCCGTTGGACAATAATGGAATATTCACCGGGACATTTCTTGGTTTATTAAACCCATTTTCGTTATTAATTGGAATTTTGAGCTTGGCAATGTTTGTTAAGCATGGAGCGATTTACTTAACGCTCAAAACGGAGGGTGAACTGCAAGACAGGATGAGAAATATTGCCTCGAAAGCATGGATCGTGTTTATCTCTTTATTTGTTTTATCCACTCTCTTTGCATTTTTTGAAGCATCATATTTATTTGAAGGTGTTTTAAAAAACCCAATATTTTGGATATTTTTTATAATTTTGTTTGGCTCAACTATATTCACTCCAGCATTGATAAATAAAGAGGAAACATGGCAGGCATTTTTGTCTTCATCTCTGACTATTGTAGGATTGATCGGTGTTGCAGCAGTAGGAATGTTCCCGCGATTGGTTCCGAATCTTGATAATATGGCAGTTCTGAATGCAAGTTTGACAATCACAAATGCATCCTCTACCGCACCAACATTGACAGCGATGTTAATTATCACGCTGCTCGGAATGCCGGTGGTAATCGGGTACACGATATTTATTTACAAAATATTTTGGGGAAAAGTTGAACTGACAGACGAGAGTTATTAATTCGGACAAATTATTGATAAAATAGAAAATGGATGACACGAATTGGACGGGTTAATAAATATGAAATAATCAATGCGAAAACAGATATTAGAAAAATATTATGACAACCTTTCTATCGCGATCTATGTCTAAACTACATCTTATTCTGAAAGGAAAAAATAATGCTTAAATACTTACTGACCATTTTAATACCCATATTTGTTCTTGCCGGAGATGTAGATTACTTCCAGCAGGATGTTAAATATACCATCGATGTAGCACTGGATGATTCCGTGCATACTTTGACTGCACATGAGACGGTGATTTACACGAACCATTCACCGGACACACTGGAGTTTATCTGGTTTCACCTCTGGCCAAATGCCTATAAAAACACCGAAACTGCTTATGCTAAACAAGCATTCAAGAACGGCTCAACCCGGTTTTACTACGCCAAGGATGAAAACCGTGGATACATTGACAGCCTTGATTTTTCTATAGACGGAACTCCAGTCGAATGGACGTACCATGAAGAATGGATTGATGTGGCGAAAGTCATGCTTCATCAGCCGTTATTGCCGGGAAAAAGCGTGAAGATAGAAACCCCGTTTTTTGTTAAACTACCGAATGTGTACTCACGATTAGGACACACCGGTAAACATTATGAAATAACGCAATGGTATCCGAAACCTGCTGTATATGACCGCAATGGCTGGCATCCGATGCCATACTTGAATATGGGTGAATTTTACAGCGAATTCGGAACCTTTGATGTAAAAATCACACTCCCTGAGAATTACCGTATCATGGCAACCGGAGATTTGGTGAATGGCGAAGCAGAACTTGTTTGGCTGGATTCCTTAGTAAAAGAAGGAGATGCACTTCACACCTTGGATAAAAAAGCGTTCAAAAAGAAGATGAAAGTGCTCTCCGGCAGAAAAAAATCAAAGCTTGGATTATTAAAAAAGAATGAGGACAGAGAAATACCTGAAGAAAACACCAAAACAAAAACACTGCATTTTCATCAGGAGAATGTACATGATTTTGCATGGTTTGCCGATCCGAATTGGATTGTTAGAAAAGGAGAATTGCAATTGGATGACTCTACAAAAACTATCACATTGTGGAGTATGTACCTACCAAAAAATGCCGAACTTTGGGAGAAATCTATAGAGTATATCCACGATGCCGGATATTGGTACAGTGAGTTTTACGGGGACTATCCGTACAATCACATCACTGCGGTGGATGGGGATATGTCCGCCGGCGGTGGAATGGAATACCCAAATATTACCGTGATTTCCAGCGGAAGATCCAAAGATATGTTGGAGTTTGTCATCATGCACGAAGTCGGACATAATTGGTTTTACGGCATTTTAGGTTCAGATGAACGGGAACACGCATGGATGGACGAAGGATTAAATGAATATTCCAATATCCGTTATTGGGAGAAAAAATATCCCGAACGGAACGGACAAATCGTATTTCAGGATTTTGTTCAAAATAAGATGGGAATCGGAAAAAACTTGGACTTTCGATGGGTAATGGGCTATATGGGTTACGCCGGTCGGGCTATTCCTGGGAATGACCAGCCCATCGAATTGCCGTCAGTCGATTACCACCCGGGGAATTACGGGTCAATTGTGTATGCGAAGTCTGCTATCGTATTTCGGTTCTTACAGCATTATTTAGGTGAACAGAAAATGGACGAGATCATGCAGGATTACTACGAAACATGGAAGTTCAAACATCCGCAGCCGGGCGATTTACGATCCTTGGTAGAATCACATCTTGATGAAGATTTGAGCTGGTTTTTTGATGACCTGATCAATGATACGAAAGTTATAGATTATGCGATTGAGAAGGACGTGAATGGCATCGTCTTGAGGAATAACGGAACAATAACCTGCCCGGTAGAAGTAGCTTATTACGATGCAGAAGGTAATGAAATCGGTAACGAATGGCATCGCGGAATTTCATCGTCTAAACAGATTGAGATGCCGGAGAATGCCGTAAAAGCGGTGATTGACCCGACAGACCAAATGCCCGACATCCGCAGGACGAACAACTCCACGAAACGCCCGGTCAAATTCCACTTTGTTTTTGACCAGCCCGACTATGGAAAAAAAGAATGGTACTGGCTCCCATGGCTCATTGGAAATACATATAACGGTGCGACACCGGGGTTCGTGCTTTACAGCGGATTTATCCCAACCTATGATTACGGGATCAGTTTTGTCCCGATGTGGGATTTTAAACATCAGAAGTTCATCGGTTCCATGAGCGGGGAAAAAACCTGGTATAAGATGTTTGGTTTTATGTCGCTTACGTTAAGTGGCGGGATATCAGATTTTGGAAACAGGTCCAGCCAAACTATCTCCTTCAGTGGCGTTATTAAACAACCGGTAGTTTCTACGCCGAGGCTCACATTTAATGGTGCGTTTTATCATCATAATTTAACCGGTGAAATGCTGGATCCCACATATTATGATGACGGAGAGTTTGCTGTATCGACGTTGGGCGTCGCGTATTCAAACCGACCGAACCCGCTGGTTAATTATCAAACTTCCACCGGAATGATGACCGGATTCGGCGATAACAACTTCACCAAAGTACATTTTTCTGCCAATGTTAATCGTCGCTGGGCGCAAACAATTCGTTCCGGGTTACGGTTTTGGATCGGAGGGTATATCGGTGAAAGTTCAGCTCCGAAGCAATATCGCACCTATCTTGGGGGCGGAGTGGACCCCAATTTCGAAAACATGATGGTTTTTGATCGTTCGGAAAATGCAGCTAATGTTTATAATATTTTGGATGAACAATTTGTAAAGGACGGACCTTCTCTGCATGGTCGTGCCGCAGATGAAAACGGTCCGATTATTTCGGAAGAGTTATCTTGGGGTGTGAATTTCAGCCAATCCGTGCCTAAGCTGCCATTTCGTGTATTCGCAGATGTTGTCGGGGCATCTGATTTGGGTGAAACGTATATCGATGCCGGGTTGAAGTTTAATCTGGCAAATATCGGGGTATTTATTCCGCTGTATCAAAGCTGGGATGAAGATCAAACTCCCACAGATTTTGGTTGGGTTAAAGACCGAATGCGGTTTGAGATCGGAATGCCGAATATGCGGTTTGGACGATAGAAAAAGTATTTCTCCGGTTTCCTCAAATTTCTGTAACTTCCGCCCCGAAATTTCATCAAATATTCACAATAATATAGAGGAAAAATCATTATGACAACCCATTCATTTCAAACTGAGGTAAGTCAATTACTTCATTTGATCATCCATTCTTTGTATTCACACAAAGAGATATTTTTACGTGAGCTGGTGTCTAACTCATCTGATGCGTTGGATAAATTAAAATATTTAACTCTGACCGAAGATGCCCACAAAGATACTGCATTTGAACCGCGAATTAACATTTCGTATCAGGACGGTGATGCAAAAACATTGACAATCTCTGATTCCGGAATCGGGATGAACGAAGAAGATCTGAAAGAAAATCTGGGAACGATTGCGCGCTCCGGAACGAAAAACTTTTTGAACAAATTGACCGGCGATGCCAAAAAAGATTCCTCTTTAATTGGTCAGTTCGGAGTAGGGTTTTATTCCAGTTATATGGTGGCTGACAGTGTGGAAGTCATCAGCCGCAAAGCAGGAGAAGAAGATGCGTGGAAATGGACCAGCGACGGAAAGTCCGGATATGAAATCGAAAAAACGGTGCGGAAAGAAAATGGTACGGACGTGATTCTTCATCTGAATGATGAGGGGAAGGAATATGTCAATCGCTGGGAAATTCAGACGATTATAAAAAAATATTCTAACCATATTCCGTTCCCAATCCATCTGCATTACGAAGAGACTCAATACGACAAGGATGGAAAAGAGACGGGAAAAGAGCAAAAAGAAGATCAGATCAACGATGGGACTGCGTTTTGGAAACGTTCGAAATCGGAGTTGAAGGAAAAAGATTACCATGATTTTTATAAATCGATCAGCACGGATTTTGAAGACCCGATGCTGTATTTCCATACCCGTGCTGAAGGCGCATTAGAATATACGACTTTGTTTTACATCCCGAAAAAAGCACCAGTAGATCTTTTTTATGCAGACTATAAACCAGGCGTAAAACTGTATGTGAATCGGGTATTTATCACAGATGATGATAAAGAACTCATGCCGGTATGGATGCGGTTTTTGCGTGGGGTAATCGATTCAGAAGACCTTCCGCTGAACGTCAGCAGAGAAATATTACAGAAGAACCGAATCATGGTAAAAATCAAGAAGAATTCTGTGAAAAAATTGATTAAGGAGTTTGGTAATTTGGCGAATACAGACTCTAAAAAATACATCGAATTTTATGAAGAATACGGTCGTACGTTAAAAGAAGGTGTTGCACAGGATTTTGAAAATAAGGATAACTTGATTGACCTATTGCGGTTCAAATCCACGAAGGTAGATGGCTACACAAGTTTGGCGGAATATCTTGACCGGATGCAAGATGATCAAAACATCATCTATTACATCACAGGTGGCAATGAAGAAAGTCTGCGCAATTCTCCGCTCTTGGAAATGTATAAGAACAAAGATGTGGAAGTCCTAATCATGGATGATGATATAGATGAGTTAGTGATGCCATCCATACCTAAATACAAAGAGAAAGAATTCCGTTCGGTAAACCGCAGTGATGCCGCGGATGAATTGAAATCCGATGATGAAAAGTCCAGCGAAAAGGAACTGAAGCCGCTTTTAAAGAAAATAAAGAAAGTCCTTGGCGGTAAGGTCAAAGATGTTGTGGCATCGACAAGGCTGAGTGATTCACCGTCCGTGATTGTAGCAGATCAAAACGATCCGACCGTACAGATGCAGGAAGTTTTGCGCGCCATGGGACAAGCCGCTCCGCAGGAGGTGAAACCTATTTTGGAGATAAATCCAAATCACGCAGTTGTCATAAAGATGAAGGATATGCGCAAAAGCAAAGCATTTGATGATGCGGCGCTACTTTTACTTGAACAGGCTTTGCTGTTGGAAGGTGTGAAATTAGATAATCCAGCGGAATTTGTAACGCGGTTGAATTCCATCCTTGGTAAGGCTTTATAGTCTCAATATTTATCATAAAAACATAGACATAATTTATGACCGTAATCGCTCATTTTGCGTTTCGGAAAAAGTAACTATATTCATGTTTGATAAATTGATTAAATTCTGCGAGGGATATTGCATTCTTTTTGAACATAATACCAACGGAGTGTCACTAATATGATAAAGTGGGATAAAAAAACATTTATTAAACATTTGCGTGAAACCAGTAGTAGAGAAGTCGCTAAAATTGGGGTGAGACTCATTGAATTTTCCGAAAAATATTCAGATGATATTTCTTGGGGTCGAGGCGAAGAACATGGTACCATGACTTTTCGTTGTGAGTCAGATTTTGGATATCTGCCATTGTTTCATCTTTCTTCAGACGGAAGGATAAACCTGCAAATTAATTTTCTTCGCAGTAAAGACATTCCGCCAATGGTTCTTCGGGATTTGATAAGAAAACTGGAGGCTATATTCCTTTATGACTTTGATGCAGAAATGTATCCTGTCGATACGTATGAGGGAATCGAAGATATGTTTCATACGAGAACCCAAGTGGATAAGTTTATGAAAACCGTAGAGAGCGCTGCGTACCGGCTAAAACAGTAAAATTCTAGAAACATCCCAAGTGAAAACCCTGTCAGTTTTGGCGGGGTTTTTTTTATTGAAGTAGTGGAGTGTTGGAGCTGTCGATGATTGGTAAATGATTTTGTTGTTTTGTATATAAAGTACTTTATAAATTAAAGCAACCTAAAAACAGGAAATATTATGACAAAAGAAACAATGCAAGACGATTTAGCATATATAAAAAAAATTGTTGAAGAAAGCAAAAGGAATGTATGTGCAATAGGAGACCACCTTATAGTATGGGGAATATTAGTATCTATTGCCCTTATAGTGAGCTGGTTTCTTGCCATAAATCAAATTGGCGGAAAAACAGAGTGGATTCATTGGGGCATGGTCATTGCAGGCGGTTGGCTTTTTGAAATGATTTACGGCTGGAAGGTGGATCGTAAGAAACCGGTGAGAACTTATGCTGAAAAGGTGGATGGCTTTTTATGGTTGTCGATTGGAATCACGATGACTCTTTTAGGGTTTTTAGGTGTTAGTAGCGGGGCAATTCATTATGAGTTTGTCAATCCTGTATTATCATCTATTCTCGCTATTGGTTATTTTTCATCGGGAATTATTTATGATGTAAAATGGATTCGTAATTTGGCATTCGGTTGGTGGGGCGGTGCAATTATTATGTTTTTATTTCCAGGATATTATCATTTATTGCTTATGGCAGGAATGATGATTGCTTTCCAAACTATTCCCGGCTTTATTATTAAAAAAACATGGGCGGACTTGAGTTAAGAAAATATGGAGTGAATTAACTTTGTCAATTCGTGTCCCGAAAACTTCGAGACAATCCAAAGGACAATCATGTCAGAATTCAATTACAAACAATTAGACAACATTATCCATTCTCGGATTCGTCTAGCAATTATGGCATTGCTTGTATCTGTTGAATCAGCCAACTTTGTGTTTATCAGAGAAAAAGTGAATGTGAGTGACGGAAATTTGAGCGTGCATATTCGTAAATTGGAAGACGTAAAATATGTATCATCCACGAAAAAATTCATAGACAGAAAGCCGGTGACAACTTTTCGAATCACTTCTCTTGGGCAAAAAGCATTTAAAGAATACGTCTATCAGATTAATGAATTATTGAATATGAAGAGTTAAATAATATGAAACATATCAGTCTATATATCTTTGTTCTAATGTCCTTATTATTTGGACAAAACACGATTGTTGTTTCCGGCACTGTTAAAGATGAATCCGGCGAAAATCTCACGTACGTCAATGTGTATTTTATAGACACGCTTGAAGGAACCATGACTGACGAAACCGGTCTTTTTTCAATCGAAACGACACTATCGGAAGAAAGAATACTTCGTATTTCACATATCGGTTTTGAGCAAAAAGATATCATTCTGTCTGCGGAGAATCTCCACGAAAAAACCCATATTGTTTTAATCAAAGAATTTATGGAATTAGACCCGGTTTCTGTTACCGCAGGTTCATTTACCATGGCAGATGAAGAAGGGCAGACCTTAACCAGTCTTGATGTAGTAACAACTGCCGGTGCCGCGGCTGATATTTTTCGCGCTATTCAGACATTCCCGGGGGTGAATCAAGTGGATGAAGGGGCAGGGATGTACGTCCGTGGAGGTGATGTATCTGAAACCACCGTGGTCTTGGATCAGGCAACGATAAGCCATCCATACAAGTATGAATCCGATACCGGCGGATATTTCGGGATGATCGACCCCTGGCTGTTATCAGGGACGTATTTTTCTACCGGTGGATTTTCAGCGAAATACGGGAATGTCCTTTCCGGTGTACTGGCGATGGAATCATTGGATTTGCCCGAGCGTTCATCGATAACTATCGGGGCTGGTTTGGCGGCATTATCGGCTGGTGGCGCGTGGTTAATCAAGCCTGACAAATTAGCTATCCAGTTTTCCGGGAATTACTCAGATACGCAATACCTGTTTAAAGTGAACGGCGGCGAAGATCGATTTGAGCAAGTCCCGACTAACTGGGACGGTAATATCAGTGCAGTTTGGAAGTACTCCGATGTTGGTCAAATAAAGTTATTCCATTTTGCCAATATAGATGAAATTGCCGTAAACGTAGTCAGTCCCGTGTACGACGGAACATTGATAAACGATAACCATTCCCGTCTGGGGAATATCCAGTGGCGGCATTTGTTTGAGAAAGGAGTTTTTGTGAAATCAAGCCTGTCCGTTAATCAATTTGGTCAGGGATTGATATTGGGAAATTTGGACAAGAGTTTGGAAGATTTAATGTGGAAATGGCGAACAGATATTTCTGTTCCAATAAGCGAGAAATTGAAACTGAATTCCGGGTTGATTGTGGATGATTTGGAAACGGTATTGTCAGCGACGTTCCCGAAAGACCCAAACGATTTACGACCGAGCGCCGAAACAGATTCTTACAATGTGGATTATAATACACGCCATTTTGGGGTTTATTCTGAGGGTGAATTTACTGTTTTTCGGCGATTGTTCATTGTGGCAGGGTTGCGTACGGATATTTTGGATACGCCAAGACAGCGGGTTGTCGATCCGCGTTTCTCCGTAAATTATCGGCTGTCGGAAACGCAATTTCTAAAAGTTGCCACAGGTGTATATCATCAATATCCAAAAATACAATATTTAGATGAATGGATTGGAAATCCCAATATTAAAGCAATGAAGGCAATTCATTACATCGTTGGATATGAGTACAAATCTGAAATCACCGATTTTAAGGCAGAAGTTTATCAAAAGAATTACGAAAATTTGGTACTTGAAAACCCTGTAATAAATTACTCCAATGATGGAAATGGCTACGCCTATGGTGCGGATTTTTTCCTAAAAGGGACACTCCCATATATTTCCGGATGGGTGTCGTATAGCTACTTGCAATCGAAGAGAAAGGAGTTAGATCATTTGGAATTAGTCCCTACGGATTATGATATCAATCACAATTTAACCGCTGCTCTTAAAACGCAGTTCGGTGCTGCAAATAATGTGGGATTAACCTACCGATACACCACCGGAAAACCCTATACGCCTGCACTGGATGATTGGAATTCCGCCCGCTTACCCGCCATGCAGAGATTGGATCTGTCCTACAGTCGGCTATATCCAATCGGGCAAGATGGTTTACTGGTCATCTATGCTTCCGTGTCAAATTTATTGGACCGAACAAATATTTACGGGTACATTTATTCACCGGATTATACCGAACGAACCGAAATGAAAAGTACCCACGGACGTAATGTGTATTTTGGGTTTACGATGACGTTGTAGGTTGATGAGTATAAGAGTTTATGAGTCGATGAATTCAATGAGTTTGATGAGTTAAGCTAAAGAAAGGAAATTGTTATGAAACGTATCTTAATCGTATTGACACTTGTTGTCGTCACGGTCGCGCAGCCGGTGGATGAATTTATCATCCGTGGCAAGGAGACAATCCGTACCGCCATTGCTAATTGGAATGAAGGTGAGATGATTGCCGCACGCGCGTATTTTGAGCGCGGTTTGAATTTTGGTGAAAAAGAATGGCTCTTTCGCTATTACATTGCTTATTCCGATGATCAGCTCGTGCATTATTATCAAGCAAAAAGCGATAAGAAAACTGCTCTGAAATATCTCAATGATGGGATCGACCATCTAAATAAAGTGATTAAGATCGATAAAAACTTCGCAGACGGTTACGGACTTCTTTCATCTCTGTACGGTGAAAAAATGGGCATTCAGCCGTGGACGGGAATTATGTACGGTTCCAGGTCGAGTACACTCATTAGAAAAGCCATTCAGCTGGAGCCGGAGAACCCAAGGCTGTATATGATTCAAGGTACCTCATCTATGTTTACGCCGGAGAAATGGGGCGGCAGTAAGGAAAAAGCTAAAGAGTTATACTTGAAAGCTGCGGAGTTGTTCAAGTCGGATCATCCGTCTCCGACCATGCCTGACTGGGGGCAAAGTGACATCTATGCTTGGTTGGGACAGCTGGAAGAAAAATTGGGAAATTATGATCAAGCAAAAGTATATTACGAGCAAGCGTTAGTTGTGGACCCGCAAAATAATTGGGTGAAAAATCAACTTATGCCAAAACTGAAATATAATGCAAAAAACACTTATTAAAATAATCATGCTAACAAGTTTGGCATTTAGTCAAACAGGCACACTCACCGGGCTGATTCGCGATGCGTCCACACACCAACCCTTGATTGGGGTAAATGTAATTGTAAGCGAAACGAATAAGGGTGCGGCAACGGATACGGAGGGGTATTTCAGGGTTGAAAATATTCCTGTGGGTTCTTATGTGGTTCATGTTTTTATGATTGGTTATGCACAGGTAAAGCGAGCGAATATTCATATTGTGCCACAACGAAATACCACCGTGAACTTTGATTTACATTCGGAAGTTTTACTGGGCGAAGGTGTGGAAGTAACGGCAACATTTTTTGAGAAAACCAAAGATGCCATTACCAGCAGTCGAACGGTGGATATTGAAGAAATTCGTTCCGACCCGGTGGGTGCATTTGATATTATGTCCATGATGCAGAGTTTACCGTCGGTGATCTCCGGTGCAGACCAAACCAATGAAATTATTGTCCGCGGTGGGTCGCCCGGAGAAAATTTATTTGTCATGGACCATATTGAAATTCCCTATCCCAACCATTTCCCGGAACAAGGAAAAGGGGGTGGACCCATCACCATGATTGACACAGATTTTATTGAAAGAGTTGATTTTTACGCAGGTGCATTTCCTGCAAAATACGGCGATAAAATTTCATCGGTCATGGATGTTACGCTTCGGGACGGAAATCGTGAAAATCATTTTTCTGAATTCAATTTTAATATGGCAGGGTTCGGATTCAATTTTGAAGGACCTTTCACACAAAAAGGTTCGTATATATTTTCCTTAAAACGCTCATTTCTGGATTTTGTGATTCAAAGTTCCGGACTCATGGCAATCCCCAAATATTGGACGAGTCAGGGAAAAATATCCTATCACATTTCTCCCACCAAAAAATTATCATTTAATGTCATTGGCGGTATTGACGAAATCAATATTGAGGGGGAAAATAATCCTCAACTTCGTGGCGCGGAAAATGTGGATTATCAATCAAATCAATTGACGATGGGGCTCACCTATAAAAACCTATTTTCAAAAAGGGGGTATGGTATTATTTCGTTGAGTGGTAGTCGTGTCGGTCTGAATACCGATGTATATCGCTATCTTTTAGATGACGAAAAACAGCAATATTACGGTCAAGATGATGCCGAGTGGGAAATGGCTTTGAAGGGAGATTGGGTGTATCGATTCAATTCAAAAGTGGAAACAAGTTTTGGATTTAACGCCAAATCCATTTCATTGGATTACGACAATTGGTGGCATGGTGAACCGAGAAATATTTACGGTTATGCATTATCTGCGAACACCCCCATTATGCCTATTTCCGAAGATGCTTTTTGGAATGATTATTTTGGTCAAGATTCTTTGCGGTTTGAATCTCTTGCAACTATTGGGGCTTATGATTCTGTTGAAACAAAAAATATTTTGGACTTTTTAAAATCAGGATTATTTGCGCAGATAAACTTTAAACCGACAACGAAATTAGAAATCACTCCCGGTTTACGATATGAGTATGTGAGTTATTCCGGAAATGGAAATGTGTCTCCCCGATTGGGAATTTCGTATCGATTTTCCCCATTGTTTAAACTCAATATTTCCGGCGGACGATATTTTCAATCACCCTTTAATATTCATTTGAATTCAAGTCGTGGAGACACAAAATTATTGAAAAATTATTTTGCCGACCAATGGGCTGGTGGAATAGAATATTTTTTAAGTGCGGACACACGAATGACATTGGAAGTTTTTTCAAAAAAATATGAAGACATGATTGGCTTTAACATTTTGGAAGGGAGCGACGGCAGAGATAGTTTGGATTTTCAACATTTGGTTAATGCGGGAAAAGGGGAATCGCAAGGCATAGAATTTTTCATTCAAAAGAAATACACCAATAATTGGTATGGATCGTTTGCATGGTCTCATTCTGTGGCAGAAGGTGTTGACCCGAGAAATGGAGAAAAATTTGCGTGGGATTATGATTATGGCGATGTGCTTACACTTGTTGGAGGATATAAAATCCGGTTTATCGAATATGAGTGGTATCAGAAACATAAAAAAACATTGTTGGCAAAAATGACTTCATGGCTTCCCATTGCTCCGGCAGATGAATATGAAATTGGCGTCAAATTTCGATATATGGGTGGACGACCGTATACACCAAAATCCTATGACCACAACATCAGAGAATGGTATGTGAATTCAAGCGATGCATGGAATACGGAACGATATGATAATTACATTCGATTTGATATTTTGCTTCAACAACGATTTAATTTTAAGAAAATGAATCTTGTTGCATTTTGGGATATTATGAATATATTCAATCGGGACAATCCGTGGGAAACTCTTTATCTTGATGATGGCTCAACAGATATGGCGTGGCAGTTTAAAACAATGCCAGTTGGCGGAATTATTTTAGAATTCTGAACAAGTGTTTGAGTAAATTCTGACATCCATTATGGAAAAAAGACAACTCATTTACGAACCGATGACGGCTTTCACCGATTTAATCATTGCGATTCTTGGCTCCTATTTTGCATTGGAGCTATTCCGTCATTTTGGTCAGACGGATATTGCCGAGCATTGGTACTGGAGTTTGGCATTCATTATGGTGTCGCTGGGGGCATTTTTTGGTGCCGTCAGTCACGGGATCGGTCCGCATTTTTCAGCGATAGTAAAAAATGTTCTATGGAAATTGACGACATTGTCTATCGGGGCTGTTGCAATGTTTTTTTTGTTTATGTTGATTCATCATTTACCCGGATTGGAAAAATTGAGATGGTTACCAATTTCGATTTATGTCATTTATATTTTTGTGATTTTAAGAGATGACAAATTTTTAAATGTCATTCGGTATTATGTCCCGATTATGTTTATCGTATTGCTTGGAATGATTTATAGTCAATTCATATTACATAATCAGGGTGTGGGATATGTCTCCATTGGAATTATCATTAGTTTCGTCGGTGCGGGAGTACAAACCAGCAGATTTGATCTGCATAAACATTTTAACCATAATGATATTTATCACGTTATTCAAATGTTTGGGATGTGGTTTTTATTTAAAGGCGCGATGATGATGTGAAATGGATAAGGATTGGGATAAAGATTAGGATAAAAAGAAATTCTGAACTACACTCTTTATATTTGATTTATATCTGACGAAGTAAACTTTGTTGATTGTGCATTTTCCCGTACGAATAAAAACGTCTGAAATTGACCGGTAAACGAGAGTAAATTCCCGACCGATATTTTAGATAAAAAAAGGAAAAATCGTGAAAACAGACCTAAAAGAATTAAACTCATTTACTCGTGAATTAGCCATCCATATCCCTTGGGATGACCTTGAAAAAGACTACGAAAAAGCAGTGAGTGTTTTTAGCAAGAAGATAAAAATTGCCGGATTTAGAAAAGGAAAAGTACCAAAACACGTCGTCATGAAAAATTATCAACAGGTGATTGAAGCGGATTTTATTGAGGACTCTTTTCAAAAATTCTATTTTATGGCGTTGCAAAAAGAAAATCTACAACCGGTCAATCGTGCAGATGTAAAAGATTTAGATTTTAAACATGGAGAACATTTATCTTTTCAAACAGTCTTTGAAATTGAACCGGAGATTAAACTCCCAACAATGAAAAAGAACAGCTTAAAGGTTGAGAAAACTAATTATGTCACAGATAAGACAGATGTTGATTTAGCCATTGATGAAATCCGACGAACCTATGCAGAAGTTATGCCGGTGGAGGATGGAGCTGTTGATGGTGATTATATCCTTGCGGATTTACAAAAACTGGATGCCGAAGGAGTCCCCATCATTGGAGACAAGATTGAAAAACGATATATTAAGTTGGGAGACGGGATATTTACCGGAGACAATTTGAAAAAACTGACTGGGTTAAAACCTGATGATACAACACGAATTGATTTTCCGGGGGAATCAGGTGAGTCTACTCCTTATGAGATAACGGTGACCAATGTTGA
Source organism: uncultured bacterium (assembly GCA_964388155.1). GTDB lineage: Bacteria > Fidelibacterota > Marinisomatia > Marinisomatales > JACNKV01 > JACNKV01. The sequence continues at coordinate 24,647 of CAYLYH010000009.1, read as the reverse complement.
GCGGCAGGTTCTTCCGGAAGTGACTGAGGATTTAATCAAAAAAATGGATCCGAATGTTGAGAATAAATCGGAGTGGAAAAAGAAGATAAAAGAGCAAATTGATAAAAACTACGAACAGCGAGCAAAGGAAACGTATGAACGGCAACTTTCAGACGCGTTGATAGATTTGGTGAATCCGGAAGCGCCGCCGTCGATGGTTGACTCTTATTTGGAACGCTTGGTGGAGGATGTTAAGAAACAAAATAACGGGGAAGAAATAGACGAAGAAGAAGTAAAAAAGATGTATCGCTCGGTGTCTGAGCGTAACCTGAAATGGTATCTGATTCGCAAGGCGATTATCCGTGAGCAAAACATCGAAGTTTCAAAAGACGAGGTCAATGACGAAATAGAAAAATTAAAGGAACGATCTCCGGAACACGCTAAAGAAATTGATAAATACTACAAAAAACCAAGTCATCGAGGTCGGATTGAAGATGATCTGATTGAAGGAAAAATCCTTAGTTATATTGAGACGTTCGCAAAAGTAAAACTTGTGAAAGTTAAGACGAAAGACCTTCGAAAAGCGTCCTAGCCTTGATTAGTGATACCGTTCGCCACAGAGCCACGAAGAAAAACAAAGATATTAAATAGGCTAAGTACTGCCTGCCCGGGGCGGATGTTTGCAGAATTTAATTAACAATGGGAAAACAATCTCACGCATTGTAAATTTCTTACTTAATTATGGCAAAGCCATACACACTTTATAATAATGAAAGGTAGTTCATTCTGATGAAGCAAGTATTCTTACATAGTTTAATTATGTCAATATTTATTGGGTTTTTGGGATGTGAAGACCCTGCAGAATCCGAAGATGACACTCCGTCGTTAGTGAATACACTGGGCGATAACTCGCTATCGAATGACGGTCATTACGACTCATATTTTTATGATTTTACTCAAGCGTTCAATGTCAAATTTTATCGCTATGATAAAAATTCTCTTAAGCACAGTGGTCTATTTAATCCGGATGAGGACACGTTAAACTTTCAGAATTTTAAAAATTACCTCTTAACTATTGAGCCGGAAGATACACAAAACCGTGTATGGGTACCTGTTTCTCTTGCGGATACAGCATTGAATATTCCTATCACTGATCATCTTTATGAGTTATATCCAAGCAGTACCGATCCGGAGTTATTGGATTCATTATTCGATGCGTATGAAACACAAGGTTATGCAGAAACCGTCATATATGATACCGTTTCCGTCTACTCACAACCTTTCAAAAATATTGAGTCACTTATCTGGAATGAGTATAATGAAATTAATGTTCAGTTTCAGAATTACTCCATAAAAAATACAGGCTACATTCTGGACACCATGTTCGTCCCGCATACAGATGAAGTCATCAATCGATTCTATCGAACCGATGTTGTCGGAGAAGATGCTAATTCTGTCATTGTAGACCCCACTGAATGGATTGATCGGGTGAATGAGCATTCTGAGAATGATGACATTTTAGATGCCAGTTTTGAATTTAGTCGAACATCCCTAAGCTCGGATTCTCTTATTTATCGCATCAACACAGATTGTAATGATAATGGTTTCCGGGATGATGCTGAACCATTTACAGATACGAATGGCAATGAAAAATGGGATTCAGGTGAACCCTTCACCGATTTAGGTAATGGAATCTGGGATGATGCAGAACCTTATGTAGACCTAGATGAAAACGGTGAGAATCCTCTTCATGGTTTTCAGGATAGAAATTGTAACGACGTATGGGATGATGCAGAAGAAATAGTGGACGAAGGGACAGAGGGATCTATTTATGACGAGTTCCATAGTTTATGGTTTATAGATCGTGGGAATGGTCTTTGGGATGATGACGAGATTGTCACTCAGGTTGCGGCATACGAAGAAACATCTTATGATGAATTATTTAAATTCGGGAAAATATCCAAGAATTTGTTGGTATCATGGGAAGACCCCAATACGCCGCGCATTTTGGAAGAAATTTATCCTGGCGAAAAATATACAGATGCGGACAATGATGGCTCATATGACCCCGGTGAAGAGTTTGAAGATTTGAACGGAAATGGTGATTATGATGCGAACGGAGACTCACTTGTAGCTAAGTGGCCTGATTTAAATGGGAATCCGATTGTTTTCAGAGATATAATTCAACGGTATCAGTATGATGTGACGACACAAAAGCTAGTAACAAATTTGGATTCTGTTGTCATGGTGTGGAGCCACCCAGTTGTGGGCAATGCTGATGAAAACAGCGAGCAAGGTGGTGACTATTATATCACAAAAACCAAGTGGGAATATATAGACGCGACAGAAGGCTTCAAACGAGAATATGATTACCATTTTTTCAAAAAGAATGAACATATTTATAAACGAGTATTTCCAAGTCATTTTTTACCGTATGGCTTCCATGGATATTCGGGTGCTGACGACGGTACGTTTGAGGGAGGATTCTGGTTTGATTCCACGCGATTTGTTGATCAGGTTTTATATTACACTCCCGGGAATTATTTTAGAGACGGCGAGAGAGTTGGAACTGCCGAAGATATCATTACTTCCATTGCCGATTATTACATAGGGAAATCCTACGCTGTAGATCGTGAAAATGTTACGCTGGAAAGTAGCGGGAGAACCTATCCTGCAGATTCTACATTTAAGGTGACAAGGGAAGTATCAATGACCATGCTTGGAACCGGAGTAGAGTACATTGAAAGAAACGAAACATGGCTTGTTGAAGGACTTGGAATGGTGAAAGATTTGGTCTCCTTCTACTGGACAGATCCTCCTGAATGGGTCGGGCTAACCGGAGAAGGCTGGGTGGAATATTCCATGTTAGAGCTTGCAGAATACAGGGAAAATGATTCTTCAGGGAAGCTTCTATTCGGCAACCGACGCATCTCGCATCCGAATCAATTAAATAATCTGGATAAATTTGAGGATGACCCCTTCAAAATGAAGCGAACCGTTGGCCTTCAAAGAATTGAGTTCCCAGTTAATGATTAATTACAAAATAAGACACATGAAAAAATACATTCAAAATTCCTTCTTCTTTATCTTTTTAGTGCAAATCATTTTTGCAGGGACGGACGGAACTCTCCGTGGAAAAATTACGGACATGGACGGTGCTCCTCTTCCGGGTGCTCAAGTTTACATTCAAGAGTCCGGACGTGATGCGATTGTTTTAGGAACAATGGCGGGGCAAGATGGAAGCTATATCATCTTAAATATTCAGGTCGGTGATTATGATGTAATATGCTCCATGATGGGATACAGAAAGGAAGTTCGCAAGAAGGTTTCTATCATTATGGATAAAACTCAATGGGAGAACTTTAGTCTGCCGGTAGCAGCAATTGAGGGAGAAGAGATCCAAGTTTACGGAGAACGGGACTTAGTGGAAAAAGGATCAACTGCGAAGAAAGTGACAATCAGCAAGGAAGCTATCGAATCGCTTCCAATCAGAGATATTTCTGAGCTCTACACACTTCAATCCGGTGTTGTAAAAGTAGAAAGTCGCAATCAAGGAATCCCTGACCATGAAGAAAGAGGACTGGAAGAAGTGCATGTCCGAGGTGGACGATCAGGTGAAATTGCATACATGATCGACGGGCTGTATATCCGAAATCCAATTTTTGGCGGAATCGGAAACGGAACGCGACTAAATTTGTTTGCCGTCAAGGAATTTGACTGGCAGCCCGGCGGGTTTAATGCTGAGTACGGAGATGCGATGTCAGCCGTTTCTAATATGCATACGATGATCGGCGGGAATGAGTTGCAATACAAATTTAAATATGAAACCAGTCAAGCGGGTGCTGCAATGGGGAATGGCTATGACGAACTCCGTGGATATAATGATTATAATATTGGGCTTGGTGGCGGATATAAAAAATTCCATTTTTGGGTGTCAGGGCAGTTTACAGATCGCCAGTCTTATCGAGTATTAGAATTTGATAACACTATTTATGAACATGGCGAAAATGATCCGTATAACTACATGCCGATTAACCAATCGTTCGCACAGCAAAATCGACAGAATCTTGTGCAACCATGGGATACTGAACAAGGCTTCCGCGGATTTGGGTTTGATAAAACCTATGACGTTTTTGGGAAAATAGCCTACAACTTTACCAATCGCCTTCGGATGAATATGTCCTACTGGCAGGTGGCTGCTCACCGAAAAGTATTTAATCCAAGATATATGTATTGGGATGATGGGCAAAATGAATTATTCCGTGACACATATCGATACACATACGAGCTGAATCATTCCGTCACGAGCCGAACCTTTTACACTCTTCGGCTATCACAGTTCGTGCAAGATCAGTTCCAAGGTGTTCGGTGGAAAGATAGCGATGAAGATGGATATCCGGATTGGTATGAGTGGCGAAACCCGGCAGGAGATTACGCCTCCGGTACGATTGACCCTATTTCCGATCCGTACAATCCAAATATCGTTCCGTATACAACATCATCAAATGGGGATACAATATTTTATACAAAGCGTGATGACAAAACCGGCTGGTTTCACGGAGCGACACCGGGCAACTGGAATTGGGATATCGCTGAAACATTCAGAGATGTGAACAACAACGGAATTTACGATGAAGGGATTGATATTTTTGATCTTGAACGTGATGATTTTGACGGCGACGGTGTTTGGGACGGACCGGAACTCACCGATAAATGTATTGAGCGTGACGGAAGTTATTGGTTAACACCGGATATGTATGTCAGTTATCTTGATCATGTTGATTATCGCAAAATATTCCATGAATGGGAAAATGACCCATATTGGGCACATTATGGTTTTGGAGATCCTGTCAATGGATACAATCCGGTGACGGGAAACGATTTTAATGCAAATTACTTTTTACCCATTGCTGAGTATGGTTGGGATGAAGGAAAAGCGTTTGGTGGCCATGATCGGTTCTACGGATCATCAAGTGCTGTAACTCAGGAAGCCCGCTTGGATGTTACATCTCAGCTTTCGGACAAATGGAAGCTTCGTACCGGCGTAGATTATAAATCGCATAAGCTTAACTATGATGAAATTAAATTTCGCTGGGATGAAGATTTGTCCCCGATTAGACAGAGTTTTGCCGAATATTGGAAAGATACAGGTCCCGATGGACTACTGCCGGGGAATTCCGGGAACGGTATTTGGGATGTCGGAGAAGACTTTACTGATGAAAACGACAACGGCGTTTGGGATAATGGTGAAGACTATGTTGATGAAGAAGTGATGCCGGATGAAGGTGAAGGGAATGGTGTATGGGATCCGGGTGAAATGTTTGATGATGCGAATGATAATGGCGAATGGGATGATTTCCGTGAGCCGGAAGAACTTTCAGCATATATCCAAAATACGTTTGAAGTACCGTGGATGGTGGTCAATGCCGGCGTTCGGATTGATGGTGTCAATTACAATACACGCATCTGGTCAGACCCGGATGGAAATCCTTCACCAAATAAACCGTGGTATTATGCCGATGTAGGTGAAGATGGTATCCCGGGGACAGGTGATACCGGAGAAAATGATGACACATGGAACTTTGATGAAGAAGTCGATGCCACTCCCGGGTTGCAGAATCAAAAAACCCTGCTGACCCCTGCAAAATGGTTTTATAAAGTCAGTCCAAGATTGGGGATCAGTCACGTAATTACCGACCAGGCGACGTTTACATTTAACTACGGATTGTACTACCAGACCCCCATTTATCAGAATGTGTATCTGAATACTAATCGATTGACTGACCCGCAAGCCTTATTTGAGGAGACAGAAGGCTTCTTAGGGAATGCCACCATGAATGCCACCCGGACGGAATCCTATGAATTTGGGTTCAATATCCAAATGAACCGTTTTTGGGCATTCTCACTGATGGGGTGGGTCAAAGACATGGATCAATTGGTCACGAGCAAAATTCAACGAAGCGGCGTGTACAAATATTACGTTTTTGATAACGGAGATTATGGCAGTGCGAAGGGAATTGATTTTACCTTAAAGAATAGGGGGATGCCTGTTAACACCATGATTCAATACACCTATTCCGTTGCCAAAGCAAACAGTGCGTATGACTGGGCTACGTTAGGTCTTGAAGCCATGGATGCGCCGTCTCAAGAATTTTTGATGAGCTTCGACCGCACCCATGATTTGACGGTTTCTATATACACAGTTTTACCATTTGGAATTCAGACCGCATTGACTGCTTTCTATCAGTCAGGGATGCCATACACGCCTTACAAAAAGTTGAGTTCAATTTTTGACACTCCTGAGTCTGATGAAAAAAATAAAAATTCCTCTCGTTCACCTGATTGGAAAGTCGTCAACTTATCGTTGTCTAAATTCCTGAAATTTGGAGAAGTCAAAATGACCTTAGGAATGAACGTATTTAATGTGTTCAATATCGTGAATGCTGTAGATATCTGGCCATTGACGGGTGAGCCTGATAATCCCGGAGAATACTACACGGCAAACATTGGTGTCCCGTTTGAAGTTCCTGTAATCGGTAGAGCAAAATCGGGGACGTATTACGATATCCCGTGGTATATGTCCTCCCCAAGAGAGATCAATTTCTTTGTACGAATGGATTTTCGTTAAGAATCTTAGGAATTAAGAATTAAGATTGAAGAATTAAGAATATGGATTCCAAAGAGTTAATTAAGAGGACAACAGATTTTGCACATCGATGTGTGAAATTATCGGTTTCTCTACCAAATATTAATAAAAAACATAGAGCATTTTTTGCGAAGTGACCGAATCTTAAATCTTTTAACAAACATTGGAAGCATCAATGAATACACTTAAAAATACACTTGGCATTTCATTTTTAATTTTCGGATTGACTGGGCAGATTTTTGGCGTTGAGCCGGGATCCCCTGCTGATGAAACCGTGATCAACAATTCTGCTCCACAGCCGTTAACAAAACGCGGAGACTTTGCTTATCCGACTAACCCGACAAATGATCGAGCCATCGGCTATTTGCTGAAAGGAAAAATAAAATCAACGATTCTCAATTATGGGGATTTTATTGACATCGATGTTGATAGAGACGGTCGTTGGGATAAGCAACCGGCAGGATTGTGGGGGGAGTATGCTTATATCCCACAATGTGGTTTTATCGCAGGAGTTCCGGGGATGGAATACGCCCACAAATACAACTGGATATTAGAAGGAGACTTGTCCGGTTCAGATTATAAGGTGTGGTCATCCAACGGAGCATATCGGAAAATGATTACCATCGATGGGGATACTACATTTAACTACGCCGGAGTGGTCTTTGAAACGTATGAGGATGACGGCATTGTCGGAACGAAAGTTGAATCATACTTGGCTTTCACACTACCGAATCAGTGGTATGTAGATCATGATGATTTTGATCCGAATGCAGGGGTGCTGATGATTAGCACAACGTATGGTGCTGACCCGAATTTGCCGAATGCATATATGGATCCCAACGAGAAAAAGGGAATTGGACTGATTTATCCGTGGGCATTACGTCCTGCACTGCAGAGCAGAACCCCCAGCTCCGTATTTGATTTCTATGATTATTCCGGATGCGATGGATTTAACGAAGACTGGGATGAGTGTGCGAATCTGGAATACTATGGTGCAACCGTGTCTGAATCATGGTTGACACGCCGTTATGATACCGATTGGCAACCGACCACCAATGCCCGACAGTTAACGCAAAATCGTGAAGTTACTGCCGGTGATATTTTTGGTGAAACAGATTTTACGGACCCGAATGATCCGTATCCATTACTGGCTCACAGTAATTTTTCACAAACTTGGCCGGTAAATTTTAATGAAACAACCGGAGATGCCGTCCCATTCTGGCCCGGATGGTGGGCAGAAGATTACGCACCTGAAGAAACCGGGTGTGTTCCTGCTACACGAAAGAACCCGGATTGCTGGGTTGAGTTGCCGGGAACGTTCGTTTCAGATTCGGACATCTATATTGAGTTTGATGATCGCTGGGCGCATCGCGGGAATAAAGTGAATTCCACCGGAGATAAATATTTGCAAAAAGGCTACCCCATGGGATTGAAAGTTATGTCCACCGCCCATTCTTACGGCGTATCATTTGCGGAAGATATCCTCTTTGTTACAGTAAAAGTACGAAACGAAAGTGGGGACTGGTGTGCATTTGAGAAAGAGCCTGACGGGTCAATCCGCGATCTGTCTCGGTGTACAGATCCTGCAATCTATTCGAAGGAGGCATGTGAAGCTGCCGGGGAGATATGGGAGCCTCTATGTGGAGAAGGCATCGTGCTGCCGGACGGATCAAAAATCAATGGTGGTAAAGGGTACGATTACAATAAAATGTTTTTGGGATTTTACTTCGATGCAGATGCGTACTCTCAAACCATTACCGGAAGTACCGGCGGACGAACGCCAAGTGATGACACAATGGAGTCGTATGACAGCACCATTGTTGTGAATAATGAAGAACTCATTATCAGTATGGCAATGATTTATGATTACGACGGTATCAGCGGTCCTGCGTCAGGGTCAGACCTTGGCATTGTGGCTGTTCAGCTTTTAGATACACCAGTCGCGACGGATACATTGTACGAAGATATCCATGGGATTAACCGTCTCCCCGGACAGAAATTAAAAATTACGGATTGGCACTGGTTTGACTGGATGAACCGTCCGGGTGTGAAAAATCCTGGAATCGAACCCCCGCGGGCGAAAAACAAAGAGGAAATTCAGTTCAAGCTGATGTCGGGTGACACAACAAATATTACAGACTCTGAACAGGATTGGTTTTTTCATTCAAAGGAGCCGTCTCTCGATGAAATGGATCCGGATTTTAATCCGCATTTTGATTCATTGGAAGGCTTAGAAAAAGAGTCCGTCTGGAGCGATGGAGACGAAGGACTGGATTGCGTGTTAATAGCAAGTACGGGTCCGTTTAATATCGCCGTGGGTGAGGAAGTTCCATTCTCTTTCACCATTATTTTTGGCGAGGATAAAGCAGATTTAATTAAAAATGCTGAATTTGCTCAGATTATGTATAATTCTCATTACCAGGGATTTACACCCCCGACTGCTCCGACGGTAATTACAAAAGTGGATCAGGGGAAAGTGGAATTGTACTGGGATGATGCCGCTGAATTATCCACAGATGTTGTCACCGGTTACGGAGACTTTGAAGGATATAAACTTTATAAAAGTATCGATGGCGGAAAAACGTGGGGCGGTTTAGAAGATATGGTCTATGATACAACCGGGAAACACGTCGGCTGGAGACCCATGGCACAATACGACTTAAATGCAGAAGCAGATTCTCTGCATTGCATTTATACAGGTGGCAATTGCAGCGGGGAAAATCGAGGGCGAAATATTACCGGACCCGATCCGAAGGCACCGTGGTTCTACCTCGGAGAAGATTCCGGTTTTGATGAAGTATTAATGGACACCACGGATTGGGATACCATTATCGTAGAAGGGAAAGAAACCATTCTCAAATACAAATTTACGGATGAGCAAGTTGTGGACGGAATGGAATATACTTACTCTGTAACTGCCTACGATATGGGCGTTGAAGAACCCTTTACGGTTACATGGATTGACCAGGGAGATGGTACATTTATCATGGACAGCACACGCACTCAATCCAACCCGGATAATTGGGGAGCGTATCAAAGCATAGAAAATGCCAGAGGAACAACCATCCATGATCGAAACTTTGTGACGGTTGTTTCCGGTGTTCCATCCGATGAATCACTCAATAAGGTTTGGGTTGTGCCAAATCCGTACATCGTGCATTCTGAATTTCGTGAGAATGAATACCTCAGACAGATACGGTTTACAAATGTGCCGGGGCATTGTGAGATCAGCATTTACACGATTAGCGGTGAGCTTGTGCAAACATTCAGGCATGATAATGAATTGGACGGGAATGAATGGTGGGATCTTCGAACAATCAACAACCAGGAGATTGCTCCGGGCTTATACATTTTTCGTGTAGAGTCGGATAGCGGAAAAGAGTTTTTGGGTAAATTTGCGGTTGTCCGGTAAGGGGTGAGATGATGAGAAAGATTACAACAATCAGTTTAACGTTATTATTGATAACGGGTACAATCCACGGACAATACCGAAATATCCCGGATGTGGTCACAAAAGTTGCGACAGCCGCGGGTAATTGGTTAAAGCTTGAGACCAGTGCCAGGGCTGTAGGAATGGGTGGAGCGTTTGTTGCAGCAGGGAGTGGTGTATCTGCGATTCCGTACAATCCTGCAAGTGTGGCATTTATTAAGGGTTCAGAAGGCTATTATGCCAAGACGAACTATGTGGTAGGGATTACGCATAACGTCATGTCCTACGGGATGAAGTTAAGCAGTTCAGACTTTATCGGGATTCATCTGTTTTATGTTAACTCCGGTATGATGGATGTTACAACAGAAGCCTATCCGAACGGAACGGGAGAAGAGTTTAATGTAACGTCCTTGGCATTGCGTACGGCGTATGCCCGCAGATTAACAGATAGGTTAAAGATAGGTATGTCCTTAGATTACATCCGTGATCAGATATATACAACAACAATGCAGACATTTGCGTTTGACATTGGTAGTCATTTTGATACGGGGATATATGGATTTGCATTAGGGATGAGCGTGAGCAACTTTGGTCCGGAAGTCCAATACCACGGAGAAGGCTTAAACCAGGAAGTTCCGGATACAACAAGTGTGGATGGCCAGTTGGCAAAGGTAACGGAGCATTTCCCATTACCGTTAGTATTCCGTTTGGGTATTAAGAATGATATTATTGGCGGAGAGAGTTCGTTTATTAAAAGTGAGATTCATCGTTTGAGTCTTTCGTTAGATGGTGTAAACCCCAGTGATTATACGGTTTATGGAGCGATGGGGTGTGAGTACAGTTTTCGTGAGTTTGCGTTTGCTCGTGTCGGGATGCATTTGGGTCATGACACGGCGGGTTTGAGTGCGGGTGCCGGAGTAAAGATACGTATCCCCGGGATGGTGATTGGTGTGGACTATGCTTACTCAGACTTGGGCGTATTGAAACTTACTCACCAATTAGGACTTAGTCTGGAGTTTTAATCCAAAGAAAAATATTTTTCATAAGGAAAAACAATGGTTGAAAAAAGTATATTACGGAAATTAATTCTTGGTTTAGGTGTTTTGCCGATGCTTCTATCCTTTTCGGTGGCGCAAGAATTTTCATTTTCAATTCAAACAAGTACAGATTTATCAAGTGAAGGAGAGTACGAATTGTTAATGGGATTTTCACCTGATGCAACGGATGGCTACGATGAAGGGATAGATCAATATGCACCGCCTCCTCCGCCACCACCGGCATTTGATGCAGCAATTGGTTGGGATGGAGATCGTTATTTTACACAAATATTAGCCGGCGATGGAGATTTGTCGGAACACGTATATGATGTTCCGCTTCAATATGGAGCAAATAATATTATTAATATCGATTGGAATAATTCTGGTTGGTCCGCTTTAATGGATAGTGTAAAACTCCAGGATGCTTTCGGCGGTGTGATGATAAATGTAAATATGTTGGAACAAACAAGCTATGAACTAACAAATCCCGCCTTTAATCTATTAAAACTAAAGGTGTATCCAAAAAATGTTACCCAAAATCCTATGGCCGGTTTTAGTTTCGAACCATCGGAGGGATTTGCTCCGTTGAGTGTAAATTTCACAGATCAGTCTGAGCCGGGCATGGGGACGATTAGTTTATGGGACTGGGATTTTGGCGACGGTGGAACAAGCACGGAGCAAAATCCTACCTATGTATTTACAACTGCCGGTGAGTGGAATGTGAAATTAGTTGTCGAAAATAGTCAAGGGATTAGTGACTCCACGACGGCTGTTGTTACGGTAAATCAGCCCAATCCTCCTACTGTAGATTTTACATCCGACGTGACAGAAGGTGATACTCCCTTGACGGTTCAATATACAGATTTATCTGACCAGGGAGACGGAGAGTTATTATCTTGGGAGTGGGACTTTGGTGACGGAGGATCAAGTACCGAACAACTCCCGGTTTATACTTACGAAGAATCTGGTGAGTTTACGGTGAGCTTGACAGTAACGGATATATATACGCTATCTGTAACGGAGACGAAAGTAAATTATATATCTGTTTTTGAAAGTTTACCGCCAATTGCTGACGCAGGAGAGGATCAGTCTGTGGTAGAGGGGCGCTTGGTTACGTTAGATGGGTCAGCATCTGTTAGTGTGAGTGGATCCCCACTCACATACTTGTGGATAATCCCGGACGGAATCGTCTTATCTGACAATAATGCTGTTACCCCAACCTTCATTGCTCCCAATGTTGAAGAAGCAGAGGTGTTTCAGTTTTCGTTGGTGGTTTTCGACGGAGCTTTCTATTCAGAATCCGATACAGTAATAATTACAATCAATCCGAATTTACCTCCGATTGCAGATGCAGGTGATAGGCAATCAGTTATTGAGAATACTATAGTACAACTTGATGGTTCTACGTCATATGACCCCGAATTAACAGTGATTACTTACCAATGGGATTCACTGAATGACATTGTTTTATCTAATGAATTTATTGCCAATCCAAGTTTTATCGCTCCTTCAGTCACAGATACTACAGACTATTTCTTTGAACTAATTGTTACAGATGAAGATGGGAATGTATCACTTCCTGACACAGTAATTATTACAGTATTAATATATTTACCAACAGCTGATGCAGGTAACTCTCAAGTTGTAGAACAGGGAGACTTGGTTGAGTTGGATGGAAGTAATTCATCTGATCCGGATGGAGCAAATTTACAATATTGGTGGTCTGCACCAACGGATGATGGAGTTCCAATTGTGGAAATGGATAATATATCAGCAGTAAACCCCACTTTTATTGCTCCTGATTATGATAGTGAAAGAACGTTGATATTTACCCTAATCGTTACAAACGAAGAAGGTGGTCGCCATTCTGATGATGTTGAAATAAGTGTATTAGAAAATAAAACACCCATTGCTCATGCCGGTAATTTTAGAAAAACTGTCCAAGGACGAACAATAGCATTGAACGGTGGAATGTCCACTGATATTAATCATGACCAATTACTTTTTAGTTGGGAAAGTGTAGATGAATCTCTGGTTATAAACAATCCAACAGTAATCAAACCGGTGATTACGATACCCACAAACCTTACCGAACGTACCGAATACGAAATAGTATTAACGGTAACTGATGAACATGGTCTAATATCTGAACCGGATACTGTCATAGTGACTGCAGTTACAGAAACTATTCAACCCCCAGCTGCTCCAAATGTATTTGCTCGAGTTGAGCACCAAAAAGTAGTATTGACATGGGATGGTATTTCAGAGGACTCTAATGATCCGATGACCGGGTATAGTGATTTTGAAGGATATAAAGTGTATAGGAGTTTAAATAGCGGAAAAACTTGGGGAACCGTGATTTATGATACTTATTATGATATGGATCCAACAGTGCCACGAGATACGGTCGGGTGGGTTCCTATTGCTCAATTTGATTTGGATGAAGAACAGGATCGACTGCATTGTTTATATGAAAATGATTATTCTTGTGAAGAGGAAGAAGCAAGAGGATTAAATATCATGGGTTTAGATCCGCTCAGAACCGAAATAAGTTTGGGCGCAAATACCGGATTATCCTATTCATTTATTGATACAAATGTAATCGACGGTGTGGAATATACGTATGCCGTCACGGCTTATGATATGGGTTTGCCAACCTACACAAAGCAGTTTGTTGATGAAGATGGAGATGGTACATATCGTGAAGTGGAAGTGTGGTCACCTGCAAATCCAGAACATTTCATTGTCAATGAAGAAACAGAACCCTATTGGGGTGCCAATAAAAGCTTAGAATGCTCTAAAACTGATTCATCAAATTTTGTGACAGTTATTCCGGGATACTACGCTACAAATATTTCATTCCCTGATTTAGATAGTATTGACACCTTTATTATCGCCAATGAAAATAATATCGGGAGTGGTGATCGATTATTTGAACTGGTCGATGTTAATGCACTCAGTACAGCAATGATGCGGCTTGAAATTGAAGCATCACCCAAACCGGGATCTTTCGAAAGCGCATCGACAGATAACCCAAAATTGTATGTGTATGAAATTACCGATTCTGTGTTTCAAGAACCTGCGAGCTGGGTGGATGTCGGATCTGTCAGCACGCTTGATTCTGTAAGTGTAGATAGTTTGTTAAGTTTGCCCGGAGCGAAAAGCAGTAATGATATCATCTACCTACCGGATTACAAGCTGAATGCCTTTCCCATTATGAACCAATATGAGGTAGGGTATCAAAGTAATTGGACTGAATTTTTTGATGGTGTGCGCTTAAGATATGATAATAATATCAGTGATTGGTATAAATTAGAGGAGATTACAGAAGGTAAATATTACGCATTTATAGACGCGTGGGAAACGAATATGGACTCAAGCAATGCATTTATAAATGTGTGGTTGGAATACTCATCTCAAGAAAAATTTGATAATCGACCTCTATATGAATATAAAATTGAGTTTAGTACTTCAGTATTAGATACAGCCAGGCAGGTGAGTCCCTCTGGAGGATGTAATGATTTACCTTTTGACGGAACACTTTTACCTTTCCGAATAACGAATCTAACAACCGGAAAAAAAGTGGATATTATTCATTTGGATAAAGGAACCACTGGGGAGGATGAAGATCCTGGGAACAAAGATTGTATGTGGGAGCGTAACGAAAAGTTAGCAATGAGATGGGAAGATGTTATGTTAGATGGTGAAATTGAGGATGCACCATACATTTATGATCTTTATATTGATTATACATTTTTCGATTTCTTCACTAATAACGTCCCGATTTGGAGCGAAAACCAATCCTATGAAAAAGATATGTCTGTTAAATATGCTGACATGATTTGGGTGGCGAGTGAATACATTCCTGTCGGAGAATTTGCTCCTAATACATGGTTAGATGGCGAGGATGGAAGTAATATGAATCCATGGATCCCAGATTATGGTTGGAAGGATGGAGATTATATTATCCTTAAACCGGAACGATGGTTTGTGGATGGCGATTCTTGGGTAGCGGATCTTTCTCTTCTTGGGAAATCTCATGAGGTAACTCAAGAAAATATCGAAGAAGTAATGGTGGTCCCGAATCCATATATTGTTCATTCTGAATTTAATGAAACCGCAGATAGTCGCTTACTCCAATTTATTCATTTACCACAGGATTGCAGGATTACCATTTATACGATAACAGGTGAAGTCGTAACATCATTTGAGCATCACGATGAGTACTTTAGCTACGAGTTCTGGGATTTAAGAACCGACAACAACCAGGAGATTGCTCCGGGCTTATACATTTTTCGTGTAGAGTCGGATAGCGGAAAAGAGTTTTTGGGTAAATTTGCGGTTGTCCGGTAAGGGGTGAGATGATGAGAAAGATTACAACAATCAGTTTAACGTTATTATTGATAACGGGTACAATCCACGGACAATACCGAAATATCCCGGATGTGGTCACAAAAGTTGCGACAGCCGCGGGTAATTGGTTAAAGCTTGAGACCAGTGCCAGGGCTGTAGGAATGGGTGGAGCGTTTGTTGCAGCAGGGAGTGGTGTATCTGCGATTCCGTACAATCCTGCAAGTGTGGCATTTATTAAGGGTTCAGAAGGCTATTATGCCAAGACGAACTATGTGGTAGGGATTACGCATAACGTCATGTCCTACGGGATGAAGTTAAGCAGTTCAGACTTTATCGGGATTCATCTGTTTTATGTTAACTCCGGTATGATGGATGTTACAACAGAAGCCTATCCGAACGGAACGGGAGAAGAGTTTAATGTAACGTCCTTGGCATTGCGTACGGCGTATGCCCGCAGATTAACAGATAGGTTAAAGATAGGTATGTCCTTAGATTACATCCGTGATCAGATATATACAACAACAATGCAGACATTTGCGTTTGACATTGGTAGTCATTTTGATACGGGGATATATGGATTTGCATTAGGGATGAGCGTGAGCAACTTTGGTCCGGAAGTCCAATACCACGGAGAAGGCTTAAACCAGGAAGTTCCGGATACAACAAGTGTGGATGGCCAGTTGGCAAAGGTAACGGAGCATTTCCCATTACCGTTAGTATTCCGTTTGGGTATTAAGAATGATATTATTGGCGGAGAGAGTTCGTTTATTAAAAGTGAGATTCATCGTTTGAGTCTTTCGTTAGATGGTGTAAACCCCAGTGATTATACGGTTTATGGAGCGATGGGGTGTGAGTACAGTTTTCGTGAGTTTGCGTTTGCTCGTGTCGGGATGCATTTGGGTCATGACACGGCGGGTTTGAGTGCGGGTGCCGGAGTAAAGATACGTATCCCCGGGATGGTGATTGGTGTGGACTATGCTTACTCAGACTTGGGCGTATTGAAACTTACTCACCAATTAGGACTTAGTCTGGAGTTTTAAGTTAAGAATATCCATTTTTCACTTGCTGGAGAAAGATGTCCATTGTTTCCAATCCGATGCGGTGTATTTCCGTCGATGTACACCTTATAGCAACAAACAATAAGAGCGTGTGATGTACCGCACTTCTCAGAAATTTACACAAAATAATACTACCCCTTATGGGGTGAAATATTTTATATTGTTTGTACAATAATTTTCATAGTAGCTCCGCTGATAACTTTAATTCAATAAAAAAGGATATACCATGCGTAAAATCACACAATGCATATTGAGTGTAATCATCATTGGAATGAGTCTGGTTAATGCAAAAGACTTTATTTCTTCTCCACTTATCCATCGTGCAATCAATGCTAATAATGTCAGTATTAATATCAATGAGTCAGAGCAACATATTCAGAGAACATCCCGTGAAGAAGTCATTTTATATGAACAGGATTTCGAAGGGGATGTTAGTGATTGGAATAACGATTCAGGGTGGGAATTGACAGAATTAGAATCCTACAGCCCGACACATAGTTTTCTTTCTCCGAATGAATCCAATGGGAGCAATGAAGGCGTATGGACACTCGTTTCGCCCGTTTTAACGTTACCGGAGTTAGGCGCCGATGAGATTATGCACTTCAAATTTGCCTTAAATTGTAATATGCCGGATTCCGACGGAGATGGTGATAATATGCTTGAAGATTATTATTGGGTAAGTATCGCCGATGTAGATGCTCTGGCATGGCATACATCAGATTTTAACGCTTACTCCGGTAATTCCTATTGGTGCGGTGACGAAGAAATAGAGGGTTATTTAGACGGATGGCTGCAGTTCTTGGATACTCCTGAGATTGTAATCCCGGAGAGTGGATTTACGATGACGACCCAGATGCGTTGGGGGATTGAAGATCCGGCTGGTGCAGGAGATGTTTCAGGTCATTGGATTGATGGCTGGGATGCTGCAAATGTACGTATCTCAACTGATGGAGGTGTAACGTGGGAAATATTAATCGGAAGCGATCCGTATGATTTTTACAGCGGATACGGCTGGGTATATAATGGAGAACCCGACGGCATTAACGGAACACATACGCTAGCTTCAGGGTGGGGTGGACAAGCCGATTGGCATAATGTCTCGTTTGACTTAAATAGTTATGCCGGACAAACGGTGATGGTTCGTTTTGCATTCGGTTCCGATCCCGCTTATAGCACCATCGACGATGCTACGTTAACCGGGTTTAGTGTTGACGACATTATCATTACCAACGGAAGTGACCTCGTCTTTGAAGCCGATGCTGATGCGAATGATCCGATGAATCCCAGCGGATTGGTTTGGGTGCAGCAGTTTTATGATTATGGTGCAGATGATCGTCCTGGCGGGCTTGGTTGGGAAGAATATTTACCCGGATATCCATTTTGTGATGGGTGCAATACTTATCTTGACATCAGTAATTTTGCCGGTAGAAATGTTATCTTCAGATTCTCTTCACGCTACGATGACAACGATGACGGTGGGAACGGTGATGGATTGTACATCGACGATTTAACGATTTATAAGGAATCCAGCGCAAATTATCCCCCTCCGGCAGATTTTGGCGGAGAAGCATTTGACGGAGAGGTCAATCTCTGGTGGAATGATATGAATGCCTCCGGTACTGATGATTTTATTTATGATAACGATGATATCACTGACCAAATCAATTTGACGGACCCGGGCGAGGCATATGCAGGTGAAATCTTTGAGTTTGTAGGGGTATCTACGGTAAATTCAATTTCAGTTTACAGTGTCAATGAATTGTCTGTGGACACTCGAATCTCTGCGTTTGGAACTGTCGGTGCATTTTTTGATACCGAATCGGCCTACGATTTATATATTACACTGGAACCCGGTTGGAATACTTTTGAGTTGGTAAATGACTGGTCGTTTAACGGTTCATACATTATTGCCATGGAGTTTACCAATGTTATCTATGCGGGTCTTGACGCGTCTGCAACACCTAGTACAAACAGTATTGTCATGCTCGGTGGTGGCTGGGATTTGTGGGCGGATATTGCTTCAGGTTCATCGTCGCTCAATGACGGTGAGTGGGGAATCCGTGCGAATATTACCTACGAAGGGGCGGACGTAACCTACAATATTTACGAAGGCGAAGTCAATTTATTGGCGGATGGCTTGACGAATAATTCGTATACAGTTGAAGACCTTGAGAATAATATAACCTATGCATTTGCAATCAGTGCAACATACCCGGATGGCTCTGAAAGTGAATTGAGTGTACCAATTGAATTAACCCCTCAATCTAACTCTGTGTATGAACTTTCATACGATGATGGGACATCCGAATTTGGATTTAATGCCGGTCAGAATAATTATTCTGCTGTTCGGTTCACGTCGGTCGGGAGTGATGACCTTGTTCGTGTAAAGTGGTATCAGGTTGGTAATGGAGGTGCATTTTACCTGAAATTGTATGCCAATGATAACGATACCCCCGGTAACGAAATTTTCAGTACGATTGTTACCGGCGGCGTCGATGGATGGAATACACAAGATTTAATAGAGGAAAATATTACATTAAACGGCATATTTTGGGTTGGGGCTAAAGAATTTAGTTCTACTCGCCCGTTTGGGCTTGATACGGACAGTGATGCAGAAAATTCGTATTTCCGGGTTGGAGACAACGGTACGTGGGAATCGATTGCGAATTCCGGATTATCAGGAAATCTGATGTTCAGAGTGTCATTAGATCATCCGGTTAGTGATGAGGTTACGCTCGAGATACCACATTTATCAGATTGGAATTTGGTTGGCGCTCCGGTTGGCGTTCAAGATGTTCCCGGTGATTATCTTGGATATTATCCTGATGCTATTCAAGGAACATTGTATGCTTTCAGCGATGGCTATGGACTAACTGAGGACATGTTCCCGGGCGAAGGCTACTGGCTCAGATTTACCGATGTCGGTTTCAATACCGTTACCGGTACCAGACTCAACGATGTTACCGTGTTGTTACATTCTGACTGGAACTTAATATCCGGGAGTTCCAATGGTGTACCTGTCGGGTCCATTTCTGATCCGGAAAACCTCATTATTCCTGGAACAATTTATGGGTTTGGTGTCGGATATGAAACGGCTGAGACCATCGAACCGGGAAAAGGGTACTGGGTACGTTCGAACGGGGATGGCTCGGTAGAAATCGGAGCGGTTTGGAGATCAAAAACACACTCGTTTGTGAACCAACTAGAAAATACCAATTATCTTAATATCAATAATACGACACTCTATTTTGGTGTTCAACTTGATGAAAAAACGAAACTAAGTTACAGTCTGCCTCCCAAACCACCGGCAGGTTCTTTTGATGCCCGATTTGCAGGGGATTGGAAAGTGACTGATTCGTATGGCATAATTGACGTGATGAATCCAAACGAAACTTTGATGGTGAACTATCAGGTGAATGATGCAGAAAAATGGGAACTAACGGATGACAAAGGAAATGTTTTTGAGCTGTCCGGTAACGATGTAGTTGAAATATCTGGTGATGTGGAAAATATGGAATTACGGAAATCTACTTCAGTCAATATCCCGACAGAATTTACTCTCAGTCAGAACTATCCAAACCCGTTTAATCCAACGACGACCATTTCGTTTTCGATTCCGGTAGAGACGTTTGATTCAAACGTCTCAAGACGTTCCGGTGGAACGTCTCTACACGTGTATGACCTCACCGGTCGTTTGGTAAAAACGCTCTTAAACGACAACATCGAACCGGGATATCATTCTGTTGTTTGGAGCGGTACAGACACACACGGTCAGTCGGTGGCGTCAGGAATGTATTTGTACCAACTGAAAACCGATAACAACATCATTACAAAGAAATTAGTACTGTTGAAGTAAAACACGCATTTTAATAGGCAAACTTTGTTACTTAAAAATCAAAGAGACAATAGAAATTATCCTAACAGAAGTGTAAACGTTATCCGAAATACTGCTGTAATTATTTGGCTTTTTCTCATGTCTGCTTTAATGGGTCAATCCGGTCGGAATATTGCAATAATAGACGGAACATTCTTTAATTTATCATCCGCAAATTATCCGGATTATTATTTACTCTGTAACGATATAGAGAGCATAAATGTGTCCTTTGTTAGCGATAATGAGGGAGTCATAGTTGAGAACCAAATATGGTGGGGCAACTACATGATTGGATATGCTTGTCAGATTAATTTTGACTCATTATCAACAGAGGAATTAACAACAATTCCGGATAGGATAATCGTTAGCCCGAATTATCCTAATCCTTTCAACCCTGAAACAACACTTGAGGTTTCTCTGTCAAACTCCGGTAACGTAGAAATATTTGATATATTGGGGAGAGAAATTAATTCTAGAATCTTACAAGCACCCGGGGACTATACTGTAAAATGGGGAGGTGCGAATAAAGAGGGCAAATCCTCACCGGCAGGGATTTATCTATATAGAATATCGGACAATGAAACACAGAAAACAGGTAAAATGACATTGTTGGATGGATGTGGAACAAGCGGATTAAGTATTAAATATCGTGGAAATACAAGACAAAATAACCTTGCGAAAGCTGAAGAAAGTGTGGATGGAGTATATGGGACACTCTATGTCTCAGGGTCATGTTTTTCAGAAGTTGATTCTATACCGATGATTATTTATCCGAATCAATTTATCAATTATAATTTTTACTTAAACCAAGCTCCTTATGCAGAAGACAGGGTTCATTCATTGTATACCGGTGATACACTAAATGTAGACATGAATACACTATTTATTAATGACAACCGTACTTATGTAGAAATGGAAGAAAATAATCATTTTGTTCAGATTAATGACAGTGTACTTCAGTATATTGCCACCGAACCGGAGACACTTTCGACAGAATTTACCGGTACGGATAGTATGGATACAAGTTTGATACATTCGTTCTCGATTACTACTTATGCGAGTGTAGCAGACACAACAAGTCACGTGTTTGTTTGGAAATTAGATACATTAGGGATTCAATGGAGTTATTTAACAGATGTAGCGATTGTTAATGAGGAGGAGCTATGGTTAGCCGGGTGTATACGAATGCATGACCCTGATTCGATAGATGGGACAGGGTATGTGAAATGGAAGGTTGCGCATTGGACGCCCGATAGTGTTGAATATATGCTTCCATGGATGTCGGCTAAAAGTATAATATATTTTAACGAAAACGATATATGGGTATGTGATGGTATACCTTGGCGTTGGAATGGAACAGAATGGTCTTTTTATCAGCTTTGGGATATGGGTGTACTTGATCCTGACGATGGGGGTGTAAATTATGCTTGGGGGACTTCCTCTTCCGATATTTATTTTGCAGGTTATGAAGGAACTATCGTTTATTACGATGGGGAGAACTTCGTAAAGATGGATAGCGGGACGGATATTTATTTAAAAGACATTGACGGTACTCCGGATGGTGAGCATGTATTTATCAGGGGGTTTGATGAAACTCCTCCCGGTAGAAATATCATACTCGAATATCATGGAAGTCAATGGGATACGTTGTACTATATTGAGGATCATTATTACCCTGAACCGGGTGATTATGGACATATAGAGGGAATCGGTGTATTTGGAGATACGTTGTATGCATCGACCGTTGCAGGTATTTGGAGGTATAACTACTTAGATGGGGAATCAACATTGATCCCGGCTTCTGTATATGAAACAACGTACATTTTAAATTTTACTGATGTGCATATTAATAGTCCTAACGATATATTCTTTAGTGATGCCGGTTTTATATATATGCACTATAATGGTGATACATATTACGTCAATAGAGATATTTATGATACGTATCCGTATGGTAGATCGAAATGGGGGTCTGATTACAACGGCAATATTGCCGTGATGGTTGGGCATTTCAATTCGTTTGAAGGTGCCTTAATTGTAAGAGGGTTTCATGAAGAAATCAACGTAAGAGGCAAGTAGAATGAAGAAACTAACTGTTCTATTAACAATTGTAATAGGTTCAACACAAATTTTGTTTGGCTGTCGATTATGGGGTGTGATAGTAAATGATGGGTACACATTAGCAACATGCCAAAATCCTGAAACTCATTTTGGGGGATGGTTTACTTACCGGCAATTAGAGGGGCTACAAGATCAAGGAGGTAGTGAAGATATTTATCCGTACAATAATGATGATGGATGGAGTTTGATGTATTATGAAAGTGGTGTAATAGATGAAGAAAACCATTTATGGCGTTCTAACCAAGAGGCGTACGATAACTATGACTTTACTGTGGCTCAACACTCATTAATTGATGGTGAAGGAACTATCGCTATGGGACATGTGAGAATGTCCACTAGCGAGTTTACAGAAAATTATCCTAATCCGCATCCGTTCATCTATCCTTTTAGTGTAGGATGGAGCGATAAGCAATTTTCATTTATTCATAATGGTAGTGTAGATAAAGATAGGTTGCGAACATTTTTAACAGACGGATGGTTAAATGATCATCAACCGAATACTCATAATGAAGAAGACTGGAACGGTGACGGCTGGGATGATATTGTGGATTCAGAGCTGTATTTTTTCTGGATAATGAAGAATATAGAAGAAGTTGATGGTGATATACTGTTGGGGTTATATCGTGCACTTCATGCGTTGGAAAATGATTATGTTACTAATGAGCAAAACAAGAACTTTATCTTCTCTGACGGGGTTGATCTTTATGCCTATCGTTCTACCGGAGATGATACACATCCATTAAAATACTGTACGGGTGAAAATGAAATACCTGAGCATCCTCAAAATCACAAAGCAGTAATGAGTACTGTCCCCGGTGGTTTTCCCATAAACGCTCAAGAATGGGTTGAAATGAATAATAAAGAATTGGTGTTTTTACCCGCTGATGGAGATGTAGTGGTGTTTCCGTTTTTTTGCTGGAATACGGTCAAACTTGCAAACCGTCATAATGGAGAGCCGGAGAGCAACCTTGGAGGTACATTGAATCTGTATTTTACAGAGAATGGTCGTCTTGATATGCTAAATATCGAATCCGATACTCAAGCTCCTGTTAGTGCAAGTCACGAATATTCTGTTAGAACGAATCATTATGAATTACAAGGGGAAAGACACTTAAAATGGAATGATGAAGTTCAGGATAATTTCCTGACTAAATCTAATTTTTTTATAGATGAATACATTAATGGTAAAATAGACGCATATTTCGATTTTCAGAATGAAGTCACCGTAGAGTCATCTTATCCTGTAAATCTACAGTTACTGGACCTATGGTTTGTTCGGAATACAGGTTCAGGTGTTACGGAGGACTGGATACAAACCGGCGAAGATTGGGTGGATGTAGTCGATGGATATGATGTATTTCAGAATCAGAATCCTCAATTTCAACCCAATAAACCCATATATTCTATTAAAGCTCCCGAATATTACGAAGACACAGATGGGATATGGGAGTTCAACGAATGGACATCAAACGGTTTAGTGGATTTTGGCGGTGGGAATTCTAGTACAACGAACAGAGAAACCGATGTCGTATTTCTTGATGCAGATGCAGAAGTTGAAGCCCAGTATGATTTGTTAACTGCCAACGGCAATCTTGTAGAAAACACCGCCGGTTGGAACATTGTGGGCTTACCAAGAGTGGTTGAAGATTCATA
The DNA here is from genome assembly GCA_964388155.1 of uncultured bacterium. Taxonomy (GTDB): domain Bacteria; phylum Fidelibacterota; class Marinisomatia; order Marinisomatales; family JACNKV01; genus JACNKV01. Next base: position 496 of record CAYLYH010000009.1, on the reverse strand, counting down.
TCATTATAGTCTATACCCAAATTCTTATGAAGGATGGTGCCTTCGTTATGAAAATGGCGGATATAATTATACACCAAATTTAACTCCCAGCGAAGGTTATTGGTTACGATTTAACGAAAGCGGTGAAAATGTAATCATTGGCGAAGAGATTACCGAACTTCCCATAGACTTAACCGAAGGTTGGCAATTAATATCAGGGATATCTGAACCGGTACCCATCTATTATATTCTTGACCCAAACCATATTATCATCCGCGGTACAATCATGGACAAAGATTATGACGTTGTCGGAGAACTAATCCCCGGTATAGGCTACTGGGTACGTGCAAGTCAACCTGGAACCATCACCATTACGAATACGCCATTCACACCAAATCAATTTACTGATCGGATGGATGACGCCAACTACGTAAAGTTTACAAATAATACAGGGAAAGAGAAAAAAGTGTATTTTGGTGTTGAGGTTCCCGAAGAAGAACAATTAAGCTACACCTTA
>CAYLYH010000008.1:0-74275 GCA_964388155.1 uncultured bacterium | reverse complement strand
CCAAATCTGCCGTCTCACCGGGATCTAAACGACCGTTACCGTTATCATCATTGGAAATTGTTACCGTACCTATCGTTACAACCGGAGCAAAAGCGGTGAAAGACAAATCATTTTCCCAGCTTTCTTCAGCAGTTGCGATTAGCGCATCCATTGAAAAATTATACGCATTTGTTACAGACGTTGATACTATAAATTCATACGCATTTTCCTGCGTAGAAAATCCGCCTGCAGGGATGGTTCCAAATCCTTGAGAATCATCAGTCAGATTAATGAAAAAGTCACTCATCGTCAGCGTCATGTTAACATCCGTTGCAGATTCTGTTCCGACATTTTTCAATGTAACGTCAACGGAGACAGTTTCCCCAAACTCAATCGTATCATCGTCATCGGTGCTGATGACATAACTATCAATGGTAATAAAAGGACCGTCTAATGGGGCAACTTGAATCTGAGTCATAAAGGGTTGATACTGCGGTTTTGTCACCACAATATCTGCCATCCCTCCATCCAGGATAGGCGTAATCAACACATCAACCGTGCCGGTTTCACCGACAATGGCAGTTCCATGCAATTCTCCTTCAAACGAAATCGCTACGTATGAACCGGGGGCTGCACTGACTTCAAAGAAATCTACACCAATCGGTAATATATCCATGTAATCAACGGTATTCACTTCCCCTTGCGTCATGTACGGGACGAGAGACGGATCTCCCAGTAAATTGTATGCCTGCCAATAATATAACGGACTAGAATGTGACGGGTATCCCTGAATATCTACTTCCGTTACCGCAAGATTCCCGACAAAGATTAACGCATCAGCCGTAACATAATCACTGACAAATGGGGCATCGTACACTCCCCAAGACGTTTCTTCGTAAGTTGGTACATATCCATTATTGTCTCCTTGGATTGGGAACGCTCCGACTGACCAATAGAAGTCCTCAAACCAGTAGGATGATGGAGAAGACCCAATATACGCTACCGCACCTCCGTTTGCTTTGCGCATCCATGTTTCACCAATACATTCAGAATAACCAAAATCTGCAGCAAGACAACAATTTCCAATAGCAAGAGGATACTTATTCACATTTGTAAATCCGTTCACATCTGATTGTGACAACAAAGGATCCCCCCAAGATGTTTCACTACAGTGTGCAGTGTAGTTTATAAATCCAATACCTTCATCAACAGTATCGTAACAGCCACTATAACTGGATAAATAATCATTAACTTGATTAAATCCATAAGCAGTATTAAAATAATTTTCAGTTCCATACTGTATTGTCGGCTGTCCAACAGCAGGATTCCAACTTGCATCGGCTCCGGCGATGAGTGTTACATCATCCAAATATTCGGGATTATCAAATTCGTATTTTTCATAGTAGAGGGTTTTATCAATTTGCGCCTGAAGTTGCGATACAGTCGTCGCGGAAAATCGCCCGTAATACATTTCAGGGAAATAATCTCCATCTACACTTCCATAATACAAATCGGTTTTTTTGCTGGTGGAAGACCCGGTGGCAGACGCCGGAACCTGTTGGATATCCCCGACAAACAAGATAAAACTTGGAGCAGGATCAGCCGGTGTTCCGGCATTATAATGATCCCACAACCAATTTTGAATTGCACTGACCGAAGAACCAATTTCGTTAGTGTAACCAACTATGACCTCAAATCCTTTTTTGGTTTTCCATTCGATGAATGGCTGAAGCGTTACCTCAAACATCGGGGCTGATACAATAAGATATTTCACCGGATATTTTGTAAGGTCGGGATGCGCAGGATAATCATGATCCCTGTTATTCAATATCTGTTCATATATAATATCAAAATAAGGGGAATACGTTGCTTGTTTAATGTAAGCTGTTTGATTCTCATCTCCGCCGACAAAATTTACTTTCACCTGAAGATCATTGTAAATTTTAATCATATTCCTCTGTGGGTTATACTGTACCGGAGCAACCACTACACGAGCAAGCCGTACTCCTCGAAGTCTGCCAAGGATTTCTACCGTCGCTAACGGATGTTCTGTGTATCTTCCGGATTTGTAGCTTACCTCATTTTTTTCAAACGGAATATCCTGAGCTTCCTGACTTTTGGAAAAAGAAGGCTGTGCTGGGATTAAGGGATGTGTGTAACCATGCTCTTGCAAATCAACTTCCGTTATCGAGTAACTTAACACCTCAATATTGACTTCTGCACCTTCGGGAATTTCAATTAACTCTTTTCGCGCCGGAAGTTTTGGGGTTCCTATCATCCCCACTGAGTGTCCCCCCGGTAAAGTCATCTCAGTAAAAGAACCTTCCTTAGTTTCCACGATGAATCCGTCCACCTTTTCGATATGATAATTCAGTAATATTTCTTGTGACGTGTTGTTTAAAACCTTGATTTCTGTTCGTTCTTCGGATAAAACCACTGATTCTAAAGGCACAGATATTGCCAAAGAGGTCAGTGAAACAAAGAATGCGATTTGTTTTAAGCTCATTTGATTTTCCTCATTCGTGAATATTGTTATCTCTACGGAGTAAGACGTTGTAATCTACTGTTTACGGTAGAATTTCGCTGTGATTATCCTCACAACTTCGATATTGGATAATCCAACATTGTATTTTACCAATCGATACATCTTTAAGTTTATCATGATTGATTTGTAATTCCAAGACGTAATTAACTATTATTTTGCACAGTTACAATAATATTATTCATCTGTTATTACAAATTTGCCCGCAGCTCTGCAGACATTGAAACAAACCGATCATACCGGCGATCATCTAAATAGTTCAGAGATATATTTAACGATAAATGATCCCCGAACATAATATATGACTGAATCGTCGAACGGAAGGATGTACCAATGGGTAAGCCATTCAGAGCTTCCGGAGGAATGGTTTTCGCTCCGTTTACTTCTGTTACATTATTCCATTCGGTGCGTATTTGCAGGCGTCCGGTTTTTCCTAAAAACCATACACTGTCCCATCGGATTCCGTAAGAACGTGCCGTAAACTCCCCATACATCATCGTCCCTGTTTCTGAGCCCGTAAGAAAAACCGCATCCATTTGACCTTTTGATGAGGACTTATGTTTAAGTCCTGTCTCAATCCAAGTGCCCTCTCCGTCACGATTTCGCAATTCAGAAAACTCTGACGAAACAACAAATCGATGCCGGTCGATACGGATAATTGTCTGTAATCCGGGTACAATCGGCTCAACAAATTCTACACCAATTTCCTTTTCAAGACGCAAATCATTTCCGCGTGGGTCCAGCCCGTTCAAATCATTGATGAACAGTGTCCATTGCCGAATTCTTCGGGAAGACTTTTTCGGACGGTAATCCAACTCCTGACGGAAATTCCACCGAGATCGTGTAATATTTTCGTTCATTAATGTTGGCGAGATAAGATAATCAGATCGAACACCTTTCCCCTGATAACCCATCGTCCCGGTTAATCGTAATTTTACCGGGTGAAATATCGTCCATGGTGTTTTTCTCAAATCGATCAATAATTTCTGTGTCCCGTTAATGTGTGTCGTCGGTTCACGAACACCCGTCAATACCGTATATTCAATAAATGAACCGTGTATATCCGGGATATACTCTTTCAAATCTTCATCATAACGATGTGTTCCCAATCCACTCCCGACAGAATCATAAACGACGGCTCTGCTTTCAACAAACGTTTCCTCCATCTTAGCTTGAAGATCCCAATGGATTGGTGTCGTTGTAGAAAAATATCCAATATTCAGCTGTCCAAGATTGAATGATTTATTTACACCATCCGTCAAATTGTTTAATATCCGTCGGCGAAACACGACACGCTGCCTCCAGCCGTTTCGTGTTTTTCCATCCCAATCTAATTCACCGAAAACTCCGGTATTGACCAACGACAGTCCAACCTCTGTGGAATCACACCAGTCCATTCGTTTTCCGACACCCATCGACAGCTTACCATTTTTTGTATCCCATCGAATTCCACCGGACGTATGGTCGTATCGATACCGGTTCGTTTGTCTTTCACCGTCAAATGAAATATATGGATGAAATTTACCGTCGAACATAAGAAGTTTTCCGCTATGTTGAAAAAATGTCCACGCATCTGTCGTTACCTGATTCACCGATGCACTCATCTCAGGAATATATTTCAACGTCAAAGCTATATCTGACTTCAGGCGTTTTCGACGAGTCTCCCCCAACACAAGTTCATTCCAATCTGCACTTAAACTCCCCAAGCTGTCAGCAGATAATTCTACTCCACCGGATATTAAATGCTCAAAGCTGATCTCATCTTGTAAAATATTCCAATCGCTATTAAATGTTACGGATTGATCTCGTTGGATTGAACGGTATCTGCTTTCTTTTTTTCTGTCAGAGAATCGAATTTTCAACCGGGCATCTCCGGGGAGCGTAATATCTCTGCTAAGAAAACGTATATGATGCCCCAATCCAAAATTGTCATTGTCATCAATGGTAGAAATCGTGTTTTCGTCCTTGCCGGACAGCGCGACCTCAAGCTCAAGATTGCCAATAGATTCTATATTCCACGACGCCATTGTTTGAAAAAGGTCATGACTTTCCGGCGTTTGAATTTGACGATACGGCGTGTAAAGATCGATATCGTTCATCAAAAATATTCGTTCATTTTCAGGAATATATTCAAAGTACAATTCTCCGTTTTCGCTGATCTTCCGCCGATAAGTTCCGGTTTGTTGATCCTGAAAATAATTTACGGCATAGTGGGTTCCGATTGCATCCGGCGCATAAACAAATATTGAGTCGACCATAATATAATGCCCGGTTTCATCTTCGGTCGCACCCGATAATTGGATTTTTCCATCTCCCGCCAGTTCCAACACATCGAATTCTTCGGATGTAAACCCTGAAGATTTTATCGTAAAAACGTCATTCTCGCGAAACCAAGACAAGGTATATTCTCCTTTGTTTCCCGATGAATAGGTTACTGTCGCTCCCATTACTTGTTGGGTATATCGAAAATCAGAATATTGATATTCCACAAATATTTCTGAATCAAAATGGATGAGTCGTTTCGGCGTGAATGTTAATTCTCCCATCATATAATCTATCGTGTAATCTTGGTTTTCTCCACGGATGAGCCGCTCCCCATCCAGCCATATTTGCTCTGTCCCAGCCTGAACAACGATGTTTCTGTTGCCCTCTTCGGAGGTTAAATAATACGGTCCTTGTTTACCTTCGATTCCGGTGAAAAGTTTTTTAAAATAAGTACCTTCTGATCTGGCAAATACTGCAGAGCTCCTCCAATGACCATTGTGAAATTCGCCGGTAAGTCCATTTAACTTTCTGTTTATTGAATAAAATGATCCTAACCGTTCATTAAAAACAACATCCCCGGCAAGAATTTCAAATTTTGGATGACCAACTCTCAAATATATCTTATCTATTTCGTCCAGAGACTGCGTCGTCCCCTCTGGTTGCATAGAGAGATTTCTGTCAGAAAGCACACCGGTAACATCCATATTGTGAGTCAACTTGCCTTGCACTTGCAACTGAAGTCCACCAGTAAAGTCCGTACCGCCAAATGGGGATACTTCCACAGAGCGAAATACTGTTCCTGTCGAAATCAGAGTTGTGGAACTTGGTTTATTCTTGTACGATTGCTGTCTTTTTTCGAAATGCAGACTGTCGATTGAGAGAGTATCCACCAATGGAAGAGATAATATCTGAGGACCAACTTGAATAGGTGGTGGATTGATCAAGAATCTATACTTTATAATGCACGTATACCGTTCCTTAGGTTTATCAAATGTTATCAATCCTTGAAGTTTATCAACCGTATAATTCGGCGAAGTATTGTTGCTGCATTTTAGTTTTAGCAACGGTTCAAGAACAAATTGTTTACTTAGCGGAATCGTGTAATATTCCGGAGTAACTGAAAGTGTATCCGTTATAATTCCAACGTCTACGGCAAATAATAAATTAATTAGTAAAAGAAAATAACCACCAAATCTCTTCACAAGTATTTTTGTGTTAACTTGAATTAATTTAGAAAAACACACTCAAGTCTTTTAGTGCTTTTCAGGCGATTCCACATTACCACGGCGTGAATGATATCGAAGAAATACCCCACCGATAACAATCATCACCACGGACAGTAATTGTGCACCGGATAAACCCATTGAATCACCAAACCAAACATATTTAGGATTTGTACGAATAAATTCGATCAGGAATCTTTCGACTCCGGCGAATATTAAATACGTGAAAAACAAACTGCCTTTTACAGTTATTGATTTGCGTTTATTCCAAAGATAAATGAAAATCATCAATCCCATTGCTGTTTCCATCAATTGCGTTGGTAAAACTGTAATCACCCCAGGGTCGAACCCGGATATGTCTATCCATGGGTAATACGTTTCAAACGAGTACGTAGTTGTCGGTGGAATTCCTTTTTCAAAGGCAACTCCAATTGAATGATGTGTGGGAAGTCCATAATCATCTCCGACAAGAAAACATCCGATACGACCGATGGCATAACCAAGAATCAGTAACGGAGCAACAATATCTCCAAACTCAAACCAGGCAAGATTGTTTTTTCGTATTACCCAGGTTACACCTAGCGTCCCGCCAATTAATCCGCCTAAAAACACTAATCCTGCACCACTAAATATCATGCCGACAGGATCTTGAATTACACGATTTAGATTCTCAAGAAGGTAATATATTTTTGACCCAAGGATACCTCCTACTGCCGCTGCAAAAATCAGATCAGAAGCTAATTTTTCATCATACCCCAGCCGTTTCATTTCTTTGGTTAACAAATAATAGCATGAATAAAAAGCGACCACAAGCATAAATCCGAATGAATAAATCGACAGCGGTCCTATTTTGAATAATACGGGTATCATAATTTTTCTTCTCCAAATAATCCTTGAATGTATTCATTTTTGTTGAATATGTACAAATCTTCTAAATCCTCTCCCACGCCGATAAATCGTACCGGTACATGCAGTTCTTTGTATAGTGAGAACACAATGCCACCTTTCGCCGTTCCATCCATTTTGGTGAGCACGGCCCAATCAAGCGGGACGTGTTCAGAAAATTGTTTCGCCTGAATGAGTGAGTTTTGACCAAGTGCTGCATCAATGGTAATAATGGATTGCACAGAAAACTCTGTGAATCGGGACGTAACAATCCGAAACATTTTACTCAGTTCTTCCATGAGATTCCGCGATGTGTGCAGCCTGCCCGCTGTGTCAACGATGACGACATCCGCATTCATCGATTTCGCGGCAGTTAATCCGTCGAACAAAACAGCCGACGGTTCTTGGGACTTTTCATTGCAGACCAACCGTATACCAATGCGATTTGACCAAATACGTAACTGCTCCACAGCCGCAGCACGATACGTATCCGCTCCCACCAGTAAGACATTCTTTCCTTTATTTTTATAAAATTGGGCAATTTTTGCAGCGGAGGTTGTCTTCCCCGTCCCGTTGACACCGACAATCAATATCACTAACGGAGAATTTTCAATTTTCTGCACGTTATCCGATAAAATACCGGTTAAATATTCTTTCACTTTTGGAAGGAAATCACTTTTTGAATGTTTGCGAATCACATCAATGATTCCATCAACGGTACTTACGCCCAAATCCGCCGAGATCAGATGGCTTTCCAGCTCGTCCAGCGTGTCGGTAGAAACCCGCTGTCCCGAAAATAACGAAAAAGCATCAGTAATGGTGTTACGTGTTCGTGATAGTGCTTTAAATAATTTTCTTAACATCATCATTATATGTGTTTATCAGTTTAATTGACTTTGTCGGCTTTTTTCGGTGGACTAATGGCACGAATTTTTTGGATGAGTGTACGCATATATCCAAACCAGCTAACTGACAACAATACGGTAGCAATCACTAAGGTAATCTCAGGAAGCCAACCTAATGTACCGACCGGATACAGGTGAAAAATCACTGCCATTGCAGATATTCCGATTGCCCATTTTCCCCACCAATTAGCACTGAGAAAAAAGTGAGTATGATTCAACAAATAAATCGCCGGAATCGCTATTGAGACATAGCGTATAACAAAAAAGAAGAAAAACCAAACAGGAAATTTATCCACTAACACTAAATAGGATGTTACAGCTAAAACGACAATAAAATCTGCGATTGGGTCAAGCCACTTTCCAAGATGGGTTACTTCGTGAGCTCTGCGGGCAAAATACCCGTCAGCCGCGTCCGACAATACCGCAAGAACAATCAATAAAAATGTAATGGTTGACATACCCGGGGTTGCAAGTGTATAGATAATGGGGATTGCTAATAATGCCCTTCCCATACTAATCATATTTGCAACTGTCAGTATACGTTCCGGATCTGTGATTTTTACTTTTTGCTTATCTATTTCTTTTATCATTATTAGTTAATGCTTTTTAGGCGAGATTAGTGGTGAATGGGTCATTTTCCTATTTCCTATTTTTTATTCAGCGTTAATGTTCCATCACATAACGAGTGCACAAATTCAAGATCGTGGGATAAAATTATTCCATGCTTATTCTGAAATATCTTACCTAAATACCGGTGCAAATTTACTTTTTGTTTCCATCCGAAACCAAATGTTGGTTCATCTAAAATCACAACATCATATTCGCAGTTCGTTAAGATTACAATCATCAATAAACGCAACACAGACCACGGTAAATCCATCGCCGGACTTTCTTTGTAATCATCCCAAAGGATATTAAACTTTTCGAACATCACAATGATATTCTCAATTTTGTTTTGTCGAATAAGATCCTCTCTCTCTAAATCTTTCACAAATTTTCCAAGCGTTTCTGCCCCAAGCATTCGTTCTGGAAATTGATCCAAATATCCAATTTTGGGAGGTTTTTTTTTACACCGAATCTCAATTGCCCCTGACTCAGGTTTTAACACATTCAACAGTAAAAATGATAATGTCGATTTACCACATCCGTTGATACCAACGACACCTAAACATCGCCCGTTAATTAGTGAATAAGAATAATTCTTAAATATTGGGTTATCTGATGAATATCCAAACGTAAGGTCTTTGATTGAAATATCCATCTCTCCTGCAGGCAACATTGCTTGAGGATAAATTTTATCCTTTGGCAACGAGATTTGTAGAAAAGTTGTGGAGGTTAATTCCCAATTCGTATCTCCGTATTTAAGATCATAAATATCCGATGTGAACCAAAGGATAATTGAAGATGTCTCTTTTATTTTATTACGGATATATTCTACAACTTTTTTCTTATTTCTTCGGTTTAAGAAAGATAAGGCATCATCCATACAGTACACGCGTGCACGAAGAGAAAATGTTGTAGCGATATTGAGGAGTTCCTTCTCACCTCCACTTAGTGTTGACGGATGCCGTTTTTCGTCAGCATCGAACAATAAGGTTTGCTTCAGTTGGTCCAGTTCGGTTTGAATCTTGGTGGAATTGGTATAAGTGCATTCAAGAGAAAATGCCAATTCTTTATCCAGTGTATGTCTGATTATTTGGTTATCAGGATTTTGCAGAGTCACCTGAACCGCTGAGTTTTCAACATTCGACGTGATGATGATATTCCTGTCGGCGTATCGCCCGATTAACTGACGTATAAAATCAGATTTCCCGACATTACTTTCGCCATAAATAATATGCAATCCCGGTGAATATTTTACTTGAGTACGCTTCTCAGGTTCATGATTAAATTGGCAGGCTAGCTCCAACAAGTCAGTCACGGATGATTCCCCGAACAACTCGCGTGGATGACCCTAAATTATTGTGGATAACATCTGTGGCAGCATAGCTTGCTTTTAAAAACGCATTTTTATCTGCGAACAACCGTTTAACGATATCATACACGTCTTCTGAGGTTGATATTGGGAATCCGCCACCGTCACGAATCAGTTCTTCCGCTTCGTGAGAATTATGATATCGCGGTCCAAACAAAACCGGGAGTCGGGCAATTGCCGGTTCCATGACGTTATGGACACCGGTAGTAAATCCCCCACCCACGTAGGCAATTTGTCCCTGCCAATATAATTTTGATAAAACGCCGACTGTCCCAACAATTGTAACACGTGCACGGTTGACCTTAAGATGTTTCTTTGACCGAAGTATATGCGTACTGAATCCGGCATCGGTAAATTTTTCTACCGATTGATTCACATACTCCTCCGACGGCTCATGCGGAACCCAAAGAAGAAACACCTCATCATCCTCTTTCATCAACCGTATGATAGATTCAGAAATAACTGCTTCGTCTTCCGGCCAAACACTACCCACAATGATTCTTTTTTCGCGGAGCAGAACTGAGATAGTATGTTTTTTAGTAAACTGATCTGCTTTATTTTTTACCTGATCATATCTTGGATTGCCCAAAACGCGAATCACCGGGGACTTATTTGGCGAAACAATTTGCTGTACGCAGAGATAATCTTTATCTGCAACCGTGTAAATTGCAGAAAAAGCATGATAAACCGATCGATAAAAACTCTGTATCCCAGGGGTGAGTTTTTTTGTTCCTTTTGTAAAGTGCGCTGCAAATATCGTTGTCGGAATATTTCTGTATTTAGCAATCCAAATGAGATTAGGCCAAATGTCATACGCGGCAAAGATGATTTTTTTAGGACGTACAATTTTTATCGCCCGACGAACTGACCATATAAAATCAAATGGAAGGTAGATTTTACAATCGATGTTTTTATCGTGAACATTATTGAAACCGGAAGGGGAGAAAAAGGAGACAACAACCACACAATGTGGTTCGACGTCTTTTAATCCGGCGACAACTGGATGAACTTGCTCATACTCCCCGTGGGATGCAGCATGAAACCAATACACAGGTCTTTTGCGGTCAACAGATGAAAAAAACGCTCTCAGCTTCTCAATAGACCGAAAGCGCCCTCTTAATCCTTCTTTCAATTTTTTATTGAAGACGGCCCAAATTGACACCGTGATAAACATAAACGGATAAAGAATGAAATTGTAAAACAGAACCCAGAAGAATGTCATAATCCCATACTCCTTTTGACTTCATGCCACACTGATTCGACGGTAATGCCCGTCATACAATACTGTTCTTTTCGATAACATTTTCTGCTACCGTTTTGGGAACATGGTCTGCACCACAGGTCGTTATTTTCCAGCGTAACTGATTCCTTGAGTAACGATCCCGCGCCTGTTTCACGAGATGTAGGTCCTGCCATCATGACCACAGGGATATTCAATGCTTCTGCACCGTATAATAATCCGGTATCACTCCCGATAACACATCCAGCCTGTGCCACAATTGCCAGCGACTCACGCAAATCTGTTTTTCCGTGTAAATCTAATACTTCAGGATTTGAATTTGATAACTCCTCGCATACCTTATCTTGCCCACCTCCCAGTATTACGACATCAATATTACTCATCACTAATTTTTGTATCAATTTTGAATAATTTTCAGTCATCCATTGTTTTTGAGGCCACGCTGCACCCGGGATAAGCACAATATATCTTTGTTTTATACCTTCAGTTGTTAAAAACTCACCTAATTGCTCCTTCTCTGCCTTTGAAATATACAACGTCGGCAGAGGAAATTCCGTGTGCTGATCCAACAAATCTTTAATGGGTTCATGCAAAAGTCTAATTTGTGAGAATTGCTGATCAAAGTCGTTGCGATGGAAGTAAAAAAGTTTAAACCGTTTCCAGCGGGGTTTTTTTAATACTCGGACTTGAGCTTTGGGAAACTGCAACCGAACAACCTTTGCCCGAAGCGTATTATGCAGATCGATAACTAAATCGTAGTTTTGTGTACTAAAATATTTTCCGATTCGTTTTATCTCACGATATCCGGCAGATTTATTTAAAACAAATAAACAATTAATATCCGGATGTCCCTCTAATAAGGGTGCGTATGTTTCCAGAGTTAAAAAATGGATATGACTATTTGGATACCTTTGACGTAAAGAACTTAGCGGAGATGTCGATAGAATGATATCGCCAATTGAGCTGAATTTTATGACAAGAACCTTCAAACGATGTTCAGTTAATTCCGTCTTTCCATGTTAAACGCAACAAAACCAAGCATGGATTGTTTATATTGAGTATCAGGATAGGTGTGTAACGCTTCTATCGCTTTATTAGAATAATAAGATATTTTATTCTTTGCATAGTCAAATCCACCGGCTTTTTCGACAATTCTCTGAATCTCTTTAAGGTCTTTCTTACTTTTTTTCTTTTTACAAAGAACTGAGTTCAATTTCCGATTATTTGAAAAAGTGAGGTTAGATTTCGCAACGATCAACGGAAGCGTCATCATATTTTTTTTCACATCAATACCCGAATCTTTGCCGGTTTCATTTTCACTACCTAGCAAATCAAACAAATCGTCTTTAATTTGAAACGCCATCCCGAAATTTGTTCCATATTCCCGCATCGCTGACCGATCATCATGCGAATTTGTTGTCGTAATTGCACCCAATTCACAACACGCAGAAATGAGAGAGGCTGTCTTTTGGTAAATCACATCATAATAATAGGACTCAGTCATTTTTTTTCCAAGATTTTTCTCCATCTGCAAAATTTCTCCACTGCTTAATTTTTCGGCTGTTTCAGACATGAGTTCTAACGCATCAAAATTTCTGAGTTTAATCATATTGATCAAAGCTTTGCTCAGGATATAATCTCCCATCAAAATGGATATTTTGTTTTTCCACACTCGATTCACTGATGGAAAACCCCGTCGCAGATCGGCATCATCTACAACATCATCATGAACTAAGGTTGCTACATGTAATAACTCAATTAACGCAGCGGCACGAAAGCTGTTTATATTGGGCTCACCGCAGACACGACTTGAAAGTATCGTCAGTAAAGGACGTACCCTTTTCCCGCGCTGTTTAATAATATAATTCCCGATGGTGTTAATTAATCTGACATCAGAATGAAGTGCTTCCGAATACTCCTTTTCAAACTCAATCATGTCTTTATCAACAGACGCGGTTATTCGTTTCATTAATTTTTTCAGGGAATCTGGCATTTTACTGGGTTCTGGCAACTGATAGCACAAACATTTTCAATAATCAATCTTAAATCATAAATCTTTTGGTTTTATGCGAGTCCGAACAATCCAAGCATATCGATATCCAAAGGATTTTAATGTGGTTTTTAAGATTTCAGCTTCGTTTCTATCTGAACAATTTCCAACACGTACCTTATAATTTGGAACTTCGAAAGTAATATAAATATCTTCTTTCAACTTTTTCTCGAGTACGGTTTTTAGGCTGTCTGCTGCTTCCCATGATTTTGTTGCAAATACTTGCAAACGATATCCTTCTAACTCTGTAATCTCTTTTTCAGTAGTATCGGATTGTTGCAAGACAGGGTTTAACCCAAACGCCGGGTTAATCAAGATAGGCCAATCAGGTTCTTTATTTTTGAGAATACTTGGGTCAAAAGATTCATCCTGATCCTGAGCCGTCAATAAACTTATGCACAAACAAAATGAAACGAATATGTATTTTGAGTATGAATTATTCATGGTGAAATATAAATGAGTTTATTGATGTATTCATATTGTTAACTCTATGATTGGTTATTGTCATAACGTAGTGCCTGCCCGACTAAGAATGCAGGCTGGTAGACCCCGTGTTTTTTACGGGGGTTATTGGTATCTGGTATTTGGGTATTGGATACTGGTAAATGGGTCATTGTCAATTATCCATTTACCACGTTACGTTTTACGTTAATCACAGCGGTCTGACATCTGTTATTTTCACCCATCCTTTGTTTCCGTCAATTAAATGAATTTCCATCCATCCGGGCTGAGATTGTGTGATTTCAACTTTTATCCCCTCATGCAATCGAAAAAGAACACCATCTTGCCGTTCATAAGGTGCAGAAAATACTTCAATTTCTCTGGGGATAACGATGCCTTCTTTTTTACCGGATAAATCCCAATACTTATCCAAGGCAACTCCATGGATTAAAACAGACAATATAATTAATGTGCTTATCATCTTCGAACGAAAACGAATATAGAACCACGTGGAAACAAAATATACTACGGCTGCAATCAGCAGAATTCCGCTGCCTATCATTAATAAACTTGCTAACGTGAACGATCGTTTAAGTACATGATACCCCTCTAAAAAGAAGATAGATTTTGGACGTTCAATTCTGTCTCTCACTCGCGTGTTCACAAGTTTGAGATTGAAAAGCAAATCTGTATCACGGGGAGATAGTTTTACTCCTTTTTCATACGCCCATACTGCCAATCCAATTCTACCGTTACGATAATATCCGTTGCCAAGATTGTAATATAGATCAGGATGTTCAACTCCCTGCCTAAGTATATTCTCATAATGGGATATTGCCGTTACATAATCTTCAGTTTCTACCGCTCTGTTGGCATAAGTATAAAGTGAATCGACCGTTTGAGCACATCCAACAGTCAAAACAATCCAAAATATTAGAGCAATCTTACGCATGCGTATTGATCCTTTCTAATAACGATTTTGTGTTTGCAACAAGGTTCTCCATTGTTACATTTGCTCCGGGTGAATACCGACCGGCATCGCAAAGATGCAATATTTTCACCAAATTTGTTAATTCTATTTCTCCAATTTTATTCGATAAAATAGATTGTACAGACATCGGATCTAGTTGGTCGGTTTTTAACAAAAACCTGTCTTTTAGATACGGATAAACAGCATCGGCAACCTGAGTAAATGGATCATCCATCGTGGTTTTTAATTTTTTTCTCACCAATTTGATTGCCCGTTTCGATCGCCGGTATTCTGCTGTTTGTTCTTTCGAAGAACGTAGATTCTTTAACGACATAGGTAAGAGAAATAATATTCCGGTAAGTCCGTACATCAAGATTGCAATAACAGGAAACGTGCTGCTTTTATTCATGGACATCCATCTTGGTGTTTTTGTCCGGAAATATCGGATATCACTCCCAAGGAGTTCAACTTCTTCCTTTCGAAATCCATTGGAAACGGTTGAGGTTGTTTTCCCGGGAGACACCGACAAAACGATTGGCAAAGATACTGCGCGTTCCCACGTTTCACCATTTGGATCAAAATATGGAATTTCTATTCGTGGAATTGTATATTTACCGGTTTTTCTTGGGATTAAAATATATTCCCAATTAGTCATCCCTGTAATTTGATCTCTAAACGGATCTTTCTCAGTTGTTGTCGTCGGTGGAAAAACCTCTAAATTATCGGGAAATAATATCTCCGGTAATTGCACCAATGATATATTACCGGTTCCTTTAAGATTAACATTCAATGTAACTGCATCGTTCGCTTTTAGGGATGTCCTGTCAACATGGGTTGTCAACGTATAACGTCCTACAGCTCCGGTAAAATCAGCGGGTTTCCCGGCTGGAAATGGGTTAACACGGATGGTCTTTTTCTGGGTACGGATAAATTTTGGGACAGTTTTTTGTCTTGTGAAAAATGGATCATCAAAGAATGATCTCCGCTGAGATTTCTGTTTGACAACGACATTACATTTTACCTCCATTTGAGGGAGTGGAATCTCACCGGTTTTCGCCGGAAATAATGCAAATGTGTACAGCTTTGCCATATTATACCGGACTTCGTTTATCTGCACTCGGCGATAATTTAACTGGGTTGCCGCAAAAAGTTCCTCCGCCCAAAATCCAACAAATTTAGGCACATCTATTTTATCTATGGACATATCTACCCGAGTGTAAAGTTTGTATTCAACGGTAATCTGTTCACCGGGATATGCAGATTCTTTGTCCAATTCTACCGCAATAAAAACATCTTTATTTTTTTGCTGAGTTTGTCCTTTTTGGACATAAACAGTGATGGACTTTGTTTTATACGTTTGTTTTCCGACCCCGACGACCAATGCCGGAATGACCAATTTCCCCTCTCGGTTCGGGGTCAAACTCCAAGTCCGGGTTCGCGAAGATGTCATTTTTCCGTTCACCCAACTAATGTTCGTCTGTTGAGAAGGTCCGCTAACGATGGTGAAAAGTTTCTTAACCGGTGAAATATTCACTTCCGGATTATGTTCAGAGTCTTTCACCTCAACTGTATACGTAAATACTTCTCCCATAGATATACGATTGACATCTATAGAGGCAACCACACTTGCTGCCTTCATGGCTGAAATTAAAAATAAGGTTAGTATGAATAGATTCTTCAATCGTTTACCAATCTTTTTCTAATTTCTTCGACACTGCTTTGGATATTTTTCGCTTCTGATTAATTTTTTCATCTTGTTTCAGTGCATTTAGAATGACTGCTGCATTTTTCTTATCTTCTAATTTTTGTTCTTCTTCCTTCACTTGAGATTCTTCAGATTTTGTTTGCTGCTGATCTTTTTTCTGTTGGTCTTCCGATGATTGTTCTTGCTGTTGCTTTTGGTCTTCTTTCTCATCAGATTGTTTTTCCTGATGTTCCTTTTTCTCCTCTGACTGGTCTGATTGTTCTTTAGATTGATCTGAATTTTCTTTTTTCTCCGAGTTCTCCTCTTTGTTTTCTTGTTTTTGATTCTGCTCGTTCTTATCGTTTTTGTCGTCTTGACTTTTTTCCTGATCTTCCTGATTTTGTTGGTTCTGTTCTTGCTGTTGCATCTGGTACTTCAACAATTCATAATTGGCTTTCGCATCATTGTCATTTGGATTCAATTGTAATGCTTTTTTAAAAAAAGTGAGACTCTCATCCATCCGCTGCTGTTGATGGAGAATATTCCCCATATTATAATATGATTTCGCTTTTAAACGATTATCTTCACTTTGAATGACATCATCAAACGCCTGAATAGCCGTCTCAATATCTCCTTGCTTAAATGCAGATGCTCCAAGCCCAAAACTGGCAGACGGATTCTGTTGCTTCACAAGTACGGATTCATAATATTCCCTTGCCTTATCAAATTGTTGGTTGCGATAGTTTTGCAACCCAACATCTTCACGAGCAAACGTCGCTTGATTCAGTATCAGAATAACTATCCCGACAGAAATTAATATGGATTGATGTTTCACGTTTTGGGTGTTATCGTGTTTGCCTGCTTCCGACAGGTTAGGGGTTTAGCGTTAGGTGTTGAGCATTTCATATTTTTTTATTTTCAGTTTTTAGCACTCAAACAAACCTCCCTCTCCACGTTTCATGCTGACGTTTATCTCGGGTGGGAATGATAAATCCAATCACGAAACAAAGTAACGATAACAATGCTAGAATTTGATATCGATCTTCGTACTCAGAAAATTCATGTGTACTGATTGTCTTTTTTTCCATGGCATTTATTGCATCTAACAATGTTACATAGCTTGCAGCACGATTATCAAACCGGATAAAAATACCGTTTCCTGCACGAGCAACGTCGCTTAAGGCAGACTCATTTAACACCGACGTTACTAAATTACCTTGTTTATCTCGTTTGTATTTCGACACATCATCACCAGTCTTGATTGGTATGAGAGACCCTGCATGTGTCCCGACACCGATGGTGTGAATCACCAAGCCTGTTTTCATTGCTTTATTCGCAATCGCCACTGCATCTCCTTCGTGATCTTCACCATCTGTAACTAAAATAACTACTTTATGTTTCTCGTTTTCTTCAGTAAAAACACTCAACGCTGTTGAAAGTGCACTATGTAAAGATGTCCCTTGTGTCGGAATCATTTTTGTATCGATGGTATTTAAAAACAGTAAGGCTGCTTCATAATCTGTGGTTAATGGAAGATACAAATGGCTTGATCCTGCAAATACAACAATACCGACTCGGTCGCCTTTAAGTTTTTTAACGAGCTGCCCTATTTCATACTTCGCTTTTTCTAAACGGCTTGGCTTTACATCAATTGCATCCATGCTGACGGACACATCAACAGCAAACACTAGGTCAACGCCTTTTCTTTCCACCGGTTTTACTCGTGTGCCTATCTGTGGTCCCGATGCCGACAAGATGAGAAACGCAACTCCTGCCATGCGCAATCTCTGTTTAAGAACTGTTCGTGTCCATCGAATTCGATTAAAAAGATTCTCTGCAAGCGGTCCCGGCATGGAATGATAAAACGATGACCGGCGGTGTTTGTTGAAATACCATAGGAGAACAAGCCCTCCCCAAAGCAAGAAAAACCCAAGCACCCACGGATATCTCCACGCCATTAAGCATTCCTCCGAAATATGTATCTCGATAGAACTTCTCCACCAAGTCCGAGAAGCAACGCCGGAATTAACACCCAACCATAAAGCTCTTTATGCCTTGTGTATTCACGGATTTCAATTTTCGTTCGTTCTAATTCATCAATTTCCATATAAGTTTCCGCTAAGGATTTTTCATCCGTGGCACGAAAATATTGACCTCCGGTTCTGTTCGCGATGGCGATGAGGGTTTCTTCATCAATCTCATTCCGAATATATCCCCGATTTTGGATGAACGTTACCGATTCATTTGTTCCCGCTCCGATGGTATAAATGCGAATATCAAATTGTGACGCTAAATCGGCAGCGGTCAACGGATCCAGCTCCCCCGCATTATTACTTCCATCGGATAGAACGATCATCACTTTGCTTTCTGCTTGACTTGTTCGAAGTCGATTTGTTGCATTAGCAATTGCCATCCCAATCGCCGTCCCATCCATTTCACGGTCAACGATTGTAACTTCTTTTAATAAATTTCTTAAAACATCCGTGTCAACTGTCAGCGGACATTGAATGAATGTCTCTCCGGCAAAAACCAGTAATCCGATCCTGTCTCCTTTTCGTTTAGAGATGAACTTGTCTGCAGTTTTCTTAACGACTTCTAATCTGTTCGGAGGAAAATCATCCGCAAGCATACTACTGGAAATGTCAATCACCAAAACGATGTCAACAACATCTACTTTTGTCTCTTGAGCCAAACTCACCAATTGAGGACGAGCCAGTCCAATGGCAATACATAAGAGGATTGCCCACTGAATTACGAGTAAAACCCACGCTCGCATTTTTCCCCTTTTGCGAAAAGCAGTTGGAATTAGTCCTGAGGAGGAAATCCTCAATGTACCCTCTTGGGCGTTGCCGAATTGCTTATACCACCACGCAAGAAGCGGAATAAGAACAATCAGCCCTAAATACCATGGATGTGCAAATTGAATCATTTGTTAATCAAAATAAGATGTTATTCTTCCAATACTGCATGGTTAGCGGTTATAACTTTTAATTAAAATGGAACAGATTTGTTCCCGAAATGGACTGAATCAGGTTTTATACAGATGAAAGGAAAATATATCTATTTTGACTCGTCTTTTTTTTCTATTGTGTTTGGGTCGGCAGCATTTTCAATTTCTTTTTTTGCACCGTCCACAGCGCCTTTAAATTCACGGATTCCCTGTCCTAACCCTCTGGCAAGCTCCGGTAATCGTTTTGCACCAAAAAGTAGCAAAATAACCAGAACGATTAACAACATTTCCATTGGACCAAGATTAAACATCGCAAATACGATTTGTGTTTCAAGCATGAGTATTTCCTCCAAATTATGTGTTGAATTTACGAAGAATCATATTCTTTTACCGAAAATAACGTAAAAAATAATACGCGATTCCCAAACCGATAATACTGGTAAAATTAAGAACAAGCGTTAAACCAAATTTAAGTGTCACTACAATCATATTTAGAACAATCACACCGGACTCATTTCCGACAAGTCCCGCTAAATCAAATTGGATACTCGTCAAAAAGAATTCCTTCACCACACCATCCGGCAGGACAAACCCAAGAAATTCACCTACCAATGTTCCAATCATTGCCCCGATACTAAACCCAAATACAACCAAGGTTATTGAGCGTCTCTTCATATAATTATCTCCTCTTTCTCATCGGTGTATATTGAATCCTCTTCGAATCGCTGAGGATGAATAACCCAATTCAAAATACTCCATGACACATAAATGACAATTAGTGGAAAAAGGACTAATCCTTTCCAAATGATTAATGCCACAACCGTTCCGAGAACGCCTAACAATTGCATCGTATTTTTTCTGCCTTTTTTAAACGACAGTAATGGGAATTTTGAGAACCGGACTCTACTGATTAATAAGAATCCCAGCACAACCACAAGAACCAATGCAACCCTTGGGTCTCCCATATGCCCATATACTTGATGATTGAACAGAACATATCCGAAAATAAACAATGCGTTGAGGGGGGTGGTTAATCCGGTGAAATACGGTGAGGGAATTTCATCATCGATGAGATTAAATCTGGCTAATCGAATTGTTCCAAAAAGCAGGGGAACAATACTGATTATGCCGGCTAGCAAGGGAGGCAAGCCCTCCGTGTACACGCTGTAAATTAGCAAAGATGGTGCCATACAGAAAGATACTGTATCCGCAAAGGAATCGAATTCAGTTCCAAATTTTGACGGAATACCCAACAGCCGTGCGATTTTACCATCCACGGCATCGAACATCCCTGCGAATAAGATGAGCCACCCTGCTTTCACCGGATTGCCTTTCATGATTAACACGATGGCCATAAACCCAAGGAACATGTTAAACACCGTGAGAATATTCGGAATAAACCGTTTATTGACACGGTGATGTCTTTTGATTTTTTTTCGACGGCGTCTCATACGATATGTCCTATGATGGTTTCATTTCCTTTGACTTTTTGCCCTAATTCAACTTGCAGCTTAATCGACTCCGGAAGTATGATATCTGTGCGTGAACCAAACATAATAAATCCCAATTTTTCTCCTTTTTGCATAGAGTAATTTGGTTTCGCATAGCAATGAATTCGACGAGCAATCAATCCGGCAATCTGTTTAACCTTCATCTTTCCAAAGGATGTTTCAAACACCGTAATTGCCTGTTCATTTTCATCCGATGCTTTATGATCGAATGCGGCTAAGAATTTTCCCGACTTGTGTTCTGTGCGAAGAACCGTCCCTGCAAATGGCACACGATTCACATGGACATTAAATACATTCAGAAAGATTGACACAGATTTGGCTTTCCCGACTTCGGGGTCATTTATCGAGTCAATTTTAACAATTTTACCATCGGCAGGAGAAATGATTAAGTTTTCATCCTTTGGAATTCTGCGTCTCGGATCACGGAAGAAATTCAAAGAGAAAAGAAATAAGACACCAAAAACAATGTACCCCCAGGATAACCAGGATGCTTCAAACGTTGTGGTAAACCAACGTGAGACTAGTGTAAATACAAACAGAGTAATTAAAATAGTTTTTCCTTCTTTTGCAATCATGATTTACCAATAGCTGTTTTCAAGTTTTCCCAGTTTCAATTTGACGGTATAGGTTTTATCGTCTCTTTGTATTTTCATGTGTAAACGGTCTCCGGGGCGTAGATCGTTCTCCAAAATAATGTCTTTAATATTATCGGCATTATTTACTATTTGATCATTAACAGAGACAATTACATCACCGGGTTCCAAACCGGCTTTATCTGCCGTACTGTTCGCCGCAACTTCCACTATGATTACCCCCGATGTTCGCAAGATTCCCAAATGTCTCGCCATCCGTTCTGTTAAAGACTGTACCTGCAACCCTGTATTATAACTGCGATCAATTTGCCCGTTAATTTTAAGTTCCTCTGCAATTTCCTTTGCTTTATTGATTGGAATGGCAAACCCAATCCCAACAGATCCGCGGGATGCATCTGATCCTGTAAAAATAAATGTATTTATACCGATGACTTCACCAAGGCTGTTGACCAAAGGTCCTCCACTATTTCCGGGATTAATAGCCGCATCAGTCTGAATCATATCCTGAAATGATTTTCCTGAATCGCGACCTCCAAAATCCATATTTATTGCACTGACAATTCCAGCCGTAGCCGTAGGTTGATTACTCATTTCAAATAATCCAAATGGATTTCCCAACGCAATCACCCATTCTCCAATAATCATATTGTCTGAATCACCTAAAGATGCATACGGAAAATTATGTCCGTCCAACTTTAGCAATGCCAAATCGGTGATGTAGTCCGTCCCAATAACCGTTGCATCATATTCCTCTCCCCCGGGGAGTGTTACCACCACCTCGACTGCGTCCTCAATAACATGGTTATTTGTCAAAACATAACCATCGGGACTAATGACAACACCGGAACCGGAACTCTTGACTCTTTGTCGGTATAACTCATACGGAAAAAACTGTTGAAAAAATGGACTCCCAAACGGAGATCGTGCAGCATACCTCTTTACTTGGATTACATTCACACTCGCAACTGCGGGGCTCACCGATTCTATTGCACGAGTAATTGCATTTTGCCGTGACTGAGCCGGACCCCATTGGGCACTCCCTGCACTGATAAATAAAAATAGGACAAGGAATTTTATCACTGCAAAATTATGTAATTTCATCATAATCGACTTTTTCCAAAATCAAGCCCTGAGCCGGTGCTTTAAAAATATGGACGTTTTTATTTGGTTGATTCAGTAGCATTTTAAATTCCTCCAGGGATAACCGACGTTGCGCAACGGCAACCATCGATCCGACCAGATACCTGACCATATGATGTAAGAATCGGTTCCCGGATATACGGAAAGTTAACATTTTCTCATCATTTATCCATGCAGTATGATAGATGATGCACCTTGTGTGATTAACCTCAGGATTGCTTTTACAAAAAGACTTGAAATCATGTTCTCCTTTGATTAATTCTACACATTGCTGCAGGTGGTCAACAGACAGATCATCGATGATCCACGTTTGATTTCGCATCAAAATATCTACGGACATTAAACACTGATATCGGTAGTGGCGGACTTTTGCAGAATACCGTGCGTGAAAATCACCAGGGACGACACGTAAATCCGTGACATAAATATCATTAGGTAATCGTGCGTTAAATGCATCTGTTAATGTACAGGTATCCAGCTCGGTTTTCAGATCAAAATGTGCAACCTGCCCCCAGGCATGAACACCGGTATCGGTTCTCCCCGCTCCGATAACTTTTACCCTATTATTGTCGTTAAATGGAGCGATACACGCTTCTACTTCTCCTTGAACTGTACGTTCAGACGCTTGCATTTGCCACCCAAAATAGTCCGCTCCGTCATATTGTAATGTGATTTTAAATCGAGGCAATGGAATGTACTCCGAAAAGGAAAACAGTAACTATCATCATGAGTGATCCGTCTCTCAAGGTAAAGTTTACCGGAAAAGCCATGCCACGGGGGATTTGCTTTCCGTATCCACGCATCATCATGACATTTGCCGTCTCCTCTGCCTTTCGATAATTCTGTATTATGACGCCTGGTAAATGAACAATCATATATCTCGCGGATTCCCATTTTGTTTTCCCCGTTGATAAACCCAAAGCCCTGCGTGAACGCAATATTGAATTCCACTCATGTTGTATCGCTGGGAAAAACCGTAAAATCAGTTCAACAAAGAGGAACATATTATCCACACGCTTCCATGGGAGACGAGTTTTTACCCACAAACTTCTGAACGCTTCCATGATGTCATTTTTCGATGATTGTTCCAGGTAAACAGACATGATTGAGACTAACACCAAGAGTTTTCCGATGGAGAATACTGCATTGTAAAATATTTCTTTATAGGAATCATTTGTGAGCCAATCGGACATTCCGAAATATATTAGTCCGACAATCGGAATGAAAGTCAAATACGGTTTGATTCGCTTAAAAATAGATCGAATGTTCTGTTTATTTAATGCTGATAAGACAAGCAAGAGTGTCAGTGTGTATCCTGCCAATACCGAACCGGACGGACTCAGCATCACCAAAATCGATACTCCCAGTATGAACTGCAAAATGACAATTGGATTCAACTGCATTGTTGACAAATCCTATAGTTAAAAATCCACGATGAGAGAAAAAGAAAATGTCCGGTTTTCCGGATGATACGTTGGAGCAACAGACACGTTTCCAATCGCATCCATTCGTTTTAAGTACATGACATCAATGGCCGAAATCACATGGTTCAAAATAATCCCGCCGATAAGAAACTGCCCTGTGAGCGCCCATGTATCGCTGGAAATTCGCATGGATTCAAAACGCTCCCGATGCTTGGACGTATCCCACTGCCAATCCCATGGATCCGAATCTTCATCGACACGATATCGGTTCACAGCAGGATAATCACGAAACCGCAGATGTTCCTGAATAAAGTCATCTCTTGACTCATAATTTCCGATGTCAATCCAAAAGAGTCTGTCTTTGCTTTGGATGTTCACACCGCCATGCTCGGCGGCATAGGCAATGTATTTATTTTCTTCCATGTTGGAGATTAAGAAGCTCCCCACAGCAGACAACCATAGCGTTGCTTCAGCCATGATAAAAGTTCGTCCGCGCACAGAATATCCAATGGAAGCTTCACCTGTTCCCGGGATAATAAAGGATTTCAAAATAGGATATTTTGCTACATCCTCACCCAGCAACGTGAGAGGAAATATTGAGATAACGAAAATTGTTCTTAGGATTATTTTTTTCATGAGCGTTGTATGTCGTTACGTGAATGTGTGAACGTTTGTTCCTTTGATAATCGGTCTGTCATCGGGAATACTCCCATCATCAGAAGTGAGATAATCACAGAAAGCATTGCGAATTTATCACCGTTTACCGCATAAAAGCTTGGACCTTCCGGAATAGATATTGTCTCTGTTATCACCGTACGTCCATACACCGGGATTTTGTTTTTCACCCGGCCTGATGATAGGATAATACCTGAAATACCTGTATTCGCACTACGTATCACCGGCACTCTGTTTTCCACAGCTCTCAATCTTGCCAATTCAAAATGCTGATAGGGTCCTGATGTATTTCCCAGCCACCCGTCATTTGCCTGAATGGTCATCAACCTTGCGCCTTTTTTTACAAACTTTCTTACCAACTGAGGAAGACTCGATTCGTAACAAATTACATTGGAAAAGAATACAGAGTCCACCTCAAACACAGTAAATTCATCTCCGTGATTAAAGTTTCCTTGTCCGAAGTTCAATTTTTTTAGTGATGGAAATTGTCCCGATAACGGAATGTATTCCGCAAACGGCACAAGCTGAACTTTGTAATACATTTTGTGGGTGCCATCTGAGTTGAGTAAAATACTTGCATTATAATACCGTCTCTCTCCAATAGAATCTCGTTTGACATCCATGGTACCGGACAGTAAAGGAACGCCATATAGTTTTAGGCGCTTTAGCAGTGGTTTTCGCGCAGTCCAGGATAATCTTAAATAGGCAGGAAGAGCAGTTTCCGGCCAGAGGACAAGATTCGGGGTGTCTATCAGTGCCGTATCAAGCAAAGAATGCATCGTGGAAAATGTTTCAAGCCGATGCTCTCTCTCCCATTTTTCATTCGGATCAATATTTGGCTGCACAACAGAAACAGTAAAGTCTTTTTCATTCTGTTTCACGTCAAAATCGGATATCCGCAAGACTCCGGAAATCCATATAATCCAAAATAATCCGAATGTTAAGATAGCCGGTTTCATCCGCTGTTTTGATGTCAGGGTTAAATAGCCACCTATATTCAGCATCATTATCCAAAAAGAGACACCATAGGTTCCGGTAATCTCTGCAAGTTGAATCAACGGCAAAAATTGAGTTTGAGTTAGAGCAAGAGTAATCCACGGAAATCCAAGACTCCCCATGCTTCTCAGCCATTCCATGGCTACCCATAAAAAGGGAATCAGAATTATTCCTTTACCTGTCTTAAGATGAAAACGCGCGAGGAGTGCACTCATCCCTGCCCAAAATACTCCTAAATACAATACGGCAGCCACTAAGGATGCAAACACAACCCAAAATCCTGCGCCACTATTAAAACCAATCCAATAAAGAGAAATAAAATTCGCGGTGATGGACGATAAGAACCCGTATTTTGCGGCTGAACTAACTTTCGAATTCAAAAGAACATGAATGAGCGGGATAAATCCTATCCACACGAAAAATCCTAAATGTAAAGGTGGATAAGAGAGTCCAACTAACACTCCTGTCAGAATTGCTAATTTCCATTTAGTTATTTGTTGAATGTTCAAGTTAGATACGGTGTTTGAGCATTTTCATTACTCTCAATCTTCAATCTTAATTCTTCAATCTTAAATTAAATGGCTTTGTCCAAGAATTGCTGCAACAAAATGGCCGCGGCAGTCTGATCAACTCGATGCTTGTTTTGCCCGGTACGGATATTTTGCTCTATCAGAGATCGCTTTGCACTGACAGATGTGAGTCGTTCATCTTCTAAATATACTATAATTCCTTCATTCTGCAGGGACTGAGCAAATGCCCGAACATGTTTTGTTTGTTTCGTCTCCTGTCCTTTCATCCCGATAGGAAGTCCAACAACAGCGGATTCTACATCATTTTTAATAATCACTTTTTTAATATCCTCTATGATCTGTTTTTCAGATTGTACACGTAAAGTTGTGAAAGGTGATGCGATAATGTGAAGAGGGTCTGACAACGCTAGACCACAGCGCGTATCACCGTGGTCAATTCCAAGAATTCTACCCATTAACGGCCGACTCGTTCAACGTAATCAATTCCTCGTATCTTCGTGAGTTTCTTAACGAGTCGATCTAATTGCCGGAGATTATTCACCTGAACGATAATATTTCCGATGGCGATATTGTCGTGCACCTTCATGTCTACACTTTTAATATTCATTTTCTCGGCAGAAATACATTCTGTCACATCTTTTAATATTCCTTTGCGTTCTCCACCCACGACTCTGATTAACACACTGAAAAGATCTTTTTTACTAACATCCCACTCTACGGGAATTAATCGATCAGACTCTTCGCTTAACAACGGCAAACTATTGCATGAAGTTCTGTGAACTGTAATTCCCCGTCCGCGAGTCACAAAGCCAATCATATCGTCTCCCGGAATCGGATTACAACACTTGCCAAAGTTTACCATTAAATCTGTAATCCCTTGAAGTTTAATCCCTTTCGATGATGATCTGGCAAAATCAAAAAAACTGTTTTGGTCTTCATCTTCAGCAATTGGCAATTCAGGGTCTTCTGTCGGACGAAGTTTTTTGAAAATATCTCTGACGGTTAAATTCCCATTACCGATAGCTGCCATCAGTGCATCTGTAGAGTTTAGTCCGAACTTATGGAAAGACTCCTTAATCTCTTTCAGCATTTCGTAGGATTTTAATCGTCGCAACGTTTTCTGTAAAATCTCTACGCCAAGCTTATAACTTTCTTCTTGGCGAATTTTTCGAAGATAGCGATTTATATGGTTTCTTGCTTTTGTTGTAACGGCTAACTTTAGCCAACCAAAACTTGGGTTTTGGTTTTTACTGGTAATAATTTCGACCACGTCTCCATTTTTTAGAACGGTATTTAACGGTACTACTTTATGATTAATCTTTGCGCCCATACAATGCATCCCGACCTGAGTATGAATCTGGAACGCAAAATCTAAGGGAGTGGCATTTACCGGTAATTGGCTTAAATCTCCTTTGGGTGAAAAGACAAATATTTCATTATCAAACAAATCAATTTTAAGAAGGTGCATGAATTCATTCGGATCTGAGGACTCATCCTGCAGCATTGTGACAAGCTCTCTTAACCATTTGACATTTGCATCTAAGTCGCGCGATGTTGTCTTCCCTTCTTTATATCTCCAATGCGCGGCGACACCAATCTCGGCAGTTTGCTCCATCTCTTGCGTGCGAATTTGTATCTCAACCATATGCCCGTCACGTCCGACAACTGTGGTGTGAATAGATTGATATCCATTGGACTTTGGAGAGGCGATAAAATCCTTAAATCTTTCCTGAATAGGAGAATACAGATTATGAATTATCCCCAGTGTTAAATAGCACTGTTCTATTTTATCAACGATAATTCGTATGGCATACAAATCATAAATTTCTTCAAAAGTTTTTCCCCGTTTCACCATTTTCCCATAGATGGATGCATGAGATTTTGGTCTTCCGGAGATATCAGCAGTAATGTCATACCCGGATAACTCTTCCGTCACGGGAGAAATAATTCCGTTAATATATTTTTTTCGTTGCCGATTAGTAGCTTTTAATTTTGTATCAATCTCTTTGAAGACAACAGGATTTAGTGTTGTCAGGACAAGATCTTCCAATTGCCATTTGACCGAAGCCATTCCCAATCGATGTGCAAGTGGGACATACACATCTCTTGTTTCTATCGCAATACGATGCTGTTTAATTTTTGGCATATACTTGATTGTGCTCATGTTATGCAATCGATCAGCAAATTTAATAATAATAACCCGTAAGTCTTTCGCAACCGACAAGAGGAGTTTCATAAAATTCCCCGCTTGCTTTTCCTTGCGGCTGGAGAAATCAATCCCACCTAGTTTTGTCACACCATCTACTAATTTCGCAATATCGGTACCAAATTGTTTCTCTAAATCTATATATGTAATATCTGTATCTTCAATCACGTCATGAAGCAACCCCCCCATAACAGTGATGTGATCCATTTTCCAGCTTGCAAGAATATTCGCTACTTCAAGGCAATGTTCTTCAAAATAAGATTTCCCGGAGCGGCGTTTTTGTCCTTCATGGTGTGTGCTTGCTAAGGCAAAAGCAGACCAAATTGTTTTTTTTAGTTCATCGTGATTTTGATCGCTGATCGTTACAATCTTGTCGAAAAGATTTAGAAATGAGCGGGGGTATTCCCCGACCAAATGGGGAATAAGTTTCGACAGTGGGTTTGGCATTAAAAAGGAGTTGATGTTTCTGAATCATCATAAATAGATATATTCTCAAAACGAGCATAACTATCAAAGAAGGTAACATCCACATTACCTGTGGGACCATTTCTCTGTTTGGCAATGATGATTTGAGCTTTCCCGAGATCGTCATCTTCTTGAGAATAAACCCAAGGACGGTATAAAAATACTACAACATCAGCATCTTGTTCGATTGCGCCGCTTTCACGAAGGTCAGATAGTTGAGGGCGTTTATCTACGCGGTTTTCCACTGCACGGGAAAGCTGACTCAAAGCGACGATGGGAATACTTAAATCCTTAGCCAATGCTTTCAACGAACGGGTGATAACTGAGATTTCCTGTTGCCTGCTTTCGACGCCTTTCGGTCCCTGCATGAGCTGTAAATAATCCACAACAATCATTTTAACATTATCGTGTTCTGCCATTAAACGACGTGCTTTCGCACGGAGCTCCAGAACCGTAATTGCGGGTGTATCGTCTAAATATATGGACGATTCCGCCAAGGCACCAACATGAAGGCTAAGGTTTTTCCATTTATCTTTTGCTAAATTTCCTGTCCGAACAGCATGACTGTCCACACGTGCTTCAGCACATAATAGTCTCATGGCTAACTGATGATTTGCCATTTCCAAGCTGAAAATACCCACACCATAATTATGATCAACGGCAGCATTTCTTGCCATGGTTAATGCCAGTGCTGTTTTTCCCATCCCCGGACGACCGGCGACTATGATTAAATCTCCGTCGTGAAAACCTGCTGTTTTATCATCTAGATCGACCAGCCCGGAAGGTACACCAATGACCGAGCCCTTTTTCGCGCTGATTTTATCCAGTTGCTCGAACGATTCATGCAGAATAGAATCAATATGACGAAAGCCGCCTTTTAATCGGTTTTGTGTAATATTGAAAATAGAGCGTTCAGCTTTATCCAAAATATCGTCAACACCTTGACGATCGTCATAGGCTTCTTTAGACACATCATGTGCCAGTTGAATTAATTTTCGCAAGAGGGCTTTTTCAAGAACAATCTTTGCATAACTTTCTACATTGCTGGCGGTCGGGACGGATTCAACAAGCCCCGTGATGTAATACGCTCCCCCTACTGTTTCTAAATCTTTATTCTTTTTTAAGCGATCAATGACAGAGATTGTATCTACCGGCTCACTCTCGTTGAACAATTTTATCATCATGGAAAATATTCGACTGTGGGCATCTTTATAAAAATGTTCAGCCGTAATCCATTGCAATACTCGAGCAACGGCTTCTTTGTTAGAAAGCATAGACCCCAAAACTGCTTGTTCAGCATCTATAGATTGAGGTTGTACATTTAACGAATGAGATTGACGACTATCAGCCATAGCTATTGTTCTCCTTCAAGAATAGAACGAATCCACTTAAAATCTTCCCAAGTGGGAGGTTTAAACCCGGAATTTCTTAATAAAGCCGCCGGATGGTACGTCACGATGAACGGAGTACCATGATAATCATGTAGTTTTCCACGCATAGCTTTTAAGGGTTCTTCTACTTTTAATAAAGTTTTTCCTGCGACACGTCCTAAAGCTACAATTAATTTTGGCTTTATCAAATGTATTTGATGGATAAGATAGGATTCGCATAACTCCACTTCTGACGGCAATGGATCTCTATTTTTTGGAGGGCGGCATTTTAGCACATTACAAATAAAGACATCTTTTTCGCGACTTCGATCTATCGCTGCAAGAATTTTATCAAGTAGTTTTCCCGCACGTCCGACAAATGGTTCTCCTAATTTATCTTCTTCTGCACCGGGGGCTTCTCCAATTAGCATCAGGTTTGCATGCGGATCTCCAACTCCAAACACAAATTTCTGTCGTGTTTCACCCAGTAAACACTTTTGGCATGATTGGATTTCTTCTCGATATTTGTCTAAATCTGCTGAGGTATATTGATCCGATTTAGAAGACTGATCACCGGAGTCTGAAACAAATGCATCCGGTGGACGGTGATACAATTCATCCCCAAACAATTCTCGGGTTTGTTCTAAGTACCGAAATAAATCTTCAGATGATTCCGAACTCATTGTACCGGTACTACTCTTCTTCTAATGCGTTTTTCCAGACTAAATCACCAGTCATAAACTCGTCTGAAGCTACTGTTGTTACTTTGTCCTTTTCTTCATAGTTCTCGGGGGTCAGTTCCTCAACTTCATCATAGACTTCGTATTCACTTTCAAGCCCTTCTTTCATGGCTTGATCCAAGAATCTGTCCTGCATGACCTGTCGGGCTCGCTGAGCCATCACAGTTACGGCTTCAAACACATCCTCTGTTTGAGATTCCATTTGGCGAATGGATAAGGGTTCAAGTCCCATTGATTTCTCCTTTGCTTACTTTATTAATAAGTTGGTGTAATTCTATTGTTGCTATTTCTATTTCGTCGTTAATAATTGAATAATCGAACCGTTCTTTATATCCCATTTCTAGTTCCAAACGTTCCAAACGTTTTTGGATCCTTTTCTCAGAGTCCGTCCCGCGTGATTCCAGGCGTTTCTGTAAATCTCCCAGACTTGGTGGTAATATAAATACGGAGAGCGAATGTTCCGGATACAACGCTTTGATTGTCATTGCACCACGCACATCAACTTCCAGCAGTAATAATTGATCATGCTTAATCGCATCATCCAAACTGCTTTTTAACGTCCCGTACAAATATCCGTGCACTTCTTCATATTCAATAAATTCATGAAGGGTTATTTTATTTCTAAAATCTTCCTCTGAGATAAATGAATAATCAAAGCCCTCTTTTTCATACTGCCGTTTCGGTCGGGTCGTGCATGAAACAGAAAAGTTCAAAGAAGCATCCAGCTTCTGTAATG
Organism: uncultured bacterium; assembly: GCA_964388155.1. GTDB lineage: Bacteria > Fidelibacterota > Marinisomatia > Marinisomatales > JACNKV01 > JACNKV01. The sequence goes on along the minus strand of CAYLYH010000008.1, from coordinate 42,780 downwards.
AACGGCAAAGCGTTGTTTTGCCCGTACCGGACGGAGCAGAGATTGCGATGAGGTTCTTGCTCACAATACGTTTTGCACTTGTTCACGAAGTTTTTCAACTTCACTTTTCAACTCAATAACAAACCCGGTTATTTTGGAGTTTACATTTTTTGATCCGATGGTATTTACTTCCCTGGACATTTCCTGTAAAAGGAAATTCAGTCGTTTTCCAACGGGCTCCTCACTGTGTAAGAATGACTGGAATTGTTCGATATGACTTCGACTGCGAACAATTTCTTCTGTAACATCTGCCCGTTCAGCCAAAATGGCTAATTCTTGCATTAATCGATTCTCATCTAACTGAGTTGCCCCTATTAACTCTTGTATTTTTTCACTGTAGGATACTTTTCGCTCATGAGCGGAGTCGCGCATTCCAATTTCAAGTTTATGAAGTATATCCTCCAAGATGGAACACCTCTCCATCATATCTTTTTGGAGCTTTTCTCCCTCTGTCACACGCATTTCCTGAGTTTGTTTCAATGCCTTATCCAAGGCTGTTAGAACGATGGAAGTATCCATAGTCCCTGCGTTATTTTCTGTGAAAATATCTTTTAATGATACGATATCGCTCATATCAATGTGACGCCCATATTCTTTTTGAATGTGCAACAAGCTCTTCTCAATGGTCTCAAACCTAGCTCGATTGAAAACCAATGATTCCTTATTGGAGCTGTTTCCCGCATCAATATGTAGATGAATACTTCCCCGTTTCAGCTTGTGAGTAACGGTTTCACGAATTTTCATATCCAACTCAGGATCCAGTTCAATCCCACGAACTTTCAAATCCAGAAACCGTGAATTTACCGATCGAATTCTCAGTGTGACTTGTGTCGATTTTTTTACAGCCGTACATCGACCATATCCTGTCATGCTTTTAATCATTAATTTTGTGTCCAAAAAAGTCAAGAAAGTTACGAGTAAATTAATCTATAATCCAATTTAAAACCGTTAAGAAGCCGCCTAATTTTGCGGTACATCAATTCCTCTCATGCCATGCACACGGTTGGGGAAAGTTTGTAATCTCTGTGCTGAAAAATAAATGCCGTCTGAGCGTTATGTTTTATTTCGTACAGCAATCCAAGATACACCTATACTGATTTCGTACAGAATAATCAGTGGGATCGTCATGACGATGAGAGAAACCGGATCCGGTGGTGTGATAAACGCAGACAATACCATGATGAACACAATTGAATGCCGGCGATAATGGCGCATGAATTTTGGTGTTAGTACACCAATTATTGAAAGCATGAACGAGAGAACCGGCAGCTCAAAGATGAGCCCAGCCCCCAACATCAGCCAGGTGATAAAACTGAAATAATAGTTAATCGATATATTGTTCTGAATGTCACCGTATCCCATGGACGTAAAAAAGTTCAGTGAAAACGGAATCAAGATGAAATACGCAAATAGCACACCAACTAAAAAAGATAAGAATGTGAAAACAACCAATGGAAATCCATATTTCTTTTCTTTGGTATGAAGCCCCGGTGCTACAAAGGACCACATCTGGTATGTTAACACCGGAATAGCCATGATGACACCACCAACAATGGCCAACCCCCATTTCACCAGAAACATTCCTTGTACGCGTAGCACCTGTAAATCCAACTGGTTATTAATTTTTGTGGTGGGCCGTATGAGTAATTCAATGATTTCATTTACAAAAAGGAAAGTAATAACAGCACCAATTAAAATGGCAGAGACTGATTTGATCAATCGCCATCTGAACTCTTCAAGATGGTCTAAGAAAGGCATAGCGTTTCGTTCTTTTTGAGTCATGATTATTGTACCTTTAACAACTCTTTAGCAATTACAAAAGGAGATGTTTCTATGGATTCTTCAGTCTCAGTATATCCCGAAAATTCTTTCATTCTTTGAGATGTCCAAAACTCATCCAACAACTGATGTTGGACTAATTCTATTACCCGCCGACGATGTCTTTCAAGTCGTTTTCTGTGAAGATATCCATTTTCTTTCATTCGCTCAAGATGGATTAACAGATTATTCTTAAACTCAAGAACTCCTTCTCCTTTACTCGCGACCGTGTTCATCACAGGAGGTTCTAATCGTCTTGACTGTGAGAAATTATGAAGCATGACTCGCAGCATTTGTGATAATCGGCCAGCGCCACCCCTATCTGATTTGTTAATCACAAAAAAGTCCGCAATTTCAATCAACCCTGCTTTCATGAGCTGAATTTCGTCCCCCGATTCCGGGACCAATACAACGACTGTAATATCTGCAGCTTTTGCGATATCATGTTCACCTTGTCCAACCCCGACCGTTTCATAAATGATAATCTCTTTTCCGCTTGCCGCAAGTAAGTCGCCTACATCCTGAGTTTTTCTGGCAAGTCCGCCTAAATCACCATGAGAACCCATACTGCGAATGAACACATTTTCATCCCACAAATGGCGATTCATTCGAACTCGATCTCCCAGCAATGCACCTCCTGTAAACGGGCTTGTTGGATCCACAGCCACCACACCGACAGATTTACCTTGAAGGACAAAGTCAGAAATCAGATGATTAACTAAAGTACTTTTCCCTGCTCCGGGAGGACCGGTAATGCCAATCCGAACTGCATTCAATGTATCGGGGTGGAGATCGATGAGAATATCCTGAATTAGATCATTACTATTCTCAATATGAGTGATTGCTTTCGAGATGACCCGATGATGATTATTTCGGATAGAGTCAGGATCTAAACGCATAAGATTTATTCCGCGTGTAACTAGGCAAACATTCTAGAAAATTCAACGAATTGGTTAATCACTAATGTTCTGCCATGCCGCTGAATGTAATTTTGTTCTTCTAATAGTTTCAAAACCCGTGAGACTGTTTCTCTGGACGTCCCCGCCATATTAGCAATATCTTGTTGGTATGGGAGGTTTTGAACCGTGACAGCCCCCTGACGTATTGTTCCTAATTCTTCTGCAAGTCGAATCAGTGCAATCGCAATGCGTTTTTCAGCTCCACTAAGAGATAAACTTTCGATCTGGCGATCGCTCCAGCGAATTCGTGTGGTTAATTCTTCCAATAAATGGATAGCGATTTTTGGATACGTCTCCAAGATGGATAAAAAATCACGGCGAGACAATGTCAGTGTTTCGGTGGCTTCCAGTGCAACAACATTTGCTGAACGGGTTTTTCCATCCAGTAATGACATTTCACCAAAAAAATCACCTGCGCCTAACATTGTCAGGATGACTTCACGACCATCTTCGCTCGTTCGTGTGACTTTTACGCTGCCTTGTGCCACAATAAAAAAAGTTTCTCCCGGATTATCTTCTACCAGAATCATTTGCTCTTTTGTATAGGATCGAAGGATCATTTCTTGAGAAATCATACTCAGAGATGAATCACTCAAATCCGAAAACAGAGGTACAGACTGCAATAAGTTGATTTTATTCATAGGAAAAAATAAGAGATATTGATGATTTTTCAAACGGAAACCATCAAGATGGATATGATTTGTTTTAATGGCATATCATCTGAGTATTTAAATACAATCTTGTTCGTTATTTGCAAAATCAAAATAGATATTTCAAAAAATAACACATATTAGAGATAAATCATTGAATTCCAATTGTTTCATCCATTAACTTCTGTTTAGCTATGAGCACATTTTACGAAGAACTGAAGACACTCCGCGAGCAACAAGGTATTGACCTTGCGGAGATTCACAACAGGACAAAAATTGCTTTGTCTTTTCTCAAGGCATTAGAAGCTGGTCAATTTGATGTCCTTCCCCTTCCGTACATCCGATTGTTTCTGAAAGCCTATGTAAAAGAGATCGGCGGAAATCCTGAAAAAGTCATTACAAATCTAGAGCAATACCTTGATAAAAAAAATGGAAAAACTCCGGAACCAAAGCCGAAAACAGATCTGTTGGATTCTGAACCTGAACCTTCAAAAACCATAACACCCAGTACGCCAACGAATACACGAGCAAACCTTATCAAAGGAAGTGTGCTTCTACTAATTTTTATTTTTTCTATAATTATCATTCGAAAAATAACCTTGGATCCTACCGAACAACTCGGAGGAAGAACCAATACGTTGGGTCATGATATAACTACTCAAGACCAACTGCTAGAAAATTACACGTCGTTAAGTACTCAAACTCAAGTTCTGAACATTGAACCACCCTTTTCGATTAAAATCACCTGTAAACAACCCATCGGATTTCAAGTTCGGCAAGATACACTTGCGCTTGAATCAATCAGATTGATTACCGGAGATCAAAAAACATTTTCGTTTGACAAACAACTGGACCTCCTCCTTAATCATTTTCAGGGCGTTTATATTTATTTAAACGGTGAGAATTTGAATTTTATAGAAAGTCATCCCTATCCTGTTGCTCTGTCTGTTACAGTGAATCCTCAGCAACTAACCATCCGGCAATACACGCCTATATTGTAAAAGTCGTCCGTAGCTTAATAGCGAAAAGGAGACTGTGTAGAGTCTTCCTATCCAATGCCTTATTCATATACTTCATTATGTGAAATTTATCGTGGACAATAGAGGTTCAAGGAGCATGCTTCTCTGCACCGTTAATATATGCTTTCAAAAAATCTATGCTTACAGCATCTACGTTCTCTTTTTGTTTGACAGATAATTTATCCTATAGCTGATCGATAAACTCCGTTTTCCACACTAAACCCTGAAGAGCCCATAAAAATAGTCTTCATCGTCTATTGACTGTTTTTACAATGAAAATCAAAACTAGGCTATAAATAAAAAGTGATACTCCGATAACGGTAAATGGCACTCCGTATTCTTGATGGATATCGTTGTAAGCGGCCAATCCTTCAACTTTTCCCAACAGAATCAGGCCATATACAATCGAAACAAAAGAACTGACCAGTCCTGTCAAACCTGTTTTAGATAAAGCGCGTTTTTTCATGTGAATGCACAGTTTACAGTTTTCTCGTGTCTTTAGCAGTTTAATAATTAATAAACTCCAAATCAGCCACGATATAAGTTGAGTAAACGTCAAACCCCGAAAATAGTTAAAAAAGACGTATATCGGGCTTACACTCAATCTGCCAGGCGGGACCGGTGACCGATCGCGATAGATTAATACTTGTATTTTACTCTGATCATGTTCTTTGAAAATATTCATGATCGACTGCGTTTTCCCTATGTGATCCATCGAATTCCATCTCGGAATATTTAACGCATTCCAGGTAAAACAGGTTGCGCCATAGCCGTGATAATCAGACGATCCGATCATCAGTAAATCATTTTCCTGGCAACTCTGAACAATATCCGTATGTATCCTTTCAGGATAGAATACATCATTTTGATTGGCAACTTCAAATCCATCCACATCTTTATCAATATAATGTTGAATAGAATTCCTTTCCCCTTCAAACCAATGAGCGACAATCGCGGACCCATCCTGAGCGTGAATAGCATCGATCGCTTCCTGGTCTGTGAACCCTTCAGTGATCGTATTGTGCTCAAATCCCAATAATAATATATGATTACTTCCGGAGAATTCTTCACCGCATAATATCATTGGTTTAGCAGTTACTACGCCCCGGCGCTGCTGATTGATAAAATCGAGTGTTTGTTCATGATGATTATGATCGGTAATAAAAAACGCATCAAATCCGTTCTTTTCATGCCAGTCTTTCATATCCTTCTGGCTTATCAATCCATCGTGGCTGTAGTGAGTGTGGCTGTGGGTCCCCAGCAAAATTGTATTCGGATTATTATTCACAATTCGGTTATTCGGAAGTGGTGCGAAAATCATTATCAATAACACTGCCAGCCATACACTGAAAATGATCGGAACTCTTGACAGCCATTTAAGGCTTCTTCTCCAAAGTGATTTCCCTATGCTTTGTCGAGATAATATCCAAATGAACATTCCAATAATAATCCAAATAAAAAGAACAAAAAACTCCTCTACCGGGTTTCCTGCCCGCAAATAGAACAGCATCGGACCGACAATCGGTTCAAACAGGATGCGCCAGAAAGAAAGCGATAATCCGAAATCTTCCGCGGGCAATAGTGTTACCGCATTTACGATTTGGATCGGTTTATGAAACAGTAAAATGGTTATTCCAATAATTCCAAATAAAGCTAACGCTTTCCACGTTGATGTTTTCATGATAATTCCATTGTATTGACTTTAATATAAGCATTAATATCTTTTAATAATTTAAGACATATTCATGAAACAATGCCTCCCCAAACACCTTTTATTCTTGTCTCTATTATCTGTCGTTCTTTCTAATGATTTTGATCGTCCGTTCAAAGTCGGATTTTCTGCCTTAACAATAAACCCTGAAATTATCGACACCTGGATTGATGCAAACGGCGATGCAAAATACAACCCGGATGATGGTGATACTTACCAAGATAACAATGATAATTGCCGTTTTGATCCGGTTTGGATCGCCGGTTTTCATCAAAGCCGGCCGGCTGCCGGGATCCATGACGATCTTTGGTCCCGTGCTATGGTTATTGATAACGGAGAGACCCGCATAGCGATCATTGGTTTGGACGCGATCGGGTTTTTCTACGAAGATGCCATTGATGTTCGTGAATCCCTGCCAAAAGATTTAGAAATTGATTATACCGTCATCTGCAGTTCACACGATCATGAAGCACCGGATCTGTTGGGAGTTTGGGGTGGCAGTATTTTTAAAAGCGGTGTGGACAGCAAATATCTAAACTATGTGAAAGAGCGAACGGTCACAGCGATAACGAATGCGGTTAATAAAATGCGTCCTGCTAGTCTTAGTTTTTCGCAAGACCTCACTGGTGCAGCTCACTTAGTTCAGGATTCACGCAAACCGATCGTGTCCGACCCCGGAGTGCGGATCATCCATGCTATTGATGCTGAAACAGATACGACGCTGGGGACATTAATATCCTGGGCAAATCATGCCGAAACGCTATGGAGTGACAACCTGCTTATTAGCTCTGACTTTCCGCATTATGTCCGTGAAGGTGTCGAGAAAGGAATACGAGACGGTGATAACACGATTATCCCCGGAATTGGCGGGACGGCGGTTTACATCAATGGGGCGATCGGCGGATTGATGACAACCAGACCAAATTTCCCGATCCCGGATCCGCTGAACAAAACCATCTATTCGGGAGCGACTTACGCTAAAACCCGCGCACAGGGATATCAAATAGCTAAGTTGGTTCTGGAATCCGTTAGAAGTAATGAAAATATGACTATCAACGAGGGAAAGATCGATCTGATATCTAAAACCGTTTGTCTGCCTGTGGATAATTGGAAATTCCGGTTGGGATTCTTTCTTGGTGTGATAGACCGTTCAATGACGGGCTGGATGAAAACCGTATCTGAAGTAGCAGCTTTTAGGATCGGACCGGCAAGTTTTATCTCTGTCCCCGGTGAAATTTATCCTGAAATGGTGAACGGCGGCATTGAAGCACCGCTCGGCCAGGATTTTGAACTGTCTCCTCAAGAAGTCCCTCCGCTGCGTGACTTGATGACCGGTAAATTTAAATTTGTATTAGGTTTGGCAAATGATGAGATCGGCTACATCATCCCCAAAAGTGAATGGGATACAAAACATCCTTACCTCTATCACGATCATGATTCTCCCTACGGTGAGGAAAACTCCATGGGACCTAAGACCGCAACAATTATTTATCGCGAATTAGTTAATTTACTGGAGGAATTGAACGATGGCAATAACTAAACAAAAACTACTTCTTACCGGTGCGGTCGGAGCGTTGCAATTTGTGGTTGTATCTGCTGTTGCTATGTTATTTTATCAAGGCGGGACTGCTTGGGACGATCAGGCGCTCGGCTACACATTCTGGCTTAATATGTTCAGCGATTTGGGGCGGACCGTTTCTTACTCCGGGGACAGCAATACTGTATCGATGATCTTATTCAATTCAGCGCTGACTTTCTTCGGGATCAGTTTATTTGCCTTTTATAATGGACTGGCAAAAACCATTAACGGAACTCCTTATTTTAAATACGCTGTGAAAATTATCGGTTCAATTTCAGCCGCCGGCATGGTAATTATCGGGATCGCCCCCGATGACATACTGTCTGATCTTCACATGACCGGAGTCTGGCTTTGGGCGATTCCACTTTTTATCACCGCCCTTGTAGTTGCTTTTTTGGAACTTAAAGCTAAAATGCTTGCCGGTTTTATAAGTCTGGGACTGGCTTTGGTTGTTGGTGTCCAGATTGGGCAGGGCTTAGCTGATATTTGGGGACCAATTATCCCGATAACTCAAAAGATCATTGTTTATTACAATGTTGTTTGGATAATAATCATTAGCCGCCGATAACAGGTGTCGGAGGAAAGTGTTATGATTTATAATTTGAGTAAAAATCAGTTCGATGGTATGAGATTATATTTATTGCCTAATCGTATTTGCAGTTGGTAAATTGCTTCATGAATTATCAGCTAGAGCTTACGAACATATCACACAGCGCTTAAAACTCTTCGGGCTGTAATTCCACACACACAATCAACGAACAAAAATGTAATATCACGGCTCTCGAGCCGTATATTTACTGATGGAGCTGTGCCAGTCTGGGCTGGCCGGCGCGAAGCGCCCGTCCATCCCACACTCGAACGGAAGCCAGATTAATGATTAATAAAATTCAGTTCAAATATTTACCGATGATAAGCATCCTATTTTACATATCCTTTCATCTTATTGAAGAAGGAATGTTTGGGTTCCCCGGGTGGGTGAAAATCAGATGGGGGATACCTATTTATGATACAGAACTTTGGCTGATTCATAATTACTATTTCACCTTTTACCTGTTGCTGGGTTGTTTTCTCTATACTATGAATAAACTGAAATTTCTTCCACTTGGTTTAGGAATTTTAATCTGGGGATTTTTTAACTTTCTAAATCACACCATGTTCTCAATTATTTTCATTGAATATTCCCCCGGAATGGTAAGTAGTATCGTTTTCTTGCTACTGTTTGTTTTGGGTATTCAAAAATTGAAAGAATCAAAATTATTGGATACCAAACAACTGTCATTGGGAATATTGTCTGGGATTCTATATTGGGTCCTGCCGATAATATCATTCCTGTTTGCAGATATTGTAATATTAGGAAAAGGATAACGTCTTGTATAATAGAGCTGATGATGTGAAAATACGAGAAGAAATAATCTGGCTAACCCCCACTATCTCTTATACTAAGGTCAAGGAATAGTTTGATTATTTTTTGTTTAGTGTTTTTGCTTAAGAGTTGGTTTCCTTTTTTGGTTTAAACAATCAGCCTGCTTTTAATTGACAATCCTATCCGGTTCCGGCCCTGGTTTTACAGGCGATCATACTTTATTGATCATATCAAAAGCCCCCCGAAATAAGTGACCGGTTAAAGTTCAGTACCGCGGAAAGGACTCGAACCTTCACGCCCGAAAGCACCAGATCCTAAATCTGGCGTGTCTACCAATTCCACCACCGCGGCAAATACTGTCTTTAAAAAGCCCGCAAAATTACACTAAATACATGTAAAACATAAAATGTAATTCGTCCAATTTTCATAACTTAGCTTCGGTAGTCAGTACCTCACTCCTCACTATTTATGCTTGCTTATACCCCCGATTGATATATTGAGGAAGTTTTTTATATTTAATCTCTTCTTTTTTTCCGCTGGGACTGACGACGGTAATTATTTCATTCCGTCCGTATTTTTTTTCAACATGTACCGGGGTTCTTGTAGCCTGCTGCGGACGGTTTGCCTGTCCTCCCTCCGGTGCGGCGGCAAATCCCATACCGGTAGTGTCATCATGCTGCGTCCTGACGTTGTGAACCTGGCGTGTTTGTATCTGAGGAGCTTGTTCCATTCCTTGTAATTGGGTACGTAATAATCGTTGAACCGTCGTTCGGTTTAAATCCGCCATCATTTCCTGAAACAACTGAAATCCTTCGGACTTATACTCCAACAACGGATTTTTTTGACCATACGCACGCAAATTGATTCCCTCACGGATTTGATCCATCCCATACAGATGGTCTTTCCATTTTTCATCAATGGTGCGCAAAATAATGAATCGCTCAAATCCGCGCATCACCTCTTCAGGCATCAGCAATTCTCTGGCAGCGTAAACTTCTTTTGCCTGTTTTAGGATGAAATCTTTTAAATCATCGAGGGATATTTCCGATAAATCCGATGAACTTGATATACTGTCTTGCTCAATATTAACCAACAGATGCGAAGAAAAAATGTACTTCAGATTCTCCCAGTCCCACTCGTCAGATCGCTGCTCCTGCAATGCGGCGGTTTCATCTTCGACAAAGTCTTCGATAAATTCCATGACCGTCTCCCGGATATTTTCTCCATGGAGACCCTGATTACGCAAATCGTACACAACCTGTCGCTGTTGATTCATGACATCGTCGTATTCGAGCAAGTGTTTTCGGATGCCGTAGTTTCGCTGTTCCACTTTTTTCTGAGCATTACTGATAGCGCGGGTCACCATTTTTGCTGTGATAACTTCCCCTTCTTCCACACCCATTTTTTCCATAATTGCCGCGACCCGTTCACTGTTAAACAGGCGCATTAAATCATCTTCCAAAGACAGATAAAACTGTGTCGAGCCCGGGTCTCCCTGTCGTCCTGACCGTCCCCGCAGCTGAAGGTCAATCCGGCGGGATTCATGCCGTTCCGTTCCAAGGATATGCAGTCCGCCTATGTCCGTGACCCCGTCACCCAACTTGATATCCGTTCCACGTCCGGCCATGTTTGTCGCAATCGTGATTGAGCCCGGCTGTCCGGCACGGGTGACAATTTCGGCTTCCCGCTGATGCTGTTTAGCATTCAAAACGTTGTGCGGAATTCCTTTTCGTTTTAGCATTCGTGAAAGTAACTCAGAAATTTCCACGGAAATCGTCCCGACCAACACCGGTTGTTTTTTCAGGTAGCACGATGACAATTCTTCAATCACGGCGTTGTATTTTTCTCGTTTGGTTTTATACACTAAATCATTTCGGTCATCACGTACAATTTGGCTGTGTGTCGGAATTACCGTAACATCAAGGTTATAAATGGCACCAAATTCTTCTGCTTCAGTCTCTGCCGTTCCGGTCATCCCTGAGAGTTTATCGTAAAGGCGGAAATAATTCTGAATCGTAATTGTTGCAATTGTCTGTGTTTCACGCTCGATGGTAACATTTTCCTTTGCCTCCAGCGCCTGATGCAAGCCCTCACTATATCGTCTGCCGGGTAAAACACGCCCGGTAAATTCATCCACGATCATCACTTTGTTATTCTGCACCACATAATCGACATCTTTTTCATACAATGAAAATGCCCGAAGCAGTTGATTCAAATTGTGAATTTTACCACTTCGTTCCGCATGGAGTTGATGTGCTTTCTCTTTTTCCTGTGCAATTTGGATGGGCAATAAATCATCTCTGCTATCAATATCGTTTAGCATTTCGCCCAAGTCAGGGATGACAAATGTTTCCGGATTGTCCGGGGCAAGAAAATTTCGTCCTTTTTCCGTAATATCCATAACATGAGACTTCTCTTCGACACTAAAGTATAAATCCTCATCAACTTCGTGCATAATCTTATCCCGGATATATGCAGACTCGACATTATGCGCTAGTTTTATCATCCCGGTTTCCTGGAACATTTTCATCAGTCGGCGATGTTTTGGCATACCGCGTCGGGCTTGTAATAATTTCAATCCCGCTTCTGAATCCTTGTCATCCTTAAGCAGAGATTCTGCATCACGGACCAAGTTTGATACAAGGATATTCTGTTTTTTTACTAAATTTTGTATGAGCGGACGCAGTTGCCGGAAGGTGTCATCTACCGGAGCATCTACCGCACCAGAAATAATCAGCGGAGTTCTGGCTTCGTCTATGAGGACACTATCAACTTCGTCAACGATGGCATAGGCATGTCCGCGCTGGACTTGCTCCTCGGCTGTCAACGACATATTATCCCGCAGATAATCAAACCCGTATTCGGTATTGGTCCCATACGTGATATCAGCATAATAGGCATCTCTGCGGTGGTCATTATTCATGGTATTTTGTAAGAAGCTCACTGTAAGACCAAGCCGTTTGTATACTTCTCCCATCCACTCGGCATCTCGTCTGGCGAGATAATCGTTGACGGTTACGATGTGGACACCGCGTCCGGTCAGTGCATTCAGATAGATGGGCAAGGTTGCCACAAGCGTCTTTCCTTCACCGGTTTTCATTTCTGCAATTTTGCCATGATGCAAAATAATCGCCCCCAAAATCTGCACATCATACGGGATCATATTCCATTCTAATTCCTGCCCGCTGACTTGCCATGATTGACCAACCATCCGCTTACACGTTTCTTTGACCATCGCAAACGCTTCAATCATGAAATCATCCAATGCTTGATGCTCTGCCTTAAGAACAAGCTTTTGTGCTTCTTTTGCGTCAAGATTTTTTCCGGATACTTCATCTTCAGCGTTCTCCCTTACCTGAATAATCGCATTTTTTATTTCTTGGGTTCGCGCGACGATGTCTCCGTCTGTTTTTTGCGTTAATGTCTCCGTAAAACGATTGATTTCTTCAACGATAGACCATAAAGACTTAATTTCACGATCCGATTTGGATCCAAATAATTTTTTGAGTATTGCTTGTATCATTCTAGGTTCTGGGTGCTAGGTTTTGGGTTATTACTGCTTACTATTTTTTTTAATTTCTTTATACACGGCGTCTAAGATTCCATTGACAAAACCGGAGCTTTCATCGGAGCTGTAAAACCGGGCAATTTCAATCGCCTCCGATATGCTAACTTTATGCGGGACATCATCTATAAAGTACAATTCACCGACAGCCATCTGAAGTATAAGACGATCTAATAACGCAATCCGGTGTATTTGCCAGTTTTTCAAATGCCGGCTGATTGTATTTTTTATCCATTCTGTCTGACTTACCGTATTGGTGTATAATTCAGTCACAAACTCGGCTGTTTCTTTATTAAATGAATATCGTAAAGTTATATCACTTATTATTTTCTTATCGTCATCTCCGGCTATTTCACGTGCGTACATTGCTTGAAATACAGCCTCACGAGCTTGGCGTCTTGGATGTCTATATTTATTCATTGATAGGACATACCCAATTAAATTCATCTTCATGGGTTTCTCGCTGAATACCAAGAAGTATCTCACGTAATTGTGCTGTTATCGGGCCCATTTCATTATTGTTTATGGTTTGAGAGTGCAAATTGGTTGTGATCATCCCGACCGGAGTGACAACAACTGCCGTTCCGGTGCAAAAGACTTCATCTGCATTCAGTAATTCATGAACACTGACATTACGCTGGCGGATTTGCAAATTCAATTTTTCCCGGGCAATTTTCAATACCGAAGCACGGGTGACTCCCGGAAGGATGGAACCATCCAGGGAAGGTGTTGTTAACACATCGTCTTTCAAAATAAATATATTTGCTGAACCAACCTCTTCAATGAACCGTTCATCAGCAGCATTTAAATATATCGCTTCGTCAAATCCTGATTTTTTCGCTAATTGCTGCGGATAGAGAGATACGGCATAATTTCCGACGATCTTATGTCCGCCGGTACCTTTCGGTGCGGCACGATGGTACTGGTTTGTAATCTTGAGATGAAGACTCTTCACACCATTTTTGAAATACGGACCTACCGGCGACACATAAACTAAAAACATGTATGACGGTGCCGGAGCTACGCCTAAAATGGGACCTGAACCCCAGATGACCGGACGAATATACAGACTTCCCTTACCAAACGGTGGGATATAATCTGCATTGTCTTTTACAACAGATTTTACGGCATCCAAAAACATCTCCGTCGGCACAGGTGGAATGCAGACCCGCTGTGCAGAGCCGGCGGCTCTGACAGCATTTTTCTTCGGACGAAAGAGGACGATGCGATCCTTGACAGTACGAAAAGCTTTCATTCCTTCAAACACGCCCTGCCCATAATTTAACACACCTGCAGCGGGCGAAAAGCTAATATCTCCAAACGGCATCAACTTTCCGGGGTCCCATTCTTTACCGGCGTTGCAGGTCGCCATATACATGGATCGTGTCGGCGTTAGACTAAATGTAAGGCTGTCCCAATCAATATTTTGTAGTTGATTAATATGAGTGTCTTCCATTTTATCTTCCCTCCAATAATGCTCTGGCAATAACCAATTCTTGAATTTCTGATGTTCCTTCGTAAATCTGTGTGATTTTCGCATCCCGCATAAGACGTTCTACTCCATATTCCTGCATATACCCGTATCCGCCGTAAATTTGCACACACTCTCGTGAGGCATCTACCGCCGTTTGTGACGCAAATTGCTTTGCCATGGCGGCTTCTTTGGCATAGGGCTTATGTTCATCCTTTAATTTGGCGACTTTCAAAATGAGCAATCTAGACGCTTCCACATTGATCGCCATATTTGCCAGTTTGCTTTGGATAGCACCAAAACTGCCAATCTGTTTTCCGAACTGTTTTCGCTCTCTGGCATATTCAACAGATTTATCCAAGGATGCTTGAGCAATCCCAAGTGCTTGTGAGGCGATGCCAATCCGCCCGCCGTTCAGGGTTTTCATGGCGATGCGGAACCCGTCTCCTTCCTTTCCAATCAAATTTTCAGCCGGGACTTTACACTCATCAAAGTACAATTCGCAAGTGTCCGATCCACGGATTCCCAATTTATCCTCTTTCTTGCCCACAGAAAATCCGGAGAGACCTTTTTCGACTATAAAAGCTGACACACCTTTATAGCCAATCCCTTTTGTCGTTACGGCAAAGATAATGACCACATCAGAGCTGATTCCGTTGGTCACCCAGTTTTTTGTGCCGTTAAGCACATAATGGTCGCCGTCCTTTTCTGCATACGTCCGCATATTACTGGCATCGGACCCGGATTGCGGTTCGCTGAGGCTGAACGCGCCCAGCCATTCACCCATAGCCAATTTTTTGAGATATTTTTCACGCTGAAAATCGTTACCCCAATCCATAAATATCTGACAAACCAATGAATTGTTCACCGACATAATCACCCCGGCGGAGGCATCGGTGCGTGAGATTTCCTCCATTGCCAGCACGTAACTGACGGCATCCATCCCCGCACCGTTCCATTCTTCCGGAATCATCATACCCAAAAATCCCAGTTCCGCCATCATTTTGATCTGTTCTTTCGGCATCTCTCCCTTATCATCGCGTTCGATGACACCGGGCGCTAAATGCTCTTCGCCAAATTCTCTAGCGGTTTTTTGTAGTAATTCCTGTTCTTCCGTTAAGTCAAAGTTCATGTTGTATTTCCTAATTATTGATTATTTGCTATACTCGTAAAATCCTTTTCCGGTTTTTCGTCCCAATGTTCCGGCAGACACCATCTTTTTGAGCAGCAGGCAGGGTCGGTATTTACTGTCACCAATATCCCGATGCAAAACCTCCATGATGGCAAGGCAGACATCCAAACCTATCAAATCCGCTAATGTCAATGGTCCCATCGGATGAGCCATTCCCAATTTCATAATTTCGTCGATTGCTTCAGCTTCGGCGACACCTTCCATCAGACAAAATACCGCTTCGTTAATCATCGGCATTAAAATCCGGTTCGCCACAAATCCGGGATAATCGTTGCATTCCACCGGTGATTTACCAAGTGTTTTGGTCATGTCGATAACGGCGGTTGTTGTGGCATCGTCCGTCAAATGTCCGCGGATGATTTCCACCAGCTTCATGACCGGCACCGGATTCATAAAGTGCATCCCGATTACGTTATGAGGGCGTTTGGTAACAGAGGCAATCTTCGTGATGGAGATGCTGGACGTATTCGTCGCCAAAATCGCACCGTCTTTGCAAATCTCATCCATTTGGCGAAAAATGGAATCTTTAATCTCAGGATTCTCTGTCGCAGCTTCGATCACGATATCTGCATTGGACAAATCAGTCATTTGGGTTGTCATTTGGATATTACGCAGAGCTTTGTCCATTAATTCCTGAGTGATCTTACCTTTGGTTATTTGCCGGTTTAAGTTCTTTTTAATCGTTGCCAACCCTTTCTCAAGCAGGGCTTTATCCAAATCAACCAGAATGACATCATATCCATTTAAAGCACAAATATGGGCGATGCCGTTCCCCATAGTTCCTGCGCCGATAATTCCAATTTGTTTCATAATAATCCTTGGTTATTGGTGAATGGTTACTGGTTATTGTCGTAACGTAGTGTAGACCCCGTGTTTTTTACGGGGGTTACTGGTGATTGGTGATTCGCTACGATGGACAAGTTGGTGAGTGGTTGTTTCTCCCCTTCACCACGTCTCCTTCTATCCTCTTCTCCCTATCTCCATTTTTCCACGATCAGTGCTGATGCTTCCCCGCCGCCGATGCAGAGTGTCGCAAGTCCTGTTTTGGCGTTTTTTGCATCCATGGCATGTAAAAGTGTGGTCAACACGCGCGCTCCCGATGCTCCGATCGGATGTCCTAGTGCAATGGCTCCGCCGTGAACATTCACTTTATTGATATCCAGATTGTATTCGTCAATAGCCGCCATTGTCACCGGAGCAAAGGCTTCATTGATTTCCCATAGGTCGATTTCTTCCGCTGTTTTCTCAGCTTTATCAAGTGCTTTTTGAATGGCTTTCACCGGAGCGATGGTAAACCAATCCGGTTCTTGTGCCGCTGAGGCTTGAGAAACAACCTTCGCTATCGGTGTTAATCCCAACTCTTCGGCTTTTTCTTTAGCCATAACCAATACTGCCGACGCACCATCATTGATTTTTGAGGCATTCGCGGCGGTAATCGTTCCGTCCTTTTCAAAGGCAGGACGTAAATTTGGAATTTTGTCAAACCGTGCCCGCCCCGGTTCTTCGTCCTCACTTACAACAATCGGGTCGCCCCGTCTTTGCGGGACCTCGACTGGGACGATCTCATTCGAAAACCCGCCGGATTTTTGCATCGCTTGAGCTCGTTGGTATGATTCAATCGCAAACACATCCTGTGCTTCTCTCGTGTACTCATATTTTTTTGCGCAAAGTTCGGCACAATTGCCCATGTGTTTGTCATCATATACATCCCATAATCCGTCGTAAATCATGCTGTCGAAAATTTGACCGTGGCCCATTCGGTAACCGGTACGTGCTTTGGGCAGCAGATAGGGAGCCGCGGACATGTTCTCCATCCCGCCGGCAATAATCACATCGGCATCTCCGACTTGGATTGCCTGCACAGCCAGCATCACGGATTTTAGTCCCGAGCCACACATTTTGTTAATGGTTAGGCATTCCACAGAATTTGGTAATCCGGAATATATTGCTACCTGCCTTGCAGGTGCCTGGCCTGATCCGGCGGCTAAAACGTTCCCCATGATGACTTCATCCACGCTCTGCGGATCAAGTTTGGTTTCATCCATAATTGATTTGATGACGGTAGCTCCAAGTTTAGTAGCGGAAACTGAAGATAAAGCGCCCTGAAAAGAGCCGATTGGAGTCCGTTTGGCAGACACCAAAACGACATCACGTAACTGTGTCATATTGAATTCCTTGTTTTTTGTGAGAATCGATTAATATGAAATAAATCAGCGTCCGGGGCAAATCCGTTCACCATGAGCTCTGCAGCAGTAAAACCTATTGCACCGGAGAAGCCTAATCCATGACCGGTAAATCCTCCGCATATAAATAAATTCGGATAAGCAGATGTTGCTCCGAGAATCGGAAATCCATCCTTACTGAAACCCATGATGCCAGACCATGCATGTGTCATGCAGACATTCCTTGCTTCAGTGAAAATATTTGTAAAATAATCGTGTAATCCATCTAACAGTTCAAGATCAATGTGATCTGAAATGTCTATTATCTGCTTTTTGGCGTGCTCACGAAATCCACCAACCATGATGCGATTATCGGGCAATTGACGCCAATATTCGTACCCGAAATTAGCATAAATAACCTCGCGAAACATAGACTTTTGCACGGGTTCAGTGACAAAAGCCTGGCCAATAACTGGGACGATATAATCCTTCAGCTCCGGCACAATGTTTTGCGTATAACCGTTCGTCGCAAGAATAGCCATTGCACAGTCCACTTTTCCCTTTTCAAGATGGATTTCCAGGTTGTTTTCCATCCCGGAACTTTGGATATCGATTACCGGTGTTTTTTCAAAAACACTTACACCTTGCTTCTTCAAGGTCTCTGAAATTCTTGAAACAAAGTTCACCGGATGAAAACCGCCATCTTGGGGCATTCGTACCGCTCCGGTAAAGAAATCAGTATTCAGTAATTCTGTACAATCATTGGATGACAGCCATTCACAAGAAAACCCGTCCTCTGATAACAACGCATACGTCTCCCGGATTTCCTTACCTTCCTGCTCGGTGGTGGCTAAGACCAAACTGCCTTTCTGTTCATAATCACAATCGATTTTCTCATCTTTGATAATCTCTTTCAAAATCTCATGATTCCGCTGCGTGTATTTCCACACTCGTTTGGCTTTGTCTTTCCCCCAAAACGTGACCGCACGATTATAATGCTCTACCGTGCCGGATAAAATAAACCCGGTATTTCGACCGGTTGCACCGCTTCCCAGTGTCTCCTTTTCCATTAAAACAACTTTCACGCCTTGTTGTGCTAAGGCATAAGTAATCATAACACCGGTTATTCCGCCACCGACCACACAAATATCCGCAGTAATATTTTCCTCTAAACTTGGGTATGTCTGCGTATAATCATCGCCATTACCTGACGGTGAAAGCCAATACGGAGCTCTTTTGAATGTGTTCATGTGTTAGAGTGTTAGGGTGTTAGAGTGTTAGAGTGTCTTTGGTAAAAAGGGTAATAGCTACTCACTGCCAATCGCAGATTACTAACTGCATCCTGTCTTTCCTTCTCCTTTTCTCCATTTTTGTCTATACGATTATTCTGCGGACTTTGTGTGAAACAAAATGCGATATTCCATAGCCTCATTAATTCCCCATAAAATACACGGGACTGTGAGCACCAACCACGAATGTCACAAAGTTCACCCCATTCTTTTCCGCAAAGTTCGTACTTATGAATGATATGATTCATTATTTTTATCATTAAAAACACATTTCTAACCTAAAGGTGGCAGGCACTTAAGAGTTTAATTCAAGTTCATTATAACTACCTTATTATCAGCTTTTTGTGAATTTTGTGCCTTTTGTGGCCTGCCCGCCAATGTTTTATAGGAGGGCGAATAATCCAGGTTAAAACTCAGCTATTTTTATCTACTGAATTGTATGCACGAATGATTTTCCTAACCAATTTATGTCGGACAACATCTTGCTCCGTTAAATGAACAAATCCAACTCCGTCAACATTCTTCAAAATAGCCGACGCTTGTATTAACCCGGATTCTGTGGATTTTGGTAAATCAATTTGCGTGATATCCCCGGTAATAATTGCTCGGGAATTCACGCCAAGCCGCGTCAGAAACATCTTCATCTGCATCGCGGTAGAGTTCTGAGCTTCATCCAGAATCATAAACGCATTACTTAATGTACGTCCGCGCATATACGCCAACGGAATGATCTCAATAATCTTCTTTTCAAGAAACGGTTTTAATCGAGTTCGAGATACCATTTCCCCCAACGCATCATAAAGAGGTGTTAAGTACGGATCCACTTTTTCTTTCAAATCCCCGGGTAAAAATCCAAGACTCTCCCCTGCTTCAACTGCCGGTCGACACAAAACAATCTTATCGACTTCGTGATTTTCAAGCGCTGCCACAGCAAAAGCAACTGCCATAAAGGTTTTCCCTGTTCCTGCAGGTCCGATCGAAAATGCAATGTCATTTTCCTGAACAGTTTTCACATAGGATTCCTGCCCATTTGATCTCGCAGAGATAGCACCTTTGAGTCCGTAATGAATCACATTATCCGGAGATTTAGTCTCATGCCCGTTGTCGGTATGAATCACCTGAATCAGCTGTTTTACATCGTCCTGTGTCAAACTCCCTTTTCGGCTGAGCGTTTGTATCATCTCATGGAAAAGCTCGCGGATAAGATTCACTTCCGTTTCATCACCCTCCAGGTGGATAACATCTCCCCGAACAAACAGGGTCACAGAAAAGGTGTTTTCAATCAGGTTTAAATTTGCATCGGCTACGCCAAACAGCAACCGACAGTCTATTCCTTTTAATTCAATTGTTTTTTTCATTTTGTTATTTTTTCTCTAACTTACGACCTGTAATTTACGATGATTACAGGAATAACTCACCCATTACAGGTTTCGATTTAGACAAATGACAAATACCAGACGTTTTACCATAACTGTCGCTGCATTCATAATACTGCTAAGTGGATGCAGACCTAGGATAGATACGCAGAAATTTATCCTTGAACAAAATGCGCTTTTTTTAGAAAAACAGGGGCGGATTCACTGGGAAAAACGATCAAATATTTCTGATGCACAAAAAGCTCTGCACTTTTTATCTCTCGCCTATGACTTAGATATAGCCAACTTAGAACTTGGCATATTATACAGTCACACATGTTATTTTAATGGTCGCTACATCGTAGCAGACCAAACAGAAAAAGAAGCATTATATTCTCTGGGTGCAGCGGCTGCTAAAACTGCCCTACTCAATGCACCGTCATTTTCTGTAGCATATAATGAGGCGGTAGGTGACAGTGTAGCCAAATTTGTTACTGCAATCGAGAGCATAGAAGAATCTCTGTTACCTGCCCTATATTGGTGGATGGTTAATACCGGCTCCATCCTCATCAATCAGCCTGTGGTTGAAAGAATAAAAAACCGTGTCATGATTGAATCGGTTCTGCATAAACTTCTCATTATGAATCCAACCTTTTATTATGGAGGTCCGTACCGATTATTGGGTGTATTTTACGCCAGAATCCCGGGCGTCGAACTTCGTCAATCGAAATCCTATTTTGACCAAGCGATTTCTTCTTATCCGGGATACTTGTCCACCAAAACTTTGTTCTCACAATTTTATCACACAAAATCCGGAGAACCGGAACAATTTCGATCTAATCTGGAATCGGTCATTTCATCCGATCCGTCCCAAATTCCGGAGGTCATGCCGGAAAATCTGTTCGAACAAGAAATCGCTCGTGCTTTATTATCTCAAGAATCGTTGTTATTTGAATAAATTAATAGACGACTTTTTCATTCGATGACACTCATCCTATATACAGTCAGTGCTATTGTTGCATTGGGAATCATAATTTTACTGATCCCAATACGATTTCAACTCCGAGGTAAAATTATATTGGATTCGTCCTCAACCATCTACTCCGGTAAAATTCTCGTGGGCGGTAAACGTTTCGGGATTGCATATTCTCCGACTATAACCAACAATCTGTGCTTTGGGCCTTATCATCATCCCTGGTTTCACTGGAAAATGACATCAACACCACGGTCAAATAAACGAAAAAGTGCTTCATCTCATTCATTATGGATACCGCGTTTAAAAAAAGTCAATCAAAACAAAAAATTGGGATTGGCATTTATCCGATCAGTACACTGGCAATATTTATCGGTTAAAGGACAGATAGGTTTGGAGAATCCGATGCATACCGGCATTTTATTTGGTGCAATCAACACCATCTCTGCAATAATTCCACCGAAAGTAAATAAAACAATAAATATTTCACCGGAGTTTAATCCGCCATTAGGTACAGATCTACATGGAAAACTTAATTTTACATTTTTCCCTGCAAGTTTAGCATTGAAATTCATTCAATATCATTTAAATTCACATCAAAGAAAGGACACTTCATGAGTATTTCAGACTTAGTTAAATCAACATTAGAAGAGCTTCAAGACCTTATGGTTTCAAAAACGGTGGTCGGAGATCCGGTTAAAGCCGGAGACCATACAGTGATTCCCGTTTCCAAAGTTACGTTTGGATTCGGTGGCGGTGGTGGAACGAACACTTCAAAAAAACCGAAGGATGAAAAAGGCGATGGCCAAGGAATTGGCGGCGGGTGGTCAATTAATCCCGTGGCATTTGTTGTGATCGGACCCGACGGATCTAAACTGCTGACCATCGGAGAAAAAGAAAGTGCAATCACCAAATTGATGGATTTAGCCCCCAAAGTCGTCGAGACCGTGAAAAATATTGTGGAATCAAAATCCACTCAAGAAAAATCTACAGAACCGGATAAATCCGAATAAATCTTTACCGGCCGAGATAATAAAAGAAAGGAAATCATTTTATGAAAACACCATACAGTATTCGTGATATTATGGCAAAAATACTCATCACATTCACACCGGAAACAAATGCTCTGACCGCTATTCAGACATTGCTGAAAAACAAAATTTCCGGGGCACCCGTTGTGGATGCGGATGATAATCTGGTTGGCATCCTGTCTGAAAAAGACTGTATGCGCACGATCATGGAATCATCCTATCACGATGAGATGGGCGCACTTGTGTCCGAATTAATGTCATCGGATGTAGAAACCATCAATGAAGATGCCAGTATTTTTGATGTTGCAGGGAAATTTCTCAACTCAAGATTTCGTCGTTTTCCGGTTATGGATTCAGACGACCAATTGGTTGGTCAGATCAGCCGTCGTGATATCCTGAGAGCCATTGATAAAATGCGGGGAAAATAGCGCATAGCGTTAAGGCTTTGTCTATTAAGATATTGGAACGATGAAATATTGGTTTGTTGGACATATAGGACAGTAAGTCACAAGATTGGGAATGATTGAAATGGAAGAAAAGAAATTATCAATCTTTGAACGGTACTTAACTGTTTGGGTACTGTTATGTATCGCAGCGGGGCTTGTTTTAGGAAAAACCGTACCTGAAGTTGCAACGACACTCAATAATATTTCCTTGTATCAAGTGTCTATTCCAATTGCTGTTTGTCTGTTTTTTATGATGTATCCTATTATGGTCAAGATTGACTTTAATCAGGTCATAAAATCAGCAAAAACACCCAAACCTGTATTTCTTACCTTATTTATCAATTGGGCTATCAAGCCATTCTCAATGTTCGCAATTGCATATTTCTTTTTGGGATATTTATTTAAGGATCTCCTACCCGGGACAGAAATCCTTGCAAACGGTGAAGAAGTTGAATTATGGCGGAGCTATATTGCCGGCGCAATTTTGCTGGGGATTGCACCGTGTACGGCTATGGTTTTAATGTGGGGGTATCTCTCAAAGGGCAACGATGGACTAACATTGGTCATGGTAGCTATCAATTCTCTCATCATGCTCTTTCTTTACGGTCCACTGGGAAGTTTATTGCTCAACATAAATTCTATGCCCGTCCCTTGGCAAACCATGTTATTTTCCGTTTCAATCTATGTAGCATTACCTCTCGTTGCTGGATATTTATCAAGGAAGTGGATAATCAAATACAAAGGGATGATATGGTTTAATGAAAGGTTTTTACATTGGCTTACTCCCGTCAGCATCACCGCATTACTTTTAACGTTGGTTCTCCTCTTTTCATTTAAGGGTGAAGTTATTATCAATAACCCGCTTACAATTTTTTGGATTGCCATTCCGCTTATTATACAAACAGTCTTTATTTTTGTCATTGGCTATTTTATACTTGCAAGATGGTTGAATCTCTCTTACCATGATGCAGCACCCGCCGCTATGATTGGAGCCTCTAATCATTTTGAAGTTGCCATCGCCACAGCTGTCATTCTTTTTGGTTTATCTTCCGGGGCTGCATTAGCTACCGTGGTCGGTGTCCTCATAGAAGTTCCTTTAATGCTAATGCTCGTATCTATTTGTAAACGCACATGTCATTTATTCAATGAGTGTCATTTGGACTCTCCAAAATGTGAAACGAATACTGTGCTGTAAAAGGCATGAAGAGAGATAACACACAACTTTAATCGAAGGATGCTTAAATAATGTTCAAAGAAATGCTGTTGTTTTCCCATGTTGCGTTCGGCGTGATGGGAGTTTTAGCCGGAGTCTGGCTGTTTGTGGAAGTACTGAATGCTTCTGAGAACAATCGAACCAGAATAAATTACATGAGCGTCATCGTGACCACGATGATGTGTTTATCCTACATAATCGGCGGTTATTGGTATGTGTTTTTCTACGGAGCGGATAAGGCAATCATAAAAGCCGGGTCATGGCCATGGGCACATGGGTTTTTCATGGAAGCAAAAGAACATCTGTTTTTTGTTCTTCTCTTACTCAGTATTTACCTGCCAATCGCCGTTTTTAAAAGTGACGGGTTGACCGATAAAACATCGAAGAAACTTGTGCTGATCGTAACCGGATTAATTATCATCATCGGACTAATCATGGAAGGATTTGGTTCAGTCATCTCCGCCGGAGTTAAAATGGGATTGTTAGGAGAATAGCAAAGATGAAAACTACACATAACAAAATAGGGTTTGGACTATCATTGGCAATCACGGCAGTTATCAGTTCGGTATTCGTTGTCTTAAAAGAAATAAATGCCCCGCTGAAAACATGGATGAAAGACCTCACGGGACATCATTGGGTAACTCACGGAATTCTGATTCTGGCATTTTTTGCAGGACTGGGATTTCTCCTCTCTCGATATAAATTAAGTGATTCTATGAATCTGATTTTGAGTAAAATAATCATCGGCGGGACTTTACTAAGTTCTGTTATTATAATCGGGTTTTATTTACTCCATTAATATAGTACCGGGGGGGGTCAAAAGCAATATGAACAAAACTAATGAAGCACCAAAACTATTACGGAATTTGGAGAAATATATGCCGGGACCCAATTCAAAATATAATAAAACCCCTGCAGATTTTTGGCCCGGATTTTTGCACGGACTTATGCTACCTTTGACGTTCATTTACAGTCAGTATAATCCGGTTGTTAAACTGTATGAAACAGATAACGTCGGCAGGAGATATAATTTTGGTTTTGTTATCGGACTTATTGGCTTAATAAAAGCAATTTCGGGTTGACTTTCCGAAAATATATTTAGTCATCCCGAAGCTTACAGTCCCGGGCACGTCTTCAGATCCCGCCTTAGGGTAACACGAAGTGTCGGGAGAAGAATGACTGAGGAATCTACGCAACTAAACCTGGTACGTTTGTCGTGTTCACAAGACTTTTTCTGCATACAAAACAAAACTTCGAGACAATAAGTATTTAGATTCCTCACTCTGTTCGGAATGACATATTCTTAAATTTTATCCTAATCCTAATCTTTCAACGCGATTCCTAATTCATCCAGCTGGGTGTTGCTGACCGGGCTGGGAGATTCATCCATCAACGACATGGCAGATGTCGTTTTCGGGAAGGCAATAACATCGCGGATATTATGCGTGCCCGCCAAGAGCATAACCAAACGGTCAAATCCGAAGGCAATTCCGCCGTGGGGTGGTGCGCCGTAACGAAAAGCATTAAGTAAAAATCCGAATTTATTGTCCGCTTCTTCTTTGCTGATCCCCAACAATTTAAAGACTTTTGACTGTAAATCCCGCTCGTGGATACGAATAGACCCACCGGCAACTTCGTAACCATTGATGACCAAATCATATCCTCGGGAAATAACGTTTTTAGGATCTGAGGTTAATTTATCAATATCTTCATTTTTCGGTGCGGTGAAGGGATGATGCATCGCGATGAAACGTTTATCGTCTTCGTCCCATTCGAACATCGGAAAGTCCACAACCCACAGCGGTTTGAACTCCCCTTCCTTCGCCAGATTTTCCCGGCGGGCGATCTCATTTCTCAACGCTCCCATGGATTGCAGTACCGTCTCTGTTGCGTCACCAATCATAAACAACATATCGCCGTCATTGATTCCCAACTCATTTAGGAGTTTCTGCTGAAGTTCTTCATTAAAGAATTTCGAAATACCGCCTAAAAGGATTCCGTTTTCGGCTTTCATCCATGCCAAACCTTTGGCACCGTAATGTTTCACGTAATCAGTTAATTGATCAATGACCTTCCGGGAATATTGAACCTTCGGCAGGACAAGTCCCTTGACCATTTCGGCTGATTTGAAGGCATTGAAATCGGAGGCATTAGTAAACGGTTTCACATCCTTGAGCGGTAACTCAAAACGTGTATCCGGTTTGTCAGAGCCATATATATCCATCGCTTCATGATACGTCATGATCGGGAATTTATCCGGCAGACTGACACCCAATACTTCCTTAAATACCGAACCTGTGAGACCTTCGCCCAGCGTATAAATGTTCTGTTCATCGATGAAGGACATTTCCAGGTCAATCTGTGTAAATTCCGGCTGGCGGTCAGCACGGAGATCTTCATCCCTAAAGCATTTCACGATCTGAAAATACCGGTCAAAACCGGAAATCATCAGGAGCTGCTTGTAGGTCTGCGGAGATTGTGGAAGGGCGAAAAATTTTCCGTTGTGAATTCGACTGGGCACCAGATAGTCACGTGCGCCTTCCGGAGTGGATTTCATCAGCACCGGAGTTTCCACTTCAATAAACTGCTCGTTAGTCAAATACGATCGAACAGCTTGATACGCCCTATGGCGGGTGATCATGTTTTTCTGCAACTCTTCGGTCCGGAGCTCAAGATATCGGTATTTCAACCGAAAATCTTCGGAAGCGCTTTCTCTGTCCGTGATAATAAATGGAAGGGGTTCGGTTTCATTCAGTATCACTAACGAATCGACGGCGACTTCGATCTCACCCGTAAACATACCGGGATTCACTGCTTCGTCCGCTCTGGGTTGAACCGTCCCGCTGATGCTGATGACATCTTCCATAGATAGCTTTTTCACTGCTTCAAAATCGCCGGTGTATGAATCTGCGTTGAAGACTAATTGAGTTTTACCGTATCGATCTCTAAGATCTACGAAGACTACCTGTCCGTGGAGACGAACTGTATTTATCCAGCCATTCAAAGCAATGGACTTTTTGATGTCGTTTTTGGTTAACTCTCCGCAAGTATGTGTACGTTTATTCATAATATTTCCATTTTAATAAAATCTTTTTGTATTAAAAAACCGCTCAGAAATTACGAGCGGTTTTTAATAATTTACACTGTTTAATTCTGCTTATCGCTTCGCAACTTTCACGCGGTTCAAAGCTCTAAGCAATGACACCTCAGCTCGTACCGGTTCGACCCCTTCTACCCATGAACTCAGTCGGTCTTTGGCACGATTTGCGGAGAACTTAGCCCGATCTATTTCAATTTCTTCGGACATTTCCGCCGTTTCAACTAAAAGCTGGACTTTATTTTCCTTCACGTCAGCAAAACCTCCGCTGGTAGCAAAAAATGTATCTTTGCCCTGATGGGTCACTTTGATCTCTCCGATTCCCAGAGATATTATCGCGTTTGTGTGGTGTGCCATAATTCCAAAGGATCCGTCTAATCCTGGGCAACGAACATAGGAAACCTGCCCTTCGTCCAAAACACGTGCCGGAGTTACAATCTCAAGTTGAAAGGTACTCATCAATCCATTTTCTTCGCATTTTCAATTGCTTCATCAACGTTTCCGACGTAAGCAAAGGCGTTCTCCGGTAATTCATCAACTTCACCATTCAAAATCGCTTCAAAACCGGATACGGTATCTTCCATGGATACGTATCTCCCCTTTTTCCCTGTGAATTGTTCTGCAACAAAGAAAGGTTGGGACATAAATTTCTGTATTCTTCTGGCGCGTGCAACAGTGAGTTTGTCTTCATCTGAAAGTTCATCCATACCCAAGATGGCGATAATATCCTGCAAATCTTTATATTTTTGGAGGACATTCTGCACCGTTCGAGCAACATTATAGTGTCGATCACCAATCACCCGCGGATCTAAAATTCGTGAAGTGGACGCCAATGGATCAACCGCCGGATAAATTCCAAGCTCAGCAATTTTTCGTTCTAACACCGTGGTAGCATCTAAGTGGGCAAAGGTCGTAGCCGGAGCAGGGTCGGTAAGGTCGTCAGCCGGTACGTAAACCGCTTGAACCGACGTGATTGAACCTTTTTTTGTGGATGTAATACGTTCCTGCAAATCACCCATTTCAGTGGAAAGTGTCGGTTGATATCCAACAGCAGAAGGCATACGTCCCAGCAAAGCGGAAACTTCTGAACCTGCCTGGGTAAACCGGAAAATATTATCGACAAATAAGAGAACATCTTTTCCTTCTTCATCACGAAAATATTCGGCCATAGTCAAACCGGAAAGCCCGACTCGCAGACGCGCTCCCGGTGGTTCATTCATCTGGCCAAAGACCATGACTGTTTTATCGATCACACCTGATTCTGTCATTTCACGATAAAGGTCATTCCCTTCACGTGTACGTTCACCCACACCGGCAAATACAGAATACCCGCCGTGTTCCGTGGCAATGTTTCGTATGAGCTCCTGAATCAATACCGTTTTACCCACACCGGCACCACCGAACAGCCCTGTCTTTCCGCCTTTTGTGTATGGCTCCATCAGATCAACAACTTTAATCCCGGTAACCAGAACATCGGTGGATGTTGTAAGGTCTTCGTGCTTAGGTGCAGGACGGTGAATCGGAAATTTCTGTTTAGTTGTAATTCCACCTTTTCCATCAATGGTATTTCCAAGGATGTCCAGCAGTCGCCCAAGCGTTTCAGGACCCACTGGAACCATAATCGGCGCACCGGTATCTTCCACGGTTTTTCCGCGTGTCAATCCGTCGGTGGAATCCATAGCAACTGTCCGCACAGATGAATCGCCCAAATGCTGAGCTACTTCCAGAACTAACGTTCCATCTTCACCTCTGTTCACATTTAATGCGTTCATAATTGCGGGTAGATGTCCTTCTTCAAAAGTAACATCGACAACTGCTCCCATAATCTGTGAAATCTTTCCTATTGAACTCATATCCTAATCCTTATCTTTATCCTAATCTTTATCCTTATTCGGCAAGTGCCTCGGCTCCGCTCACAATTTCTAATATTTCTTTGGTAATTGCCGCCTGTCTGGCATTATTATACTGCAATTTTAAATCACCGATTACCTCGCCTGCATTTTCAGTAGCATTTTCCATGGCAACCATTCTGGCAGCTTGTTCACTGGCGTATGATTCCAAAAGATATTTCCACATCTGTATATTCAGGTGACGTGGGATCAACGACAAAACAATATCTTCTTTCGAAGGTTCAAAGAGTTTTTCTGTAGAAACACTCTCCTTTCCCTCAAATGTAAGAGGAAGTAATTTTTCAGAGACAATATCTTGGACAGCAACATTCTTAAACTCGTTGTAAACAACGTGAATCTCATCCACGTTCTCATTTACATAATGACTTATTATTCCATTGCCAATCTTTATGGAATGATTGAAATCCAATTCGTTCCAGAAATCTATGTGTTCCTCAATAATTGTATAATCGCGGTGTTTGAAATAGTCTCTGCCTTTTTTACCAATACAGAACAAATCAACATTTTCTTTACCAAAACTGAGGATTTCTTTCTCAGCTTTTTTAATGATGCTTGTATTAAATGACCCTGCCAATCCGCGATCAGATGTCACAACAACATAGGCAATCCGTTTTATCTCACGAATACCCAAGAGTGGGAGCAGCGATCGATCTACATCCGGAATAATTGTCTGGATTACTCCTCGCAATCTCCGTGCATAAGGACGTGCCTGTTCCATTCGCTCTTGGGCTTTTCGCATTTTTGCAGCGGCAACCATTTTCATGGCTTTTGTCACCTGCTGAATGCTTTTGACCGAAGATATTCGGTTACGTATGTCTTTTAAATTTGCCATTTATTTATTTTAGTCACACAAGACCCCGCCAAAAACACGGGATGCAAGCACACAAAACTCACAAAAGGTTAAAATACAAGTATTCGATAGTACTTGAAATGAGTCTAATGTAGAATTTTGTTTATGTATTTTTATCTTAGTGAAACTTTGCAATTTTAGCAGTTGGAGTTGTTTAAGTTGCAAATCCTTTTTTGAAATCTTCCGTTATCTCTTTTAGTCTATCTTCTGATTCCGTGCTCATTTTTCCGGTGGATTTAATTTTACCAAGTATATCGCCGGCATTGGCTTCAACATAAGTTAAAAAACCTTCTTCAAACTCTTTTACTTTGTTTTGCGGAATGTCATCCAAAACTCCGGCATTTCCTGCAAAGATGATTGCTACCTGTTTTTCAACCGGCATTGGAAC
Organism: uncultured bacterium; assembly: GCA_964388155.1. GTDB lineage: Bacteria > Fidelibacterota > Marinisomatia > Marinisomatales > JACNKV01 > JACNKV01. The sequence goes on along the minus strand of CAYLYH010000008.1, from coordinate 12,700 downwards.
GTACTGATTTTGTTTAATAATCTCCATCATACGCTGACCGCGTGTTAATTGCTGCTGAGTGGTTTTATCCAAATCAGATCCGAATTTAGCAAATGCTTCCAATTCACGGAACTGCGCTAAATCCAGCCGTAACATTCCAGCAAATTTTTTCATCGCTTTAATTTGGGCATTTCCCCCAACACGCGAAACAGATAATCCAACATCCACAGCAGGTCTCTGGCCTGAGTTAAACAAATTATTCTCAAGATAGATCTGTCCATCTGTAATGGAGATTACATTCGTCGGAATGTAGGCTGCGACATCACCTTCCTGCGTTTCAATTATTGGCAGGGCTGTCAGTGATCCGCCACCCAAATCATCACTAAGTTTGGATGCGCGCTCAAGCAAACGGCTGTGCAGATAGAAGACATCCCCCGGGAATGCTTCACGTCCGGGTGGGCGTCTTAAAATCAATGACATTTGACGGTAGGCAACCGCTTGTTTCGAAAGATCATCGTAAATAATTAGGGCGTGCTTTCCGCTATCCCTGAAATATTCTCCCATCGATGCACCGGAATAAGGAGCGATATACTGCATCGGAGCGGGGTCAGAGGCATTTGCGGCAACAACGGTTGTGTAACTCATGGCATCTGCGGCTTCTAACTCAGCGACCACGCGTGCGACGGTAGAGGCTTTTTGTCCGATGGCGACATAAATACAATAAACAGGGCTGTCTGTATCTTGTGTGTATTTCTGGTTGATGATCGTATCAATGGCGATGGCGGTTTTTCCGGTTTGACGGTCACCAATAATTAACTCACGCTGACCGCGCCCAATCGGAATCATACTGTCGATTGCTTTTAATCCGGTTTGGAGCGGCTCAACCACCGGCTGGCGCTGCATAACGCCCAAAGCTTTTCGTTCGATGGGCAAAGAATCATTTGTTTTTATTGCCCCTTTCCCGTCCATAGGGTGTCCCAGCGGATTGACAACTCGTCCAAGCATCTCTTCGCCAACCGGAACTTCGACAACTCTTCCCGTTCGTTTGGCAATGTCCCCTTCTCGAACCAACCTTGTTTCTCCGAACAACACAAGTCCGACATTGTCTTCCTCAAGGTTAAGCGCCATTCCAAATACATCATTCGGCAGCTCGACCAATTCTGAGCTCATTACATTTTCCAGTCCATTGACACGTGCGACACCGTCACCTACTTCGATGACTTCGCCAACTTCCGTTACATCAATTTGCACGTCAAACTTTTCAATTTGAGCTTTTAATAAATCTCTTATTTCGTTGGTTTTGAATTCCATTTAATTATTCCAATATTTTCCACTGATTGTTTTCTTGCCTGAACTATTCGCCCTCCTATAAAACATTGGCGGGCAGGCCACAAAAGGTACAAAATTCACAAAAGATAGGAAACAGGGGAGCTACAAAGATTGTTGTACCTATTTTTTGTAATTCTAATTTTTTCTTCCTGCCTTCTTCTCACTTCTCACTATTCACTACTTATCACTCACTTATTAGATTCCGTCTGAGTTTTTCCATTTGAGATGCGACCGTTCCATCGAGAAATGTATTTCCGATACGCATTTTAATTCCACCAAGCAAAGACGAATCTACTTCAGAAGAAAGATCAACCGTTTTTCCGGTAGCAGCTTCCAATAGGTTGTGTATTAAGCGTGTTTCATCATCACCCAAAGCCGTATGTGTAAAAACAGATACTGAAACCAAGTTCGATTTTTCTTTGTCCAATCTTTTAAACTCTTCGGTAATTTTACCGATTAAACTTGAGTGTCGTGATTCATCCAAGAGCTTAAGTAACTCTAAAACGATCACATGGATTCGACCTTGAAACATCTCTGTGAGTATCTGCATTTTATCGTCTGTACTGATTTTGACTGTATTGACAAATGCTCTGAAAACCGATTCGGCTACTACCAAATCAGCAAACGCAAATAGAGAGGCTTTTACATCGTCAACCTTCCCTGCCTTTTCAGCAACTGACCACAAGGCTTGCGCATAATGCTTTTCAGAACGATTAGGCTTCATGCTTCAAATTAATCTCTTTTAACGATTTTTCAATCAGAGTTTGATTGTCAGACTTGCTGATATTTTTGCCAATCAATTTATTTGCGATTTGCAAAGAAAGATCGACAACTTCAGATTTAATTTCACCAATCGCTTTATCTTTTTCAGATTTGATTTGCTTCTTGGCATCTTCTACGATTATATCTGCTTTATCGCGTGCGGTTCTAAGAATGTCTGCCTTGATTTTTTCCGCCGTTGATTTTCCTTCTGAGACGACATCCTGTGCTTCCGAACGTGCTTTGGCAACAATCTCTTCAGATTCCTGGTTCAGTCGTTCCAATTCCAGCTTTGCTTTTTCGGCATCATCCAGGGAATTCCGAATTCCTTCCTCACGTTTTTCCAGCATAGAAAGTAGCGGTTTCCACGCAAACTTTCTCAGCATGAAGAGCAGGACAAGAAATGTCAGTATTGTCCAGATGAACAGACCCGGATCGGGCTGAACAAGAGGGTTATTCATATTTTACTCCGTTAATTTCCGGTAAATAATTTTCTACTGATTCAGCAGTGATAACCCGGTTATTATTTCATCAAGACGATGAGGAGCACAAATACCTCACCAAGAATCGCAACACCTTCGAGCAAGAAAAGCGGAAGGTTAACTGCTCCGGTGATTTTATCTGCAGCTTCAGGCTGACGGGCAATACTTTCTGCTGCCGCAGCTGTAAAGCGACTGATTCCAAGACCGGCTCCGATTACGATCATTCCCAGACCGATTGCTGCTCCAAAATAATGTAGATTTTCCATAAGATGGACCTCCGTTTATTTGTTAAGTTTCATTCTGTTGAACACCATAGTACAACAGCCTAATGGTGAACGTTAATTGCCATGCCGATAAACACAGCACTTAGCATGGTAAAGACATACGCCTGAACCATAATTACAATAATTTCAAGCGCGGATATTCCAACGGCAAGTGGCACGGAAACCAAAACACCAACGCCAATTCCGGCGAGAGTGCTGTGAAATAATCCGCTGAAAATAAACACAAAAGACAGTATTGCCAGAATAGCAATATGTCCGCCAGTCATGTTTGCCGCAAGACGCATAGTCAGCGCAAAAGGTTTTACGAACATCCCGATAATTTCAATCGGAATCAAAATAATATACACGGGCCACGCCAATCCCTTGGGGACGAGGTTTTTCCAGTGCGTAATAAATCCGTGAGCTTTTGTCCCTGCAATAATAATGGCTGTAAATGTGATAATCGCCAACGCAGATGTTACGTTATAATTACCGGTGGACGTCGTTCCGCCGTGTAAAAGATTATTAATAAAATTATGACTGTCACTCGGCGGGACTTGAAGAATAAATCGGTTCATCATTCCCAGTACGTCAAAGATTGGAATCATCCCGATCGCGTTCGCAGTAAGAATGAAAAAGAAGAACGTCAGTATGAGGGGTGTCCATGAATTGACGAATTTACTGCCGACATTTGGCATGACAATCGAATTTCGGATGAACAAAACAACCGCCTCAAGTGCGTTCATAAATCCTGTGGGAATTGGACGATCTTGCTTCGTGTACTTTCGAACCGCCCAAGTCATAACTGAAAAGACTAAAACGGCAACTATCCAAAGCATCAAAACATGCTTCGTTACGGAAAAATCTATGCCAAATATCGTTGGCAAATGTAGAATCGGGTGTTCGATTGAGCTGTTTGATACGTGGTGAATAATGACTTCACCGGCATCAAATCCGCCCGTTTCCTGACCGTGTTCAACTGAACTCATTGGTAATTAATCGTAAACTGCCGTTATTTTGAATTAAATAAGGTGCGAAAATACATTGCTTCAAACATATGTAACACCGAAAAATATGTCGCGAAGCTAATAATATATGATGGTGAGTCAAAAGAAGAAAAACCAATAATTACCGATACATACACTCCATAAAATATCATTTTGATAAAAAACGCTTTTGCCATCGTAGCCGTAAGTTTTTCGTTTGATGTCTCAATCGTGTTTTTCACGAGTGTTACCGTAACTATTCCGACAGCAAGCGGACCGATCATACCCAAAAAGATTTCCCAAATATATTGTGGGAAAAATATTCCGGCAATCAAGCCCCACGAGCCGACAGAAAACAGAGTTAAATTAAGTTTGAATTTCATTTATTGATAGAACGCTGATGACACGGATTAACACGAATCAAAGACCAAATCACCCGTTCTCCTCTTCTCCTTTTCTCCCTTTCTCTGTTACTCGCCAAACGGTTTTCGCCAATTCATAAAACCCGACGATTAAGCCCAACAGAAGTCCGCCCAACAAAAACCATGGTGATGATTCCAGCCATTTATCAAACACATATCCAATTCCGCCAAGGAGGATAATCGCTCCGATCAAAGTATACGAAGCTGAAGCTGCGGGACCGCTTTGTCTGATGAATTTTTGGAGATAATGAAAGGATCTCGCTGTGAAGCCAATTTGGTTTTCTATCGCGCTTATTACTTTTTTATCCATAATAATTCACGGTAATTAATCGGTAAGTATTTTGCACCGCGATTATTATACCAGCCTTTCTCGTTCCGCTGTGGACTCTGTGGCAATACTCCCGGAAAAATCACATTTGCCTTCAAACTGAGCACCTTCTTCGATAAGTAAGCGGGTATACACCAAATCTCCTCTCAACACGGATTGCCCGCCAAGCACCGCACGATTCTTTACAATCACGTTTCCTTGTACTTCTCCGCCCAGATGAATATCACTTGCACTAATATCTCCTATTACAACACCGGTTTTTGATATCCTTACCGGACCGGTTGTCGTGAGCGAACCATTCACCGTCCCATAGACGATAAGTCCGCCCTCAAGTTCAATATTCCCGTAGACAACCGCATCGCCACCAATCATGGTATGCACATTCTTGAAATCTATTTTACTCATCATTCGGACTTACATCCTTTTCTTTATATTGCGGAAAAAATATTAACGGGTCCAAAGCTTCTCCATCCTTCCAAATCTCATAATGCAGGTGCGGACCTGAAGATATCCCAGTCTTCCCCGCTAAAGCGATGACATCTCCACGTTTTACCCTTTCCAGTTTTTGTACTTGATTTCGCTGATTATGTCCATACAGAGTAAAATATGCATTCCCATGATATATAATAATCAAATTCCCCATTTCATAATTCCACCCGGAGTACACTACATACCCTCCGGCAGATGCTAATATGGGTTCTCCCTCTTTAACTGCAAGGTCAATTCCATAGTGATTTTCATTTTGAAAGATGGAAGATCGACTTATTCTTTGTGTCAGCCAACCCTGAATCGGAGCTTTTGACGGAAAATTCTCAATATAAGACACATGATATTTATCCTCAGTTGAATAACGAAGAGAGTCCATATTCTTTTTCTCTGTATGTAAATTTATTTCTGTTCCAAGAGTCTTACGAATCAGTTGATCCATTTGCTTCATTCGCTGCAGGTCATCCATCAATTCGATTACAGTTAACCTATCCTGCACCAATGTGTCATATTTATTTTGCAATTCATGATGGTCTTCTAATGCTTTGATAGAATAATACCACACACTCATTGCACCAACAATAAGCATACACGATAATATAATTCCCCAAAGAATAACCCTTCGGTGGAGGGTAAATTGACGGTTGTTATCCCCGTTATCTGGTATCAGAAGAACAGTATATTTATTTGGCTTCACAAATTTTCAGCACAATAATACGATGCTTAATTAATTTTACGCAATAATTCTAAAATTCTTTCCAAATCATCAACTGAAAAATAGCTTACTTCAATTTTACCGTTATCTTTTTTGACATAGATGTGTACTTTTGTCCCCAAAATTGAAACCAGTTCATCTTCTATTTGCTTAATCTGAGGAGACACTCTCCGCGCTGCGTGTCTTTTAGACGGTTGTACTTTTTGAGATTGTTTTTTCTCAGATATTTCTTTTACAATTGCCTCTACTCCGCGAACACTCAGGTTTTCATCTAGGATTTTTTTCCACATTTTTGTCATCGCAATTGGAGTTTTCATCGCCAAAATCTGACGACCGTGCCCGGCAGAGACTTTTCCATCACGCAGACTATCTTTTATGTCTGACGGTAATCCCAATAACCGAAGAGAGTTAGATACTGTCGTCCTCTTTTTCCCTACGGACTTAGCAATCGCTGTATGTGATAAATCAAATTTACTGTTTAGGTACGCATAAGCTTCTGCTTCTTCAATGGCGTTCAGATTCTCCCGCTGGATGTTCTCGATCAATGCCATTTCCATGACATCTTCCTCCCCCGTCACTGAAACGACATAAGCGGGGAGGTTTTTTAATCCTGCTAATTTTGCGGCACGCCAACGGCGTTCTCCGGCAATTAAGACAAACCGTTCCCCTTTTTGATAAACGGTTACGGGTGTCAATACACCTTTTTGACTTATCGAAGCTGCTAATTCATTGAGTGTTATCTTATCAAAATGTTGTCGCGGTTGATGTGGATTGGGGATAATAAACTTAATCGGAATCGCCGTAACACCCGGTTTCAATTCCATTTTTTCTTCTTTAGGGCGAATCAGTGCTTCCAGCCCTTTACCTAAACGACTATTTGACACGTTCTAATATCTCCTCAACTAAACTCATGTAATTTCGTGCACCCGTAGAATTTGCATCATAAAGTAATGCGGGTTTTCCAAAACTTGGGGCTTCACCAAGTCGAACGTTACGATGGATGACTGTTTTAAACAACTTATCTTCAAAATATCTTCGTAGTTCTGACGCAACTTCTTTTGACAGATTCAATCGCGAATCAAACATCGTCAAAAGCACTCCGCTTATACTCAAATTAGGATTGATATGTTTTTGGACTAATCGAATTGTATTTAACAATTGACCTAATCCCTCTAACGCATAGTATTCACTTTGTATGGGAATAATAATTGAATCCGATGCGGCAAGAGCGTTGATGGTAAGCAATCCCAGAGATGGCGGGCAGTCTATGATAATATATTGATATTCATCACGAACTGATTCCAGCATTTTTTTCAATTGGTATTCGCGTGCCATCATACTGACTAATTCTATCTCAGCACCCACGAGGTCATTCGTTGACGACACCAAATCTAAATGTTCGAATTGCGTTTTCGTGACGGCATCTTTGAAATCTACACCCCGGATTAACACATCATAAATTGAAGAATTACTTTCCTCAGTCAGATTGGAAATACCCGTCGTCGCATTTGCTTGCGGATCCAAATCGATCAAAAGTGTTTTGACTTCGGATACCGCAAGGCTAACTGCAACGTTCACGGACGATGTTGTTTTACCAACACCGCCTTTTTGATTGACGAATGAAAAGATGTGTGCCATAATTATTGCGTAAATTTCGAACCGAAATTTACTTGTAAGATACCTGTGTTTACAAGACTCATCCCATCATCTCGAAAAATAAGTACACTTGTGGATATAAAGATTTTGTAGAACCTAAATGAGTCACCATTTTCTAATCCCAAATTCTCCGCCATCAAAACTCCGACAATTCAATTCTTGGTACAGAATCAAACATGCGGTAAATTTTCGTAGTTAATTTTCTTTCATTAACATAGATACGTTACCCCTATGAAAGCATTGATAAAAAAATCTCCCGAACGGGGGATATGGATGGAAGAAGTTCCTCGCCCAACTCCGGGGACAAATGACGTCCTGATTAAAATCCATAAAACAGCTATCTGCGGCACAGATCTTCACATTTACAAGTGGGATGAATGGTCTCAACGCACGATTAAACCCCCTCTGGTTGCAGGACATGAATTTGTGGGAAAGATCGTTGAAATCGGTCAGGGAGTTACACACTATAGCGTGGGGGATCGAGTGTCCGGAGAAGGACATATCACCTGTGGGCACTGCCGAAACTGTCGTGCAGGCAAACGTCATCTTTGTCATCGCACTATAGGAATCGGCTTGCATCGGGATGGCGCATTTGCAGAATATCTTGTCATGCCGGAACGCAATGTGTGGCCTGTTCATCAAGATATTTCATCCGATATTGCCTCTTTTTTCGATCCGTACGGGAATGCCGCTCACACTGCACTCTCCTTCGAAATGGTCGGTGAGGATGTCCTCATCACCGGAGCGGGACCCATCGGAATAATGGCGGTTGCAATTTGTAATTTTGTCGGTGCCCGCCATGTTGTCATTACAGATGTCAACGACTACCGCTTGGAACTTGCAAAAAAAATGGGCGCTTCACTAACGTTGAATGTAACGAAAGTCAACATTGAAGACGCTATCAAAGAACTGGGTATGTCCAACGGTTTTGATGTCGGGCTGGAAATGTCCGGGAGCCCGGCTGCTTTTAATGATATGCTTCGAAATATGTACCACGGCGGACGTATCGCTTTGCTCGGATTATTGCCAAAATCTACGCAGATTAATTGGGATGAAATCATATTCAAGGGACTGCATATAAAAGGCATCTATGGACGCGAAATGTTTGAGACTTGGTATAAAATGACGCAAATGCTCCGAAGCGGACTGGATATTTCCGGCGTTTTAACACATCGCTTTCCTGTGGATAACTTTCAAAAAGCTTTTGATATTATGGAATCCGGAAATTGCGGAAAAGTAATTCTTGAATGGGAATAAGAGCGGGGAGAAAAGGAAAAAGGAGACGGAAATCCTGTTTCACATTTTAATTTTCAACAACTCCTCCGGCTCCATCCTGTGCCAAAACTTTGGCGTGCAAACTATTCTTAACTCCAAATTTAATTAAGAAAACAAAATAACAAACAACCATGAACAACATATTTGAAAAACATTTAGAAAAGATTCGCCGGCTTGAAAAAGAGCTGGAAAAAGAATTTGCAGTCATCAGCAAGGAACTGACGGATAATTTTAAAAAACGGAAAATTAAGTTTGAAAAAAGCATTCGAAAGCAACAAAAAAAATATAAAACAAATCTATTTAAGTACATCTTTGCCGCCCGAACACGCCATATTTTACTTTCTCCTGTGATTTATGCGGTGATTGTTCCTATCGTTTTTATGGATTTAGCTATTTTTATTTATCAGCATATCTGTTTTAGAGCATTTGGAATTCCGATCGTCAAACGCAAAGAATATTTCATCATCGACCGCCAGCACCTTTCTTACCTAAATACGCTGGAAAAAGTAAATTGTGTCTACTGTGGATATGGTAACGCTGTTGCAGCTTACACAAAAGAAGCTATCGCAAGAACTGAACAATATTGGTGTCCAATTAAGCATGCTTCTCGGGTAAAAGATCCGCATTCACGCTACTACAAATTCTTCGATTATGGGGATGCAAAAGCGTACCGAGAAAACGCAAAATCAATCAGACAAGATTATCGCGAACGCACAAGTAATGAGAATGAAAACAATGCATAATAAAGCATTCTATCAAAGTACATTAGACAAAATCAAAAATGAAGGTTTGTATAAAACCGAGCGCACAATCACCACTCCGCAAGGCGTGGATATCTCCACAACGGAAGGCGGCGAGGTTCTAAATTTCTGTGCAAACAACTATCTCGGACTGGCAAATAATCCTGAAGTGATTACCGCAGCAAAAAAAGCATTGGACGATCACGGTTTCGGGATGGCGTCTGTGCGGTTCATCTGTGGTACTCAAGACTTACATAAGGAGCTGGAAAACACGATTTCTACCTTCTTTGGAACGGACGATACCATACTCTACACCAGCTGCTTCGATGCTAACGGTGGATTGTTCGAGACCATCCTTACCGCTGAAGATGCCATCATAAGTGATTCGCTTAATCATGCCTCGATCATTGACGGAATTCGTCTGTGTAAAGCCAAGCGATACCGTTACGCTAACAGCAACATGGATGATTTAGAAAAGAAATTGATCGAAGCTCAAGATGCCCGTTTACGACTCATTGCCACCGATGGTGTTTTCTCCATGGATGGATATATCGCCAAACTGGACAAGATCACAGAACTGGCGGAAAACTATGATGCGATGGTCATGGTAGATGATTCTCACGCTACCGGATTTGTTGGTCGTACAGGGCGCGGTTCTGCCGAATATCACGGGGTTTTGAATAAAATTGATATCATCACATCCACATTGGGAAAAGCACTTGGAGGTGCATCAGGCGGATTTACAACCGGGCGAAAAGAGATCATTGATTTGCTCCGTCAACAATCCAGACCTTATCTATTTTCAAACACAGTTGCTCCGTCTATTGTGGCGGCCGGCAAAACCGTTTTCGATATGCTGTCAGCCACTACTGAATTGAGAGATAAACTGGAAATAAATACAACATATTTCCGTTCAAAAATGATCGAAGCAGGATTTGACATCAAAGATGGAATTCATCCGATTGTCCCGATTATGCTTTACGATGCGGTTTTAGCACAAAAAATGGCAACGATGCTTTTGGATGAAGGCATTTACGTCATTGGATTTTTCTTCCCGGTCGTCCCGAGGGGAGAAGCTCGAATCCGTGTACAAATTTCCGCTGCACACACAAAACATCATTTGGATAGAGCCATTGAAGCGTTTATTAGAGTGGGTAAAGAATTGAACACCATCAAATAAAATAGATTTTCTAATTTGACTCATTGACATATTACCATTTTCAGGGATAACTTCCCGCTCGAAATTTATTCGCATTTTGAACAAAACGTAAGGATACAACACTTTCATGGATAGACATCCGCAACAAATTAAGCGTGAACGTCAGGACATTGTCCGTCGCGAACGAAACATAGAAAATATGTCCAAACTCAGAACGCTTGTGAAGTCAGTTATGATTGAAACTGATGTGAAAAAAGCAGGAGAGCATCATAAAACGGCAGTAAGTTTTATCGATAAAATGGCTAACAAACATCTGATACATAAAAATAAAGCTTCACGGCAGAAAGCTCAGATTTCGCGTCATCTGAATTCACTTTCTTAGATTTTAATACTCAATAAAAAAAAGCCCCGATTTCGGGGCTTTTTTTATTCCCTTTAATCTCAGCTATCCGAAACCTGATAATTGGGTGCTTCTTTTACTATCCGTACTTCATGCGGGTGACTTTCAATGGCGGCAGCTGGTGAAATCCGTATAAACGTTGCTTTTTTGCCAAATTCGCGTATCTCTTTCACACCACAGTATCCCATAGATGATCGCAGTCCACCAAGTAATTGATGAATGGCATTTCGCGCTTCTCCTCTGTAAGGCACCATGCCTTCGATTCCTTCGGGCACAAGTTTTGTGGACTCTGTTCCTTCCTGAAAATATCGATCGCCACTTCCTTCTTTCATTGCACCGATTGAACCCATTCCACGGTAAGATTTATATTGACGACCTTCGTACAAAATCGTTTCACCCGGACTTTCATTCATCCCTGCAAGCAGGCTGCCTAGCATGACAATTTCCGCGCCGGCTGCCAATGACTTTGCAATGTCACCGCTATACCGCAGTCCGCCATCCCCAATGATTGGGATATCATATTTCTGAGCCATACGCGTACAATCCATAATCGCCGACAGCTGTGGAACACCAATGCCCGCAATAATTCTTGTCGTACAACTCGCACCTGCGCCAATGCCGACTTTCACGCAATCCACTCCCGCATCGATGAGTGCTTTCGTCCCGTCTGCCGTTGCTACATTCCCTGCAATAACATCTGCAGTGATTGCTTTTTTAATTTTTTCGACAGTTTTTAACACACCTTCTGAATGACCGTGAGCTGTATCAACGACAATTACATCTGCTCCGGCAGATGCCAACGCCTGAACCCTTTCAATAGCATCAGAACCAACGCCAACGGCTGCCCCGACCCGTAATCTTCCCTTATCATCTTTACACGCATTCGGAAATTGCTCTTTCTTCAAAATATCTTTTACCGTTATCAAACCGGCAAGATGTCCGCTGTCATCGACGACTAATAGTTTTTCGATTCGGTGTTTTTGAAGAATATCCTTGGCTTTTTCTAACGTGGTTCCGATCGGAACTGTCACCAATTTTTCAGAAGTCATTCTTTTCGTAATAGGTTGGTCAAGATTTGTTTCAAACCGAATATCACGGTTGGTTAAGATCCCCACTAACTTTTCACCATTTAGTACCGGAAGTCCGCTGATCTGATATTGTCCCATAAGATATTTAGCTTCCCGTATTGTTTGCCCCATTGTAAGCGTAATTGGATCTGTGATCATTCCACTCTCCGACCGTTTGACACTTTCAACCATTTCTGTTTGCTTTTTAATCGATAGGTTTTTATGGATAATACCAATTCCTCCTTCACGAGCAAGCGCTTTCGCCATCGCTGTTTCTGTAACCGTATCCATAGCTGCGCTGAGAATTGGGATGTTCATTCTGATGTTTTTCGTTAATCGCGTGGTTATGTTTACATCACGAGGTAAAACGCCGGATTTTTTCGGGACAAGAAGCACATCATCAAAGGTTAAAGCAGATGCAAATTCGGTGTGGTTATCCATTGGACTCTCCATTGAATTGGTGATTACTTGGGGAACATACATTCTGGGCGCTACGAACTCGCCGAACCTTTGGAAGCTCGAAATAAAATAAAATGCAAAATATATTGACTCCCAACATATGGAAAGTTATTAGAATCCAAATCAAGAACCAAGGACGAAAGAATAAAATAACGCCGGATTTACAGACATGGTATCCACTTTGTGGTAAATTGT
>CAYLYH010000007.1:0-75096 GCA_964388155.1 uncultured bacterium | reverse complement strand
CCCCCGACAAAGTGATTAACAGTCACCTGCTCTACCAACTGAGCTACTCCGGAATTGTCTTTTTTATCTTGAAAAAGCGACGCGAATTTAGCAAAAATATACGCGAAACAAAACTACATTTCTTTTTCTGCCTCAAGAATCTTTCCTTCTGCGAAAAGTCCATGGGTGATTTGTTCTTCAGCAACAAAAACCACACCGGGCTCATCATGCGGTTCACCGAACACAGAATGAATAGATTTTAATCCGCCCAGCCATTTGCGCTTATCGGAAAGGTAGACAAGATCCCCCCGGTTTGCTTTCATCACTTCCATATCTTCATTCGAAAAATGAATCGTCGTGCTGCTCCCTTCAATCTTCTTCAAATGGACAAATACTTTTTGGCCCTCTTTATCATTTGGTTTTCCACCTTTGAAGAATTTCCGGGCAACGTCGATGGAGCTGGCGGTTAATCCAGTGGTATTCTTTTCTTCATCATAATGAACAAAATACGTCACGGTAAGTGGGACTAACACTATCACACCGATCGTAGCGATTACCTGAGAAGAAAGGCTGGAAACGTTAAACAAAACCACTCCAAAGAGCAAGGCAGCGAAAGCCATCAGTCCATTCATAATAACTTTGTCATTTGTGTTGTTCCGAATTTTTGAAATCACATTAATTTGCCAGCGAGCGGTCAATGCGACAACGACGGCAACACCGGAACAGACTAATGTATTATACAATGCGCGAATATAAGAATACGGATGCGCTTGATTCATTTCAATTCCGTGATCAAATGGCGCGATAAATAACCCCGGATATCGTGCTCCAAGAATCATCAGCGCGACTCCCCCTACAAAAGTAGTGATTACAGCAGATGGGGTGAATCGTTTCCAAAACACACCGAGGAAAATTCCGACGACCAATGGCGGCGTAAGAGTGGAATGAAAATAACCGTGCGCCTCATAAACGGTCGGAAAGTTTTTGAATGCCAGCACAGCCAACACACCTAAGATTGTTACTCCAATCGAGGCATAACGCGCCGCTACCAGTTCTCTTCGATCGTTTTCACTTTCTAATTTCGCCGTCCTTTTTAGGAAAAGTTGGATTGGCCGATATACATCATTGATAAAAATAGCCGCGGTGGCATTAATGAGCGTATCAACGGTACTCATCAGCGCAGCGGTCAATGCTGCCATAATGAATCCGAACATCCCGGGACTTGCAATGATATTTGCCACCACCACAAAAATTTGATCGGGTGAAACCGACGGGCTGATAACATCCGGACTGGTCAGTGAAATTGCTTTTCCGATCCAGCCGGCATTTCCAACCACGATGGCTGAAATAGGAAGAACAAAAAGAATGTTAATCGCTGCGGCTTTTCTACCTTCATTGACATTTTTACATGCCATGAACCGCATGATTAATCCCTGATTCATAAACAAGAACCCAATCGATCCGGCGATGGCATCTTGCCAGAATATCCCGACAAAATTGAAATTCGATGGCTGATTAAAGTCCGCCATAGGAAGTTTCCACTCCGTGGGAAGAATATTCCAGAAGATATCAAATCCCCCCAAATATGTGATGCCGAAAAAGAAAAGAAGCAGCCCCGCAAAAAGTAAGATAAATCCCTGCAAAAGATCGGTGAAAATAACAGCGGTTTGGCCTCCGAATGTAATGTAAATCCCGGTGATGATGGCTATGACAATAATCGCTCCCATGAGCGTAATCGGGATGGTCATCCCAAGTAGGGTGAACGCAGCCGGAAGCATAGGAATGACCGCTTTTCCAAGCGTAAGGAATCCAATTCCGATATAGCCGATCATGTAGAGAAGTAAGAGAATTGTTGCCAAAAACCGCGCAGACGGACTGAATCGTTTTTCAAAATATTCCGGAATTGAGCGTATTTTGGAATAAACAATAATCGGCAACCACCCAAACATAAAAAAGGTGATAAAGAACCAATCGTTCAAATACGTCATTGATGAAGATATCCCGTGTTCAAATCCTTTGGCAGAATACTTAACAAAGCTGTGGCTTCCGACACCGGTTGCTACGATTGACATCGTAATCAGCCACCATGAAAACCGCCGTCCGCCGAAGAAAAAGTCCGTTGTTGTTTTAGTATAACGACCGAAATAGCTTCCAAAAAGCATAATCGCAATAAAATATACGACCATGACAATCCAGTCGGTCGTCGTTCCGATGCTATGAAATGTCTGCATTAGGCCCTCGCTTTCTGTTTAAGCATCACTGTCACAATGATAAACACTGCCACAAGCGCTAATAATACATAAAGAACGACATACGGTGAAATTGTTCCTAAAGCTGCCCAGGTCATTAAAGCATGCATTGTAAAATACCACACAAAACCAAAGAGCAAAATCCACATCCATTTTTTATGTGCATGGCGACTTAGATCAAAAGAGCCGGATTTCAACGTGATGATGATTCCGGCAATAAACAGAAGTCCTCCAAGTCCATATAGGTAAATGAAAGGAAGCCAAGAATGTGAGAATAAATTCATAGTTACTCCTTGATTTGAATTTTGTCAAAATACGGTTTTAGGAAATCATAACTTTCCAGAAGTCCGTCGACTAATACTTTTGTATGTCCAAGAACGGGCATAAAATTGGTGTCGCCTACCCACCTCGGGACAAGGTGAAAATGAATATGTTCTTCAATCCCCGCTCCGGCAGCAGCTCCAATATTTGCCCCGAAATTGAATCCCTGAGCATCCATAGTTTCTTTAAGTATATCCATAGACCTGTCAGCTAGCTCCACAATCTCACAATAGGCCTCTTTGTCAAATTCTTGCATATTATCGACATGTGAATATGGAGCTATCAGCAGATGGGCATTATTGTAGGGATAAAGGTTCATGAGAACAAAACACGTCTTTCCTCGATAGAGGATGAGGTCATCCCGATCGTTATTTCTCTTTGGTTTATCACAGAAAATACAACCGTCTTCTTTCGGTGAGCGAATATATTCAATCCGCCAGGGTGCCCAAAGCTTTTTCATGGAAAACGATCAATGGTAAATGGAAAATGTATCATGAAGAAAGGTTATCGTTCCTTGTTTATTTTTGTTGAATATCTGATTTTACCGAAGATCTTTTTCAACTCACTCACCTCATTGATAAGATAGTTTAATTGTTTCTTATTTAAAGAGGGATTGTCAATTTCATTGAAGATGCGTAGCCAGTAATGGCACCCACGTGCTTCTTTTAGTGCAACTCCCACCTTATGTGAGAAATCCGGTTTCGACTCTGCGGCTTGCGCTTCTTCATAATTCGCACCAATCGACGTTGAGGATTTAGCACATTGATTTATAAGCACTTTATTAATATCGTTTTTTGGGATGTTGGAAAGAAAACGCAAACAATGAACGGAAAATTGGAAAGTGCGATCTAATAAAACTTGTGTTTTTTCATTCACAATAATTCCATGTCACCACGCCTGGTTACCATTTACTCTTTACCCTTTTCCATTGACAATTTTCCATTGACAATATTTACTCTTCTTCTTTTTCTTTCTTGTAATTGGTGATGACTTTCTTTTCGTGGTCTTTCGGCATTGGGTCGTAGTGGCTAAAGGATTCTGAGTGCAGTCCGCGTCCGCCGGTAATCGAGCGAATTGTGGTTGCGTACTGATGCAGTTCCGCCTGCGGGATTTGTGCCTTAATAATCTGCATATTTCCTTCAGAGTCCATTCCCATAATTTTACCGCGGCGACTGGATACATCTCCCATAACATCTCCCATATGGTCTTCAGGGACACGCACCTCGACATTCATGATGGGCTCTAACAGTCCGGGGCGAGCTGCAAGGAATGCTTCTCGGAATGCATGTTTTCCTGCAATCTGAAAAGCAATATCTTTTGAGTCCACCGGATGCTGCTTACCGTCATAAAATTCCACTTTCAAGTCCACAACTCTGCAGCCAGCTAAAATACCCTCATTACACGTTGCGTTTACACCTTTTTCCACCGACGGAACAAAAACTCGGTCAACATTTTGTCCAACCAACGAATCGGTAAACTCAACTCCTTCTCCACGCTGTTTTGGTTCAATGCGCATCCAGACTTCGGCAAACTGCCCGGCTCCGCCCGATTGTTTTTTATGGCGATATTTCGATTCACCTTTCCCTCGAATAGTTTCACGATAAGGGACTTTTGGTTTAATCATATCCACTTCCACGCCGTAGCGTCGTTTCATTTGTTCTAAAACGATCTTGAGGTGAAGCTCTCCCTGTCCGGAAATGATAGTTTGTTTAATTTCACTGTCAACGCGATAAACAAAAGAGGGGTCTTCTTCGTGCATGGAAGATAAACCGACGGAGATTTTTTCCTCGTCCCCTTTTGTTTTTAATAGAATTGCCGTATGTGTGTTCGGATTCGGATAATTTGTTTCGGGCAATAAAACCTTAAATTTTGGGCTGCATAAGGTGTTGCCGGTGTGGGTGTCTTTTAATTTGACGACAGCACCAATATCTCCGGCGTTCAGTGATTGCACATTCGTTCGGCTTTTACCGTTGATAATAAAAAGTTGCCCGAACCGCTCTGAAGTGCTGCGGGTGGTGTTGTATAAATCCATGCCCGTGGAAACCTTACCGGAGTACACACGGAAGAAAGACAGTTCACCGACATGAGCTTCGGATATTGTTTTAAACACTTGAATAACCGTTTCAGGATTTTCTAGCTTCACATCCACATCTTTTTCGGAAATAAAATCTTTTGCAGTCACTTTTGCTCTATCCACAGGCGAGGAACCGTATTTGGCAATAAAATCCATTAAGCGCTGTACTCCGACATTTGAAGTCGCCGCAGTACAAAAAAGAGGAATCATCGTTTGGTTTTGAATGGCGGCATGAATTCCACCACGCATTTCGTCTTCGGACAATGTTCCTTCCTCGAAAAACTTTTCTAATAATGAATCATCTGATTCTGCAACATACTCAATGAGCTCTTCATGTAAAGCTTCAACTTTTTCTGCCCATTCTCCATCCGCAGGTTTTTCGGTGTATGTTCCTGACCCATCGGTTTTATACGTCACAACTTCATTTCGCATCACATCTACAATTTGATTAAATCCCGGTCCGGCATTTACAGGGAGTTGCATAGGAAATACGTTTTTCCCAAAATGTTCACGTGCGGACGTTAATATTTCATCAAACTTTGTGTGTTCACGATCCAGGCCGTTAACGATGATCAATTTTGGGATTCCAATTTCCGATGTCTTTGACCACATTTGATCGGTACCGACTTCGATACCATTTACAGCATGGATTGTAACTAACGCCATATCAACTACAGCCAACGCCCCAAGCGCCTCACCCACAAAATCTAAATACCCCGGTGCATCTATAAGATTAAATTTTTTCTCATCCCATTCCAGATGCATCGGTGTTGAGTGAATGGACACTTGTCGTTCCTGTTCACCCTGATGATAATCGGACAGGGTGTTTCCCGCTTCAATCGTCCCCATGCGGGTGAGCTCGCCATCATTCATCATCATGCTTTCACTTAACATGGTCTTACCGCATCCGCCATGTCCTACGATTACAAAATTTCGAATATCTTTTCCTTGAAACTCTTTCATTATTTATTCCTCTTTGTCAGTTAAATGAACTCATTTCCTACAAATCAGCAGGAAGAATTCATTGCAGAATTAAGTTTATTTGCATTAAAAACAGTTGTGAGTGTACCTCGCTTGGAAAATTGAAATCAAGGAATTTTACAATAGATGTTGCAATTGTTTATTCCCCGTTCTTGCTTCGTTTTGTAAAAGCACTGTCAGTATACATTTTATCAATCAATCACTTTTGTTGTCTCATAGGAGAACAGCGTATCCTGCATTTCCTCAATATATGCTCTGAGTGCGGGGACAAGGTATACATCTGAAAGGTCCCTTTGGATAAAATCCTGCGCCAATACTCTCAGACGTTGTTCAATGGGTTTTACCGTATTAAGAACAATGATATCTTTTTTTTGAACGAGGCAGCTTCCACCGTGAAAATCTCCCTTTCCCCGTATGATTTTAACACCAACCCTCTCAGCGAGATTCTCGAAGTGTGTCATGAGTGTTTCGGGCTTCATTATTTGGAGTGTTAGGGTGTTTGAGTATTAAAGTGCCAACTGATGCTGCTTACTTCCACTGCTTTCAACTTTTCACTAAAGTAGTTCTGTCCTCTCATTATGTTTCAGCCAGCCCACCAGTTCTTTTACGTCTTCTACTTTATCTTTTTGAACCACAAGCGTCGCATCGTCCGTATTAATGACCACAATATTATCCAGTCCGAGAACAGCGGTGAAATGCCCGTTGGACTGTATATAGTTATTTGATCCTTTCAAAATAACGCCGTCGCCTTTTATCACATTATTAGTGTTTGTTTTGGGCGATACATTATAAACGGAATTCCACGACCCAAGATCATTCCAACTAAATCCGGCACGAACAACATACGTGTCATCGACAACTTTTTCCATCAATCCATAGTCGATAGAAATTGGATGAACCTCATTCCAAATATCCTCAAAGGACTCAGAATTATCTATCCGGAGCTGGATGCGCTCAAGGTGCTCATAAAGATCCGGGATACACGTTTTTAGTTTGGACATTAACGTATTGGTTTTCCAAATAAAGATTCCTGCATTCCAGAGGAAATCGCCGCTTTTAAGAAATTTATTGGCCAACCTGAGATGCGGTTTTTCCGCAAATGTTTTTAACCGATACGCACCTAAATGGTCTTCATCGCTTTTTTGGTCGTATTGAATGTAGCCGTAGGCGGTGGAGGGAAATGCCGGCGGAATTCCTAAGGTAACGATGGATTCGTTTTTCCGGGCAAGGTGATTGGCGGTGCCGATGGCTTTTGCAAATTCTTTATGCCCGACAATCAGATGATCAGCGGGGAAAATCCCCATCACTTCTTTTGGGTATTTTTTTGCAACATGTAACGCCGCTAAACCAATGCAGGGAGCGGTGTTTTTTCCGCTGGGCTCTACAATGATATTCTCCTTGCTGATATTGTGAATTTCTTTCTGAACGGACTTAGCAAGGTCTTCGCGGGTGACAATATAAATATCTTTGACCAGGTTGATTTTTTTCAACCGATCAACGGTCATTTGGAGCATGGTTTGCTCCCCGACAATGTTCAACATTTGTTTTGGGCGGGTATGGCGACTGTACGGCCAGAACCGGGTTCCGCTTCCTCCTGCCATTATAACAGCTATCATTTTGATATGCCTCCTACTTGGGTCTCAGATCAAGTTCCATATCCCAGTTTGCACGGATATCAACCGTATCCGGAATTTGCCAGAATTGTTCTGACACCACGTTTTGGATTGCATCCCCAAACGTATAGGAATTATTTTGATCTTGATCGTTGTAGATCATTAGGAAATATGTTCCTTCAGGTACATGATTAAATTCAAAAACCGTCGATGAATTTACACATTCTGACAATGTAAAAGTTGAATTATCCGCTGATGTAAGGTTTGCCCGGCAATTTTTACACCACGGGATATCTGTTTGCCCCCGCAGAACTCCATAGCCAATAGGATCGGTCGTTTTAATCACGATGGTTGTCAATGAATCTTTTAAGGTCGCTCGCGTAGCCATCGCCGTGCTGTCTTGCGTTAACGTCACCTGATAAGTGGTATTCGGTTCCCAGCCGTCAACGGGATATACGTTTAGACACATCGGATTCACCCATTCTTCAATAACGGCAATAGTTACACTATCCTCTTTGGTGAGCGCCAGCCCAAATGGAGAACGTGATTTCTCCACAGGTTTAGAGAAGACCAACGACACACTCGGTGTCTCTGTTTTATCAGGGGAGAGTTTCAATGTTTGCTTCGGTGAAAGTAAATCCAGCCCGGTTGTATCCGGTTCTTCGGGGACGATAACCGTTATAGCGGATGTGTCTGCTGCCTTTGTTTGGTTTTCGTCAGCTATGTTGATGAGGATACGTAATTTTTCCCCGGGCGTTAACAAAGAATCGGACATCAATATTACTTGCGTGGAATCCAATGAATTTATAAACCACGAAAAATCAAGGTTTTCACCAGATTCCCTTTCGATAATCCCGCCGGGCTTTATGTTTGTTTCGGTGACAGCATTACTAAATATCAGCTTGCCCCAATTACTTTCCAGCCATTCTCCTCGCAATAAGCGTTGCTTGGATACGTCTTTATGAAGAATCATGTTTACATGCGACACAGAATCTTTTTCGGAGACAATAACAGACTTTTCCCAAAACATACCGTAACGCATTCGTGTCGGATCCAGCGCTCTTCCTGCTCCTTCATTACCAATCGCCAGTATGTGATATGTCCCCGGAGAGAGGTATTGAAATAGGTAGGTGCCCGCATCGGTGACGTTGGTGATATAATCCGGTTCGGTAAAATACAAAGAATCCGGTTGAGTATTCGTTGAGTATTTCCACAAATGGACAGAGGCGTTTTCTCCACCTGAAACCACACCGGAGATTTGCCCGTGATCAATTTGGGTTCCGGTGCTGTAGGCAAGATGAATTGGCTCTGCAAGTGAAACGCCGTGTTCATCTTTTAAATCCCGACTTACTGTAATGACGTAGGTTTGGTTTGGAGAAAGCGTGTTTGGCAATCGCAAGAGAATACCTTCCCCGCGGAATTTAATATCAAGTGGTTGTCCGAGAATCGGGAAAACTCGTAGGCTTTTCTTAACACTGTTTTCATCCATGTATTCAGAGAACTGAAGAAAAATCTCTCCCCCGGAAAATTCAACCGTTTCGTTTGCAGGAGAGACAGTTACAAGATACGGAGGAGTCGTATCTTCCGGCCCTCCGGGCGGTGACTGAATTGCTGCGCAGGATAGAATCAGAAGATGCACTACGCATAAAAGGAACAATTTTATGTAATTAGTTTTGATTATGACTTGCCTGTTTTTATCTCTATTGTTGAGCGAGAATTTAATAGATTTCTTTTATAAATAGTTAAATCAATATATTTGGTCATTATAGATAATTATACCGTCATATTGATAATTTACAGTATGTTCTCCCGTAAAATAATAAGAATACAGAACATAATGATCAACTTAGATAAAACAGACAAAAAAATTCTTGAAATCCTTCAGCAAAACGGAAGGATAACAAACTCTGAACTTGCCAAACAAATAAACATCTCAGCATCTCCGACATTGGAGCGAGTAAAAAAGTTAGAGAAACGAGGATTTATCAGACAATATGTTGCGCTGGTAGACCCTCATAAAGTGGGCGTAACCTGCTTTACGTATGTGGAAGTAACACTTAAGCGCCACGGAAAAGATCCTGTTAAGCGCTTTACAAGCTCCATCATAAAATTGGAAGAAGTCATGGAATGTCATCACATTACCGGAGAAGCTGACTTCTTACTCAAGGTTGCGACAAAAGATATTCCGAAATATGAAGATTTTATCATTCACAAATTAACAGCTCTTGAAGATGTGCAGCATTTAAAAACGTTGGTGGTGCTATCCACGCTCAAGCAAGAAACAAAAATTTCCATTAATGAAAGTCACAAAGCCACGGAGAAAAAGGTTACTTAATGATTCAATCTCTGAGCCTTATGGCAAAACCAGATTAAACAACAAACATCAAATCACAAATTCCAAATAAGACCCAATGACCAAAACACCAAATTTCAAAAACACAGATTGTTTGATTGATGAAATAAAGAGTTGTTTTTTTGTGTTTGTTTTAAGAATTGGTATTTCGAATTTGTCATTTATTTGAGATTTGGATTTTGTGTTTTGTTATTTTCAAAAAGATTACGGATGATTTTAAAATACACCTGTAGCGAATGTGATACTATTACAAAGGAGAAACATCATGAATAAAGGAAAAGATGCTAATTATTGGATAGAAAAGGGGAAGCAAATGACCGCTGAACGCCAGCGGCGAATTGACAGAACAAAACATTGGAAGTTCGATACAATTGCCACCCACGGTCTTTATGATTTGACGGAAGCTCTCAATTCTAATAACGGTTCGATCATGGAACCCGTATATATGAGTCCGGCACAAGCTTATCACGACAGCGGAGAAATGGAAGCTGCCTTAGCCTATCAAATGCCAACTTGGTGTTATTCACGTATTGCCAACCCATCCACGTTCTTCCTCGAGGAAACAACAGCCTTATTGGAAGCCTATCAATCTGGAGTGGAAGCGTCTTGTGTGGCTACTTCCAGCGGAATGAGTGCAATTCGCACAGCGACAGACCCGTTTTTAGTCAAGGATGATTCGCTGCCCCCACCTAATTTTGTAGCATCCGCAAGAGTATACGGCGGTTCATTTCAGCAATTTTGGATTCGCCGAAGAAAAGAACAGGGGATTGAAGTCCGGTGGGTGACCAATCCGCTGGACTTAAACGAATGGGAATCAAAAATAGATGAAGGCACTCGATTTGTGTATGGGGAATTTCCGTCGAACCCATCCGTGGCATTATTCGACATTGAGAAAGTTACAGAGATTGCACATGCACATAATATTCCGCTGATTGTGGATTCAACCTGTGCCTCTCCGGCGCTGACACGGCCAATCGAATTTGGGGCGGATATTGTCGTGCAGTCCGCATCAAAGGTGCTTTCTGCAAGCGGAACATCCATTGTCGGATTATTGACAGCCAGAAAAAACATCACGAGCAAGATCGGAACAGACGAGATGAAAGCAGATTTTGCAATCTGGGCAAAGCTATGGCCCTATCGGGATAACGGACCGGCGTTACATCCGATGGCGGCAATTATGACGCTGAACGATATGCGGTCACTCAGAATGCGGATTGCCCAAATGAGCGATACGGCATTAAAGGTCTCAAAATATCTATCTTCTCATCCAAAAGTGGGCCGTGTTTATTATCCCGGGCTTGAAAATTATGAAGCATACGATTTGGCAAAAAAATATATGAAGCTGGTGGACAGTTCAGAAAATATGTACGGGTATATGTTGTTGGCTGAGATCACAGAAAAGCAGGGTGGAGATACCGTGAATACCCGTCGGTTTTATGACAATTTGGATATGATTTGGCGTGCCACGGATTTAGGTCGGGTAAAGACGGTTGCAACATTAAATGCCATTTCCACTCACCAACAGCAGGGCGAAGAAGGGCGAAAGTTGGCATCCATCAAACCCAATGCCGTGCGGATTGCTGTTGGAATCGAACATGCAGACGATATCATTGCAGATCTCGAAAAGGCTCTAAACACAATCTGAACTGCCACAGAGACGCAGAGAACACCGAGAAAATATTAAGATATTTACTCATGACACATAATTAGATAGTCTCTGTGTCCTACGTGACTCAGTGGCAAAGGAGAAAAAATGCAAAAAATAGCACTCATAGGATTTGGAACTGTCGGACAGGGTTTATGTGAAATCTTGCGTGACAAAAAAAATGAACTGAAACAAAAACACGACTACGATTGGAAAATTGTGGCTGTTTCTGATGTCATGAAAGGATCGGTTTACTGCAACGAAGGATTAAATGTTGACAAATTATTGGAATTTGCCGAAAGCGGAAAATCACTCAACAAATATGATTGCAAATGTAAGAAGTCATCATTGGAAACAGGGTGGGATGCATTACGAACCATTAAAGAATCCAATGCGGATGTTATTTGTGAATTAGCTTTTACCGACCTGCAAACCGGAGAGCCGGCAATCTCACATTGTAAGGCTGCGTTTGAATCCGGGAAGCATATTGTAACCAGTAATAAAGGTCCTGCGGCATTAGCGTATCAGGAGATGCTGAAACTGGCGCAGGACAACAATGTTGAGTTCAAAATTGAAGGGACGGTTGCAAGCGGAACGCCCATTTTGAATTTGGCAGAAGGTTCATTAGCCGGAAACACCATCACATCTGTAAAAGGGATTTTGAACGGAACGACAAACTACATTCTTTCAGAAATGGAAAACGGGATGAGTTACGATGATGCACTCGCAAAAGCCCAGGAACTCGGGTACGCCGAAGCCGATCCGACCGGCGATGTGGAAGGTTATGATGCACGTGCAAAAGTTGCGATATTGACCAATGTTGTTATGGGGCAAAGTTTTGGAATTAATGATGTGTCATGTGAAGGAATTACGAAAATCACATCAGAAGATATTGTTAACGCAAAAGCTCAAAATGCTCGTTGGAAATTACTTGGCTCAACAGAAATTATAGACGGAACAATCATTGCCTCCGTAAAACCGGAAATGGTGCCGATGACCCATCCGCTGGCAGGAATCATGGGTGCGACAAATGCATTGACATTTTCAACCGATTTAATGGGCGACGTTACGATTGTCGGTGCCGGTGCCGGTAAAATAGAAACCGGATTTTCAATTCTTACCGATTTGCTGGCAATTAATTAACCACGATTTAATCTGTGGCTAAAAAAGAGAGGAAGTTATGAGTTTAAAAAATATAAAACGTGATACAGTTGTCACCCATGCGGGACATATAAAAGACCCCCTTGGCAGTGTGTCCCCGCCTATTTATCAAACATCCACATTTGCGTTTGAATCCGCGGATCAGGGCGGTGCACGGTTTTCCGGCAAAGAAGACGGCTACATTTACACGCGAATCGGAAATCCGACCACAGATGCATTGCAAGATGCAGTTGCATCATTGGAAGGCGGAATTGGCGCGTTAGCAACCGCCTCCGGGATGGCGGCAAGTTCCACGTTATTTATGGCGCTACTCGGCTCGGGAAAACATATTATCGGCACGGATGCGATGTACGGTCCGACACGTGGTGTTGTTGAAAAAGAATTTTCACGATTTGGCGTGAAATATGATTTCGTGGATACAACCAAGATTGAAAATATCCGGAGAGCAATCTGCCCTGAGACTGCGTTAATTTTTATCGAAACCCCGGCGAACCCGACCATCAATATTACCGATATCCAGGCCTGTGCCGACCTTGCACATGAACACAATATTTCCCTAGCTGTGGATAATACATTTATGAGCCCAATGCTGCAAAATCCGCTGGCATTAGGAGCAGATATTGTGATGCACAGTATGACAAAATTCATCAACGGACATACGGATGTCGTCGGAGGAATTTTAGTTTTTAAGGAAAACACTTTACTGCAAAAAACGAAGAAAGTATTGCTTTCAATGGGCGGAACCATGGATCCGCATCAGGCATGGCTGGTTCTCCGCGGATTGCGTACGATTTCTTTGCGTGTTGAAAAAGCACAGCAAAATGCTATTCAAATTGCCAAATTTTTAGAGAACCATCCAAACATTGAATGGGTGCGGTACCCGGGATTAACATCCCACCCCCAACACGATTTGGCAAAACAACAGATGAGCGGTTCCGGTTCGATGATGAGTTTTGAAGTCAAAGGCGGACTGGGTGCCGGTAAAAAACTCATGGACAATGTAACTGTCGCGACATTGGCGGTATCTCTGGGCGGATATGAAACCCTTATCCAACACCCTGCTTCCATGACACATGCTGGAATGAGTAAAGAGTGCCGAATAAAGTCCGGTATTACCAATGGACTGGTTCGTCTCTCCGTCGGATGCGAAGATGTTGAAGATTTGATCGAAGACCTTGAAAAAGCATTGAAAAGCGTGAAATCTGTGGTTAGTTAGGAGGAAATAATGAAGATGTTACTTGCCGGTGAATGGATCACCAAAAATGAAACGATAAACATAGAAAACCCTTATGACCAAACGGTCGTAGATACTGTTCCGCGCGGAACAGTGGACGATATGAAAAAAGCAATCGACAGTGCCGAAATTGGTGCTAAAATTGCCCGGAAGATGCCTGTTCACCAACGGATGGATATTTTATATAAAACTGCTGAGATTGTCAAAAATAATCAAGAGGAATTTGCACGTACAATTGCGAGTGAAGGTTCAAAAACCATCAAAGAGGCACGCGGTGAAGCATCACGATGCGTGAATACGTTAATGGTGTCTGCGGAAGAATCACGTCGGATTTTAGGGGAAACACTCCCGTTTGATTCCGTCGCAGGGGCAGAAAACAAAACCGGCTATTACAAGCGTGTTCCAATTGGGATTATCGGTGCAATCACACCATTTAACGATCCGCTGAATTTAGTTGCACATAAATTAGGCCCTGCCATTGCGGGCGGAAACAGCATTGTGCTTAAACCGGCAACTGTTACACCGCTTTCGGCACTGAAACTTGCCGAAGCTTTTATGGAAGCTGGACTTCCGGCGCATGTCTTGAATGTGGTTACAGGTTATGCCTCCGAAAACGCTGATGCTCTTGTGACTGATCCCCGTGTCAGAATGGTGAGTTTTACCGGCGGTGTCGATGCAGGCGAAAACGTAATGAGCAAAGTCGGCCTAAAAAAAATCGGAATGGAACTTGGCAGCAATTCGCCGGTCATCGTGATGGACGATGCCAATATTAATTGGGCGGTTGAATCCTGTGTGTCCGGTGCATTTTGGGCAGTCGGACAAAATTGCATCGGCGTGCAACGGATTTTGATTCAAAGTGATGTATTCGATACATTCACTAAAATATTCGTTGAAAAAACCAAGATCCTCAAAGTTGGCCGGCAGCTTGATGAGTCCACAGATATCGGACCTATGATTACCATTGATGAGGCAAAACGTGTTGAAAAATGGGTAAAAGACGCCACAGATATAGGGGCAACGCTTGAATGCGGCGGAAACAGAGATGGTTCGCGGCTGGAGCCGACAGTGCTGACGAATGTATCTGACGATGCAATTTTGACATACGAAGAAGTATTTGGACCGGTGGTTTTATTGAAAAAGATAACTACGCTTGACGAAGCGATTGAAATAGCAAACAGTGTGAACTACGGCTTGCACGGTGCCATCTTTACCAAGGATATAAACCAGGCACATAAAGCCATTGATGAGTTGGAAGTTGGAAGTGTGATTATAAACGATTCAACCGATTACCGGTTGGACCAAATGCCGTTTGGCGGTGTAAAAAACAGCGGAATTGGGCGTGAAGGAATTAAATTTGCCCTGCAAGAAATGACCGAACCGAAAGTAGTAATCTTTAACATTGATTATTGATTATTGTAGAAAACATTACAAACATCACGGACTTAATTGAAATCACAATAAATATATCTGTGCAATCTGTGCAATCTGAGAAATCTGCCTGTCCGCCGATGTTTTATAGGCGGGTGGTTTAAAAAAGGAGAAAAAAATGACACACAAACGATCATGGGCTGAACCGTGGAAAATCAAAATGGTGGAGCCCATCAAAATGACAACCAAAGAAGAGCGCTTAACAGCAATCAAAGAAGCGGGATATAATACATTTTTACTGAAATCGGAAGACGTGTATATCGATCTTCTCACCGACAGCGGAACGAACGCGATGAGTGATCGTCAATGGGCGGGACTCATGCTTGGCGATGAAGCCTATGCCGGCAGTCGGAACTTTTATCATCTTGCCGAAACGGTGAAGGAATATTATACCTACAAAAATTTAGTTCCAACGCACCAAGGCAGGGCCGCTGAACATATTTTATCCACGATTATGATCAAGGATGGAGATTTCGTCCCGGGGAATATGTATTTTACGACAACGCGGCTGCACCAAGAACTTGCCGGCGGAACATTTGTGGATGTTATCATTGATGAAGCACACGACACCGAAAACGAACATCCGTTTAAGGGTAATGTCGATTTAACCAAGATGCAAAACCTCATTGATAGAGTCGGGGCAGATAAAATTCCGTATGTGTGCATCGCGACATCTGTAAATATGGCCGGCGGACAGCCGATTTCTATGCAAAACCTGAAAGACCTGCGGGCACTCTGTGGTTCGTATGATATTCCCATCGTTCACGACATGACGAGAGTGGCGGAAAATGCTTACTTCATCCAACAGCGTGAAGAAGAATATAGAAATAAAACCATCCGTGAAATCATTCATGAGATTTGTTCGCTGACCGATCATGCCACGATGAGCAGTAAAAAAGATGCGCTGGTAAATATTGGCGGATTTCTTGCCACGAATGATGAAGATGTTTTCATGAAAGCAAAAAATATGGTGGTAATGTATGAAGGGCTCCACACGTACGGCGGAATGTCGGGACGCGATATGGAAGCAGTAGCAATCGGGATTAAGGAATCTGTCAGCGATGACCACATGGCGTCGAGAGTCGGACAAGTTCAATACTTGGGAAATAAACTTATCGAATATGGAATTCCAATTGTTATGCCCATCGGCAGTCACGGTGTGTTTTTGGATGCAAAAAAATTCCTTCCGCATTTGTCCCAGGATATGCTGCCCTCCCAAACGCTGGCATCGGAAATTTACATTGAAAACGGAGTCCGAACGATGGAGCGTGGTGTTGTATCCGCCGGGCGAAACAAAGAAACCGGTGAACATTATTTTCCGAAACTTGAATTGGTCAGAATAACGATCCCAAGACGTGTGTATACTCAGGCACATATGGATGTCGTTGCTGAATCCATCGCGGCGGTTTATGAGCGGCGTAATGAAATCAAAGGATTGAAGTTTGTGTATGAACCGGAATATTTACGGTTCTTTCAGGCGCGATTCGCCCCAATTACGAATTGATAATTCAGGAATGACAAATTCGTGAAAACCGACACAAGTACTTCAAAATTAATCTACAATGCTCAATGCTATGGGAATGTTGAGCCGATTGAGTATATGGTTCCGTATCCTAATTTGCGGGGGCTGATTACCGGGCAGAATGTCAAATATGCTAATCATTTTGCGTACAAAGATGTCGACTTGACCAACAAGCATATCTTAGATTTGGTCAATCAAACCGCGAACTGGCTGGAATCACTTGGACTAACGCATGAACATCGGGTGCTCATTTATGGATTTGACTTCCCGTATGCTGAGTTGATGTCATTTGGGATTTGGTCTGTCGGAGCCTCTTTAGTCATCACAGACGAAAAAATCACCTCTGCGATTGGCGGTGTTAAACCAGATTTCATTTTGGATGGCAATGAGTGGGATTATCCCGAATGCCTACTGGAGTACCCAACGGAATACGTTCACAAAATTAACCGTTTGCTACCGGATGAAGCGATGGTCTTTTGGAGCAAGAAACGTGGAATAAAACTCAGCCATTATAATTTATTGGTGAATGCGAACGGATTTTATTTATCTTCCGGGCTGAATGAAACAAAATCGTTTCACATTGATCTGCCGCCGATGTCTACTGCGTGGGCGGTGTTTCAGGTTGTTCTGCCGTTCTACACCGGCGCTGTTCTGACGACGGAGAATCCTGATATGAAAATCGGCTTACCGGATCAATTTCCAAATCCTGATTACGAATTATATTTTGATTGGAGTGAAATAAAAGACGGATATCCCGCTCCGGTTTTCATTCGGCCGGAGAACACGGCAGTTTTAACGATTGGTGAAGAACCAAATCACATGACGAAAATCGAAAACACGGATAAAGCCTTTACTGTTACCGGGCATTCTGTTATGATGGGATATCTGGATGAAACACAGAATGAATCGGCGTTCACAGAAAAAGGGGTGATGGTTTGATTGGAGTATTGGATAAATGGAGTTTTGTAGTAATAAAGCCGGTGCCAACTGACTAACCCAAGTCGCTGAGAATGTCCGTGGCGTGGGTTTTTGTTTTCACTTTCGGATAGGCTTTTTCAATCACACCCTTTTCATCGATGATATACGTAATTCGATAAATACCTTCGTATTCCCGTCCGTAGAATTTTTTTGGTCCCCAAGCGTGGTAGGCTTTTAGCACTTCTTTGGATTCATCACAAAGAAGCGGAAACGGGAACCCGTGTTTTTCCGCAAATTTCTTTTGACGTTTTGGCGTGTCAGCGCTCATCCCGATAATCGCGATATTCTTTTTCTCAAATGATTGGTATTCATCCCGGAATCCCTTTCCTTCGGATGTTCATCCGGGGGTGCTGGCTTTTGGGAAAAACCACAGAACGAATTTTTGTCCCTTATAATCTTGTAGTGATACCGTATTTTCGTTTGCATCCGGCAGACTGAACGCCGGTGCCTGTGTGCCGATTTCTAACATAATTTATTCCTCCGTTTTTATTTCTGACCACCGCATTCGGTCATCGTTTTTTAATACCATTTCATTAACTGTCCGTAAGCCCTCTTTTTGTCCTCTCCATACGAGTAAAGATTCTGCTTCTGCGGCGGTAATCCAGCGAAATTCACAATGTTCTTCTGATAATGTAATATTTTCATCATCGACTTCAATCCCGAAAACCGGTACAAGGTTGATCCGATCTTTGTGCGCTTCATAAAACCGGCTGACATAATCGGCAGTGAACATCCGTTTGGACGTGAGTCCTGTTTCTTCTTTTAATTCTCTGACAGCAGTTTGCCAAGCAGTTTCACCCGGTTCAATCTTACCGGCAACGCCCTGCCAAAGGTGTTCATACATCTTTGTTTTTGCTCGCTTCAGCATTAAAAAGCGAAGTCCGTCAACTGTTCGTCTAAAGACGTAACTATCGATGACGCCGGTAACTGTTTTGGTCATAATGTGTTTGATTCCGTAATTAATCTCATAAAATTTACTTCAAAACTCATCTATCTTTTCTAATAAAATATTTTGCGTATTTTCACCGGTCATGTTTCAGTCCAAAGATAAGAATATCCCGCTGCTATGGTCCGCGCAGATGATTTCCACCGCCGGGGATGCTATTTACCACCTGGCACTCATCTGGCTGATCCTGGACATTACCGGCTCTCCCGCAGTGACGGGGCTGGTCGCCATGGGCACCTATCTGCCGGCGATGCTGTTCAGCCTCTATGCCGGTGTCCTCTCCGATCGGCTTCACCGTATCGGACTGATGATCTTCTCAAATCTGGCGCAGGCGTTTACGGTCATTATTATTCC
This sequence comes from uncultured bacterium, assembly GCA_964388155.1. GTDB lineage: Bacteria > Fidelibacterota > Marinisomatia > Marinisomatales > JACNKV01 > JACNKV01. Next base: position 56,258 of record CAYLYH010000007.1, on the reverse strand, counting down.
GATTATGCTTTACCTTGGGCATGAAGCTACCCTAATGATCGGGATACTGGCGTTCGTCCGAGCGGCTTTCGGTACGCTCTTCCCGCCAGCGTTGAACGCCTTTATTCCGACGATCACCAACCGTGATTCACTGGTGCGTATCAATTCCGTGATGGCAACATCCCAGCAGTTCGCTTGGTTAATCGGTCCCGCATTAGCCGGAATTTTGCTGGGATTTATCTCCCTGAAAGCACTTTTTATTCTTGATGGGCTTTCTTTTGTCTTAGCCACGGTTCTGTTGCTACTGGTTCGGCATCCGGAGCAAAAACCAAAACCGACCGACCACAGCTCCGTAAAAGATCTGACAGAAGGAATTCGGTATCTGGTGGAACATCCATTTATCGGTTATTTTATCGGACTGACCGTAATCAACAATCTATTTATCATGGGGCCGGCTATTGTCGGAACGCCCATCCTGGTTAAAGAGGTGCTGAGCGGGTCCGCTTCCGACTTTGCTTTTGTGGAAGCCTGTCTGGCGCTGGGAATGCTGATAGGGTCGTTCTTTGTCTATCGTTTGTGCGGAAAGATCAACCCGGGACGGTTGCTGCTGATCGGGATGATCCTGGACGGCGTAACGTATTCGATCTTTTATCTGGCTGATTCAGTACTGTTTGTAATGGTTTTTATCACTATTCATGCCATCGGGATACCGATGATCACGGTGTCACGGACAGCCATCATTCAGCGGCACACTCCGAATGCCGTGCACGGACGGCTGTTCTCAATGGTGCATATCGCCGTGGTGGGGATGACCGCCCTTTCATCCGCTTTGGTCGGGATTATCGCAAATTCCGTCGATGTGAGAATTGTCTTTTTCTGGATAGGTATCGGTGCAGCGCTTTGCGGTGTGATCGGACTGCTGAATAAAAAAATACGAAACGCAGATTAGTTTTTTTATTTGCCACAGAGCTCACAGAGAAAAAATCAGAGTAAATTGTAAAGTTTATTAAGAACACATAAAACTGGGATAATGCTATCTTTAGGCTGTAGTTTGGTTTATAGAACTATGCTATTTTTAGTCATCATATTATGAAGATTGGCAAGAACATCCGGACATTAAGGAAAAACAAAAAATTATCTCAAGAACAACTTGCTGAGAGATGTAATCTTCATAGAACATATATTGGTGCACTAGAAAGAGATGAAAAATCACCTACTATTGACACTCTTGAAAAAATAGTTAAGGCACTAGAGATTCCTCTTTCTGATTTCTTCTTATTATAAAGCTGTAAGGTAAGTGGATGCCTAGCTTTTATAAAAATTCTGTTGAAAATTTTATAAACGATTCAACAGAAAAAATTGTGGGTTTGTTAACAATTGGAGCGCAAAAAGCAGGGTTTTATCAACAACTTCAACTACAAACAAGGGTTTGGCAGGAAGAAATCATCGTATTAAAAAATGTGTTTTCTGAATATTCTAAACATGAAATCAAATTTCTTAAAGCTGGTGTAATTTTAGAATTTACGATTCCTCGTCGGGGCAAAAGAGTTGATGTAGTGTTGATTTATGGCGGAGTCATTTTTCTTATAGAGTACAAACAACGTTATTATAGGCCTACGAAACAAGATATTGATCAAGTAGAAGATTATGCTTTAGACATCAGAGATTTTCACCTAGGATCAATAAATAAATTTATTGTACCAATCATTTTCACGCTTGATAATGAGAATATTTCACCAAACAACGATTGGAATTATCAGGGCCATGTTAACAAGGTTCAGATAGCAAATCCCAATAATGTCATTTCAATCATTATAAACTCAATAACAATCTACAAAACAAGCGAACAGATTAATTATATTGAATGGAACGATTCACTTTATAACCCAACTCCGACAATAATTGAAGCCGCCCAAGTGCTTTATGCCGGACAAAACGTAAAAGAAATATCCCGCTCTCATGCCGGAATTAAAAACTTAACCAAAACAACAGACGCAGTATTGAAAGCGGTAGAGGAAGCACAAAAACACAAAAAGAAAATAGTTTGTTTTATTACAGGCATTCCTGGTTCAGGTAAAACACTGTGTGGTCTAAACATTGTACATAACAAGGGGATTCATCAAAACGAGTTGGGAGTATTTTTGTCAGGAAACGGTCCTTTAGTAACCGTATTACAAGAAGCATTAGCTAGAGATTACAAAGAAAATAACGACACAACACTCGCAGAATCCAGAAGGAAAGTAAAAACATTTATTCAAAATATTCATTTGTTCATTGATGTTTATTATGGCAATGAAGATTGCCCGCCAGATAAAATCATCATTTTTGATGAAGCGCAAAGAGCTTGGGATAGAAAACAGTCATACAGAAAATTCCAAAGAGATGTCTCCGAACCAGAATTAATACTAAAAATATTAGACAGACATGATTGGGCAGTCCTTGTTGGGTTAATTGGAAATGGGCAAGAAATTAACGATGGTGAAGCCGGGTTGTCCGAGTGGGGTAGGGCTTTAACTGAAAACTTTTCACACTGGAATATTTTTATATCACCCAACATGATTGATGTTGGTAAATATAAATTATTCACAAAGGAAGCACCAAAATCTATAGAAATCAACAATATACCAGAGCTACATTTAGATATTGATATTCGATCGTATAGAGCTGAAAAAGTTTCAAACTGGGTTGATACAATTTTAGAGAATGACATACATATAGCTAAAGACCTTTATAATAATTACTTACAGGACTTTCCAATTTATGTTTCGCGTTCACTAAAAAAATCAAAAGAACATATCACATCGCAAACTCGCGGTTTGAGAAGATGTGGTCTTGTTGCTAGCTCAGGAGCAAGAAGACTAAGGCCAGAAGGGTTAGATGTAACATTGAAAATTGATGTTTCAGCGTGGTTTCTAAATTCAAATAATGATATAAGGTCATCTTCATTCTTGGAGCTTCCTATTACTGAATTTGGAATTCAGGGATTAGAAATAGATTGGTCACTTGTTTGCTGGGGAGCTGATTTTAGAAATATTAATGGAAATTGGTTCTACCATCGGTTTGTAGGAACAAAATGGCAAAAAATACACAAAGAATCAAAAAAACAATTTATTAAAAATAAATACAGAGTAATTTTGACAAGGGCAAGAGAAGGAATGGTAATTTGGGTACCTTTGGGAGACAATAATGATCTAACAAGATTTTCAGAATATTACGATGGAGTATATAAGTATTTACTTGATTGCGGAATTACACCTCTAAAATAAAATCTGAATAATACATTCTAAACAGCGGGGAGGGCACTAACAGCCAACAATAACACCCCCGCTATCTCCTTATTTTATGTTCTGTGTCGCTTGTTTACTGGTTTTTACCGCACTGTCTGCACGCCATTCCGGCAAAATACGGCACATGAATCGTTCTGTCTTTTGCTTCATCATAGTAGTTGCTGATGGGTTTGTGGCTGAGTTTTCTGCAGTGCTCACAGCTAAGGCCTTCACAGAGGCATGTGATAATGATCGGGTTGTTCTTATCAGAGAAGCGCCGGTGTTTTTCCGGTTCGATCTCCCGGGAATGAATGACGCCTTTATATTCCCCGCATTCATTGCAGTGTATGAGCAGCGGATATTTTAGGTGAAGGGCTGCTGTTTTTGTCTCTTTATTCATGATCTGTTTCCTTTCATGTTGGGTTTCGATCACATCAAGAGGTCATAAAAATAAAAAACCCGCCGAAAAGCAGGTTTGTATTTTTCGGCTGACCGCACATCTTCCGTTTATCGGAATAACCACCGTGATCCTCAAAGGACTCGGTTGGCAACCCATATTTATGGGTGTTCTTGATGCTGTTTTTTTCAAATAGCCCGGAATCAAAAAAGAGCCCGGCAGGACTCTTCTGTCCCCGGCTTAGCTTGTTCTTTTTGACCGCTGCAAGTCGGTTTAAATCACGGTCTTAAACTGTCGGAATTTATGACAATTTATTTTATGTTGTTTATGAATTTATAGCATAAAGCGGTTTTTTCCAGTTAGGTCTCATTGAACCCCCCGGATTGGAGAAGGGAGTAGGGTTTCCTGCCAGTGGTTGGGGAAAGGGTGCGTTGGCTTATTCATTGAAAAAACATCTCATATATTCTTCAAACAAATAGGAGCGATTTCGTGCTTGCCCGGTGATTTCCACAAGAATTCCTGCTTTTTCTAAATCCGCCAATAGTTTTATGCCTGTGGGATTTGATACTTGTAATAATTTAACGGTGGCGGTGCTGTTTATAACCGGGTTTTCATACAAGCGTTCAATTAATTTTTTAACATGAATACTTCTTCTGCCAAAAGCAGCGATCTTTTTATCTAATGTGTTTTGCAGTTTTAATATGGCATCGAAAGTTTTAATACTATTTTTAGCCGTTTCAATGATACCAACTAAAAAAAACTTCAACCACGGGGTTAAGTCCGATTTTAGACGTGTGTTCATTAAATGGTCATAATAAAGTTGACGATGTTTTTCTAAATAATCTGATAAATATAAAACGGGCTTTTTGAGTAATTTATTTTCTGCAAGATATAATGGTATCATTAATCGCCCCACCCTCCCGTTGCCATCCAAAAATGGATGGATAGTTTCGAATTGGTAGTGGACAATAGCTATTTTAATTAAATGGGGTACATGGATTTCAATGTTATGGATAAACTTTTCCAAATCTCCTATTAGCGGATTCACGTCCAAATGGTGTGGCGGTATAAAACCGGCATCTTTTAAGGTGGCACCTCCTATCCAATTTTGACTCCTTCGATACTCGCCCGGTGTTTTATCCTTTCCCCTAACCCCCTGCATGAGTGTAAAATGCAATTTTTTAATTAAACGCGTTGATAGTGGAAGTTGCGAAAGTTTTTCAATTCCATCATTTAATGCTGTTATATAATTTAAAACTTCGATTTTATCCAAACGCTTTTCAGGAGTTTGATTGACATCATCTACAAACAAGTCTTCGGCACGCGTTTGTGTCCCTTCAATCTTTGATGATTGCGTGGCCTCTTTTACGGTGTGTAAATAGATAAACAAATCAATGTCAGGGACATATTCACTGAACATATCCAACCGCCCTAATTCCCTGTTTGCTTGTCCCAATAGATCTTGTATTTCAGGATTAGATATAATCCATTGCTTATTGATCTTTTCCGGGGAAAAAGATTTGTAGCCACCCTGCCTTTGAAATGTGCCTGATTTAAATGTATCCACACTTTAAATATAACATTTTATATTTAAGTAAAGCAATATGTATCTTAAATATAATAATATATAATTAAGTTATGCAGTGTATCCCTTAATTATAAATATTCTTATTTAAGGTTCATCACAGCATTGTGTATCTAATCAACCAATTCTACTATTCACCTGTCGCTGTCATTTCGATCCGCCTGCCGAGAGCATAGCGGCGGGTCCGTCTGCTCCCTTTAGGGTTTTATAATGATCAAAAAAAACACTGTCATTCTGAACGGAGTGAAGAATCTACATTTTTTGTATGCAGAGTTAAGTTTTGTGTTTTATTCAATTGTATCAGGTTTAATTACGTAGATCCCTCAGTCATTCTTCTCACGACACTTCGTGTTACCCTAAGGCGGAATCTGAAGACGTGCCCGGGACTGTAAGCTTCGGGATGATATAGTGGTTTGTTTTTTTGACCAATCATTCTCTTAGGAAAAAGGAAATATGGTGATCAGAGCATGACGGTAAAAACCACTCACCACCTTGTCAATCGTAATGAATTTATCATTCATAGAGAAGCGTAGAGTGAATGAAGATTAATTACCGCACATCCAACCATGTGTTGTATATCAGGGAACTTAGCCTATTGTTTTATCCCTGTATTCGAAACGTTCGTTTAACTTTTTTCTTTATTCCCTCAATGATAAACGGGTTTAATCGCCCTTTTTCGCGGAGGATGGTTTTAAACAAATCCCGTTTTCTTTCAATTAATTTTGGTGGGTTTTCGCGCGGGATCAGGGAGATCGCTCCGTGTTTACAGGATGAAATACAGGCTCCGCATCCTAAACATATGTCCGTATTTACCCGACTCTTTCTGTCGGCTCTGTTTTTATAATCTTTGGATTTATCCAAACCGATTGCATGAGGATTGCATGCGGTAAAACATTCTCCGCAATAGTCGCACAATTCGGGATTAATCGTTGCCAGATAGTTGGTTTTCCCCACACCGTTGATATACCCGGCTTGGATTCCTTCCATAATATGGCAGCAGCACCCGCAGCAATTGCAGATAAACGTCGGTTTATTGCGAACATTATCCGTGATATGCGTCAGATTTAATTGGTGAGCTTTTTCAATGATCTTCAAAAGTTCATCTTTAGTTTTTTCTTCTGCAAATCCTCGCCGGGCTAAAAAGGTTGCTCCTGTCCCCAGGGAGATACAAATTCCTTCCACTGGCGCCCCTTTTTTACAGGTACCGCCGGTATGCTCTTTTTGATGGCGGCAATAACACATACTTACCGCACCAAACTTTGCATTTTTAATAATGTTGCGGGCACTTTCATAATCTGTAATGACACTGGTTACCGGAATATGTTCCTGGTAGGGGAGTGAGCGTGTCAGAGGTGTTTTGCTCCCGAAAAATTCCTGACCGTGCCCTTTTTCTCTGTCGGTAAAATACTCATCCATCAGTTTTGCCACTTTTTCAAGCGGAAGGTCCGTGCGGTTTTTCATAAACGTGAATTCAAAAAACCCGATAGTCCCGGGCATGAGCAAATAAAACACTCCTCCGTTATAGGGTAAATCCATGATAATCCCTTTATCCGCCATGGATTCTAACACCGGCAAGAGGTCTCCCTCCTCCATCTTTGTTGCTATGGAGAGTTCTTTTAGTGTGGCTTCTGTTAAGGGGAATTTTGAAGCAACGAAGGCTTCTTCCTCTGAAAACAGCAGTGATAATAATTCTCTGAGGATTTCACTGTCTACCACGCCGATCGGATATTTATTCAGCCGATCGATGAGCGGAACTAATGTGTGATTTGAATCGAGAAGATGTCCCATAAATGTCCTTGTTTATTGTGTGGATAAGAGAAGAAAAACACGATAGAAAATAAGAACAATTAACCACTGTGCATATTAGAAAAATAGCGATTAACACTATTTTTATTATACTTATTCACCCTGAAAATTATTTCCTTAACAGTAATGTCTTCCGGATAAATTACAGGTTCTAATATTCCCTGTCCGCTACCTTTAAACAGGCGGTTTATCATTGCCCAAACTAATGAGGATTTGTGTCGGTATTGATTGACTCCCGTACTCCAAAGCTGTAATTTGTCCCCCAGTATTTTATTAGAATTCTGCTGGGATATAGTTTGCATTGCTTCATCAATGAAGAATCAGATTCTCATACTTCAATTAGTGCTATCCGTTTGTCTTCCCCTGGCATTGCATGCCCAATATGCGGAGGATATTTTTGATCAATATACATCCGTTGGTCAATTGGGGCTGACGGTAACAAATTTTGGGATACTTGGAAACGGATGGAATAAAATCAACGGAAAAATCCTACCCTCCTGTCAATATAAACAACACACAGAAATTCAGCGGGAGCAAGTAGAACATTTTTCATTTGCAGGACTTTGGATTGGTGGTGTTGTCAACGAGGAACGGCGCGTATCTACCGCCATTGTGGATGGTGTATTTGATTCCGGCGATGAAGGATTTGAATTGTTTGCCGAATCAGACCTTCAGATACGATCATCCATCTCATCGACGTCACAAGATTCGATGGCGCAATATTTTTCTCCTTATGCTGTTTCTCATCAGGACTTTCTAACTCATTTTCGGGATTATGGCTTAACTCCGGGTGATAATAACAATATCACCGAACACACGCCATTAGGTATTGATATCCAATTGGAGTCGTATGCTTGGAATTTTTCATTTGCAGATGCCTTTGTGGTTTTAAACTACACAATTACCAATCGTTCAAATGAAATGATTAATAATCTCTACGCCGGAATATGGACAGATGCTTCCGTTGCAAACATGAATTATACAGATACATACACACCGGGAGGCGGATTTTCATGGTATGACAATCTTGATGGGTTTGATCGTTCGGTTGATGAATCCGGATTTACGAGAGATATTGCATATCAATACGATGCAGATGGTGATGATGGTTGGGCGGAATCTTATATCGGGATAACAATGTTGGGAAGTACCGTCCCGAAATCCTATCTTCAAACGCATTACAATCAATGGGTGTGGACAAATTCAAATAACGCAGATTACCCTGCATACAATATGCCATTGACAGACGCGGAACGATACGAAAAAATGACATCGGATGTTCCGCTCGGCACAGACCCTGAGTTGTATAATTCAGACGGATATCCAAACAATACCAACAGCTGGTTGTTTTTAGTGTCTGCCGGTCCCTTTGGCAGCGAGCCGACCTCCGCAGATTCCGCGGATTGGCAGCTTCCTCCGGATTCCTCCTGTAATATTGTGATGGCAGTGGTTGCGGCGCGATGGGATGGCTCTACTGAGGATTCTCCCGAACGCCGTACCAATCTTTATGTGAATGCAGATTGGGCACAAAAAGCGTATGACGGAGAGGATAAAAACCGAAATAATATATTAGACATCAACGAAGACCTGAATGAAAATGGAATCATTGACCGATATATTTTACCTGAGCCTCCACCTGTCCCGAATGTTGCCATTGATGTCAGCGACAAATCTGTCGCAATTTATTGGCAGAATAATGCAGAATCCTTTATAGATCCAATTAGCAGAGAGAAAGATTTTGAAGGCTATCGAATATACGGCGCGCGGAAAACCTCCACAGATACTGATATTGAATTCTCACTGCTTGGAGAATTTGACAAAGTGGACGGTGAATCAGGAAATGTAGGATATAACTCAGGATTTAGTCCGGTGCGCATTGCGAATATCTATGGTGAGCCGGACAGTATCGAAATTGATGGAGAATATTATCATTACCGTTTTGTTAATGATGGCGTGAAAAATGGCTGGTTGAATTATTATGCAGTTACAGCGTTTGACCGCGGCGATCCGGAGGCAAATCTATTGAGCTTAGAAAGTTCGCTTTATGCTAACCGGCAATTTGTTTACCCCGGGGTAAAACCTCAAACAGGAGCATGGACAGATTCACCGTCCGTCTATCCAAACCCTTATCGGGGACAAGCACTGTGGGACGGATATAGCAGCCGTGAAAAAATCATTTGGTTCAATCATCTCCCCCAAAAAGCAGAAATAAGAATTTTTACCTTAGCAGGTGATTTGGTAGATATTTTACATCATGATATAACCTATGCGGGGGGGGATGTCAAAAACATTGACGAGAACAAATATCCACAGTTCAGCGGAGGAGAGCATGCGTGGGATATGATCACACGATACGATCAGGCGACGGCTTCCGGGCTGTATTTATTTACCGTAGAAAATTTGGATCATGAAAGCTTATCCTATGGAAAAGTTAAGGAGGGTAAATTTCTGATCATTAAATAGTGTCTGACAATAACAATCCGACAAAAGATCATTCGTACGGGAGATGGATTGTTTGATGAAAGACATAACTAAGAAGGAGATAGGTATGAAGAAAATGCTCATCATATTGATGGTTGGTGTGTCGGTTTCTCTGGCGCAAACTCTGACCGTTGCGGAAGCAAGGTTGGAGCTTGGGAATACGGTAACCACCAGCGGAATAGTAACCACACCCAACCTGGGTAGTTCTGGTGAAAGTGATTTTACCATTCAGGATGAAACAGCTGCCATCATTATTTACACAAACCAGTTTGACGCCGGATTACTCCCGGGTGACCTTGTGACGGTTACAGGAGAAATTCAGAATTATAACGGTAAACTTGAGGTTGTCCCCGAGGCTGTCGGAGATGTGATTGTAGAAAGCCAGGGGAATGATTTACCGGAATTCCAATCCATGACGTTATCAGGATTGTTAACGGCTCCTGAGTCACTGGAATCTGAACTTGTGCAGGTATTCAATGTTGAAATCATTTCCGGAGACTGGCCGGACTCAGGCAATAATGCTAACGTGACTATTTCTGACGATGGTGGAATTACAGCATTGACACTTCGCGTTGACCGGCATTCGGATGTGGATGACGGACCGGCACCGGTTGGGTTTTTCCATCTTAAGGGAACAGTAGGTCAGTATGATTATTCTGAACCCCAGGATGAGGGCTACCAGATTATTCCTCGGTATCAAACCGACATAGAAACACCTGACGAAAACATGGTATCAATATACGATGCCCGCAATGCCGCCGAAGGGACCGTCGTTTCAACGCAGGGATTTATTACGACTCCTGTCTGGGGATCTAACCGAATTGATTACGGTTTACAGGATGCCACAGGCGGGATAGCGTTGTTTAAATATGGCGAAACGATGGATCTGCAAATTGGTGATTTTATTGTCGTAACCGGCGTGATTGAGAATTACAATGGTAAAGCAGAAATTGTCCCCGCTGATGTAGCGGATATTACAATCATAAGTCAGGGAAATCTGCTTCCAGCCGCTCAGGAAGTAACGATAGCGGAATTTCTGGCAAACCCGGAATCGTATGAATCGGAAATACTTCGAATCATGACAGCGACAATATTTGATGGAACATGGCCAAATTCCGGTAGCGATGCGAATCTGACAATTACAGATATTAGTGATACCACCGTAACGATGCGGGTGGATAAAGATACAGATGTTGATGAAGGAATGGAACCACAAGGAACATTCGAATTGACCGGAATTTCTGGTCAGTATGATTCGAGTGACCCGTATGATTCCGGGTATCAAATTCTGCCACGATTCTATTCCGACATTGTTGTGCTGGGAGATATAACACCTGTGATTACGAATGTGGTGTATGCTCCGGAGAATCCCACGCCGGATGATATTGTGACCATTACTGCTGAAATAGTGGACGATGGTTCTTTGACGGCATCACTCGTTTACACGGTTGATGATGGTGATTTGATTCCTGTTGAGATGACAAGTGATGACGGAATGACATTTACAGGAGACATTCCGGCACAGACGGATGCTGCGTTAGTTACGTTTTACATCCAGGCAGATGACGGAGTGAATGACACGGTTTTTTCAGAGAATTACATTTATGTGGTTCATGCGCCCGAGTCTCTCACCGCGATATATGATATCCAGTACACGGATGATCCATCAGGGGATTCCCCTTTGGTTGGGCAAATAGTGACCGTCGGAGGGATTGTCACTGCTGAATTCTGGGGTGGATCCGATAATCGGAATTTTTATGTTCAGGATGACGAAGCGCCCTACTGCGGAATTGTTGTTTTCGAATACGGTGGTTGGGATAACTTCGAACTGCATAATGCACTCGGGGACGTTGTAACCTCTTTAGCCGAAGGTGACAGTGTCGTTGTCATTGGTGAAGTGGTTGAATACTACGGAAAAACCGAAATCACTAATGTCACAGATGTGGTGGTGTACGGTCCTGCAGGAGGAGTAATCCATCCTTTGGACGTTGCGCCTGATCAAATTATGTCAGACGGTACCGGTGCAGAAGCTTATGAAGGTGTTTTGGTTAAACTGACAGACGTAACCGTAGACGAAGCAGACCTTGGATATGGCGAATGGTCTGTATCCGACGGCAGTAACTCTGTACGCGTGGACGATAATTGGGATTATTACTATTGGCCTGAGGCAGGACAAGCCTTAGCTGAAGTCGTCGGTGTCCTTGATTATGGTTATAGCAATACCAAGATTCAACCGCGTCTTGCCCGAGATGTGAAAGAAGACGGAGCCGTGCGCATTCAGTATATCCAACAGGTGTTGTATAGTGATTTACTGAAAACAGCAACGGATTCAGAGTCTGATATGTCTTACTTTGCGGGGGATACTGTTACCATTGTCGGAATAGTTACAATGCCCACAGGATTAAGTTATGCCGGAGATGGTGTAAAGTTCATTTTTGCAGATTCGCACGGCGGTCCCTGGAGCGGTATTTTGTCCTACGATCCCGACAGCAGTGCCTTCCCTGTTTTATTTGAAGGTGATCTCATTCTGGCTACAGGGTTCATTTCTGAGTATGCAACTGCGGGGTCTAACATGACAGAGTTATTCATTACGGAACCCGTTGATCTTGTTGATATGGGATTAAATATGCCTGCAGAACCTGTTGTGGCCACCGGTGATTTACGCTGGCCGACTGAAGCCGAACAATGGGGAACAGTCATGGTAAAAATCAAAGACGGTATTGTGACCAACAATGATTTACTCTATGAAGTCTTTGCAGTTGATGACGGGTCGGGTGCTGCGTTGATAGATGATGACTCCGATAGTGTAGAAGTTTATTTTGAAGCTGTAGGCCCGCCGCCCGTGGACACACAGGTTGATTCCATTCGCGGGTGGGTGTATCATCACTTTGGGAGTTATGCAGATTCCACTGCCTATAAACTATGTCCGCTCTATGCATCAGATATTGTGTATACGCAGGTGAGTATTGATGACAACGGAGCGACACCCAATGAATTTGCATTGTACCACAATTATCCCAATCCTTTTAACCCGGAGACACAAATTCGGTTTAGCTTGAGGACGGATAGTCCGGTTCGATTGGTGATTTACGATGTTCTTGGCAGACAAGTTCGTACACTTGTAAATAATGAGTTTACGAGTGGAACACACATCCTGACATGGGATGGAAAGAATGATAAACATCAAATGGTTGGATCCGGTGCATATTTTTACCGAATCAAAGCCGGAAACTTTGTTGATTATAAAAAAATGATGCTGATTCGATAGGAGTCGATAAAATGCGGGGGGCGTTTTGTCCCCCGCAATATGCTTATCTATGTTTACCCGAAAATACATATTTATTTTAGCCATACTATTCATTGTGTCCTGCTCATTGTGGGATTACGACGATCCATCTATGCCGGTGGAAAACCAAGCACCGGAGACATTTCTTTCTTTGGTTGCAACGGATACAATTTACGCCTCGCAAGATTCCGTAACCGGTGAATGGATTTATTATCTTGAGAACGTGCCGGGAAACGATATCGTACTGGATACGCTGACCCATGCCTTTTCAACGGTAACAACCAGTAAACAAACGTTAAGCTGGTGGGGTGAGGATAGTGACGGAGATATCATTGGGTATTGGTATCGCTGGAATGTGGATTCGGTTTGGACGTTTACATCTGAAGAATCCGGAATCTTTTTTGTGCCCATTCGTAAAGAAATAGATGTGTTTACATTTGAAGTCAGAGCTGTTGACAGTGACAGCTTAATAGATGTTACTCCGGCAAAAATTGTGTTGCCCATCCACAACTCGTCGCCACTAATTGAGTTTCGGTATCAAAGCAATCCCTTGCTTGCAGATATCCCGACTGACACTAGTTTTACATTCCCGACGCGTACGTTCGTTTGGGATATTCAAGATTTGGACGGAGTAGAAACCATCATCGATTTATTTTATGCGTTGGATGACACAAGTGATTCAAATTGGACACAGTTAGAGGCTGCGTCGTATTCCAGTATTACGTTAACAGATATAGATCCGGGTTTTCATACATTTTATATTAAAGCCAGAGATATAGCCGGAGCAGAGAGCGACATTGCCCGGTTCCCAGATATTTTAAATGAGAACGAACCGAATTATTGGAGAGTGATGCCTGTAAACGGAGAGGTCTTGATCGTGGATGACTTTACACAAGACAGCCAAAACAATGCTTTGAATTGGTATAAGGGAGTGGTGGATGATATTTTGGGTGAAAACCAATGTTCTGTTTGGGAAATTGGGGATAAGCTTCCGTATTCCTCTGTCGATATTTCTGCAAATTTAAACTATTTTAATCATGTGATTTGGTTTACGGCATATACAGGAATTGAAACATTCCCAAATGCCGGTGCACATATTTTAAATTATGTTTTAGCCGGCGGAAACCTATTTTTAAATGCAATAGAACTAAAGGACACTACCTATCCGTTTTTCCCTTTGGATTCAACCTTTGTCCTGAATACAAACGGACGGTTAATCTCCGGGCGAACATTGATGTTTCAAGATTCGACCGATATGTATGAGGACATGGACTTAGAAACCTCACGGCTAATTGCAATTCGCGTAAAAGGGTTTGAGCCGGCGAATGGGGACACCATCGATAATTCCATGCGTTTTACAGCAGAGGATTTATATTGGCTGCAAGAACCGGAAGGAAGTATAGACACGTGGACAGGAACCCCCAATGTTTGCAGCCGTGGCCAGTTTCAATGGCTTTCATCTTCAGAAATGTCCGGTGATATCGTCTTGTTAACAATTCCGCTGCATAATGGGAACACACCTCTTTTAGAAGGGAATGGTTCTGCTTCAAAATTTATTGATTATCTTTTAAACGGCGTGTTTTCAGAATGAAATTAAACCTTGTCGCTATATTCCTCTTGCCGTGCCTTGTCTTTGGACAGGAAAAAGGACGAATCGCAGGAAATACAATCAATGGCAAGACGGGAGAACCGCTGATTGGTGTTAATGTTATGATTCGCGGGACATACTATGGTGCAGCTACCGGATTGGATGGACATTATCGAATCGAGAATGTAAATCCCGGAACGTATGACGTTGAAGCAACCATGATGGGTTATAAAGTTCTTCTGCAAACAGGTATTCGTGTTACCCCCGGAACGACGACATCTTTGGCTTTCACAATGGAAGAAACGGTACTGACGATTGGCGAAGAAGTTGTTGTTATTGGGGATAAACCATTGTTTGATGCAAATGAAACTTCTTCGATTTCCAGAATTACCAGCGACGAAATCAGTAATAAATCCGTATCAAGTGTGGAAGATATCTTGGCAGAACAAGTGGGGGTTACTAAGCAGGATAATGAAATCCACATTCGTGGCGGCAGGATTGATGAAAGTTTATTTATTGTGGACGGATTGTCGATCAAAGATCCGCTGTCTGGGTATTCAGGAAATTTATTTGTGAATGCGGATGCCATAGAGAATCTGGAAATAATTACCGGAGGATATAATGCTGAGTATGGGCAAGCTATGTCCGGGGTTGTCAATATCAAACTTAAGCGCGGCATGGATCATTTTGAAGGAACAATAAAATATATGAGTGATCATTGGGGGCTGTCTAAACAGATCAATGCATTGGATATGTCTGATCGACTTGAATTTACCCTCGGTGGACCTGCTCCTGTAGCAGAAGTTCTGTTGAAGAAATTCGGGATAGATCTCCCCGGTTCATTTTCCGTGTTTTTGAATGGTTACGGAAAAAGTTTCGACAGTCATCTCCCTGTCGCTACACAATTATATCCACACAGAAATTGGTCAACACTACCGGGCATGACGGACAGGGCAGCCGATCAGATCATGCAATCCCTTGCTCCCAGAGAAAATAATGATTGGCATTTTCTTTATAAATTAACATGGGACATTGCAAAAAAAAAGAAACTCAGTTTATCTTATGATCTTTCGTTCAATATTAATCAGGGATATTTTATGTCCCGAGCTTTTTCATCCACATATTATCCATATAGTTATGAAAAAATATTGGATAATTACAACACCATTACCCGGGAAACCCGGTTGTTGAACTTCCATTGGGTTCACACACTCAACACCCGTTCGTTTTATGAAATGACCCTTGGACGCTTCTTAACCATGGAACACAGTGCTGTGCAGGATCTGCATTGGACAGAGTATAGAGAGCGGTTGGATCTGGATCCGACTCATTACATTGTTTATGATGACGACGGTCACACACGAATTACCTACGGAGATGAGTTTTATGACACGGGATTTGCTCCGGAATGGTATGACGTTGTGAGTGATAATTATCGTTTTGACTGGGACTGGACGTATCATACGGCGACTCGTCATAAAATCAAAACCGGAGTCGAAAACACGGTTACGGATATTCAGGTTCTTGATATAGATGAACCTTGGAACGGAGGAACCGGATTAGGAGCGAATTATGATATCTATTCTGCGCGGACAGTTTTTGGAGCGATGTATCTACAAGATCAAATCACGTTTGAGGGGATGACGGCAAACCTTGGTCTGAGATATGATTATTGGTTCCCCGGTAAGTATGTCGAAAATGCAATTAACGATACAAATGCAGTCATTATTACCGATGTCGCAAGAGATAAATTTATAGATGAAACATTTAATATGTTCGGTTACAGAGGAAAAGGCAGGCTTAGCCCCAGAATCGGAATTTCTCATCCTGTAACAGATAACGATGTGCTGTATTTTTATTATGGGCATTTTTCTCAGTTGCCAACATTTCAGTATGTGTATGCGAAATTAAATTCCAGAGCACAATCGACATACCAAATTTTCGGGAATCCGAACCTTAATCCCAAAACCACGGTGCAATACGAGTTGGGTGTAAAACATCGCTTCAATCCCGATCAGGTTCTGGAGGTTAAAGCTTATTGGAAAGACATGTTTGACTATGAGACTTCTCAGACGATAACGCCTTCAAATCCGAAATACTCTCATTTAAAATTTAATATGTACTTCAATGCAGACTATGCACGCGCACGCGGGATAGAGGTTATTTTAAAAAGCCGTCTATTCAAACACTGGTACGCCGATTTGAATTTTAATTATTCCATTGTAACCGGGAAAAGTTCATCTGTTTTGGATAATCTTTTGGTTCAGTCCGGTGAGTTACATGAAAAACCTTTGGGTGAAAATTTTATGAGATGGGATAAACCTTTCCAATTCTCTAGTAATTTGTATTATAACCACACCTCAGGATGGGGAGTGTCTTCACGATTTGAATTTGCCTCGAATCGACGTTATACCCGCTCTATTCCGGGGACACATGAATATCCAGATGGATTGATTGAAATCAATGGTGAAACATATTATATCGGAACGTATGAAAATGATAATCCTTATGACTATTTTAGTGAGTATTCACCAAAACTTTTTCAGATGTTGGGGTTGGACAATATCAAAGGATATTCCATGGTTGATATAAAATGTTTCAAGACGTTTCATTTTAGTCAAATAAAAATGAAAATATTTATTGAGTTTGAAAATATATTCAATGAAAACGTCCCCAGACGGATTAACTCGTTCACGGGGCGCGGATATGATCCCGGAGAAATTATCCCGTATTCTATGATAGATGCTCCAAATCCAAACTATGACCCATCTCGAACAGGAAAACCATTTACGGCTGAATTAGGTGTCCAGGTGTATTTCTGATGAATATTCGGATGTTAATCATCATGAGTATCCTCAGTCTTTTATCTGAAGTTGGGGGACAGAACATCTTTCCGGTGTTAGGAGGACAGCGTGCAGGTACGTCTGTGCTTACATTTTTGAATATTGGTGTGAGTGCGAGTGCGGTCGGTATGGGAGAATCTGTTGTGGCGTTAGAGCAGAATGCGGCATCTATGTATTATAATCCTGGAATAATTGCTCAACTTGGCCCAATGGAAATGACAGCATCTCATGTCAGGTGGCCGGCGGACATTTATTATGATTTCTTTGCGGTGTCTAAAAAGGTGTACCAGCGCCATTATCTTGGTGTTACTGCCGGAATTCTTCACATGGCACCCATGCAGGAGACCACAGAATATCTTCCTCATGGAACCGGCAAATATTTTGTATTTCAAAATACCGTTATCGGGTTAGTCTATGGAGTGAAAATGACAGACAGATTTAGCTTTGGTATTACGGGGAAGTTAGTCAGTGAGAACCTTGCCGGCAACATAATGCAGGTAGCGTTATTGGATATGGGAACATTTTATTGGACGGGTTTTAAGTCCTTGCGATTTTCAGCATCACTATCACATTTTGGTGGGCAAGCCAAGCCCGACGGAACTTATGAAAAAAGAACGTTGAACCCGGATACAGGGGAAGAGAGTATTATTGAAACAGAATTTGAGCCATTTTCTCCTCCGACAGTATTTCGTGTTGGTGTTGCTATGAATGTTTTTGAGACAAAGGTGCAAACTATAACAGCGACGATTCAGTTGAATCACCCTGTGGACAATGCTGAAAATATATCGGCAGGAATTGAATATTCGGTTATTGACATGATTTTTTTACGGGGTGGATTTAATCTGAATGAATCAGACGAGTTTGAAAAGAAATATTCTTTTGGAGTCGGATTGAATATTCCATTGGGGCTGTTCAATCTAACCGTTGATTATGCCTATACAAATTTTATTCACTTAACAGATCCAAATAGATTCACAATTGGATTATCAATGAAATGAAAAAAGTAAGTGTTAAACAGTTTAATTTAATGTTGTTTCTACGTCGGTTCGGATTAATCTGTGTCGGAGCAATAATTGTTTTTGCTGCGTGTATTGATAAAATGGCATTGCCCTCGGGACTGGGCTCTGATATCGGTTTTTCTGCAGGAGATACCACCTATTTACGAGTGAATCCGGTTTGGGGGGAAGAATACGGATTTCAGTCTCCGGTGGGGATTTCCATTGGGCAGGATGGATATGTTTTTATTGCAGACTCAGCCGGTCATAGTATTTTTGTCCTTGAACAAGATGGAGATATCCCCGATGGATTTTCATCGCTGAGAGAGTTGACGTATAATGAAACATATATCGCTCCCATTGATGTGGACATTGACAATAAGATGAATGTGCTTTTTATTGATGGGTCACAGCAAATATTTTGCTGGAATCAGTTGTGGAACCATGTCGGAATTCAAGCGATTGCTCTTTCAGGCGTCTTTTTTAATGAAGCGTATGGCGATTCTAGCGTGGAACAGAATACAGAGACTTGGCGTCAATTTGCGAATGGGTCAAGTTGGAGCTTGACAGAAACAGTATGGGATTCTTCAGGGCTTCAAATAGATTCCTTATTGGCGTTGCATCTGATTTATGACGGAGCACTTGCCCGCTATAATTATTCAGATGTTTACTATGCGAGCGAAGAATCTGAGTTTTCAGGTTTATCGGTTATTGAGGGACCTGCAGACGGATTTTACGTAACGGATAAATATCATAATCGCATCCTTCGAATTCGATGGCTGCGAACTGACAGGATACGATTAAATACGGGTGAAGAAATATGGGTGCATGATGGGGTTTTTGATCATATTGTCGAAGATTATGGAACGGGTGCAGGAACAGTAAACCAACCTACAGGAATTGATGTAGATTATGCCGGACAAATATATTATACGCAATCAGGTGAGTTTTTTGGGGTGCATAAACTCAAACCGGACAATGGACAATATCCGTCTGTTTTTCAGCCGGGTGTCAATAATATTATGGATTTAGATCGGTATAATCATCCGCAAGATGTTGCGGTAGATGCCAACCAAATGATTTATGTTGCGAATACGGATGCTCAAGAAATTCAGGTATTTGATTCCGGTGGACAATTCTTTCGTAAAGTCGGGGTACAAGACATTATTGTTGATACGACAATGACCGTTATCAGTGGAACAGATACCACAACGGTGGATACATTTTATACACGAGAAGTTAAAGGACTTTTGGAAGAGCCTCGGGCGGTTACGGTGGATAATAGGGGAATCGTTTATGTTGTTGATACGCCCATGAGGAGGATCGTCCGCTACCGTCTATCAAATCAGCTGGATGAGAATTTAAATCCGGTGGAGTAAAAAATCGTGGTGTATCAATGATGAACGGGCTCAATCCGTTTTGAGTGTGGGCGATGAGGGATTCGAACCCCCGACTTCTACGATGTGAACGTAGCGCTCTAACCAGCTGAGCTAATCGCCCAATTTTAAAGAAACATTTTTTATGTGCGAAGCTGATTTTACCAGCTGCCTGTCCGCCGTAATTCCGATTAGTCGGAATGAAGGTGGAAGCCAATCGCTCAAAATAATCTGTTTGTATCAATGTAAGAATCGATAAGGAAGTTAAGCACCTAATCCGTTTGCAATGCATTGAAAAATACCTGCAAATTTACAGGTTGTTATGAACGGAATCAAACACTGATGAGCGCTGATTTAAAAATACAAATTATGGACTATGAGATCGTCAACAATATTTTACTGATAAAGTGGGATGGCGGTAAGGAAAGTTTTATTCCGTTGAAAAAACTGCGGGATGAATGTCCTTGCGCAAACTGCAGTGGTGAAACCGATGTGTTTGGAACTGTGTACAAAGGCATTCCTCAACTAAAAACAGATAAAAGCTACACGCTAAACCAAATTGAAGATGTCGGGCGATACGGACTTAAACCGTCATGGAAAGATCGGCATGATGCCGGAATTTTTACATTTAAATTATTGAAAGAGCTGGGCGAGTAGTTCGCCAAAATGAAATGAAGTTTATTCGTTCCGGACTTTCATTCCTATTAACCATTTGGTTCAGTGCTTTTTCCATCATCAGCACAAGTCATTTGGGGCATGTGCATCATCTGGGCGCCAAACCCGGTGTTAGTTTCTGTTCTGTGGAATGCAAGGACGACAGCCACCACCATGATCGTATGGATTGTATTTGGGCAGTTGCTCAGATATCCACCGTTGGTGAAAGTCAAGACACAGAAACTTTTACACTAAACTTTGTTATAGCTAAGTTTTATTTTGAAACGGAAGAGTATACATCCGTATTAATCCCAGACAGGAATTCCCGCTCCCCGCCGCAAGACCTCCTTTAATTCATTGTTTCATCCTGCTTGGCAGGATTGTTTATCATAACTGAAAAGGAGTTTTTTGTGAAAAAACCAATTTTACTTACGCTATTGTTTACCGTCGCGTTTTCCCAAACGACGGTAAATCCCGATATCAGCGTTATCGGGGATTTGATAACAGACCAAGAGGGCAACATCTCGTCATCCGGAGTGGAAGTTGCCGTCCAGGGATATGTGAATCCGTTTGCCAGAGCGGATGTGTTTCTGCACAAACATGCGGACCACAATGCCATCCATCTTGAAGAAGCCGTGATTTCCTTCGAGCGCGGGTTACCCTTCAACATGGGCCTAAGAACAGGAAAGTTTCGCCCTGACATCGGCAAGATCAATAAAGAACATGCTCATACTTTATTTTTCATTGATGCACCAACATCCATGAAAAACTTGCTGGGCGATGAAATGTGGGGAACGTTTGGAGTAGAACCAAACTGGCTGTTGCCGTTACCGTGGTATGCTAAACTTTCCGTCGGATATTTTACCAAAGCGATGGGAGAGAGTTGCGATCATGGGGAGGAAGAAGTTGAAGAACTTACCCACAACGGGGACACCGAAAAGACGACGGCAATGTCTGCCCGCCTTTCTCATTTTGTGGATTTGAATGATGTAACCCATTTGGAAATCGGCAGTGGCTATTATCGTGATATCGAAAACCATGAACTACCGCATTTACATCAGGTTTTTGAACTGGATTTCAAATTTAAGTGGAGACCGAACACGTACCGATCTTTTACGTGGCAGGGAGAGGTCTTCAGAAAAAGTCCGATTGAAAACCCAGAAAACAAATACAAAATAGCCGGATATACCTGGATGAATTACCAATTCAATAAACAATGGAACGTTGGCGTTGTTGCTGATTTTTCCTCTGACATTGATGAAGACTCTTTTAAATCGTATGGTGCGTTTGCCGGTTTCAGTCCTGCGGAGGAATCATCTGTATTTAGGCTTGTTGTTTCGCAAGAACAGCATGGCGATGAAGAAACTCATTTCGGTGTTAAGGGGCAAATTATTTGGGCGTTAGGTCCACATAAACCTCACCAATTTTAAAATTAAGCCACTGAGACTCAGAGGACACGGAGATACTTTTTGTGTTTTTCTCTGTGACTCTGTGGCAGAAAGGAAAATAATTATGAAAAAGTTACTCATCACGATCTTGCTAACCGGAATTGTTTTCGGTAAGGTCACCGTTGTAACATCAATTACCGATCTGGCGGATATCGCTAAAACAATCGGTGGTAAGCGGGTGAAAGTCACCAGCATTGCCCGTGGGAATCAAGACCCGCATTATGTAGAGGTTCTGCCTTCGTATATGATGAAAGTGAAACGGGCAGATATTTATCTACAGGTCGGAATGGAATTGGATCTTTGGGCGCAGCAGATCATCGACGGTTCACGAAACCGTGATCTTCAAATTGTGGATTGCTCGCAGGGAATTCATCGACTGGAAGTCCCGACCAATAAAGTGGATGCTCGTTTGGGAGACATCCATAAGTACGGAAATCCGCATTACTGGCTAGATCCGAACAATGGAAAAATCATTGCTTCAGCGATCACTGTTGCGCTTATTAACGCAGATCCTGCCGGCAGGGAGGTGTATGAATCCAACTTAGCTCAATTCCTGAAAAATGTTGATTCTGCATTGAAGGCGTGGCTGGAAACCTACGCAGATCTGAAGGGAATGAATCTGTTTTTCTATCACAATTCCTGGCCGTATTTCACAGAACGGTTTGAGTTGAACGCGGTGGCTTTTCTTGAACCAAAACCGGGGATTACACCCAGCCCTGCTCATTTGGAAAGGTTATTACATATCATAAGAAACGATGATATCAGTTTAATAGCGATGGAACCGTATTTTAGCAATCAGGCACCAGAATACCTACATCAGAAAACCGGAATCAAGGTTGCTAAACTGGCACAGTCCGTCGGGGCAGTGAAAGAAGCGGATTCGTATTTGAATATGTTCCGCTACAATTTGGAAACGTTAAAGAAGCATCTCAATAAATAAACAACAATTTATACAATAGAGTATGTCATTCTGGAGCGGAGCGAAGAATCTCAAACAGTGATGTAAGACAAAGGATTGATTAGAGATCCTTCGTTTCGTTCCACTACACTCAAGTGATGACAATAACCAAGAAGGTTATTAAACAAAAAAGGACAACACTATGTTTGAAGCATTAGACCTCTTAATCTGGCCGTTTTTGGCGACACTTGTTTTAACTGGAATCCACGTTTACCTGGGACTCCATGTCGTCACTCGTGGTGTTATTTTTGTTGACCTTGCATTGGCGCAGGTCGCCGCGCTGGGTACGGCTGTTGGCATCCTACTGGGTTGGGAACACGACTCTACAATCACCTATTTCATTGCTCTTGGATTTACGTTTCTTGGCGCAACTCTGTTTGCGATTACACGTACACGGAATGACAAAGTCCCGCAGGAAGCCACCATCGGAATCACCTACGTCGTTACGGCGGCACTTATGATTTTGCTCTTCAGTAAATCCGCAGAAGGAGCCGAGCATATCAATCACTTGCTGGTCGGTTCCATCTTGTTTGTAACCCCTAAGATCGTCGGTATCACGTTTTTACTGTATGCGGTTATTGGAGTTTTCCACTGGTTTTTCAGAAAAGAGTTTTTAGAAGCTTCGAAAAATCGTGGCGAACGAGAATTACCGCACACCAGAATCTGGGATTTTCTGTTCTATGTAACATTTGGATTTGTTGTAACGAGTTCGGTAAAGATTGCCGGCGTACTGCTTGTGTTTTCTTTTTTAATCATTCCGGCTGTTGCGGCACTTCTGTTTGTAAATGGAAATCGCAACCGTTTGATCTTCGGATGGACGTTTGGTGTTGTCGGGAGTTTTTTCGGCATGTTAGCATCATTGATGTTGGATATCCCGACAGGAGCTGCAATCGTTGTAACATTCGGAGTTTTGTTGGTGATGTTTTCCTTAACCAGTTTAACTTTAAACAAAAGATAGGAGAAAAAAAGTGAGTTCAATAAAATCAACTGTTATTCAAATTACAAAAAATGGGATGGGAAATGCAGACAAATTACTGCAGCATAAATTGATAAAAAGTTATCTAAAACTATTGATTGAAAGTAAAGAACTGCCAGATGTAATTACTTTTTACGCGGAGGGTGTCAAACTTACAGTGGATGGTTCTCCTGTACTGGAGGAGCTTCAGACATTATCGGACAAGGGCGTTTTACTCTTCATCTGCAGCACGTGTTTAAATCATTACGAAATTGCAGAAAACGTGCGAATTGGCATACAAAGCCACATGCCCGACATACTGACAGCACAACAAAAAGCGGATAAAGTGATTACGTTATAAATAAGCACATTAACACACGAACTCGCTAACACATTAACCCTTTATCACATTCTGTTCTGTCCGTAATTTCATGATGTGAACGAACAACCATTATTTGATTTAAACCATATAGTTCTTCGTCGGGAGGCTGTAACCATTCTCAACGACCTTTCATTTACCGTCAATCGCGGAGATACTCTAGCGGTATTGGGTCCGTCGGGGGCGGGGAAGACATCGTTGCTTCGGTTGCTGAACGGCATGGATTCACCAACCTCCGGGAGCATTATTTTTGACAACCAACCGCTGGAAGATCATCCGGCTCTCGAACTGAGAAAAAACGTCGGGATGGTGTTTCAATCTCCGGTGATGATGAAAGGATCGGTGGAAGAAAATTTACGCATCACAGAACGGTGGAGTGGCAATATATTTTCCGCAGATAAACTGATCACGGTGATGGAACATGTTGGTTTGGATCAAAGATTTCTAAGCAAGGATGCCCAATCACTGTCCGGCGGTGAGAAACAGCGTGTAGCATTGGCACGTGTACTATTGAATGAACCGAGAGTATTACTTCTGGATGAACCAACGGCAAATCTCGATCCGAAATTGGCAAAATCCATTATCAAATTGTTTTCAGATCTGCAAAAGGAACTAGGACTTACAGTCTTGATTTCATCGCACAATCATTCGCTGATTGAAAAATTTGTGAACAGAGTCGTCGTTCTGATTGACGGGAAAATTATTGAAGAAGGTAATGTTGATGTTCTTTCTAATCCCAAAACAAAAGAAGTACAGCATTTTTTATTGGATGAAAAATAGTGAAAAATTCACGCAGAGAACGCAATGACACCACAACATATTTAAAGATTTCTGATCTGCGTTTAGCATTATTAATTAACTTCAACGAAAAATTAGTAAAAACGGAATAAACAGAATTGTTAATAACCTGTAATATCTTCTGCGGCCTCTGCGTTTTCCTTTGCAAACTTTGCGTGAAAACACTATGATACAGGTTTTTTACCATATCACATGGACAGATGTATTTGTTTCACTGGTTTTAGTCGGACTTACGTTAGTGTTAATTCGCTGGTGGAAAATCGGATTGGAAAAAACATTGATTATCGGAACGATACGGTCATTCGTCCAACTCACTTTCATGGGATATGTGCTAACATTTTTCTTTGAACAGCGCCATTGGAGTTTCATGATAGGGCTCATTGTTGTAATGACGCTCATCGCTGGATTTGAAGGCGCACGTCGACAGAAAAAAACACCGATACCGAATTATTTTCTTATTTTAACTGGATCATTATTTGCAACGCTTGTGATTGTGCTGGGAGTCATTTTGGCATTTATATTGGATGTAAAACCGTGGTATTATCCTTATGCTATAATCCCGATCGGTGGCATGATCATCGGGAATGCAATGAACTCCACCACATTAGCCACGAACCGATTTATGAGTGAACTTCAGCATCGCAGCGGGGAAATTGAAATGATGCTGTCGCTGGGATCTCCGGTGAGGGCAGCCGTTCAAGATTCGATACGGGAATCCGTTCAGGCGGCATTGATTCCGACTATCAATTCGATGATGACCGTCGGGATTGTGTTTTTACCGGGAATTATGTCAGGACAAATCCTTTCCGGAGTTGATCCTCTGGTTGCAGTCCGGTATCAAATAATGATAATGTATATGTGGGTTACTACAACTGCCTTGGCGGATATTTTGGTGCTGGCGCTGGTTTACCGGCAGTTATTTACGCCAAAAGCTCAGTTGAAATAAGTTGAAGGGTAGATGGGTAAAACACAGTTCTCCCACGTACCGTTTCTCCATGTCTCCTAATCCATCACTAGTACATCCGCTATCATCTCATTTGGGATGGGCAAATTCATAAGTTTCAGGATGGTTGGACCGATATCAGAAAGCACACCTGATTTCTTCAGAGTTTTATTTGAAGCATTTTCAGCGATATAAATAAATTCCACCGGATTTAATGAATGGCTGGTTCGCGGCTGCCCGGTTTCATAATCAATCATTTGATCGGAGTTTCCATGATCGGCAGTGATTATGATTTTACCGCCAAGTTCCAGCACCCTTTTTGTTACGTCACCGACGCATTCATCCACAATTTCGACGGCATTTTTTGCCGCATCAAAATCGCCGGTATGTCCGACCATATCGCCGTTGGCAAAATTCACTAAAATAAATGCATACGAATTATCATCCAGCCGCTTCAATAATTCTTCGGCAACATGGTAGGCTTCCATTTCCGGGTGATTGGCAAAGCTGGATGGATCGAATCTGCTTGGAATTTCTACCTGATCTTCATTTGGGAATGGCGTAGTGGATTTACCGTTAAAAAAACTGGTGACGTGGCGGAATTTCTGTGTTTCGGCCAGTCGCAATTGCTTTAATCCTGCTTTAGAAATAATTTCTCCTGTAAGGTTTCCCAAAGACACCGATCCACCATCAAATCCCCCCAGTAAGAACGATTTAAATTCATCATAATAACGGGTGAGTCCGACAAAAGTAACATTTGGTTTTCGCTTGAGGTTCCCTGGATAACTGTCGTCAACAAATGCCATCGATAACTGGATCGCGCGGTCTTGCCGGTAATTGGTGTGTAAAATACAGTCTCCGTCTTGGACGCCGGAAAAATCTCCGATGACGTGGGGCGGAATGTATTCATCAAACATTTCTGTATCTGTCGGCGTTTTATCCTGCTCATAGGATGCGCGAATAGCGTTCTCAGGATTGTTCACGTGCCTGCCTTCCGCATTTACAATACAGTTGTATGCCAAATCGGTAAGTTTCCAGCTTCGGACACGATCCATTCCGTAATAACGCCCCATGATTGTTCCGATTGTACAATTTCCGACCTCTTTTATGTGGTTTTGGAGTGTATAGAAAAATTCTAATGTACTGCGTGGTGGTGTATCCCTGCCGTCGAGAAAAGGATGAATGACGAGCTTTCCTGTCGGGTTTTCCTTTCGCGACTGTGCCATAAATTTGTACAGATGGTCTTGATGAGCATGAACGCCCTCATCCTGGAGTAGTCCGAACAAATGAAAATTGGATTGGTTGGCTTTCCAGTTCGCCATGAGCTGTTTCCAGCTTGCACATTGAAACAGACTGCCATTCTCTAACTGGTCATTGATGCGCTTCAGCTCCTGTTCGACAACTCTACCGGCACCCATACTGAGATGACCAACTTCGCTGGACCCCTGAAATCCAGCGGGCAACCCAACCGCCTCACCCGATGCTTTCAATAGCGTGTGCGGATAATTGCTTCTAAAATAATCCAGATTTGGAGTGTCAGCAGCCAAAACGGCATTCCCTTTTGGATTTGGATTCACGCCGACGCCGTCCATAACAATAAGAACAACAGGTTTCATAAATATTCTCCGATGATTAACCGGGAGAAATTCTTACATTATTATGAAGTATGAAAACAGTTTATTTTTTTGCTTATCACAGTATTGCGCCCCGAATCAACAAACTGTACAAATTGGGCAATTAGGGGAATATGGAAAAAGGAGAACAAGAGTATAGAGAAAGGGAGACCGCCTATCGGACAGGGAATATGGATTCGAGGTATTTGCGGAAAATATCAAAATTACAAACACGACGGTTTCGGATTTGAAATTTGAAATTTAGACTTTATTTGAAGATTTTGATTTTGAGATTTATCATCCAAAGATCCATCCCTCCATTCTTAGTAGGCTTTCAGGTACGGGTTATTACGATGAACCTTGTTGTATGACACACTCGGTTATCGTCTTCCACATTTTGGGCAACGCTCTGTCCAAAGTCTGCGACGAGTGCGACATGCATAACATGTCTTCTTCTTGAAATATAGAAATCCTATAACGATGACGGTTGGAATAATAAACTCCATTATATTTTCTATCCTTTATAATAGTTTTTTATACTCAGTCTCTAAAATACAACACCCGGATGAAAGGCTAGAGAAAACAGCACCCCAACTCGGGCACTGTTCTCTCTATTAACTGATTATGGTATGTTAATCTGAAATATTAAAACAACGTCGAAACGTCGTATGTAATCATCATGCCTGCGTTAACCCAACCGGTTGGCTCTCCGGCAATTCCGGAATCTTCACCAGCATCAGACATTACATTTCCGCGACCGTACAATTTGACAGCCAGTGGTAAATTTACGTTGAATTTTTCCAGCGGGATATCCACAGCCCCACCGATGGTAGCTCCAAAGCCGCCGCCGTAAAGTCCTGCGCCAACCTGTGCAGAAAACTGAACCGGTAAGGTTGCAGGGAAGACAAGCAAGTCATTCAGCCCGACATTGAACGTTCCAAGCACAGCCATACCATTAAAGTCAGCATCAGGGAAGCTGTACGATAAAACTTCTACTCCAACACCAATGTTTAATGGACCTAAAGGCAATCCGTAAGGAGTGCCGATAAGTAGCCCAAAGTTTATTCCGCTTTGTCCTTCAAGATAGGCTCCTTTAACAATAGGCAGACCAACATTTAATCCCACTGCAAAACCATCCAAGGGGTTAACGGATTCTTCTGCTTCTTCGAAAACCTCTTCTACAATGGTTTCTTCAGCCTCGATGACTTCTTCTTCAATGGCCTCGTCCTGTACATCTTGCGCAGAAAGCATGACAAGCCCAAAGGTTAAAACCACCAAGATTGTACCTATGTATACTTTTCTCATAACTTTTCTCCTTTTTTTACATGTTATTTGCAATCTAACCACACAGGACTTTACACGTAAAGTGGAACAATAATCAAGAAAATAATTAATGGAGTTGACGGCGAGATCATGTATAAAAAAGCTCTTATCACGCTCTCATTTATTTAATAAAATATTCCTTGCACCAAACGGATGTTTTCACCGAATTTCACTGGTATATTCCAAGGAGGCATTGAGGGCAGACAAGAGAAAAAGTCGTCAATGAAGAAGTTAAAAAAGATCAGAAGATAATTTTGATTACTCTTTTGGATGTAAAAAAGACATGAATTTCATTCACAAACAACCAAGGAGATACTCATGAAAAGAGTCATCACATTCCTCATGGTTCTTTCTTTACCATTGACCCTTATGGCACAAATAAATGTAACGGGAACCGTTACAGATGCCGGAACAGGAGACCCGCTCGTGGGTGCTAATGTCGTGGTAGAAGGAACATTACTCGGAGCAGCCGCTGATACCGATGGTGCATTCACAATCGTAGGCGTTCCGGAGGGATCTACACTAACAGCTACCATGATAGGGTACGCTTCACAATCCCTGGCAGCATCAGGAAAAGTGACCTTTGCTCTGGAATCAACAGCTATAGAACTTACTGCCTTAGAAGTGCTGGCATCCCGGGCAACGCGGAATACACCTGTTGCGTATTCAAACATTGATAAAGAAGACATGGAACTACGCCTGGGATCCCAGGATATTCCGATGGCGCTCAATGTAACCCCAAGTGTCTATGCGACCCAACAAGGTGGCGGAGCCGGTGATGCCCGAATCAATATTCGTGGATTTAACCAGCGCAACGTTGCTGTTATGATTAATGGTGTTCCGCAGAATGATATGGAAAACGGATGGGTTTACTGGTCTAACTGGGATGGAGTCGGTGACGCAACATCTTCCATTCAGGTTCAGCGCGGACTCAGTGCTGTTAATCTGGCGACGCCATCTATTGGTGGAACCATGAACATCATCACGGATCCGACTGGCCTTAAACGCGGCGGAAAGTTCAAACAAGAAATCGGAGCCGGAGGGTTCTTGAAATCCACAATTAACTACAACACCGGTCTCATTGGAGACAAAATGGCGTTTAGTGCAACCATCGTTCGTAAAACAGGTGACGGTGTTGTTGATAAAACATGGACAGATGCCTGGGCATATTACTTTGGTGCTAGCTATGCATTAAATGCAAAGAACCGTTTTGAGCTTTATGCCATTGGTGCACCTCAGCGCCACGGACAAAGTCTGTACAAACAGAATATTGCCGCATACGACCCTGAATTTGCCGAATCACTAGACTTTTATGATACAGCAGCGATTGGCGGTAAATTTGCGGACGTAGGACGGTACTTCAATCAGAACTGGTCACCGGTCAGCTCCGATTACAAAGGAAAGCAGTATTGGTATATGTATGGTGCTCGAACGATGGAGCGTCATGACCCTGATTTTCTAAATGAAAGAGAAAATTTCTTTCATAAACCGCTTGTAAACCTAAACTGGTTCAAGACCTTCAATGACCAAATGAGATTATCAACCATCTTTTACTGGTCCGGCGGATCGGGTGGCGGTACAGGAACTTACGGTTCAATTTACACCATGGATGCCGACGGTAATCTTGGTGATGATGACTATAAATACTACTATGGTCGCTCTCCGTGGACACGTGATTGGAATGCAACGATTGCTATGAATCAAGCGGATGCCGGTACGTTCTATGTTGATAAAAGTGCGAAGGTCAAAGAAGATCAAGAGTCAGTTGGT
Organism: uncultured bacterium; assembly: GCA_964388155.1. Classification (GTDB taxonomy): domain Bacteria; phylum Fidelibacterota; class Marinisomatia; order Marinisomatales; family JACNKV01; genus JACNKV01. The sequence goes on along the minus strand of CAYLYH010000007.1, from coordinate 25,815 downwards.
ATTCTGAGAAACAGCATTAACCGTCAGTGGACATTGGGCGCAATTTCAAAGCTGAATTATGACATCAGTGATAACTTTAAAACACAATTCGGTTTGGATTGGCGTACAGCAGAGATTGAACATGCTCGAGAAGTTCGTGACCTTTTAGGTGGTGACTATTACGTATACGACGGAAATGACTTTGATACAACTCCGGAATCTCAACAGAAGGGACTTGGAGACATCATCGCCTACCATAATACCAATACAGTTGATTGGCTTGGCTTCTTCGGACAGTTTGAGTATACCAAGAACGCTCTGTCACTTTATGGTATGACCGGATACTCCACCATTTCCTACACATATGCCGATCACTTTACAGAAGTACTTGATGACGCAGGTGCGGGGACAGGGAAAGAACTTTATCTTGAAACCGATGCTATTGGTTCTTACCAAGTTAAAGGTGGCGGTCTGTACAAGATCAGCGACAATATAGACGTATTCGGAAACTTCGGCTACATTGGCAAACCTCCGATTTTAGATGCAGTTATCGATGACTATAACGGTATTGTTTCACAAGACCCTGAGAATGAGAAATTCACCGCTTATGAAGGTGGCTTGAATATCTATTCAAGTGATGGTAAAGCCGCCGCTAAACTGAATTTCTACGACATGCAGTGGAAAGATCGTACATTAACAATGAATGTAGAACCGGGACAAGGTTCCAGTGGCGACACAGACATTCTCTTCCTGACGGGATTGAACCAATCTCATCGCGGAGTTGAATTTGAAATTTCTGTACAGCCGGCACCCATCCTTCGTCTTGACGCCTCTATCAGCGTCGGGCAGTGGGAATATCTTGAAGATGTTGACGGAGAATACAGAGACATTGACAATGATACAACCTACTACTATATGTACTCCATCAAGGGACTCAAAATTGGTGATATGCCCCAGACTGGTTATGCATTTGCCGGGTCTCTCTTCCCAATGAAAGGGTTGACGATTCAAGCAGTGTTAAATGTGTATTCCAATCATTTTGCCGATTGGGATCCGCTGAGTCGTGAGTTTGACGGAACAGAAGCCACCGCAGACCGCGGACAAAGTTGGCAGGCACCGGATTATCATAAAGTTGACTTGCATGCAACCTATGATCTTCCGTTCAGCTTTATCGGAACGAAACTACAGGCATTTGTGCATGTATTTAATCTGACAGACCAAACCTATATTCAGGATGCAGTCGACAACAGTAAATACAACGCATACACGAGTAACGGAAAAGAACACTTAGCTGATGATGCTGAAGTATTCTTTGGGTTACCGCGTACATTTAATGCAGGTATTTCAGTTAGATTCTAAAAGCTGATTATTTAGCTTAGAAAAAAAGCCCCGGCACTTCGTGTACGGGGCTTTTTTTTGTATGTCATCCCGAATGAGCTTACAGCCCCGGACACGTCCTCAGACCCCTCCAGAGGCGGGCAAGCCCGCCAGATGGAAACACGAAGTGTCGGGGGAACGACTGAGGGATCTACATAATCAAACTCGGTATGTATGATTTGTACACAAGATTTTTTCCATACACAAAATGAAAAATTCTATATTTAATCCCTGTACTTATGATTTGTTTACAAAGCCTAAGTCCGTGCCCAAAACAAAGTAGATTTCTCTCCGCCAGCCGGCGGATCGAAATGACAATTTGTTGTTTTGGGTAAAATAGTGTAAAATACAACATGGAAAAAACTTATTACGTTTATATTATGGCAAGTCAAAACCGTCGAATTTATACGGGAGTTACAAGCGATTTAGAAGGGCGTGTCTGGCAGCATAAATTAAAAATCGCTGATGGATTTACTAAGCGATATAATATTACACGTCTGGTATATTATGATGAAACCAACGATGTATGGGAGACATTAGAGTATGAAAAACGCATCAAAGGTTGGCGGAGAGAAAAGAAAATTCGTTTAATAGAAGAACAGAATAAAGGTTGGCTGGACTTAGCTGAACAATGGTTTGAGTGATTATTGACTGTGCATGAAAATAGATATCCTGTCATCCCGAAGCTTACAGTCCCAGGCACGAAGTGTCGGGAGAAGAATGACTGAGGGATCTACGTTATTATACCCGGTACGCATGCCTGCCCGACAAAGAATGCAGGCGGGCCGTGTTTACAAAACTTTTTCTGCACACTGAACAAAACTCCGTGGCATTAAAGACTTAGATTCCTCACTGCGTTCGGAATGACATGGACTTTTTGTCATCCCGGTAATGTCGGAGCAACGTTTCTACAAAATGTTAAATAGTTTATTTCCCGTAAACTAAAAAACCACCGTAATGACCGATGGTGGCGATGAGTCCCAAAGAGACAACCTGTGATACAAAATAAATTGAATAGGTCAATGAAAACCCCGGTTCAGCCATCGTTCTTAACAGAAGTGCTACAGCAAGGAAAACAAACATCACAATCGATAAACGAATTTTCTTCGTGATAATTGTATAAGTCCGACCGCGGTATTTTCGTTTCCAATCCACATAACCGGTAAGAAAGGTTGCCAGTCCGCCGATAAAAGATATCATGAGCAGCCAATAGCCGATCCATTCAAATTCTACGGATTTTTGGACAAAGGCACCTCCATCGTAAATGTAAAGAATAAAAGCGATGACCTGAGATAAAAGTGCAAGAGGCATCAGTCCGATGGAAAAATGTGTTGCAATCGTGTGCAGACGAAACATTGGCTGCGGACGTTTGATTTCCACATCATGCACCACCGGAATTTTATGACCGTTAGATTCGACAACTTCTAATACTGCACCGCAAACAGGACAAACCACCAGCCCATTTTCATCCACATCGTGCATGTGGAGTTCCAAGTGGCAAATGGGGCAGACGAACCGATTTTGCCGAGCTTTGAGTTTACGTTTATTCATCGTCCCCTCATTAAACTTGCCACAATAATCGTTCGCTGGATTTCGCTGGTTCCTTCATAAATCTGAAAGATTTTTGCATCGCGCATGAGTTTTTCCATCGGGACTTCCATCGAATACCCATATCCGCCCATAATTTGCACGGCATCGACGGTGGCTTTCATGCAGTAGTCTGCGGCGTAGGCTTTTGCCATCGCGGATTCTTTGGTATTCGGTAATCCGTTATCATAAAGCCAAGCGGATTTCCATGTAATCAGTCGAGCGGTTTCCACATGCATTGCCATATCGACCAGCTTAAAACTGACACCTTGATATTTGATAATCTTTTTATTGAAACATTTGCGTCGCCGGGCATACGCGGTGGCATGCTGAAGGGCTGCACGGGCAACCCCAACTGCCGCTGCTGCAACCAGCGGACGGGAATAATCAAACGTTTTCATCGCAATTTTAAATCCGTCCCCTTCTTTCCATAAAAGGTTTTTAGCAGGGACGTGTACATCCTCAAACGCCACCCGGACGGTATTGGATGCATGTTGCCCCAAATTATCTTCCTTTGGTCCGCGAATGATTCCCGGTGAATCGGCATCCACAATAAACCCGGAAGGACCATTTTCTGTCCTTGCCAATACGAAATACCAACTGGCAACACCGCCACCGGTGATCCACCATTTTAATCCGTTGATGACATAGGTGTCGTCGTTAATTTTTTTTGCTGTAGTCGATAGCCGGGAGACATCGGATCCGGCATCCGGTTCGGTAACGGCATACGAAGCGAACATCGGTTTTTCGGTCATCGCTTGGAGATACCGTCGTTTTTGGTCATCATTCCCGGCGATGAGTACAGGTCCTTGCGCAAGGGAGTTGGCATCCAGCGCAATACCGATTCCACTGCATGCGGCAGAAATTTCTTCCGCGATAATACAGGTATCCAAACTTCCGCGCCCGTGTCCACCGTATTCTTTAGGGATGTGTGAATTCAAGAATCCTTCTTTCCACGCTTGTTTCGCAATCTCGAAGGGAAATTCTCCGGTGCGGTCGTGTTCAGCCGCCGCAGGAGCGACAACATCTTTGGCAAATTGGCGTGCCCGTTTCTGTAAATCTAACTGAGCTTCGGTTAAGCTAAAATCAATCATGTTTCATCTACCTCATTTAATGTTTGTATGGTTTGAAAAAGAATGTCATAGTCTGCCTGGTTCTCTTTGTCGTTTTCATAAGATAATCGCCCGCCGAACCGTCCTTGACTGGAAATTAAACCAATGACCATAATCCAAACAGCTAAAGCAGGCTGAACAACCCAAATGGTAAAATTAATAATTCCCGGAAATGGCGTTGCAGTAAAAATTGATGGTAGTGTTGCGACCAAACTAATTACCAATAAAATGGAGAGGATTAGTTTTCGTTTGAACGAAGGAAACCAGTTTGCATGTTTTTTTCGACGTTTGAGAATACCGGTCACCATCGAAAATAGAACCGTGATCAGAGAAATCGCTAACAAGAACATCACGGCGGTTTTGTACACCGGTTTTCCGTTGAACCAATAAAGAGCGTACGTGACGGCCGTAAGCGGAACAGTCGCGCTGGGCACATGGACAATCATCGAATGTAAGTGTAGTTTGTTTTTCATGTTCAGGTGTAAAAGTATTAAAGTGTTAAAGGGGTGGGTACGGGAGAAAAGATAAAAATCAAGATTCGGCAGGGAGAGCATCCAGTGTTATTCGTTTTTGAATAAGCTGCAGAAGTTCGTAGTGGTTTTGAGTCGGCTGAAGATCAAAACAGGTTTTTGCTTCGTTAAGTGCCGCATCCCACCAACCTTTTTTCGTATAGACAATGGCCATGTGATAATGGGCATTGCTTAGAGTTTGAAATTGTTCACGGGTGAGGGCTTCATGATTTGCAGGTGAAAGACGAATCACTTCGCGGAACTCAAGAACTGCTTCATTCCACAGCCCTTTTTGCGCATACCATTTGCCGAGTTCAAGGTGTCGGTCGGGATTCTCATTACACCCAACGATGAAAACGATCATCGGAATTATGAGAAAAAGGTGGTGGATATGTTTGCTGATTTTCATTAGATGCTGTGTAGAAGTTTCATCATTTTACCGTCTAAATGCAAGTAAAAGATTTGATTTTAGGACGTTTTAGTTTTGGATAAGTTGCACTTTTCTCCATCCCGATACTTTATCGGGATTCAGGCCCGCCTACGCTAAAGCTTTTGCATGGCAGGTAGAAAATTATTCTAACCCTCAATAAAATCAAGACAATGTTGGGGACAAAGAGAGGGGTTAATGACTCTTCAATTTTACCGGTTTTCTGTGTAATCTGTGGTTTGGCTTATTTACACTTTCGGCTCAAGATAAACCGGTGATTCATGAGGTTTATGGTTTGGGTCATCCACTCTAAAGATCAACAGCAAAATTCCGATGAACAAAAATCCTGCGATGATAGAAAAGATCCAAATGGTGGAGACGGTTTCTGCCAGAACCCCAGCGAAAATAATTGCAACCAATGTAAAGGGCGCCAGCGTAGTATCCACCATTGCCATAAAGAGTTTGTTGTCGCCTTTTTCTCCGGCGAAATCATAAACCAAATTCATGGATGCGGGCATGAAAGCGCCCTGTCCGAATCCCAGAAAGATAAAGATTCCGTACACCCAAAGCATAGATTGTGCCGAAATAGCTGTAATGATCGCAAATAAATGTGCTGTAAACGCTAGTGTCAGGGATATCTTATGCCCGAAGCGATCTCCGATTTTACCGGAAAAAAAACTTGCCATACCAAATGCGGTTGCAGTCAAAGCAGTGAAAATTCCGGCCTCACTGATGTCAAAACTGAACTTATCCTGACTGTAAACGGCGTATAAACTCACAGCCGGATAGTTAAACGTGAAGAAGATTCTTGCCAGTAAATAGCGCTTGAAATTGAGACGGGTTTTGAAAATAGTTTTGACTTCACGGATAAAATGTTTAATCGTTCGGTGGGGCTGAATTTCTGTGGGTGTGTCTAAACGAAACCAAATAAATAATGCGGCGCCAATAGTCATTGAAGCAGTTAGAATTAAAAATCCCCACCCGAAATTGTTCGGAAACGGAACGGAACTACTTAAGAGAATTTTTACAAGTATACCACCGATAAATCCGCCGACGCTGTTGACTGCAAAAGAGATCCCGAAAAATGATCCGCGGGTAGCGTCATTGGTGGCATGGCGTAAAAATCCTGCCCAAATTGGAATGACAAACCCGATAGAAAGTCCGTAAAGAATAAAACAGATGTAGTAAAAAATCCAGGCACTGCTCCCGGTGGGGGAGAAAAAAGCAAACGTATATCCGGCAATGAACATCGGCGGGAGGGTCAATCCGTGGACACCGATGGCTGCCAGTTTTATATTTTTTATATTCCGCCCCAAAATTGCTGCAAAAAATTGCGGGATAGAAATAAGAATGTAAAATAATCCTGCCAGAGATGCAACAACCGCGGGTGGCGCACCCAGTTTTTTCATAAACAGCGGTGCGATGGCGTAAACTGTATGGAAAGCAAACCCGAAACCCCAGGTGAATTCATGCAGGCAATTCAGACGTAAATTATGTCGAAGGTCTTTAGGTGACAGCTTGGACATTCGTCGCTTTGTTTTCACGTGTTAGAAATATGATGGCTGTTAACAGGATGACACCGCCCAACATTTGTGAGATAGAAAGTACCCTCCCTCGAATAAACCAATCAATTGCCACGGCAGAAAAAGGCCAGAACAATTCGTATATTGTCGCGTGTGATGCGGGGAGGTGAGTCAATCCGTAGTAATAAATAAACAATGCGATCGAACCGGAGGTGAGTACAATCATCAGTATTGCCAGCCATTGATTCGCAGATAAACTTAACGTGAGAGAATCTTGCTGAGTGGATAAGATAACAGCCAATGCCACGACCGCTGTAATGGTCAGACGCAGAGCTGTAACCACCGGGAAGGATAATTTTTTCAACGCATGTTTTCCTAAGACTGTAGAACTCCCCCAGGCAAACGCCGCTAAAAATGCCAGCAGAGATGCGATGAGGGTTTTATCATCCGTGTCGACGATAGGATTTGCCCCAAAGGTGACTAAATACCCCCCGACCAGTGCGGCTGCTGCCAAAATCATGAACCGTTTTGAAAGCCGCTCTTTAAGGACGACCGAAGCCAGTGCGATGGCAAAAATCGGTTGAAATTTCTGGAGTAGGACGACGACCGAAAGATCGATGTATTGAATATAGCTGAGCGCTTTAGTGTAAAAGAAGGTTCCCAATACACCGCCGCAGACAGAGATCCACAGAACTGAAGACCAACTGCGCTGATTCATTGCGGCGATCTCTTTTCGACCGCGGATGAGAAACACAAAAAATAAAACCGCACCGAAGGCATGCTCCAATGTCACGATCAGAAAAGCCGGCAATGAATAAAGTTCTTGGCGGAGGAAACCATCTATACTCCAGAGTGTGGCGGCGAAGATGATCGCCAGGGCGGGAAGGTATTTTTTCATAACCGAAATTACAGAAATTCCGCTATCGGTTAATCATAAAAAGTTATGTGTTTAGAGCTGGGAGCAAAGAGCCGGGAGTGAGCTATTGATGTGGGTTAACTGAAAAACTCAATAGCAAATTTAATCACTTGCCTGCCTTTGGCATCTGTAGTCGATCATTGTTGGGTGTTTGCTAATCAAAACTTATATCCCAATTCCATCGTCATATGACCTATTGGTTTTAGCATTTTTATGTACTCACCATTGTTCAATCCAAACAATGAAATCCTACTCTGTTACCTAATGTCCACCGATAACCGATTTCTGGCTCTATAGTAGAAATAGATTTATAGCTATCCTTTACTTCCCATTTATAATACTTTCCAAAGATACTGTCTTTAGGATTATCGATAAACATATATGCTCGACTACCAAATCATAGAAATAACCCGTTGTGCATATTAATTGATTTTATACAAATTGACCTGAGTATGTCTCAATATTTATAGTTTTGGACTGCCCGCCTGTGGATCGGACAGGTGCCGACTATGTCTGCACTGGATTGACACGGTCAATCCACTCCATACTTAACATTCTGAATACATTATGCATAATTTTCACGGTGAATGGGTGAAATAAACATTGTTTTAATTGCTCTTTTTCTAATATGCACAACGGGTTAGAAATATGTTTTTTCCATTCCTAGGAAAATGTTTACGATAGTTAATACCGGTCATAAAGATTTTTCTTATTCCGGTGAGCTCAGTGATCAAACGACCTTTATTGAGTACTTGGAAAAACACAGGGATATTTATTTCACTATTTGACTCGTTATTCAATAATGATAATTGCATGGGAAGTGTATCCATTAGAAGATTTAATAAATCTATGGAGATTCTTTTATTATAATTACTTTGGGCCAGCTTCATCAATGTATATACCGCTTACCAGGTACTGTATATCCCGCCACTTTTGCAGAATAATCATATTTGAAAATATTCAATCATATTCGGTTTCTTGTGTATTTTTAATTAAATCAAACAGCCTAAGAAAGTTTACGCAATACCCGAATCAGAACGCAAATATTCTTTCTGTGAGTAATGGCAGACTTTCTTATTTCATTGATTGTTATGTTAAATGGCGGCCATAATATAAATGATCAAAAAGTTTTCCGTTTATTTCTGCAATTTTGAGCATGCTTCCCCATTGTATAAAGCCATGTTTTTCTAACAGCTTAATACTATTTGTATTACACTCCAAAAGAATTGCAATTAACGTTTTAATTCCCAGAGATGGGCAAATGCTGATTGCATGATTCAATAAAATTGAACCAACTCCATTATTATGATGTTCAAAATGAACATAATAACTGACCTCAGCTGTTTTTTCTAAAGCTGTTCTCCCGGATCGATACGCACTAATTGTTAAGTAGCCCACTATTTGATCCTTTAGAGTAGCGACAAACAACGGATATTTTTCTTTTGTATGGCTTTTGAACCATTCTACTCGTTCATCAGGAGAAATAATTTTAGTATCGGCGGTTTTATTACCGGCTTGAATAGCCTGGTTATAAATACCAACAATAGAGTCAAGATCACGTAATGCGGCAATTCGTAAATTCATTTTATTTTGGTAATGAAAAATCTTCATGGCAACTCAAATTCTCACTTACCAAATAACTTGCGCCCCGATCTTAAGTGAGCGCGGTTCTAAAATGGATTCCGTGATTACGGCCGTAAGTTTGAATAGGTCTTTATGTTTGATGGACACACCGGCATTCAAATTGAATTTATTGGCGAAATAATGTTCCCCCGGAAATTTATGTCCCTCAACATAAGCAGAGTCTTCCTCGGTGGTGGTAACGCCGTCAATAATTGTGGTTGATGATTCATGATACACAACCAGATCATAGCTTTCATTCACATCCACCTTTTCCATGACTTTTGTAAGCCCAACCTGAAATTCGATATTGTCTGTTATTCCGACAAACACACCTATCGGGACGGCAAGTGTCGTTTGATCCCGTTCGTACCACCATGTAAATTGTTTATCGTCCAGCGCGGTACTGATTTTATCGGTGTAGTCGCTCCAATGACTATTTCTGAAATAATGCACGTATTTTTCACCGTTAAAGGGTTCTTCGGCCTTTTGTTTCAGATTCCGGTGCTCAAAACTTAATCCGCCCACAAATCGCAAAGACGGACTGATTGTCCAATCCACACCGACAGAAACCCTCTGGTGACCGCGAGCGAAGGTTCCCTTTCCGATCCGATCCATCAATGCCCACGTTTCGGACTCATATATTTGCCGGTAACTGGTGTCATTATAGGTTGACCAATACGTATGGTAATTATAACCGCTTTGGTAGAAATCTTCAAATTCGGTCAGGTCCGCTTCGGCACTTTCCGTATGAGCGGAAAACCGGAGAAGCAAACCGTCAGACAACATTATATCACCGTGAAATGTTGTCCAAACCGCGTTTCCGTCGTAGTCCCAATCTTTGGTATTATTAGAGCCGCCGTGACTGTGATACACACTGGAGTCCGGCTGATTCAAATTATAAATTGATATATAATTGGACGAATCGGTTACGATATATGAACGGTCGATAGTCCCGGGAGTAAATCCTGCAGCGATGCCAAATTTCGTGGTTTTTTTCGGAGACCAAATAATTCCGGCGCGGAATTCATTTTGGTCAAAAGTTTGTGTACGGTGCCGATAGTTATCATTATGGCGCAGATATTCATCCGCCCAATCGCTGTCATCACGGTGATCCATGTCGCGGTATGTGCCGTCTGCTTGTTCAAGATGAACCGTTGCCCCCAACCCTAGGCTGAGCCAGTTAAAAACCGGGATGGCTAAAAATCCGTTCAAACGGTAACCTGAGTTGGTTTCGATATTGGTTCCTGTTTCTACTAAACGATAGTCTTGATAGGGGTCGATGAGATTCTCATCATAAGTGGCACCCATGGCATCTTCCATATACCAGCCTCGCCAGTACCATGACGGGCGATAAAATTCCTCTTCGTTATAAAAGTACTCCGCAGAAATTCCGAACCGCAGTGGTAGGGCCGGTGTCTTGCCAAAATACACCGCCCGAAAGATGGGATCTTTGCCCTGAATGGTATTCGTTGTATTGTACGGAGACCAATAATACGGGTCGGGGGAATATACACTTGTTTTGGCGGCGGTTTCTATTCTGTAACCATACATTGGCACAATGTAAGGATCAACAAATTGCGGTTCAAATTCCTCGCTGGCGATATCAAGATAGACAAAATTATCTGGTCCGAAACTAAGATAGGCCGGATTTTGAAAAACATTGTCAAGCGGACTTGAGTAAATATATTGGAAATGCTTACCCAATCCCTTTAGTTCAACGGATTGTATTTGCGCGGATGCTAAATAATCCTGCCGGGCTTGAAAATCGGTGGCAAGAATTGTATAATCAGGATACCATCCGTAGATTTGTGAACATAACAATCCTAAAATGGATAAAAGTTTTATATGTTTCATGGTTGCCCCTTTGTTTTCGTTTGAAAAAGCGGGTGGGTGCTTTAGGCTTGTCCTCCTACCCCAGAAATATGTGCGCTTCCCATATCAAACTGATGAGTTGCATGATTCCATATCATTGTATCATCTGTGTTAAAGACCAAATCCGGCGTTGTTTCTAAGAGAAGCCAGTCACCGTTTTTTATTTCTCGTTCCAGCTGCCCTTTGTCCCATCCGGCATGTCCAAGCATCAACTTATAATGCAAAGGACCTCTTTTTTTACGTATTTCTTTGAGAATTTCTTTATGGCTTGTGAGGGAGAAACTGTCCGAGATAGGGATGGTTTCTTTAGAGGAATAATCCGAGGAATGCAGAACGATTCCACGTTCGATCATTACCGGACCGCCAAAGTAAATGGTAGATACAACTTGAAGGATGTTTTCATTTTCTTTGTATATCTCCGAAAACAACCCCTTGAGATTCGGTTCTTCAAACGGACGGTTAATGACAATCCCCATTGCGCCATCTTCTGTGTGCTCACAAATTAACACAACAGCTTTTGCAAAAAAGGGATCTTGCATATGCGGCATTGCAACGATCAGATTATTTTTAAGTGAACCCATGTGAAAAAGTACGGCATTTTTTTGAAAGATAAAACACTCAAGTTGAAAATGTAAAACATCTTCTCACTATGAATGATGTTACTCCTGCATGGGTTATTCGTATTCTATTAAAACCATTGAAATGGTTAATGATTATCCTTTCAGTAACCCACAACTTTAAAGTCGTGGGTTACGAACAAATAATAATTTGAACCGTTTTAACGGTTTTTTATATACGACTAACTAGTTCCAGTCAAATATATTCATCTAATCTGCGTCCAAGTATTTTGTCTCCTTAAAAAATCTTTACAAAAAAAGTAAATCGTTTTTTGAATCAGTTGGAAAAAAGAGGTAAATTTTATGGTTCGACTCGAAGTGAGAAATGAAAAAAGCTATAGATAAAATACGTATTCGCGGAGCCCGCCAACATAATCTGAAAAATATCGATATAGATATTCCCAGAGATAAATTAGTCGTCATTACCGGGCTTTCCGGCTCAGGGAAGTCTTCGTTAGCCTTTGATACAATTTACGCGGAAGGCCAGCGTCGATATGTAGAATCTCTTTCTTCTTATGCCAGACAATTTCTTGGACTCATGGAAAAACCTGATATGGATTATATTGAAGGGTTGTCTCCGGCGATCTCGATTGAACAAAAATCCTCTGCCCGAAATCCAAGATCTACGGTGGGGACTGTGACGGAAATCCATGATTACCTACGGCTTCTATATGCGCATATCGGAAGGCCGCATTGTTGGGAGTGCGGGAGGCCAATCCAAAAGCAGACCGTTCAGCAAATTGTGGATACCGTCAAACGGTTTGGACAGGGAGCGCGTATTTACATCCTTGCGCCTGTTGTTCGTGGAAGAAAGGGAGAGCACAAGGGCGTTTTTGAGGAAATAAAAAAAGAAGGATTTCTGCGCACACGCGTGGATGGTGAAATTTATTCAATCGATGATAAGATTCGCCTGTCAAAAAACAAAAAACATACGATAGAAGTCGTGGTGGATCGCCTGGTTTTAGAGAAAAAATCCCGGGAGCGGTTGACAGAATCCGTGGAGTTAGCTTTAAAAATCGGCACGGGACTTATTATTGTTCACGAATTGCCGGGTACAGACCATCTTTTTAGTGAGCACTTTGCCTGTCCGCATTGTGAGGTATCCATGGAGGAATTGTCCCCGCGGATGTTCTCGTTTAATTCTCCTTACGGTGCCTGTAAAAAATGTGACGGGCTTGGGTCTCACATGGAAGTAGACCCGGAATTGGTGGTCCCGGACAAAACCAAGTCCCTTATCCAAGGCGCAATCACTCCCCTTGGTGTACAACCCCGCGGAAACTGGTACGGCAGTATTTTGAAAAGTATGGCGAGGCATTATGGATTTGCCTTTTCGTCCCCATGGATAAAATTAGATCCTAAAGTCAGAGAAATCCTCCTTTATGGAACAGGAAAAGAAAAACTCACCATGTCTTATACGTCCACTCGTTGGTCCGGAACGTACACCGGCGGTTGGGAGGGCGCGATTCCTAATCTGATGCGACGATACAAACAAACAAAATCCTCAGGGATTCGTGAGTGGATAGAACAGTATATGAGTATGCGTCCATGCCCTGAATGTCATGGGGCACGATTGAGAAAAGAGAGTCTGGCTGTCACAATCGGAGAAAAAAGTCTTGGGGATATTTCCAGACTTTCTATCAAAGAATTGTTGGGTTTCTTTTCGTCGTTAAGTCTGACAAAAACTGAAACAGCCATTGCGGACCAAATTTTAAAAGAGAGTTTAGAAAGACTTGGGTTTTTAGCCAATGTAGGGTTAGAATATTTGACCTTGGATCGCTCCGCGACGACATTGTCCGGAGGAGAAGCCCAAAGGATTCGTCTTGCAACACAGATTGGGTCTCAGCTAATGGGTGTGTTATATATTTTAGATGAACCTTCTATCGGTTTGCACCCCAGAGATAACACACGTCTGTTGAATACCTTGAAACATTTAAGAGACCTCGGAAACTCCATTTTAGTGGTTGAACATGATCGAGAGACCATGATGGAGGCCGACCATATTATTGATTTAGGCCCGGGAGCAGGGGAACATGGCGGTGAGGTTGTTTTTTCCGGTCCCCCTACCAAATTACTTGATCATGATTTGTCCATCACTGGAAAATATCTGTCAGGGAAACGCAAAATTCAGCAGCCGGAATTTCGGAGGTCGGGGCATAAAAAAGATTTGGTGTTAAAAGGCGCAGCGGGCAACAATCTAAATGGGATTGATGTTAAAATTCCATTGGGAACATTTACAGTGGTTACAGGAGTCTCCGGGAGTGGAAAAAGTACATTAGTGAATGAAACCATATATCCGATTTTAGCCAGAGATCTTCACAGAGCAAGAAAATATCCGCTCCGTTATGACACGATTCATGGTTTAGAGCATTTGGATAAAGTAGTGGAAATAGACCAAAAACCTATTGGTCGAACTCCGCGATCGAATCCTGCAACATATACGGGCGTTTTCACACATATACGGGATCTGTTCTCTCAACTGCCGGAATCCAAACTTCGAGGATACAAACCCGGGCGGTTTTCATTTAATGTAAAAGGCGGACGATGTGAGGCATGCCGCGGAGACGGAATTATCAAAATTGAAATGAATTTCCTTCCGGATGTGTACGTAACCTGCGAAGTGTGTAAAGGCGGACGGTATAACCGTGAAACGCTGGAAGTGAAATACAAAGACAAGACGATTACCGATGTGTTAAATATGTCAGTGGAAGATGCGCTGGACTTTTTCAGAAACATACCGTCAATATGGAAAAAACTGACAACACTAAACAAGGTCGGTCTCGGATATATTCGTTTGGGACAGCAAGCAACAACACTATCCGGCGGTGAAGCTCAACGAGTGAAATTAGCGTCTGAATTGTCCAGACAAAGCCATGACAGAACACTCTACATCTTGGATGAACCGACGACAGGACTTCATTTTGAGGACGTCAGAATGCTCCTTAGCGTCTTGCAGCGCCTCGTGGAAAAAGGGCATACAGTGATTGTTATTGAGCACAACCTTGATGTGATTAAAACCGCAGATTGGATTATCGATTTGGGACCTGAGGGCGGAGAGGACGGCGGAAAGGTATTATTTGAAGGCACGCCGGAAAATATTGTTAAACATAAAATGTCTTATACCGGACAGTTTTTACGTCCGCTGTTAACGGAGTAATGTCTCTCTTGATTTTATTTGGCCACATTAACCATTTGGAAACCCCTAAGCCGGATTCTTATCTTCAACCCTATGAATACAGCGTTTTTTCGTATTTACACAGATAATGACAACAGAAATACATATTACAGACCCAACTCCTTTTGAAGAAGACATCGTTGTAGAACGATCACTGCGTCCTTCTCATTTTGACGATTTTATCGGGCAAAAAGAGTTGGTTGACAGCCTGAAGTTATATATTAAAGCTGCTAACCAGCGGGGAGATTCTTTGGATCATGTTCTTTTGTTTGGACCTCCGGGACTTGGTAAAACAACCCTGGCAAATATTATTGCGAAGGAATTGGTGGCCAACATTAAGCCGACGTCCGGACCCGTTGTAGATCGTGCCGGAGACCTCGCAGGGATGTTAACCAACTTAAAAGGTAGGGACGTGTTTTTCATCGATGAAATTCACCGGCTAAATAGTGTTGTTGAGGAATATTTATACTCTGCCATGGAGGATTACACCATCGATATTATGATTGATAAGGGGCCCAGCGCACGAAGTGTTCAACTCAACATTGAGCCATTTACACTCATTGGGGCAACCACACGGATGGGGAATTTAACATCCCCACTTCGTGATCGGTTCGGCATTGTTTTGCGTGTGGATTACTATGACCCAAAGGACATTTTTCATATTGTCGTCAGATCAGCGGAAATATTAGACGTAAAGGTTAACGATAACGGTGCGATGGAAATCGCACGCCGATCCCGGGGAACTCCTCGAATCGCCAATCGTATCCTACGCCGGGCAAGGGATTATGCAGATGTAAAAGCAAATGGAACCATTACAGAGGAGGTTGCTGTTGCATCGCTGGAAACATTGGGAATTGACACACACGGACTGGATGGCATGGATCGCAAAATACTTTCTGCTTTGATAGATAATTTTGACGGAGGTCCTGTCGGCGTGGGCTCACTTGCCGTAGCGGTCAGTGAAGATACCACTACCGTGGAGGATGTGTATGAACCTTACCTTATAAAAGAGGGGTTCATTCAACGCACATCCCGAGGAAGAATCGCACAAAGAAAAGCCTATAAACTGTTGGGGAAAACTCCGACACAACTTCAACAAGGATTATTCAATGATAACTAAGAAAAAAAAGTACAAACTTGCAGATTTTGATTACGCGCTACCGGATAAATATATAGCGGAATATCCGGCCCAACGCAGAGATCTTTCAAAACTTATGGTGATTCACAGAGATGCCAAAAAAATAGAACACCGAAAATTCTTAAACATCACGGATTATATGCGTAAAGGAGATGTGTTATTGCTGAATAACACAAAAGTATACCCGGCAAGACTCTTTGCGGAAAAAGATAAAACTGACGCTATTGTTGAAGTATTTCTCCTTAGAGAGTTGGGAAATGACCTTTGGGAAGTGATGGTAAAACCCGCAAGAAAAGTGCGAATCGGGAACAAGCTTGTTTTTTCAAAAAATGTTCATTGCGATGTAATTGATAACACTATTTCCGGCGGAAGAGTTGTAAGGTTTGAATATGATAAAGGAAAAGAATTATATGACATCATAGACCGTGTCGGAAATTCTCCGCTACCTCCGTATATAAAACGGAAAGCCGAGGCAAAGGATAAAACCCGGTACCAAACGGTCTATGCAGAGAAAAGAGGAGCCGTCGCAGCCCCAACTGCCGGGCTTCATTTTACGGAAGGATTGTTAAATAAACTTCGTGCTAAGGGTGTAAAAATAGAATATGTAACACTTCACATAGGACTCGGTACATTTCGTCCAGTACAAGTTGAGGATTTAAATCGCCATCAAATGGATTCTGAATATTTTGAGGTTCCTCCGGCAACAGCCATGGCTATTAACAGAGCTAAGAAAAGACGGAGAAAAGTTGTCGCTGTTGGAACGTCTGCAGTTCGGGCAATCGAAACCGTGACGGTATCTGGCTTTCAGGTTACACCTAAGCGAGGCTGGACAGATAAATTTATTTACCCCCCCTATCAATTTAAGATGGTCGACGGATTAATTACGAACTTTCATCAACCAAAAAGCACGTTAATGATGATGGTCTCTGCCTTCTCAACTCGAGATTTTATGATGAAAGCATATCGTGAAGCCAAAAAACATGATTATCGTTTCCTAAGCTATGGCGATGCAATGTTGGTGATTTAGTCGAAATTGCTACGTTGAAAGTTAAAAGTGGAAAGCCAAGAGCTGGGAGCGTTGGCGTTGTTCTACCTGCCGCCGGAGCAGGAATTAGGTTTGGTGAAAAAAAACAATTTAGAGTTTTAGGTAAACGTCCTCTATTCTATCATTCGCTCCAGCCCTTTCTTACCATCGCTGATGTTTGCGAAATAGTTGTTGTAACACCCAGGGATGTTGTTCGGCAAGTGGCCAGAGAGCTACGGTCATTGTCCACCACCAAACCCACCCAGGTTGTTGCAGGCGGTAAACGCCGGCAGGATTCAGTGTTTGCTGGGGTTCAAGCGCTAAGCGATACCTGTGATTTAATCTGTGTTCATGATGCGGTACGCCCCTTTTTATCTCAGGAAGAAGTCATTAAAACTATTCGGGCATGTGAAAAAAATGACGGAGCAATACTGGCAATCCCTGCTAAAGACACCATTAAGCATATCCAAGGACAAAAAATCCTGAAAACGATTTCACGGGAGACAGTTTGGCTGGCACAAACCCCACAAACTTTTCGGACAAAACCCCTGCTAAAGGCACTCAATTCCGCCATCAATGATAACGTAACCGCCACAGATGAATCGATGTTATTAGAACGCCTTGGATACCAAATTGTTACGGTAGAAGGATCTGCAATGAATATCAAAATCACCACGCCGAAAGATTGGATATTTGCAGAAGCGATTTGGTCTCATAGAAATACAGTCGCGGAAAATAAAATTGAAGGAGGTTCCAATTGATTAAAGTCGGCATCGGATATGATGCGCACCAGTTGGCTGAAGGACATTCGCTTATTGTTGGGGGTGTCTCTATCCCGGGTAAGATTGGTTCAGTGGGGCATTCTGACGGCGACGCTCTGATTCACTCCATTGTGGATGCTCTGTTAGGTGCGGCAAGTTTAGGGGACATCGGAACCTATTTCCCCAGCGATGATGAAAAATGGAAAGACACAGACAGTAAATACTTTTTATCCGAAACAGCTACGCGAATACGAGAAACGGGGTTCGAAATCCAGCATATAGATTGCGTGGTCATTCTTCAATCACCAAAATTAAGCGAGCACATCCCTGCAATGCACTATCAAATCGCCTATACACTGCAGATTGATGAATCTGCCGTGTCAGTTAAGGCGACCACAACCGATTATCTTGGATATATTGGTGAAGGCAAAGGTTGGGCAACGCAGGCAATTGCTACGCTTTCTTCTCCTTGAATAAGCCAGTTAACTTAATTTCTCACGCAAAGGTAAATGTTGGCCTTCAGGTGCGGAACAAACGCCCGGATGGTTATCATACTATTCATACCGTTTTCCAAGAAATCTCGCTCCACGATACGCTCACCCTCAAAAAACAGGCTCATGGCTGGAACTTCACTTCCAATGTTGATTGGGTGCCTGCAGATGAGTCCAATCTTTGCGTTAAGGCATTCTTAGTACTTCAGAAAACATACCCACAGATTCAGGGAGTGTCAATCCATTTGGAGAAGATCATCCCTGCAGGTGCAGGACTTGGCGGTGGTTCATCCAACGCAGCAGCAGTGTTAAAGGGGTTGAACACGTTGTATAATCTCTCATTGGACGACAAGAAATTAAAAGCGATCGGCGTAGCATTAGGAGCGGATGTCCCGTTCTTTCTCAAAGGTGGAACGCAAATTGGAGATGGCGTGGGTGAGGAATTGGCACAATCACCCCGCGTGATTCACGGGACATATTTAGTGGTTGTTCCATCCATCCATATTTCCACCGGCTGGGCATACAAAGAAGTAAAAAAGCATTTGGAGAACAAAACAGAACACATTAACTTCGCCCTCTGTTTAAGAGAGAGAAACCTTTCTTTAAAGATTTTTAAGAATGATTTTGAACGGATAGTGATTCCAGCATATCCAGAGATTGGCAAAATAAAACTGCAGTTGTTAAATGCAGGAGCATCGTTTGCCGGTTTGTCGGGGAGTGGCTCGGCTGTGTATGGAATATTTGACGAAGAAACCGTCGCCAGACGGGCGGAGTCAGTTTTCCCCTCACATCGTACATTTATCGCCCACCCCACAAATCAATAATCTTGTTGGTCTATACTATGGTACTACTTGGGGAGTCGTCTAAGGGTAGGACACCGGGTTTTGGTCTCGGTAGTTGGGGTTCGAATCCCTGCTCCCCAGCAGACAAATTTGGGCTAATTGATAATAACTCAAAATAAATACATGCACAAAGAACCTAACAGATTAGCACTTTTTGCGGGGCGGAGCAATCCTGTCCTTGCACAGAAAATAGCAACATATATCAACCAACCCCTGGGGTTGATTGATATTAAGAATTTTTCTGATGGTGAGCTATGGGTCAAATACGGAGAAAATATCCGTGAGAAAGATGTGTTTATTCTTCAATCCACCAATAGCCCCGCAGAGAACATTCTTGAGCTTATACTGATGATTGATGCTGCTGTTCGCGCTTCTGCTAATCGCGTAACGGTAGTTGTTCCGTATTTTGGTTACGGTCGTCAGGATAGAAAAGATACACCGAGGGTCCCAATTTCTGCCCGAGTGATGGTGGATTTATTCACGGCGACGGGTGCAGATCGTATTATCAGCATGGACTTGCATTCCACTCAAACCCAAGGATTTGCAAGTATCCCGTTTGACCATTTGTACAGCAGGATGGTACTGTTGGATAAAATTAAGAGTTTGGGGCTTATTTCGGAGAACACAGCTGTGCTTTCTCCTGATATGGGGTCAGCACGGATGAGTCAGGCATACGCAAAACTATTGGGGCTGCACTTTGCACTAATTGACAAACGGCGTTACGCTCCCAACAAAGCAAAAGTTGCCCACTTAATTGGGGATTTAAATGGAAAAAATGTGTTAATCGTTGATGACATGATTGACACAGCAGGAACCATCGTAAATGCAGCAGAAAAAGCTGTGAGTGAGGGAGCAAAAAGTGTTTCGGTTGCGGCCACTCATGCGGTGTTATCCGGAGGTGCTGTTGCAAAACTAAAACAAGCCCCCATAGGTAATTTCATTTTTACGGACACAATACATCTTTCAAAAGAAAGACAATTACCCAATATGGAGATTGTCTCGGTGGCCAACGTGTTCGGCGAAGCAATTAAAAGAATCCATAATGGCGACTCAGTAAGCGCCCTATTCGAATTTTAATAAGGAGTATTTAATCATGGCACAACAGTATGAAAAACTAGAAGTTTTTGAACGGGAGAATACAGGAACAAAGGCTGCAAAAGCGCTTCGTCGGGAGAAAAAAGTTCCTGCTGTATTTTATTACAAAGATCAAGAAAATATCAATCTCTTCATTGATAAAAAGACGCTGTGGAGAACACTGCATACCGGGCATCATATCTTTGAAGTGGAAATTGGCGGACAAACACAATATGCAATGGTAAAAGATGTACAATATCATCCGGTTACGGATGATATCATTCACTTAGATTTGTTGCGCGTACGACGTGACCAGAAAATAACCATCACCGTCCCGCTTGTGTTGGTTGGCGAATCAAAAGGAGCACATGGAGGAGGAATTGTCATGCAATCTCTGAACATGATAGATGTGAGTTGCCTTCCGATGGATGTCCCGGAACAAATTGAGTTAGATATCACAGAACTTGAACTAAATAATGCCTACACAGTCGAAGATATCACCGTTGCTGAAAATGTCGAAATCATGATACCTTCTGACTTAACCGTTGTCAGTATTCAGCTGCCTAAGGTCGAGGAAGAACCGGTTGAAGAAGAATTACTTGAAGGTGAAGAAATTGAAGGTGAAGAAGAAGGTGACACAGAGGAGGAATCCTCTGACGAATCATGATCGTCTTTATCGGTCTTGGAAATCCCGGCGGAAAATATGCGGACACAAAACATAATGCAGGGTTTTGGGTGGTGGATGAGCTTGCCCGGCGGTGGAAACTTTCATTTTCACCCGGAAAAGGAGATTATGTCTTTGCTCAAACCCGCAATAAACAGGTCTTGCTTGTGAAACCGACAACCGGAATGAATGTCAGCGGCAATGCCATTAAAGATGTACGGAATCGATGGGGGTTTGGTTTGGGTGATATTCACATTATTGTGGATGATGTGGATTTACCGTTGGGAACGATCCGAATTCGTCCGCGTGGCGGAGACGGCTGTCACCGTGGAATGGAGTCTGTCATCTATCGGTTGGGCGAAAACAGATTTCCGCGGTTACGCTATGGAATCGGGACGGATGAAAATATGCGCCCGGCTGAACGATACGTGCTGAAACCGTTTCGGAAACAGGATAGAGCATTGGCGGCGGAAATGGTTGTTGAAACTGCCGAAGCCGCAGAAATGATTGTGCACCAAGGATTAAACAGAGCTATGAACAAGTATAACCAAATGAAACCAGGAGAAGGAAATGAATAATTTATTTCTAGTTATTGCCTCTGGATTGACGGCAATATTATTTGCTTTTTGGAAAACAGGTTGGATTATCAAACAAGATGAAGGCACTGAAAAAATGAAGCTGATCGGTAAGAATATTGCCGAAGGTGCCATGGCATTTTTAAGAGCCGAATACCGCGTTTTAATATTTTTTATTATCATTGTAGCTGTGTTGCTTGGATTTGCTAATGCCGGAATAAAAGGCTCAAGCAGTCTGATTGCTTTATCCTTTGTTACCGGTGCTTTGACCTCTGCTTTAGCCGGATTTCTTGGGATGCGGGTGGCGACCAAAGCCAATAACCGCACGACACACGCCGCACGGACAAGCCTCGCATCCGCACTAAACGTTGCCTTCGTCGGCGGCTCCGTTATGGGCTTGAGCGTAGTCGGACTTGGCGTACTTGGTTTAGGCGGATTGTTTATCGCTTACGAATCGATTTTTAACGATGACTATGCAAAAATTATTACAGTAATCTCCGGGTTTTCTCTTGGTGCATCATCGATCGCATTGTTTGCACGTGTGGGTGGCGGAATTTACACGAAAGCTGCTGATGTTGGTGCTGACCTCGTCGGAAAAGTAGAAGCCGGTATTCCGGAAGATCATCCGCTGAACCCCGCAACGATTGCTGATAACGTCGGCGATAATGTCGGCGATGTAGCCGGTATGGGTGCCGATTTATTTGAATCTTACGTAGGCTCAATTGTCGGGTCAATGGTGTTGGGCGCCAGTATTCTTGTAAGTGGAAACTTTGATTTGTCCTTTGTAACACTTCCTTTGTTTATTGCCGCCGCAGGGATACTCGTTTCCATTCTTGGGACGTTTATGGTATCCGTGAAAGAAGGTGGAAATCCGCAAAAAGGATTGAACCGCGGAGAGTTTGGTTCATCATTCGTTATGGTCGCTGTGATGTACTTAATGATCACTATGCTCTTACCCGAAACATTTAAATTGAACGGTGACACCTACACCAGTCTTGGCGTCTTTTGGGCGACCACCATTGGATTAGCCGCCGGACTTGGAATAGGGATGATTACCGAACATTATACAGGGACGGATACCGCTCCCACTCGCTTGATTGCCAGACAATCACTTACAGGTCCCGGTACAAATTTGATCGCCGGGTTAGCTGTTGGGATGCAGTCCACAGCCATTCCGATTTTGATTATTGCCGCAGGAATTATGGGTGCGTTTCATTTTGCCGGACTTTACGGAATTGCAATGGCAGCCCTTGGAATGCTGGCAAACACCGGAATCCAGCTTGCCGTGGATGCGTATGGTCCCATCTCCGATAATGCTGGCGGAATCGCCGAAATGGCGGAATTACCGGCGGAGGTCAGGGAACGAACCGACAAACTTGATGCCGTCGGAAATACGACCGCCGCTATCGGAAAAGGATTTGCAATCGGGTCTGCTGCCCTAACCGCACTTGCCCTTTTTGCAGCCTATATGGTTCAGACCGGAATCAAGGTGATCGACATTTCAAACTCCAGCGTAATGGCGGGACTTTTTGTCGGCGGAATGCTGCCATTTTTGTTCTCATCAATGGCGATGAGTGCCGTGGGTCGTGCCGCGATGGCAATGATCGAAGAAGTCAGACGGCAGTTTAAAGACATTCCCGAACTGAAAGCCGCGCTAGCCGTTTTGAATAAAGGCGACGAATCTACATGGTCTGATGACGATAAAACAGCTTATGAACTGGGTTTAACTAAAGCTGAACATGGAAAGTGCGTTGAAATATCAACCAAATCTGCGATTAAAGAAATGGTGTTGCCGGGGATTCTTGCAGTCTTATCGCCGGTCGTGGTCGGGTTTGTTTTTGGTCCGGAAGTTTTAGGTGGCATGCTTGCCGGTGTGACGGTGACCGGTGTACTGATGGCGATTTTTCAATCCAATGCCGGTGGAGCATGGGATAATGCTAAGAAAATGATTGAAAAAGGAATCGAAGTTGATGGCGAAACTTACGGGAAGGGTTCAGAACCTCACAAAGCCGCTGTGGTCGGAGATACCGTCGGTGACCCGTTCAAAGATACGTCAGGACCATCGCTGAATATTTTAATAAAATTAATATCAGTTGTATCCTTGGTGATTGCACCATTGATTAAATAATTTAACAGGAGAAAAAAATGAGATACTATGAAACATTGTATATTGTAAATCCTAACTACGAACAGGAGCGGTTTGACGGCGTCCTGAAAACGGTTGGTGGATTTATGGAGAATGAAAAAGTGAGCGTGGTTAATCATCATGCGTGGGGCAAGAAACGTCTTGCATATCCGATTCAAAAACATAAGTACGGCACGTACGTACTGTTTCAGTTTGAATCTGAACGCGTAGATTTCCTTCCGGAGTTTGAGCAGTTTCTTCGCTTAAATAAAGCGGTGATTCGCCATCAAACAGTTCGTCTGGAAGAACGTCCTGAAATCCATGTTGAAGAAGAACCGACAGTGGATGAGAGCGCTGAAGCAGAAAGCACAGAAGAAGCTGATAGTGAACCAGAACAAGCTGAAGAAGATGCGGTTGCTGAAGAACCCGTGATTGATTCAGTGCCCGAAGAAGTATCCACTGAACAAACAGAAGAAAAAGAGTGAGGATGTTATGGCATTTGTAAGTAGAAGAAAATATTGTTATTTTAAAGAAAACGGCATCACAGAGATTGATTATAAAGATGTTAAACTTCTCCGCCGTTTTATCACAGAGCAGGGGAAAATCATGCCGCGGCGCATAACGGGATCCAGTGCAAAAATGCATCGTAAGCTGGTTCACGCCATTAAACGTGCAAGGAACATTGCATTGATTCCGTTTACTAATTTAAGTCAGGAGGGCTGAGATGGACATCATTTTATTGAAGGATGTGGACGCACTTGGACTTGCCGGTGATATTGTAGCCGTTAAGCCGGGATACGCCAGAAATTATCTCATCCCGCGCGGGATGGCTCTGCGTGCCTCCAAACGAAATTTAGCCGTTTCTGAAGAGAAAAAACGAGTAAAACAGGCAAGAGTTGAGCGTTCATTTAAATTACAGAAAGCACTAGCTGATAAACTGGTAAAAACAGAACTCACCTTGGAAGTTCAGGTCGGAGAAGAAGAAAAACTCTTTGGATCTATTACAACACAGGATATCCATAAAGCCCTGGAAGAAAAAGGGCTGAATGTAGACCGCCATACTATTTTACTGGATGAACCGATTAAAGCATTAGGTGTGTATAACATTCCTGTAAAAATATCAGCTGAACTTCAACCCGAAATAAAGATGTATATAATTCGCGCCTGATTGTACTTAAAGATAAATCGTGATAAAACGCCCCGAAAATAAACCGGGGCGTTTTTTTTACAATCGTGAGAAGTGAGCAAAAAGTAGGAAGTCGGAGTACAAGAATGAACTTGTAGCCTGCCTGCACGAAGTTATACGCAGGCGGGCTTGCCCCGATAGTGAAGGTTGAACGTATCGGGGAATTATTGTCTGTTCAGCGAAGTCGAAAATATATAGAAACATTAACCCAGGAATAAAAACATTCTTTTCTATCTATCTGTAGTTTGTTTTTATATCTTATAAAATTACGACAATGTTCAGAACTCTTGACTCTGTTCTCTATTAACATGATAATTGTTCGCAGATAATATTATCAAATATGAAGCATGTAAAGTTATTTGAGTAATACTATCCATCTACACCGAGTTATTTATCCATCGTAATTCGACCGTGGGGAGATGAAGATGGACGATGGATAAATCTTCTTCATTTTAACAAAACCATCTTACGAGTCAGCACGAAATCTCCTACCCCGATTGCATCGGGATCGTGGATCCTAATATGGTAGAAGTACACCCCACTTGAAAGATTAGAGGCATCCCAAACAACCGATTTGTACCCGGCATCCTGTGTTTCTGATATCAGAGTTGTTATTTTCTTACCAAGCAGGTCGTAGATAGTAATTTGTACATCTGATCTTTCAGGTAGTACATACTGGATTGTCGTAGTCGGGTTGAACGGATTGGGATAAGCAGGGCTCATGGAATAAACTCTTGATAAATTGGAAGATGTGGATCTTCGTAATTCCATGCGTTCTGTATTCCCCGGTAATTCTATAACACCATTACTCCATAGTTCTTTCACTCCACTGTTCTCATCTATCAATTCCCATTTCTCACCATCCTTTATGTTGTATTCAATCACCAACGTTTCATCGGGATTCATTACATCTATCACACCGTTATCTCCACATATCTTTGTATTGTCAGAGAAACGAATGTCCTTAGCACCAGCCGGTGGTTTTGGTGGCAAACTATAACTAAGCTTTTTCTCTTCAGAAATTTCTGCGCCAAAAGATAGGATTGTGTTGTTGACTGTTAATGTGTTAAAGTGCCTGCCTGATTTTTGCGGGTTCAAGTGGCCATGTGTTTTGTGTAATATTCTTGCATTCGATGAAAGTAAAATATTCCCATCGCCATAACTTCTCAACCAGTAACCATAACCTGGATCGATCGTTTCTATATTTTCATATCCAACATC
>CAYLYH010000006.1:0-77752 GCA_964388155.1 uncultured bacterium | reverse complement strand
AACCCCAACCGGCGGAACCAGAATCCGCTGTCCTGCCATTAGACGATGCCCCAAATGTTTATTATTAATGTTAAAAAGCGCGTGGAATTTACCGAAAATCACCGACTCACAAAACGTTTATCCGAATAATCTCAAATAATCTGTCAATTCATTTAACTAAAACTAATTTTCGGCTTTCTGTCATTGCACCAAATTGAATTATACAAAAATAGACACCTGATCCCATCATTTCTCCAGTATTGTTCCGACCTGTCCACTGGATAGAGTATCTCCCTTTTGGCTGAACATCTCTGCCAGCTGTCCATATTTCTTGTCCATAAATATTTGTGATGACGATGGTCACGAATGATTCTCTCGGAAGTTCATACGAAATAGTTGTGGACGGATTAAACGGATTCGGATACGGCGGATCAAGACGATACTGATTTGCGACTTCAGACGATTGAATACTAATCGTATTTTCTACAAAAACGGATACCGTATCAGATACTGAAAAAATGCCATCGCTTACAGTTAATATACAAAGAATCTCCATCCCTTCATCGACAGACGGCGCAACAAACGTTGGTGCATCGGATGCGGAATCATCAAACACAATATTTTGAGATTCCCACAAATAAGTTAAGTCGTCTCCATCAGGGTCATCGGAAAAACTCCCGTCTAAATAGACAATGTCACCTTCGTTCACTGTTTGATTCTCTCCGGCATCCGGTATTGGTGGCGTACTTAGCGAGGATACAACAAAGTCAACTGTCACACCATCATCCGGATTAACCAAATTAAAAACATGCAGTTGGATATTTGCAGTACCGGAAACTGCTTCGGGATTGTTCGCAAAGACATCTAAAGAAAATGCACGTTCTTCTCCGGGATTTATTGGAGAGCTGTAGAAGTCTAAAGTTGTGATAATAGTGTCATAACTCGACGGAAAACACAAACCCTCTAAGCAAAGCGCCGATTCCCAAAAATCAGGTAAATCATTCTGAGTTCGTACAATGGCTAATATCAGCGTATCCTCCGATATATTATGTAGTTGCGCATCTAAAATCACTGTTCTACCCAAATCAATACGTGAAGATGTTGCTTCCGGATTAAATGTAAAACTTTCTTGGGCAAATAGGCTTTGCACAAAAAACAAGACTCCAAATAACGACATTCGGTTTTTCATTTTTTCCCTCAAAAGATGTGCCGAATTATTTAAGGAGTATCAACTTCTTGGTGAATGTATTTTCATCCGTTGTCATGGTGTAAAAATAGACACCCGATGAAAGCGTTTCCCCATCAAATTTTACCGAGTAATTCCCGGGGGTCTGTATGGCATTCACTAAAGACTGTATTTCCTTTCCAAGGAGATCATAAACCACTAACGTAACTCTGCCTTCTTTGGCAATTGTATATTCGATGGTGGTTACAGGGTTAAATGGGTTCGGATAATTCTGCCGGAGCGAAAATATCTCTGGGCTAGATACAACACGTTTTTCAAGGTGTAATCGTTCCAAATTTCCGTTCAGAACAATTTGATTGTTCTCCATTAATATCAGCTCCTCACCGGTAACAGGATTGACCAGCACCCACTGATCTTGGATTTCTTTAGTCGTGGACATGTGCCAAGAAACAGTTGTTTTTT
Organism: uncultured bacterium; assembly: GCA_964388155.1. GTDB lineage: Bacteria > Fidelibacterota > Marinisomatia > Marinisomatales > JACNKV01 > JACNKV01. The sequence goes on along the minus strand of CAYLYH010000006.1, from coordinate 76,125 downwards.
CATCTGTGTTCATGATATCTATCGCACTTGATGATTCTGCGACCAACCAGTCACCGGTAAACCGGACATCAAAGGCTCCCAGCGGTGGCTTGGGCGGAAGGCTGTAACGCAACATGTCTCTTTCAGGGATATCTACACCAAAGTACAGATTTTTCCCGTTTATGGTCAGTACATGAGCATGTTCCAACCAATTTATGGGTTGTTCTGTTTTTCGTGCATAAGATGGCACCACCAAAACCTCTCCAGCACCGTAAGAACGAACCCAGTACCCTTTTCCGGGTTCCAAAATTGATGTTGACTCATAGCCATTTCCAAAACCATAAAACGTACCGGGAACAATCAAATCATCCGGGTCAATTATGCCATCGACATCACAGTAAAAAGACGGTCCAGAAATCATGTTCCAGTCTTGTGTAAGAGGAACGGTCACTTCATGAATGGCTCCACCAATAATTGTATTTGCACCTTCCTGAGCAAATCTTAGCCAATATCCATTTCCAGGCACAAGTTCTGTCTCCGATTGGTAGCCTTCTCCGAAAGAATACAACGTATTTTCAACCGCATTAGAATATACATTTTGGTAACTTGGATCCGAAATCATTACCGGTAATCCAACCATGTTCCAGTCTGCCATATTCTGTATTTCCAAAACAATGCTGGCATCGGTGACCTCAACCTCCACCGGAGTAGACTGTGGAGATTCACCGGACGCGTACACCGCAGACACAGCAAAAGAATACACCCCATTCATCAAACCCTCGACGGTAAATGTAAGTTCAGTAACAATATCTTCACCGTTGATTGGCTCTTCGTTGTCCCCTTCCCAAATGTTATATCCAAGTACATCGCGGGTTCGTGCATCTTCGGTATTGAAATTTACACTTTCAGATGAACCAAAGTTTCCACCGTTTGCTATTTCCGTTCCGTTTAAAACAAGCGAATAATATCCTTGGCCATAGTTGCAGCAAATACCGTCTCCGTAGGAATCATAGATTGTAAATGTATATGACCCCATATCCAATTCCATTTCCCAAGTATAAACGGTACTAGCATTGGATAAATCTCCTGCGTTAATTCCTGCAATTTGGTTTCCGCTGTGATCGGTAACACCCCAGGATGTCTCCGCCGGATAGTCATCTGTTCGTATTTCTACAACAAAGCTTGCTGTTGGTATCTCCGGGTAAGGCCATGTTAAGGAGACAGATCCCCCATCGACCTCTGCATAAACAACATATGGAGGAAGCAGCATCTCTGACAGCGTTAAATCAAGATTGATAATTTCATCTGAAATAGTCGTAATGTTTTCTGTTGTGGGTTCATAATTAGGAGAACTGCATACGACGTCGTATGTTGTTGGAATTGTGTTTAATGTATAGGTCCCGTTAAACGTTGTCGTTGTTTCAAACGACCCGGCTGTAATGGTTGCACCTGCGATTGGGTTATTCGTAAATGCATCCGTTACCATGCCGGTAAGAACGGCATCTTGTGGTAAAAAAGCCTTACCTGCCTGTAAAACTGCACGAGTATGAATGGGATATTGCCCCCCTGTCATACTTCCTTCATTGGTTTGCACGATTACGACACCGGTTAATTTTGCCAAATCCCAGTCATCATCTATAGTAAATGAACGCGAAAATTGTGCAGTTTGCCCAACATCTGTTAAATTAAAAGTCTCTTCTTCATATCTCACAACAGTGCAAAAGTACGAAGCAGAATAATTATAGGTCAGAATTAGCTGCACAAAATTATCGTCGGTAGTCACAGTATTTGTTACTTCTACGTCTGCAGAAAGGACTACACTACCACCAATAGATGTTTCAAAAGACACATCAATCTCCAGTGGACTTTGTATCGCTGAAACCGTGTTATAATGGTTTACATATCTTGGGTAAGTATCCCCGCCGCCAACATCCGGGACTTCTCCACCAAAAACAGCGGTAGGTAGTGCTTGAACAGAATACCAATTATATCTTGTAGAATAATTTGGACTTGTATGTCCATCACCTTCCCAAATAAGTGGGATGATATCATAATTATCGTTTAATTGTGACAAGCCGGCACGGGCTTGTGGACAGTAGCTTCACCAGGATTCCGTAAATACTTCACCCACAACCATCATTTGGGTTGCAAGTGCAAAAGAAAACAATATATTAAGGAATAAAAATGTGCGTAGTGATTTCATAAGAAGACTCCTCTAATGCGTTTATTGGACTAAATATTGCAACGAAATTACGTGTGCAATAAATCTTTTCAAAGTATGGAATAAATTAATGTTAACCGGATCACATCCATATTATTTTTCAGACGAATAATCCACTTCTAACAATAACTTGTGATGAATATTCGCTTGTATAACTTCACGTGTCTCCTCATTTTGCAGAAACGTAACGACACTAAATGTTTCTTCGGTATACCAATCAGGTTTCATAAGAGTTAGTTCAAAGATATCATCACCTGAAATGGACATAGCATTCAAATCCCGCATTACTTGCCGATGGTGAGTTTCGCCGTTGGATCCCTCATATAAGACCTCGTTTTCAATCAATACGGCTCGAAGTGTGTACACATCACCAACTTGCATTCCAGAAACATGCACGGAAACATCGAGAGCGGATTCTGCCTCCTCTACCTCATGCCCAAGATAAATATCAGCCGGAGTTTGAAGGCGTTCAATTAACGTTGCTGTGGAATTGGTAATTTGGCCAACTCCAACAAACGGATCACTTCCGTCGATGGACAGAAAAGGTGCAACCGGAAACAGCATCGGATAATAATTCAATCTGACATCGCTGTCTTCCATATTGTAAGCATACATCGGGTCACCGGCGACAGGGATCCCGACATGGTAACGTATTACCGCCAATGAAATATCATAATCAGAAATAATTTCATCAATATATTCATTCGCTTCCGGGCAGTTTGTGCAAGTTGTACTCGTAAATAATTCTGTTAAAACAATATGGCGGATTTCAGTAACAATATGCAACCGTACTTCAATAATTTCATATCCATAATATCCTTTGAGGATACCACTCACTTGGTCTGGTAATGAACCGGTCATTTTTATGGACTCATTATAAATATATTCAAAGTCGTCAGGAAATTCATGATATCCTTCTGTTATGTCTTCCAATTTGACGGAATCAGGAAAAACGCCGGGCATCTCAAATATTTCTTGGGGATTTAACTCGATTACTTCACCCATTTTGAGGAACAGGGGTTTCCCCTCTATAACGTGAAAATTGAAAAATATTCTATCACGTTCCGAACCATCATTGCATTCGGCGATTATTGTACTTTCTCCTTCTGTCAATCCAATGACTGTTAGTCCTTCAGGAATTAATTCAATCACATCTACAATAGAACTATTTCCGGTATTTGATATTTCTATATTTATATTATTCTTGCCGTTTAGAATTGAAGGAATATCTATGGTTAGCGTATCATTCGGTTCAAGATAAATGGTTTCAACATACTCATTGAATGGCCCCTCATACGGATTGTTGAAAAACTCACATCCTGTGAACACCAATAATAGCATAAAACCTACAAACTCCCTTAGCCTCCACCCTATCACTCTATTCCTTTTTTGCAGAACATCCATCAGAACCTAACCTCCATTGAGAGCCTTGCTCCTTCAAACGGACTAATAATTCTGCAAACGCCACTTGTACACCGTACACCGCCTTTTTCTGCTCCGTAAGATCCACGAAGCCAGTATCTTGGTGAGGGTTTGTAGACGATTTCTCCGCTCAACCAATTTTCTGTTTCACCGGATTCATCACTCACATCGAAGATTGCAGAAACTGACCATTGCCCTTTCCAATCAACTGAATTCACCCACTGCTGTGAATAATATGGTAATTCTTGATGGATTTCTTCACCCGTCAACGTCAACGATATTTTTTGTGATTGCTGCCAAGTAAAAATATGACTCAAAACAAACTCACCCAACCTAAACGATGCGTATAAAGGAGTAATCGTTATATGCTGTAAATTTTCTGCCCGTTCGGTGGAGAGAGATTCTGTGTAATCGGTATAGGCTGCCACAAAACGATTAGTCAGCCTATTTCCTGAATACTCCAGCTCAAAATATTTTTCCGAAAACGGGAGATATTTCGGCAGAGAACTTGGATAAAATAGATTATCGGATACATTTTTATTCCAAAAAGTGGTTTGACTTAGTTTTGCAATATTTATCGTGCCTATCCAATTACCGACCGAATATTTTATATCGATATTTATTCCAACTTCATCACTATAATTCACTGGGTGAGTTCTGTTTGCCAACAGACTGATATCATGCTGCCTAATGCCTGTAGGTCCCATTTGAAACGGTAACACCCGTGAGGCTTGTCGATGCAAGTTTGTTCTATCCTGCTGAGCCTCTATCCCCCAATGATACCGCTTGTACTCCGCAAAAACCGTCAGCCAATCCGGATACCAATTCCATTGCAAATAGAAAGCATTTCCTTTTTGACGTGTTACCGCTTCCGTCACGTTAATTGCATTTTGTGTAACCGATAGTCTTACCAATGGATAATCAAATCGTTTCTCCATCATACTGAATTCAATCATCACATCAAAGGAGGTTCCAAAAAAGGATGTTGCGAGTCCTGGGTTTAACATTGAAGTGTATTGAACACGTGTATTCTCAACCGGCACGAACGTTACAGGATCCATGCTTATCTGAATAATGTCAGACTTAAATCGCGAAAGAACCACATAAGGATTCAATGACCAAAAACCATCTTTTGAAAGAAGCCGCAATTCAGTCCCCCCGATATCAAACGCTGATTGTCCATCCGGTTCACGCAGGTCAGAATTCGGAGAATAAAAACGGTACTCATTTTTCCTTCCGGCGAGAACAAGGATTTCCACATTATCCGTAAGGTTGCCACGGATTTTCATCCCAACCGGTCTGTTGTCAAAATCGATTTCTTTTTGTTCAAAGATATTCAGCGATAGTCCATTTCCAAACACTGCTTTAATATGGCCTATTTCTGTGGTAAAGTTCTCCCCAAAATATGATAGAGTCAGTTGTCGAAAACCGGCGGATGAAAAACCAAATTCTGGCGGATCTGTAAATTGTAGTTCCGCTGTTAAATCCCACCGGTTATACGAGGTATTGAGTTGAAAATAATGTTCGTTATATCGGTAATTAAGTCCTGATTGACTTCCCTGTCCATAACGGGAGGATACACTAAAATTCATCGCAGAATATCCCGTACAAATCTGTAACGAGATTAACGCGAATATGAGGAATATTTTATTCGCTTTTCTGCTCAAGTAAATCTTCATCTTTTCCGGAAACGGCTTCAGCATTTTCATGGATATCATTCTCCCTCAAATGTGAGAGAATGACACGTTCCATTTCTTTCTCATCACCGGAAATATATCCCGTATGTTCCCAAAGAACAATTCCCTCAGAAGACACTAACACCGAAAATGGCATCGCAGAACATTGGAAACGCTGGAACAAAGCCTGTTCTGTATCAAGATAAATTGGATAGGTAATATGTTTTGATCTTACAACAGACGGTACACGGCGGGAGGTGCGTGTATCATCTATGGAAATACCAACCACATGAAACCCCTCTTCACTATATTTTTCATGAAATTGATTTAGATATTTCATTTCTTTCAGACATGGAACACACCATGTTGCCCAAAAATTAACTAATGTCAATTTCTTATCTAATATATCATGCGGTGAGATACTTTGACCTTTGAGTGTGTGTATTCTTACATTTGGGAATTCAGTTTGTTTAACTTTCTCTGACTCTTCTGCAAACAAAATAGAAAAATATATAAAGATAAAAAAAACATACTTCATTGTCAATTAAACAACCTTGAGATTAAAGAAGACGGTTTAGATACAAAGGAAGTTCTTCCGCAGGAATAAATTTAAGTTTAACACCCTCGAGACGATTTACGTCTTTAACATCTATGATGAACGTATAATCGACAGAAATTGATACAGTCTCCATTGCAATGTGTATTTCCCAGCCGCCGACGGTTATATCGACTAATGGTGAAAACCGATGTGTTGGTACAAAAATCGTCCGGTCACTACCGATGGAATGCAACTCATAATCAGGTGTATCTGCAATAACCACAACCGGTTCGCTATTTTTATCCACAAACTGTATAACCGGGACTTTGCGATATGTCCCGTATTTTAGTTTATCTACCGTTGCCTGTGGAAAATTAAATTTTTCTTTATTGAAGGAAAATATTGTTAATGTTCCATCTTGTTTTAATCCGGTGTAAGGCATCGAATACAGCATATCTTTAAGTATCGTTTCCTTTAAAGCATATGTAACAGGAAATATGACTTTCATGTTATCGTCATTTTCTGTATCATATTCAAATCGTGGTTTTTCCATCTTAACACGATATGGGTTTTTCGTGAGTGTCTCAATTACTCCCACCAGTATATCTGTATTCACGTCATTTTCAGGATTCTCTTCTTCCTCATTATCTACATTGAGATCCAACGTCCATTCACCTTCCACATCCATATCCATTTCAGATGCTTCCTCACGTGCTCCGATGACAATATCCATGGATATTTCTAAATCTTCAATAGCAGAATCAATATTTCCGGCAACATCTGTACTTTGCTTATGCACGGTTGGCAAAAGAGCTTTTGTTGTTGACACATTCATATCAGGATAGGGACGCTTCAACGGTTTGTCTTCCGGTAATAATGGTTTTAACATCGTAAATATGGCGTTATATAGAGTGTCCATTAATAATGAAATTTCAGAATATTTCCCAAGAACTTTCTTAGAATCCAGTTCTTTCCATGTCACAATATTGATAAGCTGGACACTCACACTAATCTCATCGAGGGAACGGTTAAACTTTCCTAATAAGAGGACATTATTCGATCCTCGTGGCTGAGACAGCAGACGTTGACGATCATCCATAATTTTCTCAAGATCCTGCCGTGAACGAATATGTAATCCATTTTGAGATGATAATTTCTCACGAAGTTTATCGGCAAATCCAATCTCCAACCATTCTGTAGCAGTTTCATCCTGAATGTTATCGAAATTGAGGATATACACATAGGTATTTTCTGCCGCAGAAACCGGGTTACCAAGTTCCAAACCCGCGAAAAGAAGGACAACTAATGTAAATATCGGGTAACGCATACGTGAAAAGTACTCAATATTTTATCACTGTTTCTACCGAAATATTTTTGTGTAAAAATTTCACTGATACTCTACGCTTCAACATTTTCCGTTTTCCATGTTCTATGTTCAACGTTTCCGAGCTTTTTCAATTTTCGCCCAGGAATCTCTCAGCGACACAGTGCAATTAAAGACCGGATGTTCTTTCGAGTAGTCCTTTAAGTCCGGTGTATAATACCCTTGTCTCTCAAACTGATAGATGATTCCTTTTTCAGGATTATTAAGTGACGGCTCCAGCTTACATTCTTTAAGCACAGTAAGTGAATTAGGATTAATATCTTCAACAAAGTCATGTTCTTTCCCCGGGTTTTGAACTGAGAAAAGGCGGTCATAAAGACGGATTTCTGCATCAATGGCATGAGATGCCGAAACCCAGTGTAATGTACCTTTTACTTTCCGACCATCCGGCGAAGAGCCACCCTTCGTTGCCGGATCATAGGTACACCTTAACTCAATGATATTACCATTATCATCCTTAACAACATTTTGACATGTAATAAAATATGCATACCGCAATCTCACTTCTCTCCCTGGAGCTAAACGAAAGAATTTTCGTGGAGGATCTTCCATAAAATCAGCTCTTTCAATGTATAATTCCCGTGAGAACGGCACCATCCGCGTCCCTGCCTCCGGGTTGCCCGGATTGTTAATAGCTTCCAATTCATCGACGTGCCCCTCAGGATAATTATCAATTACTACCTTCAACGGATCAAGCACACCCATTACGCGCGGGGCATGTTGGTTTAGATCCTCGCGGACGCTATGTTCTAATAATGCCATATCCACGATATTATCGCGTTTTGCAATGCCAATCTTATCCGCGAAATTACGGATTGATTTAGGTGTGTACCCTCGACGGCGTAGCCCTGAAATCGTCGGCATCCTTGGATCATCCCAGCCGGTAACGTGATTTTCTTGCACTAAGCGAAGCAGTTTTCGTTTACTCATAATCGTATAACTCATGTTCAACCGTGCAAATTCTATTTGTTGAGGATGATAGACACTAAGCTCCTCCAAAAACCAATCGTATAAAGGACGATGATCTTCAAATTCCAGCGTGCAAAGTGAATGTGTAATTCCCTCTATCGAATCTTCTAATCCATGCGCCCAGTCGTACATCGGATAAATGCACCATGTATCGCTGGTGCGGTGATGTGAGGCTTTCAAAACACGATACATTACAGGATCGCGCATATTCAAATTCGGAGATTCCATATCAATTTTCGCACGTAATGTTTTCGACCCATTTTCAAATTCACCATTTTTCATTCGTTGAAAAAGGTCGAGGTTTTCATCTATGGTTCGATTTCGATACGGACTTTCCGTTCCCGGGTTTTTTAACGTGCCACGGTGAGCACGAATTTCATCGGCTGTTAGGTCGCAGACGTACGCCTTCTCTGCTTTAATCAGCTGAATGGCGTATGCATACATTTGGTCAAAATAATCAGACGCATAATACAAACGATCCTGCCAATTAAACCCAAGCCATTTCACATCCTCTATAATCGAATCGACGTATTCATCTTCTTCCTTTATCGGATTTGTATCATCAAAGCGGAGATTACATAATCCACCGTCATATTTCTTTGCGATACTAAAATTTAGACAAATCGATTTCGCATGCCCGATATGAAGATACCCGTTAGGCTCCGGCGGAAAACGTGTATGCACACGCGAATCATTTTTCCCGTTTTCCAGATCTTGGTCAATGATATTTTCAATAAAATTGTTCGATTTATGTTCTGTGGTATTCATAGTGCTATTGTATCGGTAATCTTTCAAGTGCTGTTTCAATTCGGCGCAGGCAAGTCTCTTTTTCGAGGAGTTCCATCATGGCAAACAGCGATGGACCCGCCGACACACCGCTGAGGGCTAAACGAACAGGGTGTATCAATTTCCCTGCGGAGATACCCTCTTTCTCAGCAACATTTCGCAGGGATATTTCCACTCCTGATTCTGTCCAATTTACTAAGGAAGTTAATTCGTCCAACAATTGCTTTACCAGAGAATTCACCGAATCATTTTTCCATCGTTTTCGGACTGCCTTTTCATCGTAAGATTTTGGATCTTTAAAAAAATATGTTGAAATGTTTTTTAATTCTGTGAGAGACTTTGCTCGTAATTTTAGTAATTCACATACGTTTTCAACGTAAGTGTCTTCTTCGTTTTTTTGCCAATCAGGAAATATACGCCGAACTCCTGTCATTAATTCTTTCCCTGATAGTTTGAACAGATGCTGCCCGCTTACCCATTGTAATTTTTTCTCATCATATACAGCCGGTTTTTTCTGTATTTGTCCGATTGAAAACACCTCTGTGAGACGCGGTAAAGAAAATATTTCTTCTTCTGTCCCGGGGTTCCATCCTAATAACGCCAAATAATTGTTTAGTGCTTGAGATAAATAACCCATATCACGATACTCTTGAACTCCGGTAGCTCCATGACGTTTACTCAATCGGCGTTTGTCAGGACCTAATATCATTGGAAGGTGTGCAAACTCGGGGATTGGTAATGCCAAAGCATCATAGATGAGTATTTGTTTTGGCGTATTTGAAATATGATCTTCTCCGCGAATAACATGCGAAATATTCATATCATTATCATCAACGACAACCACAAGATTATAGGTAGGATGTCCATCTGTTCTTGCAATGATAAAATCATCAAGTTCGTTTGTATTCACGTTAATTTCACCATAAATACGATCTTTAAATGTGATAACTTTTTCAGGGACTCTCAGTCGCACTGTAAATGGTGTGCTTGACGATAATTTCTGCTCAATAATGTCTTCGGATAAATTTCGGCAAGCTTGATTGTACTGATAACCATCACCACGTTTTTGAGCGTCCTCACGCTGCCGGGATAAATCATCTTTGGAACAAAAACAACGGTATGCATTATCCGTTTTCAGCAACGATTGAATTGCTTTTTGATATATCTCCAATCTTTTTGATTGATAAACGATGCCTTCATCCCATGTAAGTCCAAGCCAAAGCATAGACTCACAAATTTGATCAGTATGTTCTTGCTTTGAACGTTGGCGATCTGTGTCCTCTATTCTCAGAAGAAATTTTCCGTGATGATGTTTGGCAAAGAGCCAATTAAAGAGAGCGGTTCTGGCGCCACCTAAATGCAGCTGACCGGTTGGGCTGGGTGCAAATCTGACTCTGGGAGTATTAGTCGTCATATCGGTTTCACATTTACTTTTTTGTATTGAAATTAAGACGAAAATTTACAATACTTTATTCGGTATGGGTAAAGTAATATATGTTCTTAAAAAATATAAAATCTTATGGGTTTGCAAAACAACTGATCCATAAATCGAGGCTTTAGCGTTGCGGTGCGTGCATTCGAAAATATGAACTTTTTGCATCTCTTTAAATGAAGCATATTGATATCCTGTATATACCTGTAATACAATAAGGTACAACCATAAATAATTATTCTATTTTTCGGTAATTCTTAAAAATGTTCGTTTTCCCGACGTTAAGGGTGTCCCCACCCGTCACGAGCTACGAACTACAAGCAAAGTATTGTCTTCACGAATGATCAGCGACAAGTTGAATTCCCTACTGACGACAGTTATAATTCCCTATTAAATTAGAGAAATAAAGTAACCTTTGGCTAAAAAATCACGTTCCATGGTCAACTGACCAATCTTTGCATGGAGATCTTTTACCTCCACCTCATGGTTCTTTTCCTTTTTCTTTGATACACCAAATACATCTTCAGAACCTTCCAAAAGTTGTTTCTTCCCCGCCTGCGGCCGGCAGGCATTTCTGTATCTGCACTTGATTTAAGATGTATTGTGACATAGTTCACTCATCGTTTTATCACCTTTTATCGCAACTAAAGCTACTTTCGCTTTAAATGCTGCTGAATGATTTCTGCGTTTCTTGCTCATTTCTGATCTTCCTTTGCTATTTGTTCATGCAGAAATTACAACTTAATACCCTGTCCCCGTCTGCACGGGCAGACAGTTTTAGGGGTCCACTTCTCAGTCCAAAACTATAAATATTGAGACATACTCAGGTCAATTTGTATAAAATCATTTAATATGCACAACGGGTTAAATTTTAATCATCATTCTGTGGAAATCTTTTCAATTGCAGTAATTGTGAACTTTGTCTCTTTACCCCGGCTTTCAAGTGTAAAATCTTCACCAACCTTTTTCCCCGCTATGGCTCGACCAAAAGGTGAATGATAGGTTACAACCATGGGATAAAGATCCAACTCAAATTCGATGGGACCTAATAGATAATAGTCTTCAGCCTTATCTTTGCCCTCCTCCCAGATTGTAACCTTATTGCCAAACCCTACTCTGCCTGTTTCAATTTCGCCATACTCGATAATCTTGAATGGTGTATGGGTCTGCAGCGATTGTGTCTTACGTACTATTAAACTCTGTTCCTCCCTGGCAGCATGGTATTCCGCATTTTCCTTAAGATCGCCATGACTAGCTGCATCTCTAATCTTTACTGAAGTCTCCTTTTTTAATTTATTAAGAGAATCCATTTTCTCTTCCAATGCGCGGTGTGTATCCCGCAAAATCAAAGTCGCCATATTGACATTCCTATTCTTAATCTGATTAAATAAATTGTATGTTCGAGATTGCAATAATCTGCAAATCAGGAGGTAATTTAAGTCAAAGAAAAAACCTAATCAAGTGCTTGTTTTCCTCCGTCTAGCAAGATATCTACAGCATATTTTAAATCGACTGGAAACGTAAAGAAAAATCTTCAACTTCCCGACAGGGTTTTAATTATTTAAGCAAAATAAATACAACTTAAACATTAAATCTAATCTCAATCACTTCGTTTGGCTGAACAATATATTCTTTATCAACTACCCTGGCTTTCCCTTTTGATTTACAGTCGTTAAAATTATGACATGTCATGTATTCTTCAAATGATACAACATCTCCACGGATAAACCCTCGTGCCAAATCCGTATGTATCTTCCCGGCACATGTAACAATGTCTGATCCTTTTTTGACAATCCAAGCATGAGATTCTGCCTGACCTGAGGTGTAAAAAAACATCCGATTAGCTTTTTCAAATGTCTCTGTAAAAAGGCTATTTAATTCGTCAGTTTCCTCTACTTGAACCACAGGTTTTAGACTAAACGGAGAAATCGTTTTTAGTATTTTTTGTTCAGCCTTATCAAATTCAGCATCACAAAGCGGAGTTTCATTTTCCAGTATCTTTATATATTTTTTAATTAACACTTTTTCTGATGAATCATCTGAACGTTCTAAGCGTGCTTCCATTTTTTCTAAATCATAAATTAATATATCTAATATTTTATCTTTCGGGACAATTATTGCTTCTGCTTGTGTAAAATCATCCTGAATCAATTCCATGAAATACGGCGTAACTTTTTTGGGGTTGTCTTTTCCGGCTAACGCGATTAAATACTTATCTTGATATTTAATTTTTCCTTCCGGTAAATCAATCCCTGTAAATCCAATCTTCAATGTTTGTTTTCCTTCTTTATTTTTTCTTTAAAATGGATACGTGTGCTGTCTTTCACAATTTTACGACTTTTTACGGTCACAATTTTACGAGTTTATGATTCGTTGAACAATAAGTTTGGACTAAATTGAGCAAGTCTGTTCAAATTAAAAATAACGAGTAAATATTTCCTGAAATATTCTTTCATCTGAACACAGGTATTTTGATAACTTTCGCACTTATGAAAACGTATTTAATTTGGCTTTTGGGAGTGATTGCCTGGAATTACGGCTTCCCTTCCGTCCCTCCCGTTGCGGATGTTCTTATGGCAATCCTTTTATCTCTGATGACAATGGGAATAAAAAGATTAAAACGCGCTACTGTCCCCATTAAAAAAGACTCCTGAGAGCCTTTTTTATTATACTGTTTACAAGTTAACTACCAACCAAAACCCAAAATACCGTTCACAAGAATATATATTCCGAACGCAACCAATATTCCACCGCTGAAAATTCGCACGGCAATTGGATATTTCTGAACCACTCGAATCTTATTTCTGACTGCCTGTGAAGAATAACCAACTATCAGCATCGGAATTGCAAACCCTGCAGAATAAAACATTAACAGGATAACTCCGGGTAATACTTGACCTTGTGTCGCCACCATCGTAAGTACACCTGACAACATCGGCCCAACACACGGAATCCAAACTAGCCCTAGAGTAAGCCCAAGAACAAATCCTGACCACTTTCCGCCGGAAGGGTTACCGATCTTATTGAAAATAGTAATACGTTTAAAGATGTTGATATCTCCCAATATCAATATTCCGAACAAAATAACAAAAATACCGGCGGCTTTTTCCACTAACAACATTTTTCCGGCAATCATCGAACCGAATAATGAACTGATGACCCCCATCAAAATGAATGTGAGAGATAAACCCATGACAATTAATAAAGGGCGTAGCTTATGATCCTGTTCCGTCCCTGTTATAATAATCGGGACAACCGGTAGCACACAAGGTGAAGCAACGCTCATCAATCCCGCTCCCATCGCAAGGAATAATGCCGAAAGTGAAAACTCCATCAAAATGCTTTCAAAACGTTTAAGATAGTGTCTTCATTCTGGATTCCGGGAGGGAAACGTTTTATCGGACCACCTTTAGAATCTGCAATGATTATACTAGGCAACGACCGAATACCGTACTTGTAAAACAAATCCCGTGCAGACGGATCCGTTGTTTTAACGTAAATAACGTCAGCCTTTTCATTGATTTGCGATCTTATTTTTTCCAAAATTGTATTTTGTATCTGACACGGACGTCCATTCGGGTTAATAAAAAACAAGAGTTTTTGTTTCTCAACAATTGATTTATTAACAGTCTTATCTGAGGATGAACTTACCATCTTTGACACAGGGTTTTTGGTTGTTTTGTTTTGTACCTCATCCTTGGAGCACGCAGTGAACATCAACCCAAATGAAAAAGAAATGATCAACCATTTTACATTCATGATTTTCCTCATTTAGTCTGTAAAGTTTTCGTCAAGAATCGTCTTAACTTGAGATGTATTTTGGATACTACTTGTTGCTTTCACAACTTTCCCATTTTTATAATACATCGTAAACGGCAGTCCCATAAAACCTGAACAATCGGGATGATTGCGAATGACGTGGGCGAAAGGGGCATCGAATGCCATATCGTAAAATTTTATGTGTTTATAATCCGGCTTCAGCGTTTCCATCGCAGCATAGACAGGTAGACACATCGGCCCCATTCTGCCACAGCAAATCATGACGTTTTCATTTTCTTCTAGCATTTTATCATACTCTTCTTCAGACGCAATATGGTCTAGGTTTGTTTGTAATATCATTATGAGTCTCCTTTATGTATGTTATTATGAATTCCACTAATTTGATGTTACATGTGGTTATTCGTTACAGAAATAATATCCAACTATGATACGTTAGCTCCGCTAGCAATAGAGTAGAGTCAAAAACTTAGTTCTCAAATATCAAATTTTATATTATTGTCCAATATTAAGAGATTCAAGATATTTCTTAACGTTGGAAATGTCCTTTTTACTGGTCAAATCCGGAACGTTTTCTGATACCGGAATTGTAAACATCGCTTGAGAATGTTTCTTCATCATCATTCTGATGGCTGTAGGGAGCTCTTTTTCATCCCGGGTCGGATGAAGCGGACAATTCTCCAATTCCGGAAGGCAGGTATCATAATCCAAGCGAAATATATTCATACTCACGCCAACACGCCCATTTTCATCGGCGGAGCGCTCAACATCTTCCTGCGCGGGTTTTTCAACGATATCTTCTAAAAAACCATCTTTATCTTTCCAGATCACAGCAAACGCATTTACCCGTTCCGGCTCAACACCTAATCCATCTCGATCATAATCAATCATAGCACAGAGATGTGTATCCTCCCGAAGTAATTTAAAAGCGCTCACAGAATATAGATTATCACTATTGCAAATGGTGAATTTTTTGTGCGCCCAATCGGGTTTAGCGATTAATCCCTGTAATACTGCATCTGCTGTCCCTAACGGTTTAGACCGTCCTTTCGGAATCATCTGTCGTGCAAACTGAATATCCAATCCCCATGTGTCGTGAGTTGTATAATAAGGTTCTGTAAACCTATCCCGTTCATTAATCACGATCACCACATGCTTATAGCCCGCTTCAGCAGCGTGGAACAAAAGGTAATCCATAAACGGACGTCCACCGTCTCCGACACTAATCATCGACTTTGGTTTTAAATTTGCTTCCTCAATCAGTTGTGAATCCATGTCCTCTTTTACAGAAGATTTTTTCATCCGTGAAGAAATTCCGGCAGCAAGAATTATTAGGTTATTATTCATAAGGTTTGTTTCATTTTGTTTAATTTTTCAAATAATGTATCTACAGTAGTTTCAATATCCATTGTAAATTCGTGCTCACAATTTACACGTAATTCATACTAAAAAAGAAACGATGAGTCCACTAATTACAAATGATGCCGTTGTTCTGGGAATACTAATGAGTATCCTGATATTCGTTTTCCGAACATCAAAAAGCCCCCATCCATTTTGGAAGAAATTTTACACGTATGTCCCGACACTGCTCCTGTGTTATTTTATTCCGTCAATTTTAAATTCAGCAGGAATTATCTCAGGAGAAAACTCCCGTCTGTATTTTGTCGCTTCCCGATATTTATTGCCCACCAGTCTCGTCTTGCTCACAATCAGTATTGATTTACAGGAAATCAGAAAATTAGGCTCTAAGGCACTTATCATGTTTTTTGCAGGGACGCTTGGTATCATCATTGGCGGTCCTCTGGCAATTTTAATTGTGTCTTACTTTGCCCCGAGCATTGTCGGTGGCATAGGTCCTGATGCGGTTTGGCGCGGACTGGCTACCGTCGCCGGAAGTTGGATCGGTGGTGGTGCCAATCAAGCGGCGATGAAAGAGGTTTTTAACGTCAGTGATCCATTGTTTTCAGCCATGATTGCCGTGGATGTTGTCGTCGCGAACATTTGGATGGCGTTTTTACTCTACGGAGCCGGTATTCACACACGATTGGATACCTGGTTAAAAGGTGACACCTCTGCGATTAGTCATCTGCAGAATAAAATTGAAGATTATCGGGCAGAAATCTCCCGTATCCCCGATCTCACCGACGCGATTACGGTCGTAGGTGTCGGGTTTGGCGTTACCGCTGTGTCACACTTTCTTTCAGATATCATCGCTCCATGGATACAACAAAATGCATCCTACTTAGAAAAGTTTAGTTTAACCTCCGGGTTTTTCTGGATAATTGTCTTCGCCACGACCATTGCACTCATTTTATCTTTTACGCCATTTCGAAAACTTGAAGGTGTGGGTGCATCACGATACGGGAGTGTATTTCTCTATATTCTTGTGGCAACAATCGGAATGAAGATGGACCTCTTAGCTATTTTCGACAACCCCGGATTTTTTCTAATCGGGATGATTTGGATGGCAATCCATGCCCTTATTCTCATCGGAGTGGCAAAGTGGATTCGTGCTCCTTTCTTTTTTCTTGCCGTCGGAAGTCAAGCAAATGTTGGCGGTGCGGCGTCTGCACCGATTGTGGCATCTGCGTTTCATCCGTCACTAGCTCCGGTCGGAGTTTTACTGGCAGTACTTGGATATGCCGTCGGGACCTACGGCGCGTGGATTTGCGGAATAATCATGCAGTTTGCATCATACTAAACTTGCCACGGCAATATTGGAATTAAAGTCATAAAAAAAACGTGTAGATTTTTATGAATAAAAAATTGACTGACGACCAACAGGTTGGTTATATTTCTCGGCTTTATTAACACTGAAAATCTGGTAAACACATGAATAAAAAACTTACACCACGATATATTATCATTGCATTAATCCTCGCCTGGGCAATTTATGCTCTCTGGCCGTCAGTACAATATCAAATGATGTCCAAGGACAAAATTGAGGAGATGAAAGAAAAAGGTACCTTCAACAGTTTGGAATCCAAAGTCATTAAGCAAGGATTGGATTTGAAAGGCGGAATGTACATCGTTTTAGAAGTTGACTTACCCATATTGGTCACAAATCTTGCTATCAATAAAGACGGGAAATTTAATCGGGCACTGGATGATGTAAAATCTCAAATGGATATCCCCGAAGCTGATTTCTTTGATATATTTACAATCGCTTCCTCAAAACATGAACTCAGATTGGCACGGTATTACCATGAATATGGCTCAAGTGTCAATGAAATTGTTGCCGGACTAAGTGAAGAAGCCGATGATGCGATTAATCGGGTGTTGGAAATCCTGCGAAATCGCGTGGATCAATTTGGTGTCTCTGAGCCAACAATCCAAAAGCAGGGTAGTCATCGAATCGTCGTCGAACTTGCAGGAATACAGGATCCGGAGCGTGCTCGAGCACTACTCCAAAGTACAGCATTATTAGAATTTTACATTGTAAAGAACGCCGAACTTACCAATGAGCTACTCATTCGAATCGATAAAATACTTAAAGGCAACACAGAGCTTGAAGATCTTACTGAAGATGAAACCAAAAGTACTGACAGCAAACCTGAAGAAGTCGTGCCGGTCAGTGACGACAAGACTGTCTCTGTCAGTGAGTTGTTCGGTGAATCAGAGACTGAAGACGACACAAGTTCAGCCATTGTGGATCAACGACTTTTTGAAGAACGTCCGTTTTCCGCTCTATTAAGAACCTATGCCGGTAATATCGGTGTCCCCGAAAAAAACGTCTACGCCGTGAAAAAGATTTTGGACATGCCGGAAATAAAGACAAAACTCACCTCAGGAAACGGCGTTTTTCTGTTTTCCGATGAAGCGGAGTCTCTGACGGATGTCGACGGAAGAGAAGAAAAGATTTTTAGTCTATATCACCTTGAAAAAGATCCGGAAATTACCGGCGGGGTTATTGAGGAAGCTAAAGAACGTCTTGGAAGCCAGGTAGGCGGTGCATCCGGGCAGCCGGTTGTCTTGCTAAGCATGAACAGCGACGGTGTCAAACAATGGGCTCGAGTCACCGGCGCAAACGTCGGTCGCCGCGTCGCGATTGTATTGGATAAAAAAGTTCACATGGCTCCCAATATCCGTGAAAAGATTACCCGAGGTGGAACGCAAATCGAAGGCTTTGAAAATATGGATGAAGCAAAAGATATTGCCATTGTCCTCAGAGCCGGTGCACTTCCCGCTCCCGTCAATATCATTGAGGAGAGGATTGTCGGACCATCACTTGGAGCGGACTCTATTAGACAGGGCACGCTTTCTGTTCTCTTTGGACTTGGGTTGGTGCTAATCTTCATGCTCATTTACTATAAAACATCCGGAACCATCGCCGACTTTGCCTTGATTTGGAATATTCTGTTGGTGCTGGCAGTTCTGGCCTCTCTCCAAGCGACGTTAACCCTCCCGGGCATCGCCGCACTCATTCTGACGGTTGGAATGTCCATCGACGCCAATGTGATTATCTTTGAAAGAATTCGAGAAGAACTACGAAAAGGAAAAACAGCTAAAGCAGCAATTGATGGTGGCTATGATCGAGCGTTGACGACCATTATTGATGCAAATATCACGACAGTTATCGCAGCTCTGGTTTTGTATCAGTTTGGAACCGGTCCTATTCGTGGATTTGCAACTGTCCTCTTTTGGGGGATTATCATCAGCATGTTTACAGCTATATTTGTAACACGAACAATTTTCAACTCCTTTGCAAAACGTAAAGGTTTCCAGAGGTTAAGCATATGAGACTTATTAAAGAAACACATATTAAATTCATGGATCAACGACGGTTCGGGTTTATTCTATCAACCGTTGTAATTTTGGCCGGGCTTATGTCTCTGATGTATCAAGGCGGTCCAAAATTAAGCATCGACTTTAATGGCGGAACGATGGTCGCTGTAAATTTCACAGAAGCGGTGGACATCAACTCTGTCCGAAATACGTTGTCAGATGTGTCAGTAAATGGGCAACATTTTGATTTGAGTAAAGATGAAATCAAACAGTTCGGTGATCCGTCAAACATCTCAATTCGTCTATCATATAATGAAGATAGACCAGAAAATTTTGCACAGGATGTTGTGAATCACCTTTACGATGCCTATCCCGATAAAGTCCCCGCAGACACTAAAAACTTTATTCTGACGATAGAACGTGTCGGTCCGAAAATTGGATCTGAATTAAGCGGAAAAGCTGTCATGGCGGTCATTTCAGCATTAGGATTAATTTTGCTGTACATTTCCATTCGTTTTGAATTCAAATTTGCGTTAGGTGCTATTGCGGCACTTTCTCACGACATTCTTGTTACACTCGGGCTGTTTTCAATCTTTGGATATGAAATCTCCCTCTCTATTGTGGCGGCATTTTTAACGATTGTCGGATATTCCCTCAATGACACCATTGTCATTTTTGATAGAATACGCGAAAACATAAAAGCAAAACGTAGCCATTCATACGAGCGAATTGTTGACGAAAGCATCAACGAATCATTAAGCCGTACTGTCATTACATCGCTGACAACATTCTTTGTGGTGCTTATTTTGTGGCTCTTTGGCGGTGAGGTTATTCACGGGTTTGCTTTCGCAATGATTGTCGGCGTTATTGTCGGAACATATTCCAGCATCTATATTGCCAGTCCAATTGTTGTACATCTCCATAGTAAGCAAGTGGAAAAATAACTTTGGTGAACCATTTAACTCATTCAAACGCCCTCCTATTATCGGAGGGCGTTTTTTATTCCAATGAAGCTTAAAATTTACTCCGCATATTCACTCCTCTGTATATTATGGGGAACGACCTGGTTTGCGATAAAAGTCAGTTTAAATGAGGGCATGCCTCCATTTCTTGGTGCAGGACTTCGTTTCTTTATTGCGGGACTAATCTTTTGGATCATATTTTTCATCCGTAAAGAAGAACTTCCTAAATCCCGTAAGGCGATAGGATTATACCTTCAGTTTGCAATTCTAAACTTTTCCATCGCCTATGCCATTACGTATTGGGCAACACAGTTTGTTTACTCGAATGTTTCTTCGATTATCTGGGCAGGTTTTCCTTTAACTATCGCCGGTATCGCACACGTAATATTACCGGAAGAACCGATTACACGAAAAAAGTTTCTAAGCATCTTCATCGGGACGATCGGAGCCGTCCTTGTTCTAACTCAGGGAAAAGCATTTGGTGGTGATAATGTGTTTTTGGGAATCGGCGCATTAATGATCTCAGTGTTAATTGCCTCTGTTCCAAATGTAAATTTGAAGAAACATGTCAAGGAGGTGAACACTATCCAACTTAACGCAGTCGGTCAAACCGGCGGGGGACTGATTCTCATTTTACTGTCCATCCTATTTGAGCCCGGACAGTCGATGGTGTGGTCTCAAAATAATTTACTTGCGATTACCTATTTAACCATTCCCGGGTCCGTAATTACTTGGTTGATCTATTTTTGGCTATTTTCACACTTAACCATCACTCAAGTATCGTATGTGGCTTTTTTTCCGCCGATTGCTGCCATTACCATCGGATGGATCTTTTTAGGGGAGGTGCTTTCCTCTGTGGCTATCATCGGAGCCATTTTGATTATTGGAGGTGCACTGATTATCAACTTCCCGGAGAAAAGTATTCCATCGGAATAATTCCGAATACATATTAAGTTCGTACCAATGAAATTAATTACGTATTCAGTTTTCCCCTCACCATTTGGAAACATGGCTATTGCAAAAAGTGATGTCGGTATTTGTCGTATTCTTTTTCCGGAAGACGCCCCTTTTGACCAAATATTGAGCAAGATGTTTCACACAGAGGTTTTGCAAGAACCAATGGCATTCCAGGATTGCATTCGACAATTGAAAGAGTATTTTGATGGAAAACGCAGGCAATTTGATTTAAACTTAGATTTACAAATATCGGCTTTCTACCTAAAAGCATTAACAGAAGTTCAAAATATTCCTTATGGAAAAACAGCCTCTTACGGTGAAATTGCTAAACGAATACAAAATCCAAAAGCGGCACGTGCAGTCGGAATCGCTAATGCACAAAATCCGATTCCCGTCATCATTCCTTGCCACCGAGTGATTGCACACGACGGTTCTTTGGGCGGATACGGAGGAAGGTTGGAACGTAAAATGTTCTTACTGGAATTAGAAGGTGCAATTTGAGTACTTTTCGACCTAAATAAACAATAAAAAATGGATATTACCTATTATGTGGAAACATCTTAAAAAAATATTTTTCACCGGATTAATCGCTATTGCTCCGGTGGCGTTGACCTTTTACATCCTTAAAGTTATATTCACATTTTTGAATAAGCTGACCGACCCCATTTTAACCAAAGCTGATCTTAATATTCCAGGACTCGGTGTGGTATTAACCTTAGCACTTGTTTATATGTTGGGATTATTTGTTACAAACATCCTTGGGAAAAAATTATTTGTCTGGACAGAAAAAATTATTACAACCATTCCGCTTGTGAACACAATTTACAAGACGATAAAACAAATTACACAAGCTCTCTCCGGAACGACAAATCGAAATTTTCAGAGCGTAGTGTATATTCAATACCCAAGGAAGGGGTTATGGACATTAGCTTTTGTGACCGGAGATTCTGTTAACAAAAATGACCGCGAATATTACCATCTTTTTGTACCGACAACACCCAACCCTACATCCGGAGTTTTTATTATGATTCCAAAAGATGATACACTTCCGGCAAATACCAATATCGAAGAAGCATTAAAAATTGTCATCTCAGGTGGGATGCTTGCCCCGCCAACGCATGATGTTTGGCAATCTACATTAAAAAAGGAGCACAAACATGGATAATTCATGGTTACAGTTATTCTTTCTTCTTGCCTTAAGTTTTGTCACCGGATCTTTTCCCACCAGCATCCTTACCGGAAAACTAACTCGCGGAATCGATATCCGTGACCATGGCAGCGGAAATGCCGGAGCTACAAATGTGTATCGTGTTTTGGGATGGAAATCCGCTCTCCTCGTCGCCATCATTGATATTATTAAAGGGTGGCTGCCTGTCGCCTATTTTGCTACAACGTTTTTTCAAGGTCACCCGATTCCTGATGAGGGTGTTGTACAAATACTTGCCGGATTTGCTGCGGTATTGGGGCATACGTATACAATTTTCGCCGGATTTAAGGGCGGAAAAGGTGTCGGTACACTCGCAGGAATGTTGATAGCTTTATTTCCTATTGCATTCCCTCTTTGTTTGCTGGCGTTTGTCTTAACATTAATATTCACTGGGTATGTTTCACTAAGCTCCATGGTCGCCGGGATATCTCTTCCCATCTTCCTTTTTATTCTTCCTCCCATTTTTGGGATAGAACCAGCACCGCTGTCGCTGCTTGTCTTCTCACTATTTATTCCCTGGTTTATTATCTTCACACACAGAAGTAATATATCACGACTGAGAAACGGTACGGAAAATCGTTTTGAAAAAGCAATGATCTTTAAGAATTGAAGATTGAAGATTAAACAAATGATGAGTCCATTCCAGAAAGATACAAATGCTATATTTTGAATATCATAAGTTCTTATATTGTTAAAGACAGCACTTATCAATAGCGTGTTTACATCCCGTATTTGTTGCGGAGATAATTGGTGTTAATTCGTAGTTTTCGGAGTGAACTCAATGATGATTTTCTGATAATGATCGATTTTGAATCTTAACGCTTCAATCCTTATTCCCCTCCACTAACTACTCCCTACACTGATGCCCAAATATCTTACCGCTCCCCGCCCAAGTAAACGAATGCCGCTTGGAATACCGTACATTATCGGAAACGAACTCGCCGAACGATTTAGCTTCTATGGAATGAAAACAATTTTAGTCATTTTTATGACGCGCTACCTCATGGGAGCTGATGGTGTTTTATCTCCAATGTCTAATTCAGATGCCACTTTTTGGTATCATGTATTTACTTCAGCCGTGTACTTAACACCCATTATCGGCGCAATTTTAGCCGATGTTTTTCTGGGGAAATACAAAACCATTATTTTCTTATCCATCGTGTATGTATTGGGACACTTAGCACTTGCCATGGATGAAACACGGTTTGGTCTGTCACTCGGATTAACCCTCATTGCCATCGGTGCAGGCGGTATCAAACCCTGCGTTTCTGCCCATGTAGGCGATCAGTTTGGAAAAACCAATTCCTTCCTCCTCGAAAAAGTGTTCAGCTGGTTTTACATCACGATCAATGTTGGTGCATTTTTATCTACGCTACTCACACCATTTTTATTGGATCGATACGGACCACACCTTGCATTTGGGCTCCCGGGCGGACTTATGCTGTTGGCAACCATTATATTCTGGATGGGACGTAATAAATTCATTCATATTCCTCCCGGTGGAAAAATATTCATAAAAGAAACATTTAGCCGTGAAGGGATTAGTGCTGTAGTTCGATTGATGACAATCTATGTTTTTGTCGCTATTTTTTGGTCTTTGTATGACCAAACCGGATCCTCATGGGTTATTCAAGCGCAGGATATGGATCGTACGTGGCTTGGAGTTGAATGGCTACCGTCACAAATTCAAGCCATTAATCCCATGATGATTTTAATTGCAGCCCCAATCTTCACGTATTTTCTTTATCCCTTCCTTGGACGATTCTTTGAAGTAACTCCATTACGCAAAATTGCCTTTGGTTTGTTCTTAGCCGTTCCGTCTTTTATCCTTATTGCCATGATTCAAACCCAAATTGATGCGGGCGGCACTCCCAATATTTTTGGACAGATCGTCGCTTATGCTATCATCACATCAGCGGAGGTTCTCATCTCGATTACAGCGTTAGAATTCTCGTATACTCAAGCACCAAAAACAATGAAATCTCTCATCATGGGATTATATATGTTGTCCATTTCTCTTGGAAATATTTTCACAGCCATCGTAAATGCGTTCATCCAAAACCCGGATGGAACAACAAAACTTGAAGGGGCATCTTATTTCAACTTTTTCGCAGGGACGATGCTGATTACCGCAGTCTTGTTTTTGTTTGTCGTCAAATTTTACAAGCCAAAGGAATATTTTCACGAAGAAATTGAAATTGATTAAATTGAATCATAATTTACAGCAGGGATTAAGATATCCTCATAACCATTACGCTCACAAATTAAGGGAATCAACACACCAAACGGAACGGATGAACAAACATGATAAAACTTAAACTTCACTGGCAAGTCCTCATCGCAATGGGGTTAGGCATCCTTTTTGCGCTTACATTCGGGGAACGTTCATTAGTTGTCGCTCCTCTTGGAACAATCTTTATGCGTCTGCTGAAAATGATTATTGTTCCACTGGTGCTTTTTTCAATCACCAGTGGTGTTGCCAGTCTTGGCGACAGTAAAACTCTCGGACGAATGGGAGCAAAAACATTCGGATATTACCTCTTCACATCCTTGTCCGCAATCTTAATTGGGCTCACACTCACAAATCTGATAAAACCGGGCGCAGGTGTAACTTTAAAAGGAATGGAATCTTCATTTGACCCTTCTACTCTTTCCACTCCGGATTCTCCCATGGACATTTTTTACCGAATGATTCCCACAAATCCGATACAAGCCGCAGCGGATGGAAATATACTGGCACTCATTTTCTGGTGCATTCTTTTTGGGTTTGCGATTACACGTTTGACCGGAAAGCCGAAAGAGGTTCTTGTGAATTTCTTCGATGCCGGATTTAAAGCGATGATGGCTCTAACCCATGGTATCATTCGGTTTTTGCCAATCGGAGTTTTTGGTCTCATTACAAACGCTGTGGCATCCACAGGATTTGATTTATTTCAAGCGGTAGGCAAATATATGCTCACCATCGCCATTGGATTGTCTATCCATTTTCTCATCGTTTTACCACTTGTATTTTATTTTATGACGAAGATTAACCCACTAAAACATTGGAAAGCAATGGCTCCGGCATTTGCCACCGCGTTTTCAACAAGCTCATCCGGAGCAACGCTTCCTGTTACCATGGATTGTGTGGAAAATAACTGCGGTGTTTCAAATAAGACATCCAGTTTTGTGTTGCCATTGGGTGCAACCATCAACATGGACGGTACCGCACTCTACGAATGCGCCGGAGTACTGTTCATCGCCCAAGCGCTTGGGTTTGACCTCTCTCTGACCCAGCAGATATTGGTTGTCATTACAGCATTTCTTGCATCAGTCGGGGCAGCTGCAATTCCATCCGCCGGGCTTGTGATGATATTTATCGTCCTGGAAGCCGTTGGACTGGCAGATCATCCGGGGGCAGCACTCATCGTCGGGACTATGCTGGCTGTAGACCGCCCGCTCGACATGGCACGAACCATGGTCAATGTTGGAAGCGACAGTATTGGTGCCGTCGTGGTCGCGCAAAGCGAAGGAGAAACTAACCTGTATGAGTAGAAAGTAGTGAGTAGATAAACAGGAAGTGTTACCATTTGAGCACAAGCCTATGAACCATAAATTTATTCTGCTGTCAGCTCTTTTTATCTCCGCACTGTTTGGGCAAGTGTATGACTACACGGCAACTCCCGGACCGGATGATACGTACACGATCGCACGCTTTCGAATCTACCTTCCGGAAGATGCGGATACATCACGCGGGATTTACGTTTATCTGAATCCTCTCGGGTCTGATTCAAGGAATATTGTCAACGATCCCGATATGCGCTCACTCTGTCGGGAGAATCAATTTTCCATCATGGGTGCCCAATTTGATAATATGCACATGGAATCCGGGATTGGTGATGCACTTCTCAACGCTCTTGCGAATTTTGCTCAGCAAAGCGGTCATCCGGAGATTGAACACTCTCCCCTCTTTTTTGAGGGATATTCATGGGGCGGTCAATGGTCGTATCACTTCACATTGTGGCAGCCCAGTCGGATCATCGGCTTTGTGACGATGAAAGGCGGATATCACGACACCACGTTTGCCAGAGATGCGGTAGACGTCCCGGGATTGATGTTCATCGGTGAAAATGACCTTGATTACCGAATCGAGAACCTCACCGGAATTTTTCTAACACATCGCCCTCTCGGTGCTCCCTGGAGCTTGGCAATGGAACCGGATGCCGCTCATAACCGCATTACAAACCGATATTTATTAGACAATTATTTTTTGGATATTATCTCACGGAGACTCCCGGATGAATTCCCGACAAATGAAGTATACCCATTAAATGAAGTTGATCTCACAACGGGCTGGTTGGGAGACCGAAGGGAACACATCATTTCACAGTATGACTGCTATCCGCTTTTTGCGGATACGGCTTCTTGGTCACCATCCGAAGATGCGGTAATCCAGTGGCAGACATTTGTTTCCGATTCCACTGTAACAGATACATTTCCATGCGCATCGGACATGGTTGAACTCACCATCGCAAATAACGAAAACTGGAATATCGTAGGGTTGCCTTTAGATGTACAGTCCTCCCATTATTTGGATGTATTCCCAAACGCGCACCCCGGGACATGTTTTTCTTTCGATGGCGGATACACAAACTGTGATACGCTGACTCTGGGCGTGGGATATTTACTGCGTTTCCCGGTAGAGGGATATTCCGCGATTACCGGTTATCTAATGAATGAGTTAACGTTATTTGTTCAGGAATCATGGAATTTAATCTCAGGACTTTCATTTTCTGTTTCTGTCGAAACCTTATATTCCTCAGAACTGATTGAACCAAACACCTGCTATGCTTTGGACGCCGGATATGTTTTATCAGATAGCCTCTATCCCGGAAAAGGATACTGGATTTACGCGACCGGCAGCGGAGAGATTACGATTTCCCGTTAAAAGCGGAGTTAAGACTTTAGCTTTTTAAAACAGATTGATGGAGGGTTGGAGTTTTAAATTCACTCCTCACAAAGGTTTACTTGTCCGAATGATTTTTTTTAAATGGGATAAACCATCGGTTTCTCTTGTCTAACTCAATATTCCTGTCTAACTTTTGACAAGATATTTTACAATTTCCGTTGGAGACCACGTTTTTTCAGGATCTTCAAATAATATATCTTGGAAGCTGTACTTCGTGTACAAAAAACAGGCCTTCTCTTATGCGTTTTGGGGTAAAGGAAGTTTGCTGTATGCGGGAGGCATCCACCGTGTGATAACGCGGTCCTGAAAAACTGCTTCAACGGAATTAGAAAGCCCTCTTTTGAGGGCTTTCTTGTATATATGGAATGCCACGACACAGTTGATGTGTGGATTAACTCCGTCAATCCACACCAAATAAGGACCTTATTTTTTCAATCCGGTCGATCGATCCGCGGAGAGTTAGCGTTACGCCGTCTTCTCCGTAATGTCGCTCTAAAACTTCCATTCCCTGTTCAGTTTGCGCCATCACTTGTCCTTGCTCATAGGTAAAATGCATTGCTATCGTGGAGTAGGCTTCCTTCATAATTATCTCAATCGTCTCAAGCAAGTGGTCAATTCGCAAATGGTTTTTTGCAGAAATCATCACGCCATCGGGATACACCCGTTTCAAATACTTTAACCGGCTGCTTTCGTTCACCAAATCAATTTTATTCAGCACGACCAACGATCGAAGTTTGTGTGCTTTCAGTTCTTTCAACACAGATTGAATTGTCTTGTAATGATCTGTAATCTGTTCTGATGACGCATCCAATACAATCAAAATAAGGTTGGATTCTACCACTTCCTTCAGCGTACTTCCGAAGCTTGCCACCAAATGATGGGGAAGTTTGCGGATGAACCCGACAGTATCGCTCAGTAAAAATCCCAACCCGTTTTTGAGCTTTACGGCACGTGTAGTTGTATCCAATGTAGCAAAGAGTTGATCCTCTATATATACATTTGCTCCGGAGACGGTATTCATAATAGTCGACTTTCCGGCATTCGTATATCCGACCAATGCTACTTTAAATTCATTTTTCCGACGCTTCGATTGCGTAACACGTTCTTTTTCAATCCGACTCAAATCTTTTTTCAAACCGGCAATGCGGTTGCGAATTAATCGTCTATCTACCTCAATCTGTGTTTCCCCTGCACCGGCACGGGTACCTATTCCACCCATTTGTCGTTCAAGGTGTGTCCACATACGGGTTAACCGTGGCAGGATATACTGGAGATGCGCAAGCTCCACCTGAGTTTTCGCTTCTTTCGATTTCGCGTGTTTCCGAAAAATATCAAGAATGAGAGCACTCCGATCAATGACCTTGATATTTTCAGTAAGATTCTGATAATTTTTTGTCTGCGCCGGACTTAAGTCTTCATCAAAGATGATAAGATTTGCGCGAAGTTCTTCAGCTTGACCGACAATTTGAGATGCTTTCCCTTTTCCCACATAAAATGCAGGATTAATTTTTGCTAAGCGTTGCGTCACCTGCTCGATAACCTCAGCACCGGCGGTGTTCGCCAGTAATGTTAATTCGTCCAAATGCTCCTGCATCGTTTCCGGTGTCATTCCGCCTGTAACCACACCAACAAGGATGGCTTTTTCATTTCGAATATCGATTTTGCGTTCCATGATTAATGTTGCTGTTTGAGTTCTTCGGACTTTGTGCGTCCAACTGCAGATTCAATAATCAATGTGATGATGGCTAAAATAAGAAATATCCGCCACAATGAACGTCCGTATCGGATGGAGTTTAATTCCTTCGTTAAATCAACAGAGGGCTCAATCCAACGGGTTTTATCATTCGGGAGGAATTTACGCACGTCAGACTCCGGCATTCGGTTGGAGGGGTATTCTCTGGGAGATAAACGAGCAGAAAAAGCTGTGTACGGATACCCATCAGACCGGACATTATACGATCCCAATTCAGTTGTCTGAGTAATGTTTAGCGCCTCGCGATTAAAATCAGGGATGAGCAAAATGGATTGCCCGGACGGCGTTTCGAGAGACCACTGCGAGTTGATAAGCTCCCGGTCAAGTTTAATGGTTTTCGTTTCTCCGACCACAACGGACTTTGTATTCGACTCATCGGTAGCAAGAAGCAAGAGAATCCTATGCAAAATCGGGACCATAAATCCACGTACAGGAAGGTCATTCCAATTAAGATCGATCAGCGAAGTAAAATAATAAATCGTGCCGTTATGCACCTGAATTTCCGTCAAGTACGGATGAGATTTTCCTACGTTCAGAATTGTGGTTTCATTTATCACATTTTTCGTTTCAACATACCGAAATATCTGAGGAAGCTCGTTTTGGATCTCCCGCAAATTTAAATCGGCAAGGATAGGGTGGTCATCCATTTTAGGTGCTACAGAAAAATAGGCTTCTCCGCTTAACTTGTGTAAATCAATACTTTCAGGGATACCAACTGCTCCCTCCATTTTATTGTCTTTCAACGCTACCTGCTGCTCCCCGGCAAACCACAAGACGCCACCTCCTCTGCGTAAAAACGTCTGAATATCTTCAACTGCTTTATTCGACAACTTGCCCGGATTGTGCAAAATTAATACGTCACTTTCATCTAAATAAAGTCTGTTTATTGAAGAAGTAATCTGTGGACGAATAAATAAAAATCCCGATTGGTTATCAATAGAGGACAGTGCCGTTTCAAGCAGGAATAATTCCTCTTTTGAGTTGCCGACTAAGGTAATGGCTATCTGTTCCGGGATGGGCAGTTCAAAATTCCATTGATTATCCAGAGCAAAATCATCATCGGGGAGAATCACTTTTCCTCGAATAATTCCGCTTTTCCCCGGATAAGCTTGAAACAGGAATTCTTTTGTCTTTTCCGGTTGGAATGTGGACACAACTTGTCCAAGACGTTCATTATTTAAATAGAGTTCAACTGCATGATTTTTTTTTACCGTCTTTCCATCATTGGTAATTCGTGTATTCAATTTTAACAAATGATTTGGCAAGCGAATTTGACTGACAGCCTGTACCTCTCTGAGCGAGAGGTTTTCTGTAATAGGTAATTGCCCCAAACAGTAGAACCGCCAGGATGTTTCCTTTAACTTCAGTTTTTGCAATTCCTGTATGTCCAACGGTCGAGAGAAATCACTAATAAGGAAACACTCACGGTTTGGTGCTGATGCCGTTATCGATGTTATAACGGATTCGACAACGGGAAATAATCGGTCGGCAGTATAAGCTTGCGGGACAGAATTGAGAATTTCATTTATGGTGTTAATATTCGGTTCACCATCATACAAATTTTTTACAGGATTTGTCTGATAAAGCTCTACGTTTGTTTTTCCTTCGAATACATCCAAAATGTTTGGAATGGATTTTTTTCCTGATTCCAACAATGACGTTCCGTCAATTTTCGCAGCCATACTAGCAGAGTTATCAAGGATGATAATCACGGTTGACTCTCTTTCTCCTGCTTCCCACCCGGATAAAAATCCCTGCTGAACCGGACGAGCAAACATCAGCACCAAGAAAATGATCGCCAATACACGCAAGAGAATTAACAGCCATTGCCGCAGTTTTAACTTTCGGAGTGTTTCATGCTCAAGTTCCTGGATGAAGCGCAACGTACTAAACTCAATTTCTCGTGTATTTTTTAACGAGATAAGATGGATAATTATTGGGATGCTCGCAGCTGCCAATCCCCATAATATGCTTGGTGATAAAAATGTCATTCGTTTATCTATACAATGTTATATCCAAAATAATACAGCCCGTACATTACTGCACCGGACAAAACCGGTATTCGGACATTATCATCTATTGGAATTGGAAAAAGCTCCACAAGCATTGCCGTGACGGCTCCCATGATTCTTATGAAAAAAGAAACGTCGGGATAAAAAGCGACGACAGACAAACAGGAAACGAATCCGGCAAGTGCCCCTTCCAGCGTTTTCTTTCCGATGTGAATCCGACCGTATTTCAACCCTACAATCGCTGCCACGGAATCCCCCACAGATAAAAATAGCATCGCCGGAATGGCAACCTCTTTTGGGAATAGAATGACGGTAAGAAATACACCTGTCATTACCCAGGTTGCACCGGTGAACCTGCCCTCTACTTCGTCTGTTTTCATCATCACATGAAGCCACCGGCGGAAAAATTGTTGGAGTCTATCATTTTTTAATCGAAGTACATCAATAATAACAGAGAGCAATAATAAACTTCCCGTGATGATAATCATCTCAGTTTTGGTTAAAATGAAAAACCAGTAACCTAACGGAAATATCATATTCCCAAGATGAAATACTTTTCTGTATATGTCTCCTTTTTTCAGCATAATTTAAGTGTTAGTGTGCTCTTCTTCTCTATAAATATGGGTTGTGTTTTCACTTCTCACTACTTACTCTTCACTACTCACTGTTTTTTCTAATCTCTTCCCATCATTTCGTCAAAAACATCCTGCATATCTAATACGCTAACGATAATGTCTATGGGCATTGATCTATCTAAAACCGTTTCGGCTTCAATAGATTGGCTCAATACGGTATAAGGAATTAAATCTTCATTTTGCCGGTATTCGACACGCCCTAATGTTAGTCCTGCTTTTTTCAGATGTTTTTCCGCATTATCTAAACTTAACCCAAACAAATTAGGAATTTGAAAAAAGTTCGGAGGTATCCCTTTGCTTACGGTCATGTGAATCCCAAATCCTTTTTTTAACATATCACCGCCTTTGGGTGATTGCCAGGCAATTGTTCCTTTGGGATAATTTGGATTATACTCTGTGTACACCGTATCCACAACCAATCCAATTTGCTGAAGGCTAAGTTCAGCACTTCTTAATGTATGTCCGATAAGTTTTGGAACAGATACTAGTTTTTCCGGTTGGGATATTTTTAGTCTCACCGTTCGACCTGGTTTTACCATCTTTCCGGGTTTCGGATATTGATCAACCACCGTATTGGGTGCAGCATAGTTTGAATAGACCGTATCTTCAACGATTGCTTTAAATCCTTCTGAAATTAAAATACGCCGTGCTTGATACAATGGCCGATGCTGGACATTCGCTAAAACATGTTTCTGATCAGCACGAACATACATGGGCATGATAACTGTCTCTAACAAGAGCAACCCGGCAGCCATTATCACGCCAATCGCAATCAAATAATGTAATAGTGGTTTCATATTTCTCGTTCCATCTTCACAGCATACATACCATCTGTATGTGACGTGTGCGGAAAAAGTTCCAGTGTGTCTTTGACATGAAATCCATCGTTTAATTTAAGGAATGCTTCAACTACATTCCAATTCTCTTCGGGCTCAAGCGAGCACGTAGAATAAAGCAATATTCCCCCGTGTTTTACATATTGACTTACATTTTGTAATATATCCAATTGAAGTGAACTCATTTCATGTATCTGTTCGGATGATCGTCGCCATTTAATATCCGGTCTCCGACCAATCACACCTGTCCCTGTGCAGGGGGCATCAACCATAATTCTATCAGCCTTGGGATATACATCCTTCACGGCATCTTTTACGCCCCACTGAATATTAGTCATCTCATGTCGCTGCACGTCATGCTTCCCCAGATTTACTCGTTCTGGGTTACTGTCGTATGCCAGAATTTCCCCATCGGCATTCATCCGTTCTGCACAATATAACGCCTTTGTCCCGGGGGCAGCACAGACATCCAGGAGAGTTTCTCCGGGCTGTGGATCTAACAATTCAACCACCATTCCGGCTCCGCGGTCTTGGAATGAGAACGAGCCGTTCAAAAACAGCGGATGATGACGTAATTTATCACCGCCTTTTTTAACATGATAAAATCGGTCTGTACTGGGAATGGTTTCACACAGGATATTATCTTGTAGAAGCAACTCAACAAATGTTGCTTCGTCAATTTTTAACACATTTCGCCTAACAGTCAAATTTGCCGGTATATTCAACGTTAAACATAAATGTGTTACGTCATCTCCAAATCGAGACTCCCAACGATGATATAACCACTCCGGCATTGACACCCATTCAGATAATGTTGCATTGTCCTGTTTTGTATCCATATCGACATTCTTTAACTTCCTAAGCACAGCATTCACCAATCCTGATGTGTGTCGTCCTACTCGTTTCTTTGTCAATTCAACTGCAGAATGTATCACTGCATAATCGGGGGCTTTCTCATCCACGATCAATTCGTAAACGGCAATTTCCAACAAAGTTAATAACCGTGGCTGTAGCGTGTTAATTGGTTTTGTAAGCGCAGAATCAATCCACAAATCAAGCCTGCGTTTCCATCGCAGAACTTCCCGCGTTAGTACGAGGATTCTTTGTCGATCTGAGGTGATGAGGTGTGTGTCGTTATAGTAGGAATCAATAAGAGATTTCAGACGAATATTGGTTTTTCGGAATTGCTCCAGAATATTCAGGGCATGTTCACGTGCATCACTCATTAGGTTCCAAGTTTGTCCCCGACCTTAAAGAAATCGCTTTTTAGAAAGTCGACAATTTTCATCTTCTTTTTTCCTTCACGCTGAAGAGATAAAATAGACAATGAGCCATCACCTGTTTGAATAATTAAGCTAGTTTTAGTGAGCTCTGTGACTGTCCCGGGTACTGTTTTTGGCTGAGATGGCGAAATCACTTCTGTTTTAAGTATTTTTATACGCGTTGAATCTTTCGTCGTAAATGCTCCGGGAATCGGTGTTATCCCACGAACGATATTTCGTATTTCTTCAGCTGAGTTTGACCAATTGATTTCCCGTTCTTCCGGGCGAATCTTTGGGGCGGATGTTGCATTTGAATGATCCTGGGAAGTAGGTTGAACAGTTTTTGTCTCTATGGCATCCATCGTTTTAGTCAGTAATTCTGCACCTGCTATACTCATTTTCTCTGACATCGTTCCATAAGTATCCTCAGAGGTAATTTCCATTTTCTTTTGGGTAAGTATTTTCCCTGTGTCCACTTTTGTATCAAGCAAAAACATGGTCAAGCCGGTGCTGGAATCCCCATTCATAATCGCACGTTGTATGGGGGCAGCTCCACGATAAGCGGGCAGAAGTGAACCATGCAAATTAACAGATCCAACAACGG
The DNA here is from genome assembly GCA_964388155.1 of uncultured bacterium. Lineage (GTDB taxonomy): Bacteria > Fidelibacterota > Marinisomatia > Marinisomatales > JACNKV01 > JACNKV01. Next base: position 42,040 of record CAYLYH010000006.1, on the reverse strand, counting down.
GAATCGCTAATAATTCTTTGGGGAGAATTCTGTATGCAACTACAGCAAACACATCTGCGGAAAGGTCTGTTAACCGGCTGACGAGAGACGCTTCCTTCAGGGTTTCTGCAAATATAACCGGCAAATTTAGGTCAACCGCAGCACAATGGACATCAGAATTTTGTTCTTTTTTCCCTCTCCCCATCCGTTTTGGCGGATTTGTAACGACCGCAACAACTTCATGAGAAGATGCGTTTAAACGTTGAAGACAAGGAACAGCGAATTCCGGGTTCCCCATAAAAATCACCCGCATTTTTTATCTCCTGAAAAAACGTAGGTTATGTTGAACCTGAAAATTCCGTTCAGCAAATAATACAAAAAAAATCAGTCGCCTCCGGATTGCCTCTCAGAATACCGAACCTTTGCCTGTCTTTCAATCTCTTTCAGATCTTGTTTATATTGAAGTTTTTGAACCTGACTCACTTTATCCGTAATTAAAACACCAATCAGATGATCTGTTTCATGCTGAATCGCCCGCGCTGTCAAACCACTAAACTTCTCAACATGACTATTTCTGTCCATATCCTGATATTCAAGTGTAATTGTTTCAGGACGTGTAATCTCCAATCGGACACCGGGAATAGATAAACACCCTTCTGAATCTTTGGATTCTCCCTCTGTTGCAATAATTTTACTGTTAACAAATATCCGCGGTTCTCCATCATCATTTTCATCTTCCCCCGGAACGTGCAATATAAACAGATTCATGTCTAAATTGACTTGATTTGCAGCCAACCCAATCCCTTCACTCTCATACATTGCATCAAACATATCATCAATAATTGAAGAAAGCATTGAAAAGTCTTCAACCTGCAAACACGCCTTACGAAGAATAGGATCTCCTAATTTTATGATCTCTTTTGTTGACACTAATTCTAATTTTCTACGATTGAGGTGTCCTCTTCGGTCACACTTCCGGCTAATCCGGCAATTGCAGATCGATTAACCGTGAGGTCATTATTCTTACCAATTTTTAGAACGATAACTGTTCCTTTTGCCTTTAACCCGGAAATCACACCATGGATACCACCAATCGTGAGAACCTTATCGCCTTTTTTTAGGTTCTCCAGCATGGTTTTTTTCTCTTTTTGCCTTTTTGACTGCGGACGAATCATCAGAAAGTAAATAATTCCCATAATGATGATAAACGGTAAAAAAGCGGCAATTCCACCGCCTTGTCCACCACCTCCGGCCATTGCATAGATTATTTCCAAAACATACTCCTTTTTTATTAGTACCAAATTTACCGTTTTTATGGATCGTATACCAAGAAATTCACTCTTTGATCCACAAATATATTTTAACATTTTATCCATGAATTCACAGTAACTTTCCAATGGATAATTTCGAACTTCATCATGCACATACCAAAAACAGATATCAACATTCGCGAAGACGAACTACAGTTAAAATTTGTCCGATCAACAGGCCCCGGTGGTCAAAATGTAAATAAAGTTGCAACCGCTGTTCAGTTACGTTTTGACGTAATTAATTCACCTTCTCTGACGGATAGGGTGAAAAAACGATTACTCATTACAGCAAAAAACAGAATGAACGACCGCGGGGAATTGATTATAGAGGCAAAACAGCACCGAACACAGCACCAAAACCGTAAAGATGCAATCGACAGATTAATTAATCTGATAAGAAAGGCATCAGAAAAACTGAAAACCAGAAAGCCAACAAAACCGACCAAATCCTCTCAACGGAAAAGATTAGAGAAAAAACACCAACGGGGAGTTCTAAAAAAAATTCGTCAAAAAGTGAGTATAGACGATGATTGAAAAGCCATAAATTACTTATCTTTTATTCTGTTTCTTTATTCAATACAGGTAAAATGATTTCAAAAGTGCTACCGAGTTCTGACGAGTCAATAACGGATACTTGACCTTGATGAATTTCGTTAATAATGCGATGTGTCAGAGATAACCCTAATCCCCAACCACGTTTTTTTGTACTAAATCCCGGACGAAAAATGTTTTTCCAGTTCTTTTTCGGAATCCCTGAACCCGTATCTCGTATTTTAATCGAGACTCCGCTTTTTCTATGTACAACAGTGGCTGTGATTTTTCCGATATCACTCTGAATGGCATCTATCCCATTTTTCACGATATTTTCGATTGCCCAGGACAACAGTGTCCCGTTTGCCTTAATCTGCAATCCTTTATCTATCTTATGTTCAAGTTCAAGGTTCTTTCGCGTGGTCGGAAGGCGTTTCTGTAAATATTGAAATACCGTATCCATCAATTCTGAAACATCGATATCGGATAATTCTGGTTCTGAACCCATTTTACTGAACCGTTCGTTAATCTGTTCTAATCTAAACAAATCGGTTTCCATCTCTTCGGCTATATCCTCTGATTTCTCCGGATGCGTTTTAAGCCAGTTTATCCATCCCATCAGAGCAGAAACGGGGGTGCCAAGCTGATGGGCAGTTTCACGCGCCATCCCAATCCATATATACCGTTTTTCGCTGTTTCGAATAAAGGTAAAACCAATAAATCCTAAGAAAATAAATACAGCCATTGCTCCAATTTCGAAATATGGCAGCCACATTAATTTTCGAATAAGAATTGAATCTCCGTAATGAAGCATTCCGTAAATAATGGGTTCTTCACCTACAGAAGGTCGGAAGCTCAGCACAATGGGTGTGTTTTGGGCATCCATCGTCTTCATAAATCGGCGAACTTGTTTCGGAGTTTTCACCCTCCGGGGGAGGTTTCGCCATGATTGCGGATTTTCGTCTCTGTCCGACTGAATAATCGGAAACTGAACTTTCTTGATAATATTCTCAAAAATAAAATTCAGATTCTCATCGCTTTCATTAATGACAGCTTTCGCCATCAGTTCTGCATAGAGTTTTACAATCTCACGATTATCTTCACGCAGACTTTTCACCAAGGTCTGAGTATAAAACATCAGCCCTGACACCAAGAGCAATCCCAATATAAACAACCCTGCTTTTATGTTCCCTGAATATCGATATTGACGCATGTTAATCCTTTAATTTGTTATGTATGTACGCCCCACCTAGCATTACATCGTTCTTCACTTGTTTAGCATACGATGCAATCTCACCATGAGCCTTTTTTCTTTCTTTCCATAAACTACTGAATTTTTCAGAAAGTATATCAAACTCCAATTCTCGTATATCTATCATATAATTTTCCTGATGAAAAAGCTTTAATACACCTGTGTATTTATGATGCCAACCGATTGCCAGTGTTGGTATTCCCAATGATAATGAGGCAACAATAGTATGATATCTTGCCGCAATAACAACGTCACACTCTTGAATCACTCCTTTAATTTGAGAAGCAGTGAAATTCTTTGTTTCTAGTATCATACATCGATTGTGATTGATACGTGCGTTTATTTCAATTGCGATTTTATAATCATCATCTTTACCTGGTTCAATTTCATTCGGAATTATAATAATATTTATCCCATATCGGTCTATGATATCTCGAATAAATTCTGACATCATTGTTGTATACTCTGATGGCGTTGAATAACGGTTTCTTGCCTGGTAGCTTACGGATATTCCAACAAGATTATTCTTCTTGGCACTCTCAACACTTGCAAACGGCAGAAGAAAAGCAGTATCCGGAACCTGAAATATTGGAGTAGAAATATGAATATTTTTCAGATGCGTTTTTGTCGTCTCGTCTCTTGCAAGGATGACATCAACGAAATTATCTAAGTAATACTTTGCAAAAATTCTATTCCACCTTGACTTAAATGGACCCATTGCAGCTGTATACTTTACAACGGGAGTTTTTACAATGCGACCATACACCAATCGGATTCCCTCTCGCAATTTAGACACAAAGGAAACAGATCGAAATGAATCGGCAAACATGATTCCCCAAATATCCGCAATCAAATCAGATTTTTGTATTATTTTTATTGATTTACGATAAACTTCAGAACCAATTGATAATTTAAACCACTGTTTAATTAAAAGATAGATTAACACTTTTTCTGCTTGAAATGGCAAGACTGTTATTTGATATTTTCTTTCAAGCTTCTGATCTTTTAAATACGCCTGTTCCGGAACCAATAGTGTGAATTTAGCAGTCGGATACTCCTGCTTTAACACTTCCATGGTAGAAACAGCCAAAGATGGACCCCCAAGATTATCACTTAAACGTGCACCAATTAATACAATATTATGAATCATGTTGTTAACTGAAATTGCTTCTTTATTTTATGAAGGAATCCGCCGATAACCCAACGACTAATTTGGACTAAGGGTAGAAAATGACGCCACCACTTTTTTGATGAGATAAAGGACATAAAATAATTTCCATAAGAAAATGCATGTATTCGATTGAGCTCGTATGACTTTCCTTTGTAAATCGGGACAGGCATTTTAAGTAATTTTCTTAACCATATTCTGGCTGTTGCTTTACGCTTAAACTCAATGTTTTGCGACAAACGCACTTCGTTGCTGTCTGCATCTTCTACATCAATCATACCGCTTTTTATTGCACGCTCAATCAGACTCAACCCGATTTCATTTCGTATGACTAACATAGATTTCCCGATATGTTCGCTTTTTAAAAACCTATGATTCCATGGATCTGCAAATGAAATATCTGCGAGTTCTGCTGTTAAATCTATACACGTAAGACATCTTGGTATCTGAAAATCATAATGAAAAGAAGAACTAAAACTTAGTTTTCGTCTAAGTGATGTTTCTGTTGTCCCGCGCTTAATTTCTTGTTGAGTTTCGTTATTCAATTTCACCGACATCTTACCTGGCCAACCATGGCCTCGATACGTCATTTTTTTCACATGTTTAGGTTGGATATTATTTTTCCTTAAAAAATGTTCTGTGGCAAAAATTGTATTATTATTTGCACAATAAAGACCAAGGTGTAATACTATTTTTTCTGATATGCTTCGATTAAATTGTTCCCATTTTCTGACGGCATGGATATGACATGGCAACCCGACAACAGCATATTTCCCATTTTTTGTTAATATCGCCGAGAGAGGTTCTCCAATATGTGCTGAACTGTATTTTGAACCGGCTGCCGCTTTGATTTCCTCAAACGTTGTTGCCAAAACACCTTTAGGAATTAAAGGGTCCTTTTCATCTGATTGAATCACAATCGCACCATCAATCATTTTTTGTTCTAGCGCAAATATAAGAAGAGAAGTAACTAAACCTCCCGACGACGACTGATATCTAATATCTTCGTCCGTGGCATGTGCATAAACTGTTTTTAGAAATGAGCCCAAAATATCTGTTTCCGCATTGCCATTAACCCCGCGATTACCCATTTTTTGGAAATCAACTTCAACGCCGGGACAAACAATAACACACTTACCATTTTTCATTTGACTACAGTAATCGCAGATGTTATTATCAATAGAAGGCGTAAAGTAGCCTTTGTTTTTATCCATCCCGATTTGGATTGCACTTTCAGGACAAATACTACTGCAAACACCACAGCCCATACAGAGGTTGTCCTCGACAATTTTTTCTACGGTGCGATATTGAGTTAACATCTAATTCTTAGATAACCCTAACCAGTTTTTTCCTTGAGAATGATTAAATAAAACAGGCAACATAATTACATAATACACGGAAACTACCTTAGCATATATTGAAATAAATGATTGAAACTCAATGTGATATACTTTTGTCCAAACCAATGAAATCAGCGTGATGAGCAATAAACCAATTTGCCATATTAACGAAGCGATTTGCTTATCAAATATATTATTAATTGTACTTAACGGTGAAACAATAAATTTTATCATGATTACCGGAATCAAGACTTTGGCAAATTGACCTGCAACTTTCCATTCAGATCCAAAAATAAATATAAATATATCTTCAACAATAAAATGAAGGGGAATAAATATAATCAAAGACATTATCGTTAATTTTATGATAACCGCTTTGAATGTCTTTATTGTCTTGCCGGTTTCTTTTTGTTCACGCGATGCTTGTTGATAAAACACTTGTCCAATAGATGTCCCGATTAAGTTAATCGGCATTGCAATTATTTTATTCGCAAAGGAATATAGTCCCAATGTCGCCATAGAAAAAATGGTGGACACACTCACATTTAATATATTTTGTGTTAACACATTTGACATGATTGCCCAAAGAGAATATTTTGGAAAACGAATGTATCTTCTAGCAAGAATTTTTATTTTAGACAAAGAGACAACTTCCTTAATGACCTTCAATCTGATTGACTTTATAAAAAGATAAAGTGTAGATATAGCCTGTGAAATAATCTGCCCGGAAATCAAACCGAAGGCTCCGGACTTAAGCACACCCCATAACACTTGAAATGTTGCTAATATGACAGATTTATACACATTGGTTTTGGCGATAATTTGATAATGTGTTAAGCGTGTAGCGTATACATTTACAATATTAAATGCTCCCAACAGTAGAACCATTAACGGAACAAAATAAAGCCAAATCGAGATAGCATCATTATTTAGAAATCCAACAATTTGTCGATGAAAAGAGACAACTAGTACTAAGATTGAAATAGATGTAAACATCAAAAAGAATAAGGATAATATAATTAAATTAAGAGCCTCTTCATCTTTTTTTGGTAAAATAATTGCCTGCTCGTATCTTCCGCTTGCAATAGCCCCTAACAGCATAGATACCGACAAAAACAACGCTAAAACACCAAAATCCTCTGGAGTATATATTCTAGTAAGAATTGGGCTGATTGCAATGGGAATCACCTGAGCAACCGTCGTCCCGGTGACCAATGTCAGCACATTTTTGCTGAACTCAGTATTAAGATTCAATATTTTTTTAAGTTCATTCAGCATTGTGAGCATCACTCAATACTTCATCATAATATCTGACGGTTTCATGTATCATATTTTTTACTGCGAATCTCTTCTCAATAGTCTTGTATCCGTTTTTTATGAGTTTTTTACGAAAATCACCGTTAGTTAACAATGATAATATTTTATCGTGTAATGACGCACTATGTCCGGGTGAAACTAATATCCCATTTTCTCCGTCTTTGATTAATTCCGACGTCCCTCCTACGTTCCCGCCAATGACTGGCAGCCCCTGAGCCATTGCCTCCAAAAATACCAATCCGAATCCTTCCATCAACGATGGCATCACAAAGATTGAGGCTTGACGGTAATACATATGAATCTTTTCGGGCGGAACCCACCCAAGAAAATCTACATAATCTCCAACTCCCAATTTATTTGCTAATGCTTTCATTCTATCTATGTTTTGATTTTTCCCTACAACTTGCAACGTTAAATTTGGAATTTCCTTGATCAAACTTTTTAAAGCCCTTAAGATAATCGGCAGTCCCTTCCGTTGAATATTTCCCCCTACAAGTAGTAGTGTGGGATTCGTTAACCGTCTATTTTCTAAATCTTTAGTAATTGGTGCTATCTCCAAGTCCATTCCTAAATATATAGTATTAATATTTTTATGTGGGATTTTATAGACATTAGAAATAGTTTTTGCAGTGGCATTCGAATTCGCCAAAAGACCTGTCAATCGTCTAAGTGATCTCCGTTCTGTCAACGTCACAAAAGAATAATATGCCCATCGTTTTAACCAGTCTACATAATCTTTTTTATAGTAAAAAAGGTTCCACTTATGTCGTGCAAAATAGTCATCATGCAAGGTGCCAATCGATGGAATATTCCCTTTATAAGCAAAAGATTCACGCGCATCGGTAAAATGAACAATATCAGCTTCGATATCTTTTATTGCCTTGGTATAAGCATAGGATAAAGAAAACCATCCACCATGTGTCGGATCATATTTCGATGGAGAAACAGAAATAATATCCACTCCTTCAACCTTAGCCGAAGTGCCGGGAGAAACTACGGTTACCTTCAGACCCGATCGTACCAAGCCTCTTGCCAGATGTGTTGAGTATGCACCTAACCCGGACCAATAATTACCAAATTGCTGCGTACAAAGGATGATATGTTTTAAGAATTTCTGCAAATTAGGATTTGAAATATTTTTCAGGAATAATGGTAAGACGATACTTCCAAACACCGTATCCCACTAAGACAAGCAACACGCTGAAAAACAGAAATTTACTCATCCATAACGACCGATTAAAGGAGGCTAGCTCAAAACGAAATTCCACCGTGTGGTTTCCTTTTGGAACGATGATCGACTGCATAAAGTGATTGGTTTTGTATATATCGGTTTCTTCACCATCAATATATGCATGCCAGCCGGGTGGATAATACCCTTCACTAAACGCTAATAATCCATCTCCGGTCATTGAAGCTGAAACCACTATTTTTTGGGGATCCCAATCGATGACCTTTACTTCCGACCCCATCGTTAGATACTGACTTTCTGGTAATTGCCAATCCACAATCGCATGTTTTTGTGGATTAAACCAATCGGACTTTAACATATCAAATGTGGCTTTTTTATCTTGACTCACGACAACGGAATCAACCAAAAATAGTCGTGGTAAATGTTGTTTCACCTGATAAATATTTTCACCATTTGCTGTATGTTTAAAGTCTAATTCCGGATGATTGAACCGTTGTTTCGTTATCACATATTTTGTGTTCGTCAATCGTAAAAAGTTTAAATTACTGACAAACTTTGAATCTAAAAAGTCCTGGTAATTTGCCATTTTTGCGGCGTGATATCCTCCAATGGAGGCAATCCCAAACCACGCGTACTCGTTGGTGGTGAAATTATCCAGTGGCAGCACTCTGAACAAGTCTGAATCCTTCTTCAGGTAGTCAATGACACCGGTTTTTCGTGGTTCCATTGCTCTTCGGGATGTTTTCGAAAACATCGGTGGGATCACTTTTCTGCCCACAAAACCAAGGTCAGCAATCATTAGGATCAGCAGCATACCAATGAGGGGATTTATGAGAATTTTCTTGGTTAACCCGCCCCAGATGATCCCAATCGTCCCTGCAGATAGCAAGATCGCAACCCACAGGTCTTTGTAAAACATATCAAATCGCATTTTATACAGGTAGCTGATTTGCCTCGAATCTTGGAATTGCTTTATCCTATCGGTTGAGATGTCCGCGTTATTGTAAACGCCAAACATGAGGTTTTGCAATCCATCTTTGAACACCAGCACGATGACGGCAAACACGCCGATTCCTATAAGTGTGCGCAGGGATATTTTTCCCCATTTCACGTTATTTTTTTCAGATATTTTTTCCAAAAGGGTATGAAAGCCCCACGCGGATAAAATTGCCGTACTCATTGCAAATAGTATAAGAATCATGGATGGTTCACGAAACTTATTAAAATAGGGCAGATAATTTAGCAGTAGCGAAGATAAAACAGAGAAATTCTTGCCCATTCCGATGAGTAATGAAAAAATCATCATCAGGACTAAAAACCAATAATCCCGCCGTTTATTTGTTGAAATAAACGCAATCACCGCAAAAATCAAAACCGGAATCCCAAGGTAGTGCGGATAGCTTGTGAATGGCATATCTCCCCAATAGGTACTTCCGCCAAACCCGCTAAAACTTGGAATGATAAACGAAAATATCTCCCACCAACTGAATGACCATCCTGTTGCATAATCAAAAGATAAACCGCTTCCGCCACCGGATGCACCTGCCGCCCCGCGAATGGAAAATGGAAGATATTCCTGCATCGGTGTCAATACGATTGATGCCATAAAATATCCCACACCCAGCGATACCCCTGTCATCCCAAGAATGGTCATAAGACTTTTCCACGACTCTTTTTCCCTCATACCCTGTACAAATCGATAAAGTGTGTACAACCCGACCATCAATAATCCGTAATATGCCACTTGCGGATGATAGCTTCCAATTTGGGAACCGACCGCACCGCCAAGCAGAACCATAAATATCCATTTTTTTGTATTCCACAACTGCCGAAGTGCATACAATATTAACGGCAGATGAATAAATGTCACAATTCGATTTGTGTGCGGAGTCCCTAAAATTTTAGTTGTAAACACAAATGCTGCCGCCCCGAAAAAAGATGCAGAATATCCAAGACCATACGAGCGTAACAAAAGCAACATAAAAATCGCACCCGCAAGAATATTAAATGTGAATCCTGCTGATAAACTTTTTCTGATGGTTAATGGTACGATTTTGTAAAGTGTTTCAAGTGTGTATTGTAGTCGGTATGTACCTGAAGCATGAAAAGGCATTCCGCAAAAAATGTAAGGATACCACAGCGCGTGTTCGCCAAATTCAGTTTGACAATCGTCCTTATGTTTTTCAAATATTAAACCCTGCGTTTTTACATCTCCGATGGCCAGTTTCTGTCCATCAATAATGGGCTCTTGATATAAAAATACAATACCGATGATAAGTCCCGTGACCATCAACGCCCATGTTTTTATTGCTTTTAAATTAAGTGTATTATTTTCCATCATTGGTTTTGCTTATTTCTTTATTTATTTCTGAACTATATTTCTTAACCCGATTTTCCCAGGAATATTCCAACGCAAGTTCTCTGGCAAAAGCAGACTTATTCGGATTCCACTCAATAATAGCTCGTTCAACCAAGGTGATAAATTCTTTTTCATTATCTGCGAGGAAAAGAATGTTTTTAAAGGGATTTAATGCATCGGAGGATATTGAAACCACCGGTTTGCCAAGTGCCAAATATTCAAACATTTTTAACGGAATTAATCCTTCACCTATTATTGAACGTTTAAACGGCATCAAACATACATCGAAATTGGTAACATACAAGGGTACTTCTTTACGCTGTTTCATTCCAAGGAAGTAAATATTACTCATAGATGATAATTGTTGAACATTTGGATTTTTTTCATTAAGTCCGATGACAACGATGGAAGCGTTTTTAAAATATTCGGCTGTTCTCAGAATTAATTCGATATCAATCCATTTCCCCAGTGAACCGGAAAATCCAATAATCGGACGCGGAAGGTTTTTCAAATCGATGGGTAACGCTTTATCTGAATATGTATCCATGTCAAACAACGTTGTATCTACACCGTTCGAGATGTCGGTAATATGTTTTTCTGAAATATCTGCATAATTTAACAACCTTGGTGAAACTCTAAACGTGACATCCACTGATGATAGGAGTTTTTGTTCATCTTTTTGAATGACGGACGAAATACCCATCCCTGCCAATGGTAACAGTATCGGCCAGTCATCAACGCAGTGATACACGGAGATTTCCTCACCTAATTTCCCAATGAGGTCAGCGGTTTGATGCAAAATACTCCATAGGATTGGTTTATCAAAATTTAGGTGTTTTGTAGCTTTTCGAATTTTATATAACAACAGTTTTTGATTAAGCCACCCAATCCATCGAAAATGATTTCTGTACGGTAACCGTGGGAATGGTGTCATAATTGTTAGGTTCTCATTCTTTATTTGCATTCGCCCGAATGGAGAAACCGGCCATTTTTTTCCTAATAATCCTGAGATTAGTTTACCAAATGAATAATTTGCTTCCACATAGAGCACGCGATTCTTTTTTATAAGCTCCATCGTAATATATTGCTTGGATGTCCAATAACGGTCATCCATCATTTGGTTGGATATTAAAATAATGTCTTTACCTTTTAACATCATAATCTCTCAAGACATTCTTTTAATTCTGCGCCTAATCTTTCAACGGATAAATGATTCAGAAAAAACTGGTATCCTTGGGAAGCAATCTTTTTCCGATGTGATGTGTTCTCGTAAATACTCACGATTTTACCCGCGATTTTCTTTGGTGTTGACCCACAACAATAAAGATGCTTATCCGAAATCAGCAATTCGTTTACTGCATCGGTTTCTGCAGTTAATACAGGTTTGCTTACAGCCAACCCTTGATACACTTTATTCGGGATGACTCTCTTCGCTTTATCGGAATCACCAAAGACACCAAGGATAATATCTGCTTCACTCATTTTTTCTGATAGCTTATGATACGGCACCCAATCGACCAACTGTACATTTTCCAAATTTCTTTTTCGGATATTCGTTTCTATTATATCCCGAAGTTGTCCTGTACCAATAAACGTAAATTTTATGTCATCTTCTGTTTTCAATATAGACGCGGCTTCCACAAGTTTTTCTATGCCGTGAAGTGGAATAAATTTTCCAATAAACATAACGTGAAATTTGTCACGCGATACTGAAGGAATGGGGCAAAATATTCTATCATCCGCGCCAACTGGGATCCGTTTAAAATTCACTTCTTTCAAATCTAATTGATTTTGGAAATACTGAATATGGGCTTCTGTATCAAGTAAGACTAAGTCCGATAGTTTACATGCTGACCTATCCAGAAAACGAAATAACCGCGACTTTAAAGATGTGGCTTCAAAATATCCACGATCAGCTATGACCGTATCATAAAGTGAAATCAGTGGATTAAATACCAGTTTTTTTCGACAAATATATGCGAATATTTTTGCTAAATAAATATCTAATTGACCAATATACCCGACAATGATTACATCATGTTTTGGTGTAAAAAACAGATAACGGAAAAATAGTTTGATTTGAGCAGTAATCAACGAAAATAAAAACGAAAGAGAAAAACCAAAATCTTTTCCTTTTGATTGTGTTTTTTCCCACAACGGTGCATGACATTCAAAAACAGTTACCCCATTTTGTTTCAGTCCTTCAACAAAAATGGCGTTGCGCGGGTACGCTTTTTCGTACGTTCCAAAATAACAAACACGCATTGTGCTTACTCCATCTCTGGTGGCTTAGATTAACTCGAATTTAATCAAACGATCCGCCGGACTCTTGACTCTTTATCCTGATCGCCTCTGGCAATCATTTCAGCAATAATTCCGATTGAAAAGAACCAAAGCCCAAGGATAAAAATCATCGCCCCAAAGAGCATCATTGCCATATGCGTATAAAAGGAATGTCCTGCAATAATTTTTAGCCCAACCACATACACTTCGATAAAAAATGAAATCAAAACACAAAACAGCCCAAAGAAGCCAAACAAGTGTAGCGGCTGTTGCGTATACCGATTAAAAAACAATATCGTGAGTAAATCAAAAAATCCGTGAAAGAGTCGTGAACCCCCATATTTTGTTACACCGTGTTTTCTTGCGTGGTGTTTTACCGGAATTTCGGTAACTCTAAACTTCTTCTGCCCTGCCATCGCCGGGATATATCGATGCCGTCCGCCGTAAATATCCACCGCATTGGTAACAGCTTTCCGATATATCTTTAGCCCGCAGTTAAAATCATGGATATGAACACCGGTAAACATCCGCGTAACTAAATTAAATATCTTAGACGGAATTGTTTTCGTCAAAGGGTCTTTCCGGTCTACTTTCCACCCTGAAACGAGGTCAAATCCTTCTTCTAGTTTTTTCACTAAATTCGGAATCTCTTTTGGGTCATCCTGAAGATCAGCATCCATGGTCACAATATAGTCGCCATTTGCGTGCTTGAATCCTTCTGAGAGCGCAGCAGATTTACCGTAATTACGATGGAATTGAATCAATGAAACCTGTGATGTTTCGCCGGCAACTTTTTCTAAATACTCGACACTACCATCCGTAGAGCCGTCATCGACGAAAATGATTTCCCACGTGCGGAAAGGATTTAGTACATCGGTAACTTGCTGAATTAATTCCGGCAACGATTCGATTTCATTATATACCGGGATAACGACTGAAATTGGTTTAATCATGTGTTTAATTCCATTTTACGGATGAAGGGATGGAGCGAACAAGCCGGGATGTCCATGAACCATATTCTCTGTCTGTGATTTCAAGAGATAACTCATAATCTTCCTGATGATCTTGAAATAACAGGCTTGTTGTTTCGAATCCATTTGATGTAACTGAGGACTTAGAATGCAGCATAGCATTCATTGATTTTGATTCGGCAACAGGAATGATATCGGTTGTGCTTTCAAATGGATCTACACCCCAAAAGTATTTTGTTAATTCCAAAGGAGATATCAATTTTACGACAGGAAAATGCTCAATAATTTTTTCTTCAGAGTATTTTCGATTTTTCATCATATCCCAAAGGTGTATCTTATTCTCAAATAATTGTACATACATCGTTCGTCTTCCCAGCAAATCTTTGAACTGAATATACGTACTGTCGTTTCTTGAAGTAAAGGAAAAGACTAAATGCCCTTTTACGGTTCCTGATGACGTTATCTTTCCTCTACCACTACAGGTTTGATAGGACGATTTTAGTGCATCATATTCCAACATGACTGACGGGGGTTTTTGAATAACATCTTGAACACGAGTACACGCACTCAGTAATAACCCCACAACTAACAACCATTTAATGGGCAGGTTAATCATGGCTGATTTTTTCTATGAGTTCAATATTATTCGGATCATACTGAAGGGCTTTTTTAAAATAGCTAATTGCCTCTTCATCTTGTCCCAATATCAACAACACATCTCCAAGATGTTCCAATACTTCTGCATTTGTTTCTTCAATCTCAACGGAACGGCGGATGTAATACAAGGCAGAATCTACATCGTTTAATTTAAAACAGATCCATCCGTACGTATCTAAATATGCCGCAGATTCAGGTTCCAATGTTATTGCTCTTTTTGATAAAGACTTCGCTAATTCAGGATTTCCATCTCGTTCAATCAAGCTATAGGCGTAATTATTGTAGGCTTGTGCGTCCGTGCTGTCAGTCTCAATTAATTGCGTGTATGCGCTATCAGATTGGCTCCAACGTTCTGTGTTATCATAAACAATCGCAAGCGTATGCAATGCATTTCTGGATTCGGGCCAGAGATGCAAAGCCTGTTCCAAATACGGTAAAGCGTTCTCATATTTTTTTTCTAACTCATACGCAACGCCAAGCAAATATTGAATGGTATAGTCCTCAATAAACCTTTGACTAACCTCAGACAGTAATGCGATAACATACAGATAATCATCCTCCAGCATCGCAGCTAGGGCCGCATTTACATATCCGCTTGGATCCAGTGAATCAACAGCAATCATCTTTTCAGCGAAATATTTTGAATCCTTGCTGTTTTCTTGTTCGCGGAAAATCGTTGATAATGAATGTAGCGCCGATTGGTGTGTGCTGTCAATATCCACAACATCCAGGAATACTTCTAATGCTGCTTCGGTGTTTTTCAATTCGTAATGCAATAATCCGATTTGTGAAAGAACTTCAGGATTGGCACCCTGTATACTTATAATTTTCTGTAAACTTTCTAGGGCGATTTCAAGGTCACCGTTTAAGACGGCAATTTCTGCTAATGCCTGTTTGTAGTGTACATTTTTTGGATTTTCAGAAATTAATGTTGATATAATATCTTGAGCGGATTTATATTTTTTTTGATTTAAATAAATTTCGACCGCGGCTTCCAACGCATGACTCGCATCGGAATTTATTTCATAGGCTTCTCTATATAATATTACTGCTTCTTCAAACTGTTTTTCAATTTTTGCAATATCTGCAAGGGCAAGAATGTAATCAATGTTCTCTGCATCAAGTGTACGTAATGACAAGAATTGATCCCTGGCAAAATCAAATTGTTTTCTCATGAGGTACTGTCCTGCTAACAGTTCACGCGGTTCTGTGTCTGTAGAATCCAAGGAGATGGCTTTTTTTAGATGATACTCAGAATGCTCCGTCTTACCAAGATGCCAATAACTTTCTCCAAGAGAAATATGGATCGTGCTTACTTTCGGGTCTATGACAAGTGCGTCTTGAAATTCTAATACAGCCATAGCGTAATTCCCCTCGCTCATATAAAACTGACCATCCATAAAACGTTGTAGAGCATCAGGGTTAACCTCGGATTTTTCTTCCACCTGTTTGGGAAGCGGTTCGTTTTTCAATTCCTGCCGTGGTAATGTTGCACAGGATATGAATAAAAATCCTAAAATGAAGAGGAAGGTTCGTTGTCGAGTAAACATTTTTACTGTACTTAAGATACTGTATTTATTGCTTTGAGTTCTAAAAGTTCCGTGTAGACGCTTTCAATTAAGCGTTACAAAAGGTGTTGCCACCAAGTTTTTTAGCATCATACATTGCTTCATCGGCTTTTTCAATTAATCCCTTCGCCATATCAGAATCTTTGGGGAATTCTGCTAATCCGGCGCTAATGGTTAATCGTGTATGAATTTCATCCTGTTCAAATAAAAATGCTTCAATATTTTTAACAATTCGGTTTGCAACAATCTGTGCTTTCTCTTTATTTGTGTCCACTAAAATAATTACATACTCCTCACCGCCATACCTGGCAACAACATCAATATTCCGGACACTTTCTTTGATAATTTGAGCGACCGTTTTGATCACATAATCACCGAAATAGTGACCAAATGTATCATTGACTCGTTTAAATTTATCCAAGTCAAGCATCGAGAGAACAAAAGTTTGTTGAAAACGAACGGCACGATTCAACTCCTCTTCAAATCGAATCATAAACGTTCGGTGGTTCAGCAATCCCGTCAGTCCATCATGCGTCGCACTCTTGTACATGTGCTGATATTCTGTATGCCAAGACAAGACAGAGCTCAGCACAGATGCCAACATCTCGATGGATTGTTTATCGTTTTCAGTGAACGGTCTTGATGAAACTCTTTCCAATGCAAAACATGCATTTTGATCCATGATTACAAAGGGGATAAATAAAACAGAAGAGAAATTATAATCCGATTCTTCTTCAATATTAAATCGCACTTTATTCGGATAATCTTGACTCCAATAACGTGATTGGACAATCTCTTTGGACTCTATACACATCCCATGTAACGAAGATTGTAATGAGAATGTCGCCCCTATTTCTACATTTTCTTGAATTCCGTCAACAAATTTTACAGTCGCTTTCTCAGAATCATTTCCAACAGATATTGTCAATTTATCATAGGAAAAGAATGTGCGGCATAAAGGAAGAATCGATTGATAAATATCCTGTTCGCTGGATTTTAGATCTATTGTAGAATACAGGTTAGATAAAAAAGACTGATAATCTATTTTTAAAAATAATTCACTAATTTTATCTAATCTTTCCAATCCCATCGAAATTAAGTTCGACAGTACATTCAAAATATTTTTATCCCGTTTCTCCACATCGCTAAAATGTTCCATATATAACAGGACGCTTCCAACAGGATTATTGCGGTACATAATTCGATTGCCAAGGAAACACTCACTCCCTCGCCATGTCTTATCTTGGAATATGACTTTCCAATTGTCTCGAACATCTTTTTGCTGAAGAATGGATGTTCCTTTTTGGCTCATTAATGCCGTAATTAATTTATCATCATGTGAAATATTTTTCTCAAATATGTTTGACGTGGCTTTTTGAAGCATTTGTCCGCCATGGATAGAATCCACCATATATACAGCAATCTGATAATCCGGATGAACCGCTTTTGCTAAACTGAATATTGCATCAAGAAGTTCATCATAATACGTGTCGACTTCTTCAGGTGTAATTTGTTGATGCGTTTGATGAGTACCTGTCTGCTTTTCGTCGATTTTCGTATCGTTTGAAAAATATAAATACAGTAATGAAATCAGTAAACCGATGACGGAAATTGCCCGAAGAACAATGATTAAAGCATCCCCTTCGGCTTCCCTGAAAAGAAGGATGACGAAACTGATCGTGAACAGTCCCGCAAATGTTAGTGCTGTTTTTTTAAGGATATCCAAATTCATATTAAAAAACCCCGCTGTAAAATTACACAAACAGCAGGGAGAAATAAAGGAAGATTGTTAATTATTGCTAATTAGTTAATTGGTGAGTGGTGGACTGGTTATTGGGGAATTTGTTAGTGGTTATTTGTTTTAGTGAAGCGGACCTGGGATTACTGGTTTTTTACCAACCGTATTTTATTTTTTATGTTGGACCGGCGTTTATCCATCGGGGCATCGACATCAGTCGAGTCTTCCTCTGCTTCAGCCAAGGATTCCATCCTCAATTCATGAGGCTGTGTAGCGGGTGACTGTACCGGAGCTGGTTCCTGTGTATAGTGATTGGGAATCGGTGTCGGCCCCTGGAGAGAATCCGGGATCATTTGCACACCAATCAAAATCAAACCAATGACAGCCACGGACATCAAACCGGCGTAGAGAGGCGTAAACCCAAATACGGTGTTTCCGGGTTTGACACGCTGAGCAGGGCGATTTTTTTCAACATCCACTTTACGCATTAATTGATTCATAAAATCCGGTGAGGTTTTTACAGCGGACATTTTATGCATGTTGTTTATCACTGAACGTACCCGCTCTACTAAGACGACGGACTCCGGATTATTTTCTATGTAATCCTCAAAGTCCTTTCGTTTAGAAAGCGTTAGTGAATTTTCAATATAATCTGATATACTATCTTCAAACTGATAACGATCCATCGATAGGGTTTCCTCCTAATAATGTCTGAATTCTTTCAAGGCTTCTTGTAATTGCAGCCTTGCACGATTTATGCGTGATTTTACTGTTCCAAGCGGAACGTCAACGATTCTACTAATTTCCTCGTAAGAAAGTTCCTGAATATCTCTCAAGATGATAACGGTCCGAAAATGAAGAGGAAGTTCCTGGATCGCTTCCTGGATTTGCACTTCAGCAAATTCACTCTCAACCGCTTCGCCTGTTTCCGGCTGAACAGCCGGCAGATCATAATCTCGCTCTTCAGGTCCCATTTGACTCAGCAGGGTAGTTTTTCTGCGTTTGCGTTTACGAAGCTCCGTTTTTGCTAAATTTCCTGCAATAGTATAGACCCATGTAGAAAACTTTGCGATTTCCTTATAATAATGCTTATGCGTATACACTTTCACTAAAGCATCCTGGACAATATCTTCTGCCTGCTCCATATCTCCCACAAAACGAAATACGAAGGTCATCAACCGATCACGATAACGCCTGACAAGCTCTATGTATGCACGTTCATCGCCTTGTTGAAAGCGAATGATAAGTTCTTCGTCCGTATATCTGTGGTCTTTATCCATTGGACTTGAATGCACTAAACAGGAACCGGACGAGTTCTGTTTCATCGGATATTGTGGTAGACTTGATGCGATGGTCAACATCCCCTAGTTGAAATAATGCGTGATCAATCTCTTGCCGTGAAAACTTTTTTGCAAACTGTGGAATATTCTTTTTCACAGAAGGCGGCAGAGGAATATACCCCATCCTTGGATTAAAAGTTCCCGGTGACATTTTTTCGTATAGAAGCTCCTGATAAAAACTAACTAACGGATACATCAAACTCAACATCGTTTCATTCTGGTTTAGAAGAGACCGTCCTGTAAGTAAGGCTTTCGCCAAATCTTTTTTTGCCACAGATGCAATAAATTCCCAACGTTGATAATCACGACTCCATCCTGCAAATTGATAAACCACTTCCGGTGTGATTGCGTCTTCTTTGTCTGTCATGATACATATTTTGTTGACTTCATTCGCAATATGATGCACCGAATCACCGGCGATTTCAACCAGTGAGTCCATGACATGTCTGTCTACTTTTCTTCCATGTTCACCAAAAAAATATTTCACCCAAATTCTTATTTTATCTTCATAGGGTTTTCTGACATTGACAGAATCCAATGCTGACCTCAGTTTTGTGATAAACGCACGTTTTTTACTACTGTCTTCATTCACGATAATAAGACAGTGATTTTGGATGGGCAAATTACAATACGCCAACATTTCTTTTTGGGTTTTTTCTCTTAACGCATGAGGATTTTGCAGAATAAATAATTTTTTACTGGAAAACAAATCTGTCTCAATCAATCGGTCGACGATTTCCTTCCCACCCATTTCTTCGGGTGTCAACAACGTCCGATTAACAACGGCTTCACCAAAAAAAGCTGACTCTAATTTTTTGATAAATATTTGCTGTAAAAATTGATCATCGCCCTCAAGAAAATATACAGGACGTACATCTCCTTTCTCTATTGAGCGTATAACGGTTTTAAGTTCTATCGTCATGCTCTTTGAATCTATCCAATAAACTAAATAATATCACAGCAGAAAACGCCAAAACAAAACTGACTAACCGCTCTGTTACTGCCATGTGGAGAATGTCAATATTCTTCCAAATTATTGTTGAAACTGAGCCAACAAGCAATCCCGCTATTACTCCATTTCTGCTGGTATGTTTCCACCATAGAGTTAGCACCAACGCCGGACCGAAAGACGCTCCCAACCCACTCCATGCATACGACACCATTTCAAATACTAAATCCGTTGACTGCCACGCCAAATAAAATGCAACCGTACCTATCACGCCTGTCAATATCCTGCCAAGACGTAGCAAATTTATTTTTTGTAAAACACCTTTTTTCGATCGTCCGACAATATCTTCGGTTAATACTGTTGTGCTAACCAATAATTGGGAATCTGCCGTTGACATCATCGCAGCAATTGCACCGGAGATAAATATCCCGGCTAACCACGGCGGTAATAAATTTGCCGCCATAATCGGCATCAATTTTTCAGGGTCATCAAGATTCATCACTGATAAAATTTCGCCGTTATGATGTAACGCTCCACCTGCTATGAGTTTCGCCCCGACAAGTCCAATAAGAAGTGAACCCATGAATGCAGGGATAGCCCAGGCGATAGCAATCCGGCGACTCACTTTTATATTGTCTGCATGGTCAATCGCCATATATCGGACGATCAAATGCGGTTGCCCCATGTATCCGAGCCCCCAACTTAATCCGGCGATTGCCCCCAGCAATGCACTTACACCGGTTTGTCCTCCATACAAGGTCGACCAATCCAACACCTGTGCGGAGGGAGATATCCCTGAAAGTTCGATCCAACCAACGATGGGCAAGATAACCAATGTTCCAATCATGATAATCCCCTGGACTAAATCCGTCCATGCGACGGCGAGAAACCCGCCCATAATCGTGTACGATAAGATAATGATAGCGCCAACGATCATGCCTTCCAGGTGAGAAAAGCCGAACGTCACGTGGAGGACTTTGCCTGCGCCGGAGAATTGTGCGGCGACGTAAAATGTGAAAAAGAACGTGATAATGATTGCAGAAAGTAATCGAATTGTCCCTGTTTCATCTTCGAATTTTTTCGATAAAAGTTCCGGGATTGTCAGAGCATCATATTTTTCTGTGAGCATTCTAATGGGTTTTGCAATGATTAGCCATGAAAAAATAATCCCAAGCACGCATCCAAGTGCTGTCCATGCTTCTAATAATCCGGCGGCAATTGCGACACCCGGCAAACCTAAAATAAGCCACGCAGATTCCCCTGAAGCTCTTTCTGAAAACGCAATAACCACAGGACCAAGACGGTTCCCTCCCAACGCAAAATCCTTCAGGTTCTTCATCATCCGGGAAGTGATAAATCCAACTCCCATGATGATAAAGAGATAGATGATGAATGTGAGACTAATAATATTCATGGGTTAAAGTGCCAGGGTGTTAGAGTATTCAAGTGTTAATGTATTCAAGTGTTAGGTGTTCTACGTTAGGAGTTAGGGGTTAAGACTCCGCCCGATGCTTGCCCGCCTAAGGAGGGCTTGTGCATCGTGGTGTGCGGATAAATGTTTGGTGCTCAAAATATGTTTTGTTTTTCTAATAAAAATCTGTGTAATCTATTAACTTTTTATGTCTCCTGTCTCCTGTCTCCTGTCTCCTGTCTCCTGTCTCCTGTCTCCTGTCTCCTGTTTAAAATAATATAGTGACAAATCCCAAAATAAAGCAATAAGCTCCGAACCAGTAAAATTTTCCTTTTCCTAATAAAGCAAGCAACCACTTTAATGAAATCCAGCCAACAAGAAATGAGCTGATAAATCCTGCAGATAAAATGGATAGCGGAAGAATCGTTTCAGCAGAACTCACTGCATCAAGAGCCGTAAGCAATCCTGCTCCGGCTAAGGCAGGAATCGCTAATAAAAAGGAAAACCGTGCAGTTTGTTTAGGATCCAACCCCATCAATAAGCCAATGCTTATCGTCGAACCTGAACGTGATATTCCCGGAATAATTGCAAATGCCTGTGCAATTCCAATCCAAAGTCCTTGCCAAAGCGTGATGCTTTCTTTTTTCCCTGACGCCCAGCGAGTGGATATGAGGATAATACCGGTCACCATTAATGCCCCTGAGACTAAACGAATATTGTCAAATGCGGACTGAATATCTTCCTTAAAAACCAGCCCAATTATTACTGCGGGGAGTGTTCCGACCAGAATTGCAAGAACGTATTTCTGAGTCGTTCGGTTCTGCAGTGAGCTTACAATATTGAGAATGTCATTCGAAAATACGACGACAACACTTAATAACGTCCCCATATGAACGGCCACTTCAAAGGTGTTCCCCGGGATGTGGATTCCAAGTAAATGCTGCCCCAACACCAAATGCCCCGAACTGCTGATGGGCAGAAACTCTGTAAACCCTTGAAGGATTCCTAGTATGATGGCGTCAATGAATGTCATAGTATCAAAATATTGAAGTGGAATTTATTGAAAATACACAAAAGAGTTAATGAGTAAATGACTTCTTTTACTTCGTTCATTTTAATTCTTCAATAAAATCAAATTTTCCATCCCAACATCGCGATCATACGTCCTGATTTCTCACCGTCTCTCCGGTAAGAATGGTACATCTCAGTC
Organism: uncultured bacterium; assembly: GCA_964388155.1. GTDB lineage: Bacteria > Fidelibacterota > Marinisomatia > Marinisomatales > JACNKV01 > JACNKV01. The sequence continues at coordinate 19,468 of CAYLYH010000006.1, read as the reverse complement.
CTGCAGTGCGTACATTCAATCATCATCGTGATGTGCTTTTGCGGGATTCCCAGAGAAATGAGTTCATTCTCCACCGTCCCATGCAGATCAAGAAAAGACCTATCACCTTTTCCGGGTCGGATATATTTCTCTTCAAATTGTTCGGCAACTTCCGGACCAACTTCATAGCAGCATCCCCGAATGGACGGACCGATTAATACATGCAATGATTCTTTTTCCGCACCTAACTCATAAATCTTATTTACTCCATTTTCGATGATATTTTTTGTTACACCTCTCCATCCGGCATGAATTAACCCGGTAATTTTATTGACAGAGTCTACAAAAAACAGCGGAATACAATCCGCAACTTGTATCGAGAACACCACACTTTTTTCTGCAGTAATCACGCCATCTGTATCATGATATTTTCCGGGCTTTGTGATAATTTTAACATTCCCGGAGTGAACTTGCTCCGGCAGGACAAGACCTTCAGAATTTAGTTGAAGCTGATGCGCCAGTTCAATTCTGTCCTGGGGAGGTGAAAAAGGAAATGATCGCAGACTAAACCCTGCACGTATATTTTCAACAGGAAAATAATGAGATAAATCTATAAACATGGAAAATGGAAAATAGTTAATGGAAAATATTGGAGCAGAGCGTAAACCCCGTGTTTTTTACGGGGGTTAATGAAAAATGATGTTAGTTGATAGTTGAATTTTGAATACCGAATTTTAAATCTTAATTCTTAAATCTTAAATATCTAAGAGAATCCCCTTTAAAATATCCTAACGAATGAAAAGCAGATCTGTGGTAGCGTAATACCTGAAGTGCTGTATTCACATTCCGGGATGTTCCGGTAAATGAGATGATTTTCCCATCGCCGTGATACTCATCTGTGGAGGCTAATCGTTCCCACACACTATTGCGATTTGCTCTTGAGGTCTCCATGGCACCCATCAAAAGTTTTGCGCAATCTAATCCCTGAGAATAATAATACGATTCTTCAACAGACATTCCTTCGTGCATCGTAGTTTTATACGTTGGGGTAATCACAATCATACTATCCAAATGAGGTCCGATGTTCTTTTCATTTAGAATATCCAAATTTTGCCATGCTTCATTTCCGATGACAGTCGCGGACAAATTGTACATGGGGAACTGTGTAGCAATATACCGTAAATGTTCAGAGACAATCGGCATGTAAATCGCATCAATCGTGTTCAGTACGACCCGGCTCGAGTCTCTGGATGTCATCACTTTTTCTTTTGTCTCGGGTAAATCAAAAAAGTCATCACCGGAGACATCAAACAGAGCATCGAGACTGTCAATTTCCATCCCAAGGAATTCATCCGTTTCCTTTTCCATTGGAAGAAGCTCCCATGCACGCGATCGAATGACTTTAAACTGACGGGTTAAATCTTCAGGCGTCTCAGAATACCATTCTACCGCAACAGGCTCTTTTCCTAAAATATTCAACTCAGAGAGGAATGCTTCCGTCAATTGCTGCCCCTTCTCATCAGAGGGCGATAATACAGCAATCGAATCCAAACCAAGCTCCAAAACGGCTGTCCTTGCTGCAAAACGCCCGCGAAGTTCTAAATTGGAGTTCATTTGAAAAACAAAAGAGGACAATTCTGTTAACCCGTTTTGCGTTGAGTTTGGTATAATCAGCGGGAGTTTGGAATCCGTCATCGTATTTGCGGCAATGAGTGAATTTTGTTCACTAATCGGACCAACTATCGTCAGGACGTTCTTATTTTTTTTCAGCGCTTGAATTGCTCGGATGGTTTCTATATCTCTGCTTTGATTATCATAAACAAGATAAGATAACTTCAGCAGGCGACCGGTATCAGCCGCTGTATATCGAAGCCCGGCTAAAAACGACCTTCCGGCGGTTTTATGCTGCCCGCTGAGTGGAAGGACAACACCAATTTGCACATTCTTTGGGTCCCGCCGATATGTCGCTAAAATCAATCGCTCATACACATCAAAATAGATATCCGGAACCGCCTCAGGCTGTATACGATTCAGGGTTATAGCACTTTCATCGTGATGACCTTTTGCCAATTGATTGTACGATTTTGCAAGAAAAAGTATCGCACGTGCACTACTGTCATATTCTACTGATAGCCGCTCATCAAGGAGCGTTTCATCCATCGTATATTTCATCGTTTTCACTAAGCGACGATCGATCTTTGTCAACAGTGTATCCGCGGGTAAAATTTTCCGACTTTTCAAGTACATCCGGAAGGCTGAAGAGAAATCTCCATTTCGAATAAAAATATCTCCATAGGATAGATACACCTCGCTCAGATACGTACTTTTCGGGAAACGACGAAGAAAATCCCGCCCTAACTGCATTGCCTGTTCATCTTTCTCAAGCATGACAGATGTCTTTATTAGCAGCAGCATTGTCGTAGACGTATATTTCCCGGCATCAGCTTCAATAAGTGGTTTAAGAGTTCTCTCCGCAGAAACGTAATTTTTCTCATTAAAGTGGACGACCGCTTTCTTGAGCTGGTCACGAATCATTCGCGTTTTCAGCCATCCCTGCCCGAGAAGCATAGACTGTAACAGCACCACGCAAACGGCGATGATGATGTATTTTTTATTCCACTGTGACACTTTTTGCCAGATTCCTAGGTTGGTCAATATTGCATCCTCTCAGCACCGCCAAATGATACGCAAGCAATTGTAACGGGATGGACGCTACGATGGGGAATATCCTGGTGTGCGTTGACGGAATCTCAATAAAATAGTCTGCTAAATCTACGACATCCTGTGTGCGTTTGTCCGTCAGAATAATCACCTTACCTTTTCTGGCTTTGACTTCTTGAATATTGGACAGTACTTTTTCAAATGTCTGATCATGAGGGGCGATAAACACGACCGGCATCTTTTCATCAATCAGAGCGATGGGACCATGTTTCATCTCTGCAGCCGGATATCCTTCTGCGTGAATATATGATATTTCTTTTAATTTAAGTGCTCCCTCTAAAGCAACGGGGAAGTTCAATCCTCTACCAAGATATAAAAAGTTATTGACGTGAGCCGTATCTTTTGCAACGGTTTCGATCTGTTTCGTATCCTTTAATATTGTTTCAGTGATGCTACCCAGATTGCTCAACGCCTTTGCAATGGATTGTCCCTTTGCTAACGATAAACCATTCCGACGACCCAATAATAACGCCAACATGGATAACACGGTTACTTGCGCAGTAAAGGCTTTCGTGGATGCGACACCGATTTCAGGACCGGCGTGTGTGTACACACCGCAATCGGTTTCGCGTGGAATGGAACTCCCGACAACATTGCAAATTCCGACCGTAAGTGCCCCGTGTTCTTTCGCTTTGCGGATTGCCGCAAGTGTATCCGCTGTTTCACCAGATTGGCTAATTGCAATCACCGTTGTGTTGCCGTCAATGATAGTATTTCTGTAACGAAATTCCGACGCATATTCGACGTGCACAGGAATTTGTGCATATTCTTCAATCAAATACTTCCCGATAAGCCCGGCATGCCACGAGGTTCCGCAGGCAGTAATGATAAACTGTTTTGATCGCTCGATTTTCGGGAGACAATCGTGAATCCCCCCTAAATGTGCGGTTCCCTTTTCAACTAAAAGGCGCCCCCGCATCGTGTCCATAATCGTCCGTTTCTGATCATGGATTTCTTTAAGCATAAAATGAGGAAAATTACCCTTCTCGATTTCTTCGATGCTTAAATCCAGATTTGTTATCTGCTTCGTAACAACGTGGTTGTCTTCAATCCTTCGAATGGCGTGTCCATCCTTGCGAATTATTACCATTTCACCTTCATCCAAATATACAACACTACGAGTGTGTTCTACGATGGGAGACGCATCACTTGCGAGAAAATATTCGTTTTCACCCAGGCCAAGTACTAACGGACTTCCAAGGCGGGCGGCAACCATCACATCCGGTTCGGCTTTACAAATCGCAACAATTCCATACGCCCCAACAACCTCCTGAAGTGCCGCTTGTACTGCATCCTCGAACCGAAGACCGTTCCCGCGATAAAACGAGGAAATAAGTTGTACCAAAACCTCTGTATCTGTATCACTTTTGAAAACGACACCTTGGTTGATTAGCGCTTTTTTCAGAATACTATAATTTTCGATAATGCCATTATGAATTAACGCGATGGAATTCGTTTCATCCAAATGCGGATGGGCATTTACATCATTAGGCTCTCCGTGTGTAGCCCAGCGTGTATGAGCAATACCGATATTTCCGGCCAGACCCTCAGACTGAACGCTATCGTTCAGCTTACTGACCTTACCGGTTTTCTTGATGTATCTTAGTTTTTCATTTTCAAACACAGCAATTCCCGCAGAGTCGTATCCGCGGTATTCCAAGCGTTGCAGCCCCTTGATTAAAATAGGGACAGAATCTTTATTCCCAAAATATCCTACGATTCCACACATAATGACGGTTTCCGATTTATGGTTAATAGTTTATAGTTTTTCATTATTAATATTTTTCTTTTTTGTTTTGATTATGGCTATTAACATCTTTATTATTGAAATATTTTCGTCCAATAACGTATGTAGTTTTTCAGACGAAATGTATTCAGTTTCCTGTAACAAAGATAACCAATATTCCGTTTCATTCGCTTCTTTTAATGCAATAGACAATTTATGCACAAAGTCCGCATCCGATTCAGCATATTGTCCTTCTCTAATAAGTGCTCCAATTGCTGTGCCACTTTTCAATACTTGCTTTGACAAAATATATTCTTTTTTCTCTTCTTGTAAATATTTTGCCATACGAATGATCCGAATTGCAAATTTGTAAGTTAACTCACGGATTGTATCCTTTTTTTTCATCCGAACACACTAAATACTTGTTAACTATTAACCATAAACTGTTAACCAATCAACGGTTATTCCCATTCAATAGTTCCCGGTGGTTTTGATGTTATATCGTAAACCACACGATTTATTCCTTTCACTGAGTTCACAATCCTATTGGATATTTTCGAAAGCAGTTCGGGTGACATACGATACCAGTCGGCGGTCATCCCATCGGTACTGGTGACTGCTCGAAGAGCTAACAGGTTTTCATAGGTCCGCTGATCTCCCATCACGCCAACGGTTTTTACCGGGATGAGCACAGAAAACGCCTGCCAAATTTCGTCATACACATTCTCATCATAAAGACAATTAATGTAGACATCGTCAGCTTCCTGCAATGTTTTGATTCTTTCCTCCGTAATTTCTCCAAGGATACGTACAGCCAGCCCCGGACCGGGGAAAGGATGTCGCTGAATTAACGATTTTGGCAATCCAAGTTTCCGCCCGACGTTACGAACTTCATCTTTAAACAAATCTTTTAGTGGTTCGATTAATTCAAATTTCATATCAGCAGGTAGACCACCAACGTTATGATGGCTCTTAATCACAGCCGCATGCCCTCCCTGATGCAAGGTGCCACTCTCAATGATATCAGGATATAATGTTCCTTGAACCAAAAAGTTTACTTTATCGACTTCACCGGAGGCGTCTTCAAATGCACGGATAAATTGTTCACCAATGATTTTTCGTTTTTTCTCCGGCTCAGTAACTCCGACCAATTTGGATAAAAACCTTTTTGATTCGTCAAATAGTTGTATGTTAATGCCAAGTCCGTCTCTTAACACCGATAAACATTGATTGGCTTCATTCTTTCTTAGCAATCCGTGATCGATTAGGACTCCGATGGCTTGGTCCCCAATCGCCTCATGTAGCAATGTAGCGACGACTGACGAATCCACGCCGCCGCTAATTCCCACAAGTACTTTTTGGTCACCAACCCGTTCACGAATTTCCTTGATTTGCTCTTGAACAAAATTCCCGGGCGTCCAATCCGGAGTACAGTGTGCGATTCTGAAAAGAAAGTTATTCAGAATTGTTTGACCTTCTAACGTGTGAGCAACTTCAGGGTGAAATTGAGTTGCATAGCGTTTTTCTTTCTCAAAACTCATTGCTGCAATCACTCCATTAGAAGATGTTGCTAACGGAGTCCATCCTGGGGGAATTTTTGTAACTGTATCTCCGTGACTCATCCAAACTTGAGTTTTATCTCCCACGGAATGTAAAAGGTTACTTGCTTCTGAGATTTCTAAATTTGCAAACCCATATTCCCCGTGTTCTATCGAATTAACGCTACCACCGTACTGGATTGTTAATAAGTGCAACCCATAACATATCCCTAGTATGGGAAGATCGATCTCAAAAATAGCTGAATCATAATCCGGCGAAGAGTCCTCATAAACACCAGACGGACCTCCGGAAAGGATGATCGCTTTGGGTGCATGCAGAAGTAATATTTCTTTATCCACATGATGAGGAAATATTTCAGAGAACACGTTTTGCTCTCGTATTTTTCGGGCAATCAGTTGAGTGTATTGCGAGCCAAAATCAATGATAGCGATGCCGGATTTCGATGAAGGGCTCATTCAAATTTCCACTTTTTTAGTTCATCGAGATAGTCATGATTCGTCAGATCGTAATGGATGGGGGTAATGCTGATGTAATCACTCTTTAAAGCACTGCTGTCCATCTCAGAATTTGAATTCGGAGTCACAACTTCGCCAGACATCCAATAATAGATACGTCCACGTGGATCTTCACGTTTTTCAAACCAATCACGATAGAAAGATTCTCCTTGTTTTGTAACTTTGAATCCGCGAATTTCACCAGCCTGTAAGTTAGGAATGTTTACGTTAAGTAAGGTTCCTTTGGGAATATTATTTTCAAATAAATTATTCACAACTAGTTTTATGATTTCTTTTGATGGATTAAAATCTCCTCCGTGAATAGAATCCAAGCTAACGGCTATGGAGGGAATATTATAAAAAACACCCTCCGTCGCTGCAGAGACTGTTCCTGAATAGATAATATCATTTCCAACATTTGCTCCTGCATTAATCCCGGAGACAACAATATCGGGTTTATCTTTCAGCAATGAACGTACAGCTATTTTTACACAATCTGCAGGCGTACCATTTACTGCATAGCCGGTAAATCCGCCGTGCCGTTCAATTTTTTGGATTCGTATCGGGTTTGAAATTGTAATCGCATGCCCCACAGCACTTTTTTCTGTATCCGGAGCAACAACGGTGACCTCGCCTAATTCCTTCATAGCTTCCCATAAAGCGTAAATTCCGGGAGCATGAATCCCATCATCGTTTGTAATTAATATCTTTGGTTGTTTTGGCATCATAATGTTAGGTGTTAGAGTGTTAAGGTGTTAGAGTGTTAAGGTGTTAAAGTACTCAAGTGTCCGCGTCGTCACTGCTCCTGCTTACTGCTACTACTTTCTACTCACTGCTTACTATTATCTATTTTCGATTGTAATATTTTAATAATATTTGTCAGCGTTAATTTCAATTTCTCTCGTGGAACGATATGATCCACAAATCCTTTTTCCAGAAGAAACTCCGCTCGTTGGAATCCTTTTGGCAAGTCCTGACCAATCGTCTGTTTAATAACGCGGGGACCGGCAAACCCGACTAGTGCACCGGGTTCAGCTAAAATCACATCTCCCAACATTCCAAAGCTCGCTGTTACTCCACCCGTTGTCGGGTCGGTTAAAATAGGGATATACAATCCGCCATGTTCGGCGAAACGTGCAAGTCGCGTACTTGTTTTAGCTAATTGCATCAGAGACAATGCTCCTTCCTGCATCCGCGCTCCCCCGGATGTGCAAACTAAGACAAACGGTATATTGTTTTTATCAGCAACATCAATCGCTCGTGAAACCTTTTCGCCCACGACACCACCCATACTACCGCCAATAAACCCAAAGTTCATAACTCCCAAAATAATTTCTTTTCCATTCATTTTACCGGAGTAACACCGTATGGCATCTTGGTCTCCGGTTTTTTTTTGAGCAGCGTCGATTTGATCAACATATTTCTTACCAGATTTAAACTTTAGCGGGTCTGCGGATTTCAATCCTTGGAATAACTCAAAATCTGTTCCACCATCAAGAATGAGTTGAAGGTACACATCCGGTGATACTCTAAAATGGTGCTGACAGTGGCGACAAACCGAATGATTTTTATCCAACTCAGGTTTGTACAATATCTCTGAACATGAGGGGCATTTCTCCCAAAGCCCGTCCGGGATGTTCTTTTTCCCAACGTCTTTTAACTTTTTGTCTATTCTTTTAAACCATGCCATAATTTTTTTATCTATATGCTGTTTTCAAATTTCAATCCGTAACACAATTGCGTCCTCTCCATCCGCATAGTATTCATCCCTGCGGCCAACCTCTTTAAAACCAGTGTCAATATACAACTTTATTGCATTTAGGTTCGACTGCTTCACTTCTAAAGTTACTGAATTTCCTTTATTAACCGTTGAGAGAAATTCACTCAAAAATAATTTCCCAAACCCTCTGTGCTGATATGGAATATCAACAGCAAAATTTGCAATCTGAATTTCTTTGTAATTGCGATGAATCATCATATAACCAATAATTCCGTTCTTCTCAGATAATACGTAAGTCTCATTCGCTAATTCATCGAGCACTTGATCTTTTTCCCATGGATCTGAAAACACTCTTGATTCTACATTGAACACGGACTCAACATCATCCGGTGTTCCTTTTCTAACATTCAACGAATTGCTTTTGTGTGTGTTTTAAAGGGTGAAATATATTCCGGGACTAATCTCTTTGGATCATCTTCCTTCCATTCTTGAAAATAGGTTTCAGCCAATGCTCCAATCCACTTAACAGAGGGGAGAACACTCTGCATGTCATGGTGTTTAAATAATGACAGATGTTTATCACCTCCGAAGTAAAATATCTTAGAGGATTTATCAATAGACTCCAACAATTTTTCTAACGAACCCGCCACAGGATGTTGCATAGAAATCAACTCTGGAGACTCCCATAAGAATTTCTGATGAAAAAATATGCCACTGTGAGAATGGAGTAAAATCGTAATATTATTCTTTGATTTTGAGCCCACAGCTAATGAATGCAATGTCGGAACCGGAACAATTGGGAGTGAATGGGAATACGCCAACCCTTTGGCGTAACTTAATCCGATGCGTAAACCGGTAAATGAACCCGGACCGATGGAGACGGCAATGCCATCTAAGTTTGTTAAATCAAGATTCGTTTCATCTATCAATTTTTGGTAATATAACGGGAGGTTTTCGGCATGCAGTCTGGGAATGTTTTCTTCAATGGAATATTCACATTTTCCATCTTTAAAATAGGCAATACCACAAATTGTTGTTGCGGTTTCGATGACGAGTAGATTCAAAATGAATGTCCCGTAATTGTAATGATTCTTTCTTCCGACTCTCCAGGGATTCTTTCAAACTGCAGCCGGAGAGTATCCTCCGGTAAAATATCTTCGATAATATCTGCCCATTCTATTAAAGTATATCCCTCTTCCGGGATTAAATACATTTCACCGCCGATATTGAGAAAATCCGAACCATTTTTTAAACGATAACAGTCTATGTGGTATAAAAGAATATCTTCTCCATCATACTGACTCACTAATTTAAAGGTCGGAGATCCCACCGCATCCTTCACACCCAACCCTTTGGCAAACCCTTGGGTAAACGTCGTTTTTCCGGTTCCAAGATTTCCGATTAATGCAATAACAGTTCCGGCTGGAAGCCGTTGGGCCAAAGATGCCGCAAACATTTGTGTTTCTTCAAAAGAATGTAAATGATATACCTTAGGTTCTTCCATCATCGGTTTTTATTTTTCATAACGGCAAGCGGGACGAGCATTTCCTCCATGGAAATTCCACCATGTTGAAAACTGCCTTTATATAAATTTTGATACTTGTGAAATTGTGTCGGATATAAAAAATACACATCATCTTTCGCAATCAAATAATTTGTTTGCGGACCCATCTCCGGAAGTAAATACTCTTTAGGTTTTTTGATGATCAATGCATTTTTATCTTTACTATTGAGGTTGCGTCCATATTTATATCGAATCCCACTAGACGTTTCTCGGTCTGCCCCAACCATCACTCCACGCTGAACACGGATGGACCCATGATCGCTCGTCAAAACAACATTGTAATCACTTTCGCTTAATTGTCTCAATAATTTATATAACCAGGAATTTTCGAACCACGTTTTTACAGCATTACGATACCCGGACTCATCCGGTACCATTTCCTTTAGCACCTCAGATTCCGAACGTTTGTGGGCTAAAATATCCACAAAGTTAACGACAATGGCAAGCAGATCCAAATGCATGTAGTTTGAGACCTGATTCAAGAATCGGATACCTTCTCCGGCTTGCCATATTTTATGATAATGAAACCGTTTTTCGGCTAACCCAATCCGCTTTAGCTGGTCCGATAGGAACTTTTTCTCAAATTGATTTAGGCTGTGGGCATGCGTTCTAAATGCTTCCGCCTGTTCAGGATATTTTCTATTCGTCTTGTCTGGAGGCAATCCGCTAAAAATTGAATTTCGGGCAAATGGCGTTGCGGTCGGCAAGATAGAAACATGATAATTTACCGTCATGTCAAACAGTTGATTCAACATCGGAGCAAGCGTCATAAGCTGATCGTGGCGCAATGAATCTACAACGATAAAACACACCTTCTTATTTTTCTCCAGCAACGGTACAACCGTGTTACTTACAACATCCATCGACAACGGTGGATGGACATCCCCTGTAAGCCAACCTGGATAATTATCTTCTATGAAATGTACAAACTCACGATTGCAGGTAAGAATTTGTTCCTCAAGGATATTCCCCAATCCGGTATCTTTATGTTCATCAAACTCCAGTTGCCACCGAACTAATTGATTGTATGTGTCCCACCAACCATTAATTGACATCGGTTCTTGAAGTCGATATTCGATTTCCTGAAATTCCTTTAAATACCCTGATGTTACTTTTTCCTCTTGAATTTTATTCGTTTCCAAAAGTTGTTTACAGGCCATAAAAATTTGAATGGGATTTACAGGTTTAATCAGGAATTGTTCCACTTTTTCAGAGATGGCTTCATCCATCAGCCATTCTTCTTCACTTTTTGTAATCATAATCACCGGCAGGGATGGTCGAATATCCTTTATTTGCCTGAGTGTATCCATGCCATCCATCCCGGGCATAAATTGATCCATGAGAACCAGATTAAATACGTTTTCTTCCACAGCGGTGATGGCATCATGTCCGTTTGTCGCTGTAGCAACGTTGTACCCCTTTTCTTCCAAAAATAGGATATGAGGTCTTAAAAAGTTGATTTCATCATCAACCCAGAGAATTTTTCCACGTGTATTATTCATAATTTTAAGGGCAGAAAATACGGAATTCTGTGGAGGAGTACACTCAGAAAAAAAGAATTAACTGAGAAGAATATGACGTTAAAATAAGTATCAGAAATTGGTGTCGTGTTAAGCCTGTCCGTTTCGAAACGGCACAAGCAGACAATTCACTCCGAAATCAGTTACTGTTCACTATTTTTCTGTCAATGTCCACACGCCGTCCCAGCTTTTTCCGGGTGGATTGTTTTTAAGATGTTCGCACCGTTTAATAAAGACGGTAGATGGATTTGTATTCCTACCGGGGAACAAATCCTCCAATTTCTCTGCTTCTTTGAATGTTTTAATCGCTTCATCCCACTTTTGTTCAAAGTATAAATTTTGAGCAAGATGAAACGTATCAAGTAATTGCTGAGTGTTTTGATTTAGTGTCCCTTTTTCTGCCAAAAGTTCAAATGTTTTAACCGGTTTACTTCTACCTTTTACGCGGACATAATCCAGAAATCTCCATTCAAATTTCTCTTTAACTGTTGTATATAATGTTTCTTCCACCTGAATATACACGCCATACTGTTTTGCGGATGACTCAAGACGTGAACCAAGGTTTACCATATCTCCCATCATGGTGTAATTCATGCGCATTTTTGATCCCATATTTCCGGTAACCAATTGACCGCTGCTCATTCCAATTCGATGCTGCATGGCATGAACAATCTCCGGATAATTACTCTGTGTCCACCTCTCGCGAAGTTCTCCAAGTTTATTTTGCATTTCTAATGCGGTCATGCATGCTTGATACTCGTGATCGGGTACAGGAACCGGTGCTCCGTAAAACGCAACAATTTCATCGCCAATATATTTATCGAGCGTGCCATGTCTTTTTAATAATATATCTGTCATTTCCGTCAAATATTCGTTCATCAAGGCAACCATATCTTCAGGTTCCATCACTTCTGAAAATAAGGAGAAACTCTGAATATCTGAGAAAAAGGCGGTATGATAACCTGCTTCACCACCGAGTTTCGGTTCTTGCTTTTCTTCATACATTTGGTCAATCAATTCCGGCGAAATATATGCCCCAAACGTACTTTTTAAGAAATGTTTATCTTTACGTTCATTGATGTATTGATAAATCACATTGGATGCGTAGGTGAGAAATATCCCTGCCAGCGGGACAATAAGCGGGAACATGATGGACTGCCCCGGCAATGGTAATGACCCGGAAAATATTTGCGGATACGTAAGGATAAAGTTTTCTGTGAAAAATTTTGCAAAGATGGATTTCACCCCCCAAAGGATATCGCCGGAAAACAATCCAAAAACGATTCCAAAATACAATAGTCCTTCTACAATCATCAATCCACCGGCGAGAACAGGGTTGAAAAATGTGATAAATAAGAATGTCAATATGCTCAATCCGGCTAACAAACCCATATGGTAAAGTACAGCTCTATGTGAATAAATATCTGACCGTACTTCCGTAATTCTACCTCCAAAAGATTGAATGTAGTTCTCATGTAAAATAGTTTGAATAGCGTTTGCATGCGTTTCCAAACCGGGCGTAATCTGTGAAATCCCCATATAATTATAAAAGGGGGTTTGCTTGAAATCGTGGTGGGTTTCAACCGTCGTACCAATCATAACAATTTTATTGTAAAACGGAGATTTGGTGATGTCGAACTCATCGCCTAATCCCATTAACGTAATCATTTCATAGCGTTCTTCGGCATCATCAATCGCAAGAATCCAGTCCGGTATTTCTCCGGGGATGAATTGGCTCATCCAATCTATATCTTCAGAAGGTTCTGCTAGTTCTACATCTTTTGTATCAATCACATACGCTAATGAATATCTTGGGTATGTTCCCCAGGCAGGAAGATTTCCACCGACCAGTTTATATCCGGAAGCCGGGCCGTAATAATTCACAAGAAAAGCATTGGATTCTCCGTACGATTGAATGTTATAGGGACCATACGTCCATTGTCTGGATGTCGGATCATAATCCGGAACCTCTGAATCCGGGATATCCGAAAACGCTTTGACACATTTTAACCCTAATGTGAGATATCCGTGTTCTCTGTCGTGCGACAGATAATTTAATACAGCGTATTGTCTTGAAAAACCATCCGAATCCATCAGATCATTGATTAATCCTGTCTCAGGATTTCCCGCCATGATGGCATCTGTGGGGTAAGAAATGTACTGCGGCGGAACTCGATTAATCTCCATCACCATTTTGGTATTGATAACTACATCTGTACCATGAGCCTTCGCCTCTGCAATCATTTCGCCAAGCACAACATCTCCATGTTTTGGTATTAAGCGTCGAAACTCTTCGGACTGAAGGCTATTTGCAAATTGGTGTAAATAATCAGATTTAGCTTCCGGAGCATCAAACTGAATATCAAACGCAATCACCTTCGCTCCCGCTTTATACAAATTTTGTATCACCTGACTCCAAATAGTTCCACGTGGATATGGCCACGACTCAGGAACCAATCGCCATGCTTCGTCGTCTACCTCGACTAAAACAACATCCAGTCCTTTATTAATATATGTTGAGTCGCTGGCTCTCCAGCCGCTTAGCGGTCCGCGAACAGTATGGAATCTATAATCGTAGGTTTTGAACTCGAATTGATCAAATACACCCATCCAGTGTAAAAATGTTATTACCAAAATGGATGCCACAGTTAAGCCTAATCCCGGGAGTTTAGTATTGATGTCTTTTATGGTTATTTTCATGATTAGAAGGTGTAGTTAATGCTGAGTTGTAATCCAGATGTATTCATTTCCCAAGTGGAAGTCGATGGATTTTCTAGCTTATTTTCTGTCTCATCTTCGTCAGTTTTCTCCAGATGATTTTCATTTAGCTGCAGATTTCCCGCAAAACGTAACCGAACATTTTTCCAAATATCCACTTCGCAACCCATTTTACCATTGAAAAATTTAAGCCCAGTTGAACCTGAACTTGAAAGTGTTGAGCAATTTCCCATAAATCGAATTTTATTATTGAACATGGCGTAGTGTATTCCAAATCCCATGGAACGCCATTTCACATTATCAATGGCTGCCACAACTCCAATCGCGGTGGGGAAAACAATCTCAGTTTGAAACGCATTGAATATCGTACGAAGTGTCGGTGTAATCCTATTGGTAATATTTACGGAAATTGTCTTTGTTTCTGTTTTTGGGAAGATATATCCCGGATGTCGACGCTCAGAAAGTAAGTCCGTGTTATTGACTGTGTTGTAATTTATGGTCAAGGTGTTTTTTGTTCTCGCAATTTCAAACGGAAGATTCACAGAAAACAATGCATTGGATGTCCTTGATTGTTCTCGCATATCCATGCCATCATCAAAATCGTCTATATCTTTTTCTCGATTAATAGATTGGACGTTTAATGTAAAAGAAGGGACGTTCGGACCGGGCATTAATGTAACACCTGACGTAAACGTATACGTACGCAACGGACTAACTTCAGAAAGAAGTATTTTGTTATCTTGATACTTATAACCTAAGTTTATTATTAATTTATGATCGAGAATGGCTAACTGGTTACCGATAGTAAATTCCCGAATATTACTGGTGAAATATGGATTTCCGAATGAGACATATTCCGGCCCAACCTGTCGGTATTCTACGTGAAAACTGTTGCCGGGGTATCGCCCGTTTAACCGAAGATGGAACGCCGTAGACGGCATGTTGACAATGGTTGCAATAGGATGTTTTTCATAGGACGTAAAATCAAAAGGAATTAACGGGGTCATATATGGATTGATCGTAAATATTCCTTCGTAAACCAAAGGATTTAGAATTAAGGTCGTATCTATCATTGATGGATCACCGGTAATTAATCCGTGCTCATCGTACTGCACGCCAATAAACCCATCCAAACTGTCATCCAGTGTTGTATCCATTTCTGTTCGGGACATAGCTCCATCCCAAATATTTCGATTATACAGACTTATATTCCAACTGAATTCCGCACTTATTTGGCGCTGGTCAAAATACGTTTTTGTATCGAACCCAATGACTAAATTATCCTCAGGGTTACCTCCGCTCCATTTCGATGAAGGAAAATTTAATGTCCCATTGGCGGTGGAAACAGCGGTTTGGAATCCTGAAAACGTGTAGTCACCGGGGGTAATCCCTGTGGCTAAAGTATCTACTGTAAATGTGGCTTCAGAAGGAATCCTCTGAGAGACAGAACTTGGTTCGTCCGCTGATTTTAAGAAATACAGTCCAAAATGAAACGTGGATTTGTAATTCAAGGATAGGCGATATGTATCTATCCTTCTTGTAAACGTATAACCGGTTCTATCTAAAAAGTACGTGTAGCCGCCTCCCTCTTTCACCTCTGTTAACATGGAATTTAATGTATACCCTTGATTGACATCTCCTCGCCATTGAACCGCGCGATTCAATTCCCCTGTGATAATATCCAATTTCAGCCATGGAAAAGACAAAGAAACACCCAAGCCTCGTATCCGTCTTCCGGCAATTAAATACGAGGATAAATGCGGATAGAAGTCTCCGGCAAATACCGTGAGATATTCGCCCATTTTTATTGTGGATGATACCCGATTATAAGATTGTTGATATGGAGTTTCTCTTGTTGTCATCCGAAAATTCGATACAGTATTTATCCAGTTCAGGCTTCCGTTAATTTTTCCGGTTACTTCTGAAATATTCAGAACGTTACCTGCTACTTTTTCCGTCGATAAATACGAAGATAATGATCCGTCATAAACAAATTTATCTGTAATGTCCAACCCATATTTAACTACATTAAAATTCCATTTTATTGGAGTCATTTCCATCCCATGAATATTTTGCGCAAAAACAGTAATTATGTGATTTCCCGGTTTCAATTTTTTAGGAACAAGACTAATCAATCCACTCCCGATTTCAGCCTGATCTGTAAAATCCTTCTCATCGATTACAATTTGAATGGATCCAGGATTTAATTCCATCACACCAAAAAATGATACAGCAATAACAACCTGATCTCTATGGAGTGTTTCACCCTGCTCCGGCGATAGAATCATCATATTTGATTCAACAGTTTCATCAAAATAGGATAATGTTTTTCCCCTATTGGGAAATTGCCTTACCCTTTCTTTAGGGGTGATAATAATGCGATATGGAGTATCGAATGGGTTTTCCCGCGGAAAAGCGATAACATCTGTGTCATTCATCCGTAGAATAACTAAATATTCCAATGATGGTGCTACGACTTGCTCCCCGGGGATTATTCCTTTCCATTCCGCATTTTGAAACCGCATCGGGATCTCTTGAAAATGGTGTTGGGTTGATGTGCGGTAATAAACAGTGCCTTCTATCGGGAGAACATTTCCAATCGTTGATAACGTAATTATAATATTTTCTCCGGCTGTATGAGTTTGTATAGGCTTATGATACAATTCATCAACCGAGGTTGCACCGCCCGTACTCAACATAGAAAATGGTAAAATATACCTAGTGATAATCCTTCCTATGAACCCGGTTATTTGCGCATTCATGAAAAGAGTTTACCCGTATTATTTGGAAGGAAAAAGACTATTGATATTGGATCAATATTACTTTTTGCGTTCCGTCGGGACCTTCAAGATATATTCTAAGTTCAGATCCGCTTTCCACTTCTGCTTCATCCGGATCATCAGGAATGGTTGCTTCATCCGTTTCAGAATCGTTTACGGCTCCGTCTATTGTAGAATTTCCGGTGTAGCCTGCCAGGACATCAATCGAAACGCCTGTTAACAAATTCAATAAGTTCACCGCTCCCTCTAAGCCAATGAGCTGATCACCTGTAAACGGATCTGAAATCAACCAAAAATCTGTTCCTTTTACTGAGGCTACAGACGTAGGAGTTCTGATGACAAATTCCGTATTTTTTTGTTTTTCTACCGTTGCACGGAGTGTCCCAACATCCATGTTGATCTGTTTGTTAATCTTGGTTGCCGAAAGGATTCCTGTGATTTCTAATTCAGTGTTTTCTTTTATCTTTAAGGCAGATTTATCATCAATAAATATGACGGTTACAAACCCTGTGCTACCGGTACGAATTCTGTCACCATCCGACAAAATTGTCCCGGGTTTGATCATAGAATAAACAACCGGATTGTTCCGTCCAACCTCTGCTTTTCCAAACACTTTTGTCGCGACGGCAATTTTATCTCCTGCAAAAATTACACCCACGACCAATGTGAGGAAGAATATCCATTTGTTTTTAGCACACATGATTATTCCTCCACCTGAATATTTGTTATTTCTAATGACCCGGTTAATATTCCATTTAATATATAAGAAACACCTGCTTCATCGATAGTGATATCATCATTGGTAAAATATCCACTCGGAAGAAACTCATTCAATTCACCATTTTGTCCAAACAGTGTAGCATACTGATCTTCACCGATAACATTTCGAAGCGTCAAAAGTAATGTATTGATCACCTCGTCTTGCTCGGGTTCTTGATTCATATCGGCGATTTTAAATGCCCATACCGGGGATAATATTTCCTCCTCACCTTCAGTGGTTAATAAGCTTTGTTTAACCTGCCAAACATAAATAAGTCCAAATTCAAGCTGCCTGGCACCTGTTGCCGGATACTGAAACGATGTAAGTACGCCAATAGATTCCCAGCCTGTGCTTTGGTCAAACGGCAATGAAAGGTCATCCTCAATGGCTTCTTCCGCTGACGCATGTATTTCAGGATTATATTCAGCCACCCGAATATAATTTTCGCAGGTCATGCAGGTTTGGGCATTCCAATTAAAAATAGGAAATATCGTATAAATCTGCGTAGAGCTTATATCCGCCGGAACTCCTCCGGGAGATTCAAGTGATAGCATTGTTGGCGTTCTTACAATGATGGTTTTAGAATCCTGACCGGCTAATGTTAACGAAGATGGATCAGAACCGGAATACACGCTAGTGCTAAATGAATATTCACCGTCAGGTAAACGTCCGCTGGAAAGTACGGTATTGAGTACCTCATTAAACGCCGCAGCATTAATAACTTCATTTATATGGGGCTGCAGAATAACTGCATTCCCGTTGACATCATATAACATCTGAGTATCCAAAGAGATATTCCGGTTATCAAAGACAACATCAGCCTGCGGATTAAGGATATCTACCTCAATGTCGACAATCGTCACGGGGGTAGAAATTCCCACTTGTGGTGAAACCATGGATGATCGGAATACGACTTTAACTATTGGAGTCGATTGATCAATGTGAAGTCTATATCGACAAAGCTGGATATTAGAAGCACCCGTTTGGACATCAAATCCGCTTATATAGTATGTCGCGTACTCAAAAAATCCGGGTTCGGGAATCAATTCAACAGTTTGACCTATTCCTTTTGGTGGTAACAAGACAATCAGGACGAAGAAGATAAAATGAGATAAATATGTGTGAATGTATTTTTTCATGGCTTTACTCCTCTGGTCAATTTACCA
Organism: uncultured bacterium; assembly: GCA_964388155.1. Taxonomy (GTDB): domain Bacteria; phylum Fidelibacterota; class Marinisomatia; order Marinisomatales; family JACNKV01; genus JACNKV01. The sequence goes on along the minus strand of CAYLYH010000006.1, from coordinate 760 downwards.
GTTGAACAGGTCAGAATACAACCCATTTTAGAAGGGGATAAAAGAATGTGAGGTTTGTCACAAACAGAAGACAGAATACAGGAGTCAGAAGGCAAGTGTCAGGCAACTTTGGTAATCGGGGAGTAAAGAAATAAGAGTGTAAAACAATCATTCTCCCACGGTGATATATTTTTCCGCTCCCGCATTTTACGTGGTAAACCACTCACTAATTTAATACCAGGCCAATCAAGCAGTCATCCAGCGCTCTATCCTTAAGGATTCAGGTATGGGTTATTGCAATGAATAAAAAAAAAGCCCCGATCCGCCAACTGGTGGATGGGGCTTTCAATAGTTCCCGGCAACGACCTACTCTCCCACGCTGGTCTCCCGCGCAGTACCATCAGCGCAATAGGGCTTAACTTCCGTGTTCGGAATGAGAACGGGTGTATCCCCTATGCTATAGTCACCGGAATAGTATTAATTATTTTTGGACCAAGGCTGGAGTCATTTCCAACACCGAAATATTAGTAAAGCCTTTCGGCTAATTAGTACCGCTCAGCTGAATACATTACTGTACTTACACCTGCGGCCTATCAACGTCGTAGTCTTCAACGAGCCTTATTTCCTTAAAGGAAGGGAGATCTCATCTTGGGATAGGTTTCGCGCTTATATGCTTTCAGCGCTTATCCTGTCCGAACTTAGCTACCCAGCGATGCCACTGATGTGACAACTGGTGCACCAGAGGTTCGTCCACTTCGGTCCTCTCGTACTAGAAGCAGAT